>JAJPJV010000052.1 GCA_021324045.1 Actinomycetota bacterium | reverse complement strand
TGATGGAGCAGTCCCCATGGGACGACACCGTTGTGGGCGTCAGGCCTCCCGGACGCTCCGTCGAGGTCGCCGTCTCCTCTCAGTCCTCGAAGGACAAGCGCCGCGAGTGATTCCCACCGGAGCTCCCGTTGAGAAAGGAAGGTAGAGCCATCAGCGCCGTCAGGGGTCCTGGGGCGGCTCTGGCGTTCCTCACGCCGCTTGGACGTCCGTCGCTGCCGACGCCCGGGGATGTCCTGTGGTTCCCCGCGGTCGGCGCAGGGATCGGCGCGGTGCTTGGATCGCTGTGGTGGGGGGTCAGGCAGGCGTGGGACCCAGTGATCGCTGCGGCGATCGTGGTGGTCGCCGACCTTGCCCTGACGGGACTCCTTCACTTCGACGGCTTGGTCGACGCAGCGGACGGGCTGCTTGCACACCTGACGAGGGAGCGCAGGCTGGAGGTCATGCGGTCGCCTGGCACCGGGGCCTTCGGCCTCGGTGCCGGTGCGGGTGCCTTGGTGCTGCGCTGGTCGGCGCTGGGGTCCCTGCACCCGTCGGTGCTGCTCCTGACGGGCATCTGGTGCGGCGCTCGGGCGTTGATGGCGGTCCCGTTGGGGACGCTGCGCTACGTGCATCGCGAACGGGGGGGGCTCGCGACCGCCTTCGTCCCGAGCGGTGGACGGATGCCCCTGTATGCAGGTGGCATCGGCATCGTTGGGGCCCTCGCCTGCATGCTCGGGTGGCATCCGTTGGCTGGTGCGGTGGCGGTCATCGGAGGGCTGGTGGGTGGGGGCGCGGTGCTGATACTGGGGCTTCGGCGTCTCGGGGGCTTCACCGGTGACGTCCTCGGCGCCGCAGGCATGGTCTTCGAGACCGTCGCCCTCGTCGTGGCGGCCGCACGATGGTGAACGGCGTCGCCAGGCGAGCCCTGGCCGTCGCAGCTGGTCTGGTCGTCGACCGGTGGCTCGGCGAGCCCCCGCGGACCCTGCACCCGGTGGCGCGCTTCGGTCAAGCCATGGAGTGGCTCGAGGGGTACTGTTGGCGCGACGAGCGCCGCGCAGGGGTGCTCTACGCCGCCTTGGGCGTGGTCGGTGCCGCTGCAGCCGGCGAGCTACTCGAGTGCCTTCTCGGCGTGCTCGGGGCGACGGGGGTGGCAGTCGCGCTCTGCAGCGCGAGCCGTTCGCTCTTTCAAACCGCGACCGACGTCGCGGGTGCGCTCGAGGCGGGCGATCTCCCGCGAGCCCGCTGCCGAGTCCGTGCGCTCGTCGGTCGTGACGTCGACGAGCTCGGCGAAGCAGACATTGCCAGAGCGGTGGTCGAGTCGCTCGCGGAGAATCTGTCCGATGCCGTGGTTGCGAGCGCGTGGTGGGGTCTAGTGGGTGGTGCGTCCGGGGCCCTCGCCCATCGTGGCGTGAACACGTTGGATGCCATGGTGGGTTATCCCGACGGGCGGTACGGGCGATTCGGATGGGCAGCGGCGCGCCTGGACGACCTGATGGCGTGGCCAGCGGCGCGCTTGACTGTATTGGCGGTCGCGATGGCGAGGCCCTGGCGCGCTCGCGCGATCCTGCACGCGGTCACCCGGCAAGCACGCGGTCACCCCTCACCGAACGCTGGCGTCGTCGAGGCCGCGTTCGCGGCGGCGCTTGGGGTTCGGCTCGGTGGGTCGAGCCGCTACCGAGGGCGCCTCGAAGTGCGTCCGATCTGCGGGTTCGGACGACCACCGCAGATCACTGACATCGGGGAGGCAGTGGAGTTGGGGAACACGGTGGTGGGGATCCTGATCGGCGTGCTGGCGGTTCCTGGGCTCGCGGGGGGGATCCGGGCCATGAAAAGGACGATCGAGGGAGGTCGTGTGGGAAGTCCCCGATCCACAGGCATCCAGGTGCGAACGCGTCGATGAGCGGGCTCAGTCGGAGCAGCGGCACCGTGGGTCGCCAGGTCCATGGCGGGAACGGCAGGGTCGTTGCGCGGGCGTTTGGGATGGACCCCTCGCAGGTGCTCGACCTTTCCTTTAGTGCGAACCCGTTCGCGCCCGATCCGACTCCGATCGTCACGGCCCACCTCGCACGTGGCGTCCTTCGGCGATACCCCGATGCCCTCGATGTCGACCGAGCGACACGCGCGTTGGCAACTGCGATCGGTGTCGATGCCCGTCGCGTCCTGATCACCAATGGTGGTGCGGAGGCGATCGCCCTCGTCGCCACGGTGCTCGGTCGCGGGTGGGTCGAGGATCCAGACTTCTCGCTGTACCGTCGGCATCTCCGCCGCCTTGACCCGGCTGGACCGCGCTTTCGTTCCGACCCCCACAACCCGAGCGGCGCGTTGGCGAGTCCCGGGGAGCGTGCCGACGTATGGGATGAGGCCTTCTACCCACTCGCAACCGGCCGGTGGAGCAGGTTGTCGAGGCGCGCTGACAGCGGGGCTCGACAACCTGATCCGTTGATCCTGGGGTCCTTGACGAAGGTGTTCGCCTGTCCCGGGCTCCGTCTCGGGTACGTGGTCGTACCAGGGGATGACGGGGAGGCGCTCGGGGTGGGGGACCTTATGGGGCACTTGAAGCGAGCGCAGGCTCGATGGGCGGTCTCGACGCTCGCCTTGGCGTCGCTGTGCGATTTGCTCGAGGGCGCGGACCTCACGAGGTGGGCAGAGGCCATCCGGGCGGCACGAGCCGATCTGGTCGCGTTGCTCGCTCGCTACGGCCTCCGCGCTCGGCCTTCTGACGCCAACTTCGTCCTCGTCGACGACGTACCAGGGCTCGCTGCTGCACTCGCTGCACAAGGGGTGGTCGTGCGCGACTGTTCTTCCTTCGGCTTGCCCTCGGCGGTCCGGATCGCCGTGCCCGACGGTGCCGGGCTGGCCCGGCTCGAGCAGGCCCTCGAGGCGGTGCTGGACCGAAGCAGGGCCGGCACCTGGCGTTCGTTGGCGCGCGAAGGGCTCTGAGATGCGTGGGGCATTGATGGTGTGCGGCACGGCCTCGGACGTGGGCAAGAGCCTTGTCGTGTTGGGCCTGTGCCGCGTGCTCAGCCGCCATGGGGTACGGGTGGCGCCCTTCAAGGGGCAGAACATGGCCCTCAACGCCGCTGTGACCCGCCAGGGTGCGGAGATCGGCCGTGCGCAATGGGCCCAAGCAGTCGCCGCGGGAGTCGAGCCGGAGCCGGCGATGAACCCGGTACTGCTCAAGCCGACCGGTGAGGCGCGGAGCCAGGTGGTGGTGATGGGTCGGCCGTGGAAGACCCTCGAGGCGGCCGAGTACCACGCCGCCAAGGCGGAGCTGGTCGACGTGGTGCTCGAGGCGCTCGAGGACCTTCGTCGTCGATTCGACGTGGTGCTCTGCGAGGGTGCGGGCAGCCCTGCGGAGATCAACCTGTTGGAGAACGATCTCGTGAACCTCGGTCTTGCCTCACGGATGGGGATTCCGGCCATCCTCGTCGGCGACATCGATCGTGGGGGGGTGTTCGCACACCTTTTTGGGACCGTCGAGCTGCTTCCGCCAGCGCTTCGGCGCAACGTTCGCGGTTTTGTGATCAACAAGTTTCGAGGGGACCCAGCCCTGGTCGGTTCGGCGACTGAAGAGCTCGACCGGCGTCTGGGAATTCCCACGCTGGGGATCCTCCCCTGGCTCGACCACGGGGTACTCGATGTCGAGGACTCTCTCACCTTGGACCGGCTCACCTTGGACCGGGCACGCGAACCGCGAGCACGAACCCAACGTCGAGGTCAGCGCGCGCAGGGTCTGCCGCTCGAGGCCTCCGACGACCTCGTCGACGTTGCGGTGATTCGCTTTCCGCGGGTGTCGAACTTCACCGATCTCGAACCCCTTGCGTTCGAGTCGGGGGTGCAGGTGCGCTGGATCGAGCACCCCGCCGAGCTCGGTCGGCCCGACCTCATCATCCTCCCGGGCACGAAGGCCACGATCGCGGACCTTGGATGGCTGCGGGACTCGGGTCTGGCCGGGGCGATCATCCGAGCTAGTCGCGCCAGCGACGGTCCGACGGTGCTGGGGATCTGCGGGGGCTACCAGATGCTCGGTTCGCACATCGTCGATACCGATGGCGTCGAGGCACCACCGCACAGCGCGCTCGAAGGACTCCAGCTCCTCGGTGTCACCACGACCTTCGAGGCGACCAAGCACACTGCGCTCCGCCAGGGGGTCGACCTGTTCTCTGGCCATCGGGTCGAGGCCTATCAGATGCACCACGGCCGGGTGACCCTGATACCGGGGACGTCGCCGTGGTTCTGTCTGCAGGCCCGTGGGGCGAACGAACGTGAGGGAGCAGTCGACCCCGCCGGTCGAGTGTACGGAACCAGCCTGCATGGCCTGTTCGAATGCACGGGCTTCCGTTCCTCGATGCTCGAGTTCGTCGCCCGTCGCCGCGGCAAGCAGTTCGCTCCGAGTGGCGTTGACGTCGCGACGACGCGCAGGACGCGCGCAGACCTGATCGCCGATGCTTGCGAACGCCACCTCGACCTGCGCGCGCTGTGGGCGCTGATAGAGGAAGGTCGGAGTTGATCCTCTTTCTCACGAATGCCGACACGGAGTTGCTGGCGCTGCGCACGGCCTTGGAGGCCCTACCGCCAGGCTTTCCCCGAATTGGGGCCCGGCGCGTCGGGCTCTCCAGTGCCGCACCGTCTCTCGAAGGGGTCGACGCGGTCCTCATCCGGCTCCTCGGCGGTCGCAACGCCTGGGAGGGCTTCGGTCGCTTGCGCGATGCATGCCGGGCCGCGAGGGTCCCCCTACTGGCGTTCGGTGGCGAGGCCCACCTCGACGCCGAGCTTGCCGCAGCTTCCAGTGTGGGAGTGGACCGTGTCTCCAAGGCGTTCGAATACCTGGTGCACGGGGGGCCCGCGAACATCGAACAGCTGTTGCGCTTCATAGCCGACGAGGTATGCGGTCAGCACTTCGGGTATCAACCGGCGGTCCCGGTGCCCGACCATGGGGTGTTCTGCCAGGTTCCTCCTTCGCCTGGCTCAACGAAGGCACCCAGGGTCGCCGTCCTCTTCTATCGGGCACACCTGGTGGCGGGGAACACGCGCTTCGTGGAGGAGCTGTGCCGTGCGCTCGCTGACGCAGGGGTCGAGGCGATCGGCGTGTACTGCTACTCGCTCCGGCCCGCCGTCCGTGGTGCCCGTCCGCCGGTTGTCGAACTGCTTCGCGAGCTGGAGGTCAGCGTCGTGATCACCACGGTGCTGGCTGCCGGTGGGTTCGACGGCGTCGCGGAGGCCTGGGAACCCGGCGAGCTCGCCTCGCTCGATGTCCCCGTGATCCAGGCCGTCTGCTCGACGGGGCCCCAAGAGCGCTGGGCTGCGAGCGCGCAGGGGATGGCGCCCATCGATGTGGCCATGGCAGTCGCCATCCCCGAGTTCGACGGTCGCATCATCTCGGTGCCGTTTTCGTTCAAGGAGCAGGTCGACGACGGCGATGACCTCGGGGTCGCGGTCAGCGCATACCGAACGGCCGTCGACCGAACCCAGCGCGTGGCCAAGACGGCCGCGGCGATGGCGAAGCTGCGTGACCTCCGGCCAGCCGAACGCCGGGTGGCGCTGGTCCTGTCTGCCTACCCGACCCGCCGAAGCCGGCTCGGGAACGCGGTTGGTCTCGACACCCCCGCATCGGTGATCGAGCTACTGCACGCCATGCGGGCACAGGGCTACCGCGTCGAAGGCATCCCTGACAGTGCGGACGCACTGATGGCTACCTTGGCCGACGGATTTTCCTACGACACCGGCACGCTTGCTGCGGGCGGGAGCGAGGCCGGCCGCTGGAGCGCTGCCCGCTACGCCGAGTGGTTCCAGAGCCTCCCGGACCGGGCCCGCTCCGAGATCGCCGAGGCTTGGGGCCCGCCACCGACCGAAGAGCTGGTGTTCCCGGGGATGGATCTGGGCGGGGTGCTCGTCGCGATCCAACCCCCCCGGGGGTTCGGGGACAACCCGGTCGCCGTCTATCACTCGCCCGATCTCCCGCCGACCCACCAGTACCTGGCCTTCTATCGCTGGCTCGAGGAGTCCTGGGGTGCGCACGCGATCGTGCACATGGGGAAGCATGGGACGCTCGAGTGGCTGCCCGGCAAGAGCGTCGGGCTCTCGGCCTCGTGCGCCCCGGACATGGCGCTGGGCAACCTGCCGCTCGTGTACCCCTTCGTGGTGAACGATCCCGGCGAGGGCACGCAGGCGAAGCGGCGCGCGCACGCGGTGATCGTCGACCATCTCGTACCACCCCTCACCCGAGCCGAGACCTACGACGCCCTCGCCCGGCTCGAGGAGCTCCTGGACCAGCACGCCCAGGTCGCTTCACTGGACCCGGCGAAGCTCCCAGCGATCCGTCAGCGGGTCTGGGAGACCCTCGTGGCTGCCGAGATCCACCGGGACCTGGGGTGGGCCGGCGTGACGGACGAGCCACCGCAGCACTTCGACGACCCGACCTTTGACGACCTCCTGGTCGAGGTCGACGGATATCTCTGCGAGCTCAAAGACGCGCAGATTCGCGGTGGGCTCCACGTGCTGGGCCGTGCCCCGACCGAGGAGGCCGAGCTTGACTTGGTTGCCGCCATCATGCGAAGCCCTCAGGGGGCGGTTCCCTCGCTCCGAGAAGAGGTCGCGGGGGCGCTCGGCTTGGAACCGACGGCTCGTTTGCGTCGCGCCGAGCTCGACCGCGTGGAGGCCGAGCTGAGGCAGCGCCTCGCACGTTGCCAGCGTGTCGGCTGGGACCTGGAAGCGGCAGGATCTGGTGGGGTTCCGTTGACCCCCGCCATGCGATGGGTGTGCGAGCGGCTCGTGCCTGCGCTCCGGGCGACCACCGGGGAGATCGATTCGGTGCTCCGTGCGCTTGACGGTCGCTTCGTTCCCCCAGGACCCAGCGGGGCGCCGACACGCGGCATGGCCCATGTGCTCCCGACGGGCCGCAACTTCTATTCGATCGATCCGCGGTCCATCCCTTCTCCGCTTGCCTGGGAGGTGGGACAAGCGCTTGCGGCCCGCATGCTCGAGCGCCATTTGGCGGAAGAGGGGCGATATCCGACCTCGGTCGGCCTGGTGGCCTGGGGCACGAGTGCGATGCGAACCGGTGGCGACGATGTCGCCGAGATGCTCGCGCTGATCGGTGTCCGGCCGGTGTGGTCGAAGAATCAGCGGGTCGAGGGGGTCGAACTGATCGACCTCGAGGAGCTGGGCCGTCCTCGGGTGGAGGTGACCCTGAGGATGTCGGGGTTCTTCCGGGACGCCTTTCCCCACGTCTTGCGCCTCCTCGACGAGGCCGTGCGATTGGCTGCCAGTGCTGCTGACGAGCCGCCGGAGCTCAATCCGCTCGCCGCCGCTGGTCCGGAGGAGCCCAGGGTCTTCGGTCCGAAACCAGGCGCCTACGGGTCCGGCATTCTCGAGGTCATCTCCTCGGGGGCCTGGGACGACGATGCCGACCTCGGCGCGCTGTACCTCGCCCGGAGCGCCTGGGCATACGGAGCGGATGGTGTCGGGGTGCCGGCCTCGGAGGCGCTGGCGCGCAGGCTGGCTGCCGTCGAGGTGGCGGTCAAGAACCAGGACAACCGGGAGCATGACATCTTCGACTCGGACGACTATCTCCAGGATCACGGCGGCATGGTCGCTGCGATTCGGTCCTTGCGAGGACGTGCGCCCAAGGCGTGGTTCGGGGACTCCGCCGACCCTCAGCGGCCGAAGGTCCGCTCGCTCGCGGAGGAGGCGGCTCGGGTGGTGCGGAGCCGAGTCCTCAACCCCAAGTGGCTGATGGCGATGGAGCGCCATGGCTACAAAGGTGCGTTCGAGATGGCGGCAACCGTGGACTACCTCTTCGGTTACGACGCCACCGCAGGGATCCTCGAGGACTGGATGTACGAACGCGTGACGCAGACCTACGTCGGCGATCCCGAACGCCGGAAGTTCTTCGCCAGGTCGAATCCTTGGGCGCTGCGGGCGATCGCCGAACGCCTCCTCGAAGCAGCAGACCGCGGGCTTTGGCGTGCCTCGCCGGCGGCCCTCGAGACCTTGCGGGCTGCCGTGTTGGAGGCTGAGGGGTGGGAGGAGTCGCGATGAGCACGATGGCAGCAGACCGGCGGGATGTCTTTCCACTTCCCGCGCTCGTCGGTGCCGAGGAGATGGTGCTCGGCCTCGTGCTCGCCGCCGTCGATCCTCGCATCGGCGGGGTGCTTTTGCGCGGGGAGAAAGGGAGCGCCAAAACAACCGCGGCGCGCGGGCTCTCGGCGCTTCTGGGGTCAGCGGCTCCCTTCGTCGAACTCCCCCTCGGCGCGACGGAGGACCGCGTGGTCGGGGCGCTGGACTTGCGGGCCGTCCTGCACGACGGTGAGCACCGGTTCCTCCCTGGGCTGCTCGCGCAGGCGCACGGAGGAGTTCTCTACGTCGACGAGATCAACCTCCTCCCTGATCACCTCGTCGACCTATTGCTCGACGTCGCGGTCAGCGGGGTCAACCGTGTTGAGCGAGAGGGCATCTCTCACGAGCATTCGAGCCGGTTCGTGCTCGTGGGTTCGATGAATCCCGAGGAAGGTGAGCTTCGTCCCCAGCTCCTGGACCGCTTCGGACTCTCCGTCGAGGTGCGCGCGCCGGCGGATCCAGCAACGAGGGCCGAGGCGGTTCGTCGCCGGCTTGCCTTCGACGCGGAACCAGAACGCTTTCGGGCGTCGTGGGCAGCGGCAGAGGAGGCCATGCGGCAGCGGTTTGCCAGGAGCGAGCCGGTTCCGCTCGAGCCGGGCGTCGATGTGCAGGTTTCCGAGCTGTGCGCACGTGCCGGCGTCCAGGGCCTGCGAGCCGATCTGGTGATCTGCCGCGCAGCGTGTGCCCTCGCGGGCTGGGAGGGCTTGCCCCGCGCAGGGTCTGCACAGGTGCGGGCGGTGGCGCCGTTGGCGCTGGGCCATCGGCGCTCGGGACCCTGGGACGGGGTTGGAGTGGACCGGAACGAGCTCGAGGCGCTGATGGACGAAGTGTTCGCAGAGCCTCCGGGAGGCGGCGGCGGGGCCGGCGACCACGACTCGAGTGGCGAGGGACCCAGGTCCGAGGAGCTAGCGAGCGCTGGGCAGTCGCTGACGAAGCCCCAGGGACCGGGGTCGGCGTATTCGAAGTCCTCCCCCGGGAGATCGCGCGCCGGGCATTCCGAGTCGCTGCCGGCCCGAGCCGGACCCGACGAGGCCGTGCAGCCCCCCAGGGGGGCGGACCCGTGGGAATCGTCGCAACCGGGGCCCTCGAGGGCCAACGGGCCGAAGGAGCTCCCAGGGATTCCACCGAGCCTCTTCGCCTCGAGATCGACCGCCGGGGACCGGCGTGCCGGCAGTAGGGCGAGCGGAACCCAGCACGGTGGGGCGACGCCGAAAGGATGGGGTCGCCAGGTCCGCGCGGTCGCGGTCCCTGAGGGGCACCCTGGCGCCTCGTCGATGGGCACGGTCGATCCGGCTGCGACGGTCACCGCTGCGCTGGCGCGCCGCGCGCTCGAGGGCAAACCGATCGTGCATCCGGTGCGGGTGGAAGTCGATGATCTGCGCATTGGCGTTCGCGAGGAGCGGGTGGGCCGGCTGGTGGTGATGGTGGTGGATGCCTCCGGATCGATGGGGGCCCCCGAGCGCGTGGAGGCTGCCAGGGTTGCCACCCTGGCGTTGCTGGCGGACGCCTATCAACGGCGTGACCGGGTGGCGGTGGTGACCTTCAGGGGTCATGGTGCCGAGGTTGTGCTCCGTCCGACCGGGAGCACCGAAGTCGCCGTCGCCCGACTGGGGTCGGTCCCCATCGGTGGGACCACGCCGCTGGGTGAAGGGATCAAGGCCGGTCTCGAACTGGCGCGTTCGGGTCGGACGCGTGGATATCGGCCGCTGCTGGTCGTCATCTCCGATGGACGGGCGACGTGGGCACCCGAGGGTCTCGATCCCCTCCGCACCGCGCTCTCCTCGGCCGATTTGGTGCGCCGTGCGGGCATCGAGGCGCTCGTGCTCGACTGCGAGCAGGGAAGCCAGCCGCTGGGACTCGCCGCTCAGCTGGCCGAGGCGCTCGGCGCTCGACACCTCCCGGTCGCAACGCTCAGCGGCGACCTCGTGACGCGTCTGATCCAAGCCTCCCTCGAGGACGACGAAAACCGCCCGTGAGGGTGCTGCAGGGACGTCGGATCCTCCAGGCCCCCCCTGCCGAGACCGGCGCGAGTCCGGAGGTCAACGGGTGCGGCGGTGGCAGACTCCGCCCATCACGCCGGCTCGACCCAAAGGGGGCCTTCCAGCTGGAGCTCATGGCGGAGCCCGGCGACGTCGATGAGCGCTTCACCCGCCAAGGTCGCACAGTCGGCGTCGTGTTCGAAGTGCCGCAGCACGCGCTCGAGGACGAGGCGGCCCGCGGGGGTCTGGGCAGCTTGGCGCGGCGTCGCACCGTCGAGTGCCAACGTCTCCTCTTCCAGCCAGTGCGCGCACCACTCGGCGTCGGCTTCCGGCGAGGTACTTCGTGGCAGTACGGGCGTTCCGGAGGGCGTCGCGAGGCGAGGCGACGGGTTGATCCTGCGGCGGACGATCGGATCGCCGACCGCCCCGCACTCGCGCACGACAGCGATCGCAGCTTCGAGTCGCTGCCTGGAGTTCACCTCGATCACGGATGATTCCGGCTCGAACCGCACCGTCCCAAGCACCCACTCGTGAAAACCGTCCTCGCGCGCATGGGTCGGTGCGAGTGCCCGCGGAGCACGCGGGGCTGAGGCGGCTGCGCGCGGTTGTGAGGTTTCGGGCGGCGTCATCGCTCGAGGACGCCGGACCAGGGTGGGGCGGCCGGGACCCGTCGCGGAGTGGGTCGTGGCTGCGATTGCACGGCGCAGTGCTGGCGCGGACGCAAGGGTCACCGTGAGGGTGACGAGCTCAAGGGGATCCCCGTCGGCGTTCACCGCCCGAGGTAGCAGGCGCCGATGGCGCTCGGCACTGCGTAGGAGGCCCGCCAACGATGCGCCGACGACCCGATGGTAGAGGCGAGCGACGTCGGGCACCATCGGTTCGGTCACGGTCGCCAGCACCCCGTATGGGGCGTCCGTCGGGTGCCCGGCGTGGCTCGCTCCCGGGGGGATTCTGAGCCCGCGTTCGTGCGCCAAGGCGACGAGAACGGCGCGCGCTGCCTCGAGCACCTCGGCCGTGAGGCGGTCGGCGACCGGCGGTTCGACGACGAACATACCCGAACCGCAGTACCAAGCGCCGTTGACGGGGAACAGCCCGCCCACCAGCACGCTCCAGCGCGCAAGCGCGCGTGTGAGCTCGCTCGGGAGGGCGGCGTAGAGCTTGGTGTGGGTCACGAGGTCCGTCAACCACACACCGGGCCCGGGGTGCGGGTCCGGGACCTGCCAGAGCCCGAAGCGCGCAGAGCGCAACCAGTCTCGGGCGATGGCCGCGAGTGCAGGTGGAGTGCAAGCGTGGTCGGCGAATCGCTGGAGCAGGCTGGGCTGGTCGCGACGAGGGACATCGTCGGGCGCGAACCCATCAGGTCCAAGGAACCAGGAGTGTTCGACGGCGAGCGGCATGGCGCGCCTTGACGCCGGAGCTCCAGCCGTCGCGTTCGAGGGGGGATCGATCTCCTCTTCCGCAAAGAGCGAATCGAAGCCCCCCTGGCCAGCGCTGCTCATGCCGGAGTGCGTCAACCATTGGTTGACGTGACGCTGCTGCCAGACGGTCAAAGCAGGATCCGAGCTGACGAAGTTCTGAAGGCTGGAGCGCAACTGCGCAAGGGTGGACCGATCGGAGAAGCGCGCCAGCAGATCGTGCTCGACCGCCCGGCAGCAGGCGTTCCATGCCAGCTCGGAGCCACACGGGCACGGTTCTTGTCTGGCAGGGAAGCTCCGGGTCCGGCGTGCAGCCTCTTCGAGGGCACGGGCTCGGAGATGCTGTGCGCCATGGTCATCGGGGTCGCGTTCGCAGAGCTGGGAGAGGCGCTCGAGGGCAGGAGCAATCCGGCCGTTGGCCACCTGGAGCTCCCCGATGAGGAGGGTCGCGTCGTGCCAGAGCGTTTCGATGTCCTTCGTCGCTTCGATGTCCTTGGTCGTCGCCTTGCCTGCGCCGGCCCCCAGGCGCTCGGTCGACGGACGGCGAAGCGCAGAGAGCCCCAGTGCGAGGAATTCCTCGGCACCGCTGGCGTCCGGCGACATCCCTGCCGCGAGCCAGGCGTAGCGCACGTCGAGGCCAATGCGTGCGCCGAGCACCGCGCTCAGCGCTCGTGCCCGTTCGTCGTCGAGTTCGGCGGCGAGGGCGCGGCCTCGGGCCATCGCAGTGCTGGGCCATTCGAGGACCTGGCCTGCGTGCGGGTCGGCGATGACGGCCCCGAGGCGGTCGGCGACCTCGGTGAGGGTGACCAAGGGATCTCGGGCCGCAGCGACGAGCGCCGTGACGAGGGGATCGAGACCGTCGATGGCGTTGATGGCATCGATGGCGACCCGTGAGCGCGGCCGGTGGGACTTGCGACGGCGTCGTTGCCGATCGCGCTTGGTCACCGCTCAGCGCTCAAGGTGCACCGACTGCGTGGGCACCGCCGTCGACATGGAGGATCTCACCGGTGGTCATGGGGAACCAGTCCGAGAACAGTGCGACGCAGGCCCGGGCCACCGCATTGGAGTCGGTGGCGTCCCAGCCCAGCGGTGCGCGCGCGGCCCAAGTCTCCTCGAAGCGCTCGAACCCGGGGATCGAACGTCCTGCCATCGTGCGCACGGGGCCGGCGGCCACGAGGTTGACACGGATGCCCTTCGGGCCGAGATCGCGCGCGAGATAGCGGGTCAACGACTCGAGCGCGGCCTTCGCCACCCCCATCCAGTCGTAGAAGGGCCAGGCCAACGAGGCGTCGAAATCGAGACCCACGACGGACGCCCCACCTTCGGACCCGGCGATCTCCAGCAGCGGAGCGAAGTGCGCGGCGAGAGCCTTGAGCGAATACGCGGAAACCTCGAGCGCGACGGCGACGTCGTCCCAGCTCGCTTCGAGCATCCCCTTGGCAAGGCACGACGGGGGTGCGAAACCGATGGCGTGCAAGATGCCGTCGAGGCGACCCCATTTGTTGGCCAGGTGCTCAGCCGCGGCTGCAAGCTGGTCGGGCTGAGTGACGTCGATCTCGAGGACCTCCGCTGGGTCGGGCAGTTTGCGGGCCATGCGTCGGGTAAGCGAGAGCCCCCGGCCAGCTCCCGAGAGGACGACTTCGGCACCCTCACGCTGCGCCAGCGCCGCCACGCCGAAGGCCAGCGATGCCTCGGTCAGCACACCGGTGACGAGGATCCGTTTGCCTTCCACGACGCCCACAGTGCCGGAAGGCTAATACTCTCGCCGCCGAACGCTTGAAAACGAACGCAGGTCCGCGGCTCAGTGCGCTGGCAGTGCCATCCGTGTGCAGCGACGACGCCAGCTGCAGGACCACGACTGTGGAAAGGTAGTGACTGTGCACGTTGGCATCCTCGGCGGGACCGGTCCTGAGGGTCGTGGTCTTGGGGCCCGGTTGGCCGCGGCTGGGATGGCGGTGACCCTGGGCTCCCGCGACGCCGGGCGTGCCGAGGCGGCGGCCGCGACCATCCGCGACTCGTGGCCCGATCTTCGCCTCGACGTCCGCGGGGGGGACAATGCAGTTGCCGCGGGGGCGGACCTCGTGGTGGTGGCGACACCATGGGACGCGGTCACGACCACCGCCCAGGCCCTCGCCGAGCAGCTGGCCGACAAGGTCGTTGTCTGCATTGCTGCACCACTGGTCAAGATCGGCCGCAGCGTACGGGCCGTCGTCCCTCCGCGCGGCTCGGTTGCCGGCGAGCTTCAGGCGGCGCTCCCGGCTTCCCACGTCGCCGCAAGCTTCCACCATCTGGCGGCAGAGGACCTTGCGGACCTGGACGAGGCCCTCTTGGCTGACGTGCTGGTGTGTGCAGACCACCGCGGGGCCAAGGACGCCACCATGGCGTTGGTCGACTCGGTGGAGGGTCTTCGCGCCCTGGATGCGGGCACGTTGGCCAACGCCGGGCCCGTCGAGGCGTTTACTGCGGTGTGCATCGGCATCAACATCCGCTACAAGGTTCGCAGCACGCTGCGGCTGGGAGGCCTCTGATGCGCCTTTACGACACTGCCCGCCGGGAGGTCGTTCCCTTTGACCCCGGTCAGAGCACCACGATCTACACCTGCGGGATCACGCCGTACGACGCGGCCCACATGGGGCATGCCGCAGTGTTCCTCACCTTCGACATCCTCCAGCGCCGGCTTGCGGACCTCGGGGTCGAGACTCGATGCGTTCGTAACGTCACCGATGTCGACGACGACATCCTGCGCAAGGCGCGTGAGCTCGGCGTGCACTATCTCGACCTGGCCGCCGAAGAGATGGCTCGCTTTGATGCCGACATGAGCGCGCTGGGTCTGCTCCCGGTGTGGTCAGAGCCGCGGGCGACCTCGGCGATCCCCAAGATCTTGTCCTTGATCGGTGCGGCCCTCGAGCGCGGTCATGCCTACCAGGCCGGCGACCAGGTCTATTTCGACGTCTCGACGTTCGCCGGGTTCGGGAAGCTGAGCAGGCTCGACCGCGACTCGATGCTCGCGTTGGCTGCGGAGCACGGCGGCAACCCCGACGACCCGAACAAACGCGATCCGCTTGACTTCGTGCTGTGGCAGCGATCGCTCCCTGACGAGCCGTCCTGGGACTCGCGCTGGGGGCCAGGCCGCCCGGGATGGCACATCGAGTGCTCGGCGCTGGCGATGCGGGAGCTGGGCGAGACGGTCGATCTCCACGGAGGAGGCAGGGACCTCGTGTTCCCCCATCACGAGTGTGAGACTGCGCAATCCGAGGCGGTGACAGGCAAGCCGTTCGTCCGGCACTGGTTGCACGTGGGACTGGTCGAGCTCGGCGGGGAGAAGATGTCCAAATCGCTTGGGAACCTGGTGTTTGTGGGTGATCTGCTGAAGGACTGGGTGCCGATGGCGATCCGCCTGGCGCTGCTCGGCCACCACTACCGCGGCGACTGGGAGTGGGACTCCGACGACCTGTCGGTCGCCGCCGAGCGACTTGATCGATGGCGGAGGGTGCAGAGTCGGATCGACGACGGCCGTGCACTGCAGGTTGTCCGGGAACGCCTCGACGACGACCTCGATACCGTCGGGGCGCTCGAGGAGCTCGACGAGCTTGCAGCGAGCGGCCGGTCCGTTGCCGCGGGGGCTCGATTGCTCGGAGTGAGGCTCGAGAAGTGACCGAGGGGATGGAATCGCCGACGGGGGCATCCCTCAGCGAGGCTGGCAAGAGGGATGTCGGGGCGACGATCGAGGTTCGGCTCGCCGACGGTTCGACCGTCACGCTGTCTCGGGGAGCGACCGCTGCGGACCTCGTCGCAAGGAACGGTCGGAACCGTTCCGGCGAGGCCATCGCAGCAGTGGTCGACGGTCGAGTGGTCGATCTCGCCACGGCGCTCGAAGACGGCGCCGAGGTCGCGTTGGTGAGCGCATCTTCGGCCGAGGGGCTCGCGATCCTTCGGCACTCGACGGCACACGTGCTGGCCCAGGCAGTGCTCCGGCTGTGGCCGGGCGCCCGTTACGCGATCGGACCGGTCATCGACGACGGCTTCTACTACGACTTCGAGCTGCCCCGGGGAGAGCATTTCAGCGAAGAAGATCTCGCCCGGATCGAAGAGGCCATGCGGGCGATCGTCGCCGAGGACCAATCCTTCGTGCGACAAGAGCTCTCCTTTGACGCGGCGTTGGCGCTCTTTGCAGGACAGCCCTACAAGCAAGAGATCATCGAGGCGGTACGGGCCGGAGCCGACGAGCTCGACGCGTCGTCGAAGGAGGCTGCCGCCGGGGGGGTCTCGGTCTACCGCAACGAAGCCGGCAGTGGCGCCAGGACACCCTCAGACGGCGCCTTTGTCGATCTGTGCCGTGGCCCCCATGTCCCCTCCACCGGTCACCTCGGACACTTCAAGTTGATGCGCGTAGCCGGCGCGTACTGGCGAGGCGACGAACGGCGACCGCAGCTGCAACGGATCTACGGGACGGCCTGGCCGTCGGAAGCAGCGCTGTCGGAATACCTGTACCGCCTCGAAGAGGCCGAGCGGCGCGACCATCGCAAGCTGGGCATCGAGCTGGACTTGTTCTCGTTCCCCGACGAGATCGGTTCCGGGCTGCCGGTGTTCCATCCGCGCGGTGGTCTGCTTCGCCGGGTCATGGAGGACTACTCCAGAGCTCGTCATGCGGCTGCTGGTTACGAGTTCGTCTACACCCCGCACATCGCCCACAAGGAGCTCTTCGAGACCTCCGGACACCTGCAGTCCTTT
Source organism: Actinomycetota bacterium (assembly GCA_021324045.1). Taxonomy (GTDB): domain Bacteria; phylum Actinomycetota; class Acidimicrobiia; order Acidimicrobiales; family RAAP-2; genus JAJPJV01. Next base: position 58,525 of record JAJPJV010000052.1, on the reverse strand, counting down.
GCCGAGGGCATGTACCCGCCGATGGACCTCGAGGGCGGCCAGCAGTACTACCTCAAGCCGATGAACTGCCCATTCCACATCCTCGTGTACAAGAGCCGTCAGCGTTCGTACCGGGAGCTCCCACTGCGTCTCTTCGAGCTCGGTACGGTCTACCGCCACGAAAAGTCAGGGGTGGTGCACGGGCTCACCCGCGTCCGTGGGATGACGATGGATGACTCGCACATCTTCTGCGCGCGTGAGCAACTTCCCGCTGAGATCCGCTCCGTGCTCGAGTTCGTCCTCGACGTCCTCGAGCAGTTCGGTCTGAGCGACACCTATCTTGAGCTCTCGACCCGGCCGGGGGAAAAGGCGGTTGGGGCCGATGAAGAGTGGGAAGAAGCCACCGAGCTGTTGCGCTCGGTTGCTGCCGAGATGGGGCTTGCGCTCGTGCCCGACGAAGGGGGTGGTGCCTTCTACGGCCCGAAGATCTCGGTGCAGGCACGGGACGCCATCGGGAGGCATCACCAGATCTCGACCGTGCAACTCGACTACCAGCTTCCGCGACGCTTTGACCTCTCCTACGTGGCACCGGACAACACGCGGCGCCGGCCGGCCATGTTGCATCGGGCGCTGTTCGGATCGGTGGAGCGCTTCATGGCGATCCTGCTCGAGCATTACGCGGGGGCACTTCCCACATGGCTCATGCCCGAGCAGGTGCGTGTGCTTCCGGTGGCGGGTGATCATCAGGCATATGCGGACCTGGTCGCGCAGGCGCTGCGGGGCGCCGGCATCAGGGTGGCCGTCGAGGGTGCGGACGAGCCACTGAATGCCCGTGTGCGGCGCGCCAAGCTGGCGAAGCTCCCCTACATCCTCGTGGTGGGCGGCTCCGACGTGGAAGCGGGCACTGTCGGGCTGAACCGGCGAGGCTCGGAGCGACCCGAGCGCGGGGTTCCACTCGACGCGGTGGTGGCGATGATCCAGGCCGAGATCGAGGCTCGGGGAAGTCCGGAGCAGGCGAGGGTGCTTCGATGAGTGAGGGATTGCGCCAACTGTGGGCGGGCTGGCGGAAGGAGTACGTCGCGGCCGTGACCGCCCCCGCCAAGGAGGCTGAGGCTGGCAGCCGTTCCTCGCACGAAGCACTGCCGACGGCGGAGTGCGTGTTCTGCCGGATCGTGGCGAGTGGCCCCCCATCTGTGGACAATGGGATCGTGTGGCGCGGCGAGCGCTCGGTCGCGGTCTTGAATGCGTACCCTTACGCGAGCGGCCATCTCCTCGTCATGCCGGTGCGGCACGTCGGCCCCCTGCACGACCTGTCGCCTGCAGAGTCCGCAGAACTTTGGGAGACGACCCGGTCGGCGGTCGATGCCATCATCGCGGGGTACCGCCCCGACGGGGTGAACCTAGGAGCCAATCTCGGCAAGGCCGCAGGAGCGGGGATCCCCGAGCACGTGCACCTTCACGTGCTTCCGCGCTGGCTGGGCGACACGAACTTCATGACGACCGTTGCCGGAGTGCGCGTCATCCCTGAGACGCTCGAGGGTGCGTGGAAGACATTGACGGCAGCCTGGCCTTCCTCCCACTGAGGTCCTGGCGCGAGGGCTCGTTGCTGGGAAGGGACCGTTTGGTTCCGGGCAGATCCCTACTTGAAGTCGTAGTGGTCATGCACAGCCCGGAACCGGCCTCGGCCCCCGGTCAGCGCGCGGAGATCGACTGCATACCGGGCGAGGCTCGCGGTCGGCACCATCGCGGTGATCGTCTGGAACCCGTCCTCACCGGGGTCGGTTCCCAAGACCCGGCCGCGTCGCGCGTGGAGGTCGCCGAGGACGTCGCCTTGGAAATCACCAGGGATCGTGACTTCGAGACGGGAGATCGGTTCAAGGACAACCGGGCCTGCTTTCTCCAAGGCGGCTCGGAACGCGAGCGCTCCTGCCATCTTGAAGCTCAACTCTGAGGAGTCCACTGGGTGGTACTTGCCATCATCGCAGGTCACCGAGACGTCGACGACGGGGTAACCGGAGACCCCACCTTGCTCCATCGCTTCGAGGACGCCCTTCTCGACTGCGGGGATGTATTGCCGCGGGATCGCGCCACCGACGACCTCATCGTGGAACTCGAACCCCTTGCCTCGCTCCAATGGTTGGATCCGGAGATGGACGACTCCGAACTGGCCGTGCCCACCGGTCTGCTTCTTGTAACGCCCCTCGGCTTCCGCGGGCTGGGTGATGGTCTCGCGATAGGGGACGATCACCTCCTCGCGCTCAACCGCAACCCCGAACTTTCGAGCCAGGCGGTCGCAGGTGACCGCGAGGTGGACTTCGCCGGTGACCTGAAGGACCGTCTGGTGCGTCTCGTCGACCCGGGTGACCGACAGCGCAGGGTCTTCCTCCCGGAGCCGGTTGAGTGCGGACATGAGCTTGTCCTCGTCTGTTCTTGAGACCGGTCTCACGGCCATTGACAAGCCTGCCGGCTCCGGCTCGGGGAGCACGACGACGACGGGCTTGCCTTTGGGAGCGAGCGTGTCGCCGGTTCGGGTTCCTCCCAGTCGCGGGACGCCGACGAAGTCGCCGGCGACGGCCTCGTCGACCGGTGAGCTGTGATGGCCGCGGAGGAGCTCGAGCACGTGCAGGCGCTCTTCGGCACGTGTCCGTGAGTTCACGAGCACCATGTCGGGCCGGAGGGTGCCCGAGACGACCTTGCACAGGGAAACCTTGCCCGCATGGGCATCCGACATCGTCTTGAAGACGACCGCGAGCGGTTCCCCCGCGGGATCGGCGCGCACCTCGGTCGTTGTCTCGCCGGCGAGCACGGTCATTGGCTTCGCGTGATCCGGGGGAGGCGCAAGCTCGGCCAGGTGGCGGGCCAGCCGGTCCACACCGACGCCAGTGGTGCCAGAGCAGCAGACGACCGGGAAAACCGATCCCGAGGCCACGCCACTTGCCAGTGCCGCTTGCAACTCCCGGCGTTCGATCGTCTCGCCATCGAGGTATCGGGCCATGAGCGCGTCGTCGCCGACGACGATGCCTTCGACCAGTGCCTCGCCACTGTCGTGTTCGGCAGCGGCGAGGTCCTCGGGGACCGGGCCAGCGGTTCCCCGAACCGGCGGCGTCGCGCCGCGCTCATAGAAGGTCGCAGTGCCATCGAGGAGGTCGAGGATCCCATGAAAGGCGCTCTCAGCCCCGATCGGCATCTCGATGGCAGTGACACCGGAACCGAAAGCCGAGCGGATGTCGGCGAGCGTTTGGTGGAAGTTCGCCCGTTCCCGATCCAGCTTGGTCACGACGATCAAACGAGGCATGCCGTGTGCTGCCGCCATGCGCCATGCATCCTCGGTCTGCGCTTGAACCCCGTCGGTGGCGCTGACGACGATCACCGCCAGGTCAGTGACAGCGAGCGCGATGGCGGACTCTCCTGCGAAGTCCGCGTAACCGGGCGCGTCGAGCAGGTTGACCTTGGTCCCGTCGAGGAAGAACGGGGCCGAGGCCAGGGACACAGAGAGGTGCCGCTGAACCTCCTCGGGCTCGAAATCGCAGACGGTCGTGCCCTTCTCGATCGATCCGAGGCGCGAGATCGCACCCGTCGCGACGAGCAATGCCTCGGCCAGGGTGGTCTTGCCGGCCGCGTGGTGGCCAACGAGGGCCACGTTGCGGATCATCGAGGTGGACACGTTCGTCACGATTCGCCCCTCCTCTCGCTCGGAAGCGCCCCACCGGCGAGCTCGGTGCCGAGCTCGACCTGGCGCGAGCTTAGGGTTCATCCGGCGATCCCGGCCAAGGCGCCGCCTGGCGTCCCGGCTCGGCGTGATCGACCTGGTGATACCGTGAGGACGATGCTCGACGGTCGCTGGCGCGAAGCGGTGGACCGCCGTACGGCACCTGTTGGGCGCGCCCTGCACCGGCGGGGCCTTACTGCAGATGTCCTCACCGCCACTGGCCTCCTCTCTGCGGTCGCCACGGCGGTGACCGTGGGCACGGGTCACCTCCACCTCGCGATCGGGTTGCTCGCGCTCACCGGGTTCCATGACCTTCTTGACGGGCCGGTCGCCAAGGCAGCGGGGACCGCCTCCCAGCGCGGTGCCTTCTTCGACTCGGTCAGCGACCGCGTCGCTGATGCGATCCTGATGGGAGGGGTGACGTGGTATCTGGTATCGGCCCATGAGGGTCACCTGGCCCTCTTGCCCCTTGCCGTCCTCGCGGCGACTGCCCTGGTGTCCTATCAACGTGCCAAGGCTGAGGCGCTCGGCGTCGCCGCAAAAGGCGGTCTCATGGAGCGGGCAGAGCGCATGGTCCTGCTCGGCGCAGGTTTTCTGGCTTCTTGGCTGCTCGTTCCGGACCTCTGGGCGCTGCTGGGGCTCACGACCTTGACCGCGGGCGGACGTTTTGTCCGAGTGTGGCGCGCTCTGGATGGACCCGAGCGTCCGCGCGATCGGCGGCGGACGCGGGAGCCCCGGCGGTCGCGTGTCGGCCGTTGGCGCGAAGGGTGGGATCCCTCGCGCCACCTGAGCCGCCCCGAGGGGACCGGGTTCCCCCCGACACTGGCGCGTTCGCTCGAACCACTGCGACCGTTCCGGCCGGTGACGAAGGTGCGCGGGCGCCGACGCGGGGTCCTCGTGCGAAGCGGGGGTCGCCCCTTGCTCGAGCGCGGGCGCCGGCTTGCGGGCAAGGGGTTTGCTGGGAGAGTCGGTCGCGACCGCGACGCGCTCGATCGTTGAGACGTACCCTTCGTTGCCACATAGGTCGTGTTCGGACACGAGACTGATCGCTGCAGCAGTGGCCACCGAGGAACGCCGCGAGGGATGAGCCGCGCGCAATGAGCAAACGACGGCGGCGCCCGTCGGGGGATTGGCGAGCCAAGACGCACTACTACACCTATACGCTCCTGGGCGCAGCGCTCCAGCGATTGCCCGAACCCGTGGCAGTCGGGGTGGCGACGGCGGTGGGAGAGGTGCTTGCCACTCGAAAATCGGCAGCGCGCGCGTACGCAGCGGCGCACATCCGGCGGGTCCTCGCCCAGGGTGCGCCAGGCGCTGAGCCGGCTCCTCGCGTCGTTCGGCACCTCACCCGCCGGGCGTTTCGTGCCTATACGCGCTACTGGGTCGAGGGGGCTCGTCTGCCGGCGCTCGACCAGGACCTGATCTGCAGGCGCATGGTCGTCGAGCGAGGGTTGGAACACCTGCGAGCAGGCATGGCCTCGGGACGAGGAGTGGTGATGGCGCTGCCCCATCTCGGGAGCTGGGACTGGGGTGGTGCGTTCTTGGCGGCGATCGGGTACCCCATGACCAGCGTGGCAGAGCAACTCGAGCCGCCCGAGTTGTTCGAATGGTTCATCGAGCAGCGCGAGGCCCTCGGGCTGACGATCGTGCCGCTCGCGGAGAGCTCCGGGGGTGCGTTGCTGCGCACCTTGCGAAACGGCGGCCTCGTGGGCCTGCTCTGCGATCGTGACCTCCTCGGAACCGGCGTGGAGGTCGAATTCTTCGGCGAACGCACGACGCTGCCAGCTGGCCCTGCGACGCTCGCGCTGCGCACCGGGGCGGTCCTGCTCACCGCCGCTGTGTACAGCGGGCCGGGAAAGCTGCACACAGGCGTCGTCTCCGAGCCCATCGACACCGCTCGGACCGGTTCGTTCCGAGCTGACGTGGCCCGAATTACCCAAGAGATCACTCGCCATCTCGAGGGGTACATCCGGCGTGCGCCCGAACAGTGGCACCTGTTCCAAGCCAACTGGCCGAGCGAACGCAGCGTGAGGCCGTGCTAGCCATGCGGATTGCGCTGGTGTGCCCCTACAGCCTGTCTCGTCCCGGTGGAGTGCAAGGGCAGGTCATCGGGCTGGCGGCAGCGCTGCGGGCTGCGGGGCACGAGACGACTGTGGTCGCTCCGGTGGACCCTGATGGGGCCGGCGTGCACGAATTCGAAGGGGTGTTCGGCGTCGGGAGCTCGGTCTCGGTGCGAGCGAACGGCTCCGTGGCCCCCCTGGCCTTGTCACCTGCAGCGATCGCTCGGACCAGTGCGTTCGTGCGCCGCGGAGGCATCGATGTGTACCACGTGCACGAGCCGCTCGCTCCGGCGATCAACTACGCGGTGCTCGCCTGGGCAGATGTGCCGGTGGTGGGGACGTTCCACCGCTGCGGGCGCGACGCGCTCTATCGGGCCCTTCGCCCTGTCATGCGCCTGGTGGCCTCGCGTCTCGATGTTCGCTGCGCCGTGTCTGAGGCGGCGCGTGACACCGCCGCGGGGGTCGTCGGCGGAACGTACCGGATCTTGTTCAACGGCACTGATCTGTCCCGCTTCGACGCGGCGGTCCCCGCGCCGACCGATCGGCCCACAATTGCGTTCGTCGGGCGCCACGAACAGCGCAAGGGGCTTGAGGTGCTCCTGGAGGCCTTCAGTGGCGTCCCGGACCCGGCCGTGCTGTGGATCGTCTCGGAGGGCCCTGCGACCGAGTCGCTCCAGCGCCGGTATCCACCCTCCGCACGCCTGCGATGGCTGGGTCGTCGCAGCGACGACGAGGTTGCCTCGATCCTTCGTGGGGCCCATGTGCTCTGTGTGCCGTCCCTCGGCGGCGAATCCTTCGGCGTCGTCCTGCTCGAAGGCATGGCCGCCGGATGTGTCGTGGTGGCGTCGGATCTGAGCGCGTATCGAAGGACCGCAGGCGGGCATGCGCATTTCGTGCCGCCGGGCGATGTCGAGGCTCTGCGCCGAACGCTCACCGAGGTGCTCCCGGCGGCCGCGCGAAGAGCAGAGAACGATCCTTGGCGCCGAGCGGCTCGGGCCCATGCTGAGCAGTGGTCGATGGAGCGCCTCGCCGAGCGCTACATCGAGGTGTACGAGCAGGCGATCGGTGGCGAGCGCCGGAGGGGCCGCCAGGGCGAGAAAACCGGCGATGGCCAGGGGTTTGTCCGCTGGCCCCGCGCGCTGTGGGGCAATCGTGGCGGTCTGGCGAACGGCGCGAGCCGCGGCCCCCGGGCAAGCCTCCGATAACCTCGCAGCTGACATGCCTCCTTCGAGGTCGGGTTCGGGAAGGAAAGCGCCCAAGGCTTCGCAGACCAAGGGCTCGACGCGCTCACATGGCGTGAAGCGTGGAGGCGGGGCTCGGCGACACCCGCAGGCGCGAACGGGCACCCCGAACCTCCCTGGCGTGCCGCTGCGAGCGGCGCCTTCGACCCAGCGCTCCCGCAGCCTCGTGACCTCGGCTTCCTATTCCTTGGAGGTTGGAAGCCGGGAGATCTCGGCGAACCGCCGCCGGGCACGTGCGATCTGCGCCACCGGGGCTCTCGGGCCGGCAGCGATCGTCGGGATCGGTGCCGGGATCGGCCTCGGGACGATCGCAGCAGTGGTGATCGCCGTGGTCGTGTTCGTGGGCGTCGCAGTTGGCATCTGGCAGGGAGCCAGCAGGTTGGTCGTTCGCCTGATCCACGCGACCCCACTCGCGCCGGGCACCGCGCCGATGCTCACCAACATGGTCGACGGGCTGTGTCCGACCTTCGGCGTCCGAGTTCCCTCGCTCATGGTGATCGACGACGCCGTCCCCAACGCCTGCTCGTTCGGGAGGGGTTCGTCCCACGTACGGCTCGTGGTGACGACAGGCTTGCTCGATCGCTTGGGCGTGATCGAGCTGGAGGGTGTGATCGGGCACGAGCTTGCCCACGTCAAGCGGCACGACACCGTGGTGTCCGCGGTCGCAGTCGCCGTGCTCGCTCCGATCGTCTGGGTGACCGGCCGCGACGACTGGGTGCACCGCGCGCTGGGTCGCGGGCGCGAGTACCGGGCCGACGAGATCGCCGCTGCCGCCGTGCGCTATCCGCCTGGGCTCCGCGACGCGTTGGCAGCCATGCAGAACGGTCCGGTGCCCGCACCAGGATCGGTCTTCACCGGAAGGTCGCTCGCAATCACCCGGTGGTTGTGGGTGGATCCCTCTATCGGCCGCCGAGACCAGCACCGCCTCGGCGATCTCGACGCATCGGACGTGCGCATTGCCGTGCTCGACGAGTGGTGAGCGCGCCGTGGGACAGGGGATCGCCTTGAAGGTGAAAGCGATGGTCGCGTTCCTCCGAGGGCAGGGCGAACGACGCCGGTAGGATGACGGGATGACCACCGAAGCGACTCGTGTGACCGGGACATTCACGGTGAAACGCGGCCTTGCCGACATGCTGCGCGGCGGGGTGATCATGGACGTGGTCACTGCGGAGCATGCCAAGGTGGCGGAGGATGCCGGTGCGGTGGCAGTCATGGCACTCGAGCGTGTGCCCGCGGACATTCGCAGGGAAGGTGGCGTGGCGCGGATGAGCGACCCTGCACTCATCGAAGGCATCAAAGCCGCCGTGACGATCCCGGTGATGGCGAAGGCTCGGATCGGGCATTTTGCCGAGGCACAGGTCCTCGAGGCGATCGGCGTCGACTACATCGACGAAAGCGAGGTGCTCACGCCTGCCGACGAGGCCTACCACATCGACAAGTGGCAGTTCACGACCCCCTTCGTCTGCGGGGCGACGAACCTCGGCGAGGCCCTGCGACGCATCGCCGAAGGGGCAGCCCTCATCCGCTCGAAAGGGGAAGCCGGCACCGGCAACATCGTCGAGGCGGTTCGCCATCTCCGGTCGATCACCGCCGACATCCGGGCGCTCAGCCAGGCGGATCGTGCGGAACGCTTCGGGTGGGCAAAGCGCCTGCAGGCTCCCATTGGGTTGGTCGAGGAAGTCGCCAACAACGGTCGTCTCCCGGTCCCACTGTTCTGCGCGGGTGGGATCGCCACCCCGGCGGACGCCGCCTTGGTGATGCAGCTGGGTGCCGAGGCGGTGTTCGTTGGGTCTGGCATCTTCAAGAGCGAGGACCCTGCCCGGCGCGCGCGTGCCATCGTCGAAGCGACGACGCACTACGACGATGCAGCGCTCGTTGCCAAGGTCAGTCGGGGCCTCGGCGCGGCGATGCGTGGGCAAGAGCTCGCTGAGCTCGACGAGCGACTCGCCACTCGCGGGTGGTGAGGGAATCTTCGCTGTCGATCGGTATCCTCGCACTGCAGGGTGACGTCCGCGAGCACCGCCTCGTCCTCGAGGAGCTCGGTGCAACCTGCCGGCTCGTGCGCAAGCCCGATGAGCTGCGCGATCTCGACGGACTGGTCCTTCCCGGCGGGGAATCGACGACCCTTTCGGTACTGCTCGAGTCTTCCGGATTGTTCGAGGGGGTGGCCGGTCTCATTGCCGGTGGGACGCCGGTACTGGGGACCTGCGCGGGCATGGTGTTGCTCGCCCGGGAGGTTCTCGACGGCCGTCCGGACCAACGCAGCTTCGGGGCATTGGACTGCGTCGTGCGGCGCAACGCCTATGGTCGTCAGGCCGATTCGTTCGAGGCATTGCTCGATGCCACGACGATCGACGCAGAGCTGGGCGAACGAGACCACCCGCTGCCCGCCGTGTTCATCCGGGCTCCGGCGATCGAGGCGGTCGGGCCGGGGGTTGAGGTGCTGGCGAGCCTTCGCAACGACGGCGCCTCGGTCCCGGTCATGTGCCGGCAGGCCAACGTGCTGGCGACGGCATTCCACCCAGAGCTGACCAGCGATCGACGGGTGCATCGGGTGTTCTTGGCGATGGCGGCGTCGCATGGCACGATCGGGCAAGTGGGCGTTGGTCGGCTCTCGGACACAGGGGTACAGGGAGCAGGGGCGTTGAGGAAGGTGGGAGAAGCGATCTGATGTCAGGTCACTCGAAGTGGGCAACCACGAAGTACCGTAAGGGCGCCCAAGACAAGGCACGAAGCAAGCTCTTCGCCAAACTGATCAGGCAGATCGAAGTGGCCGCACGCGAAGGTGGCGGCGACCTGAACGCCAATGCCACCCTGCGGACCATGTACCAGAAGGCCCGGGATGCCTCGGTTCCGCTAGACACCATTGAGCGCGCGATCAAACGCGGCACCGGTGAGCTGGAGGGGACACGCTATGAAGCGGTGACCTACGAGGGGTACGCACCGGGCGGGGTTGCCGTCATCGTCGAGGTCCTCACGGACAATCGCAACCGCACCAGTGCCGACATTCGAAACCTCTTCAGCCGGAACGGGGGATCGCTGGCCGAGCCGGGCTCGGTTGCTTGGCAGTTCGAGCGCAAGGGGGTCATCGCGCTCCCCAAGAGCTTCCAGGAAGATCGGATCCTGGAGGTGGCCATGGAGGCCGGTGCGGAGAACCTCACCGACGAGGGGGACCGCTGGGTCGTCACGACCGCGCCGAGCGATCTCGGTGCGGTTCGCGCTGCACTCGAGGGTGCCGGGATGTCGCCCGAGTCGGCAGAGCTCTCCCTCGTGCCCTCGACCACGGTTCCGATTACCGAGGATGCCGAGGCCAGGAAGGTGTTACGCCTGATCGAGGCGATGGACGAGCAGGACGACGTCCAGGCGCTCTACGCGAATTACGACATTCCCGACGCGATGCTGGCTGGCCTGCTTAGCTGATCCGCACCCGTCGATGCCGTTGCAGGGTTATGGCGCCGTGCCCCTGCCAGGAGGCGACGGCGCGGATGTCCCCTGCACACTTGCCGACGGTTCGGACGCTCGTGGCGGCTCGGGCTGGGTGGGATCCCACGATCGAGCACATTTGGGCGCTACATTCGAACGCATGTTCGTCCTCGGGATCGATCCCGGGCTCTCACGCTGTGGGTACGGCCTCGTGGCGCGCATGCCCGGAAGCAGCGAACTTCGAGCCTGTGCCGCTGGCGTCATCGAAACCGATCCGCGCGATCCGCTGCCAACGCGACTGCTTCAAGCCCAGCGAGCCCTCGACGTCCTCTTCGAGGAGCTCTCGCCGTCTGCCGCGGCGGTTGAACGAGTGTTCTTCCAGGTCAACGCGCGAACCGCCGTTTCGGTCTGCCAGGTGAGCGGCTTGGCACTCGCCGCGGCCGCTGCGCACGGCTGCGAGGTCGCCGAGTACAGCGCCAACGAAGTGAAGCAGGCGCTCGTCGGTTACGGAAGCGCCACGAAGCGACAGGTCCAGCAGATGGTCGCATCCGTGCTGGGCCTGGCGGATGCCCCGCGACCCCCGGATGTCGCTGACGCTCTCGCTCTCGCGATGTGCCATCTCGCGATCGCGCCGGTCCGTGCGGCGATTCGCTCCGCCAGCGGCGTCGTGGGGCGTGCCTCTTGACAGGCGCTGGAGTGCTGCGTGGACTCGAACGGTGAAGGTAGGGCTCTCGGAGCCAGCGACCGAAGGGATCCACGGCGATGTTCGGTGCACGGCAATGCCAGAGGAAAGACCGCACAGATGGGGGTGCGACGTAGTGGATGCCCGAACGGACCTGGCTCACAAGTCGAGCAGGCCTGACGGCATGGGGATCGCTCTGAGGCAGCGGGGGTGGCTCCGGTGATCGGCATGCTGCGCGGAACGCTCGCAACCCGCAGCGGCGATGGGGAGGTGGTCGTCGATGTCGGGGGCGTGGGCTACCGGGTGACCGTCACCGCGCCCGCAGCGGCATCGATGGGCCCAGTCGGTTCCGAGGTCGTGCTTTACGTGCACACTCATGTGCGTGAAGATGCCATCACCTTGTACGGCTTCGCCCACGACGACGAGCGGCGTTGCTTCGAAGCCCTGCTGGGCGCCCATGGAGTCGGGCCCGCCCTCGCCATGGCGGTGCTCTCCGTGCTCTCGCCAGCCGCCCTGTCGACCGCGCTGATCGAAGAGGATCTCGCCACGCTGTGCCGAGTCCCCGGAATCGGCCGAAAGACCGCTGCGCGACTGATGATCGACCTGAAGAACCGGCTCGACCTTCCCGACCTTGGGGGAGCGGCAGCGAGGGCGCGCGGTGCAACGCCGCCTGCCGTGGCATCGGTGCGTGCAGAGGTCCAGGCAGCCCTCGCGGCGCTCGGGTACGCGCCGGAAGAGATTCGGCGGGCATTGGCTGCGGTGGCTCGTGCGGTTGGCGACCCTGGGGCGACTAGCGAAGGGCAAGGCGAGTCGGGGGCGTCCTCGAGGATCGACGCAGACGAAGATCCTGGCGTCCATGCGGGGACCGAGGTCCCCGTGGAGCTCGATGTGGAGACGATCCTGCGGCTAGCGCTCCGAGAGTTGGCCCCACGATGAGTGCAGCACTTCGGCGAGAGATGCTCTTGCACGGCGAGGCGGTTGCGTCGGCTCCGCACCCTCAGCAGCCGCTCGACGGAGTGCAGCGGCCTGCCGAGGAGCCGGAGGATGCGGGTCTTCGACCGAAGACCTTGCAGGAGTTCGTCGGCCAGACCCAGCTGGTCGAGCACCTGCGCATCGTCCTCCAAGCCGCCAAGCAGCGTCGTCAGCCGGTCGATCATCTGTTGTTCGCAGGGCCCCCTGGCCTCGGCAAGACGTCGCTCGCAGGGATCGTTGCAGCCGAGCTTGGTGTCGGACTCCGCGTGACCTCGGGCCCGGTCTTGGCGCGACCGGGGGATCTGGCCGCGTTGCTGACCGACCTCCAAGCCGGAGACGTGCTTTTCATCGATGAGATTCACCGGGTCCCGCGCCAGGTGGAAGAGATTCTGTATCCCGCGATGGAGGACGCCAAGCTCGACATCATGATCGGCAAGGGCCCGACGGCGCGCTCGATCCGGCTCGACCTCCCACGGTTCACGTTGGTGGGTGCGACGACGAGGACAGGACTGGTGTCGAGCCCCCTGCGAGATCGGTTCGGCTTCGTCGGGCGCCTCGATCTCTACGACACGGTCGAGCTCCGAGCGATCATCGAGCGCTCCGCCAAGATCCTCGATGTTCAGGTGGAGCCCGCAGGCGCCGAGCGGATCGCCGAACGTTCCCGAGGAACGCCTCGGATCGCGAACCGGTTGCTCCGGCGGGTCAGGGATTTCGTCGAGGTACGCGGCGACGGCATCATCACCGAGGCCGCCGCTGCCGAAGGCCTCGCGGTCTTCGGTATCGACGACCTGGGTTTGGACAAGGTGGACCGGGCAATCCTGGACGCGCTGTGTCGGCGTTTCAGTGGGAAGCCAGTCGGGCTGACGACGCTCGCCCAATGCGTCGGTGAGGAGCCGGACACGATCGAGGACGCCTATGAGCCCTTCCTGCTCCAACAGGGTCTCCTCCAGCGGACGCCACGGGGAAGGGTGCCCACCCCCCGGGCCTTCATGCACCTGGGGCTCGTGCCCAAAGACCCGGCGTTGTTTTGAGGGGTCTTGCCGACGAACCGGCGGCGAGGACCCTGCGATATCGTGGCATCCCTGTGTACAGAACCTCCTTGAGGGGAGCACCCCCGAGCGCTCTCCGATGAGCCACTTCCTACCCTCCGTGTTCGCCGTTCTGGCGGCCACCACGACGACCGCCAAGAAGTCCACCAGCTCGGGGAGCGCGGCCTTCCTCATCTTCATCGTCATCATTGGCGCAGCGCTGTACTTCCTCTTTCTCCGGCCCTCCCAGCAGCGTGCACGCCAGCAGCGAACCCAGATCCAGGCGGTCGGCGTTGGGGACGAGATCGTGACGGCTGGCGGGGTGGTCGGGCGGGTCGTGAGGGCCCTCGACGACCGGGTCGAAATCGTGAGCGGGGGGGAGGAGCGAGACGCGACCGGCTTGCGAGGTGCTCGGATGGTCGTGCTCCGCTCGTCGATCGCGCGCCGGCTCGAACCGTCACCGTCGGCCGCGGCGGCCGAACAGGACGCTGAGGAGCCCGACGGTGAGGAGACCGAGGAGCCGGACGCCGAGGAGGAAACCGGTACATGAAGGCGCCGTCGCGCGCCCAAGCCCGACGGCAACGCGGACTCTTGATCAGCCTAGGGGTGGTCCTCGTCCTGACGCTTGGGTCGTTGGCCGGGACCCTGGCCGCGCGCTGGTCACCTCGGCTCGGGCTTGACCTGGCAGGGGGCTTCTCGGTCGTCTACGTTCCCGAGCACCACGTGTCGAACGCGGATCTGAACGAGACCGTCACCATCCTGAGCGACCGTGTCAACGGGCTCGGCGTTTCCGGTGCGCAGGTCAACACCCAAGGCGACCAGATCGTCGTCCAGGTTCCGGGGGTGAAGAACGCGAACGCCGTGTTGAAGGCGGTAGGTCAGACGGCACAGCTGTACTTCCGACCCACGCTGTGCTACGCCCCGCTCTACCACAGGCCCAAGAATCCCTCCAGCGTCGGGGCGCTCCCGACCAACTGTCCGGCTCAGTACCAGCTCACCACCACCAGCCCCCTCTTTGGAGGGAGTGTGTCGAGTCCCAACGGCGTCGGTTACTCCCTCACCCCGGACCCCGCGCTCGCCGCATACCCCTCGACGCGCCCCATTGACGACAAGCGCAACGCCACCGTCCTGCTGCCCGGGCTTCCCGGATCACCGCCGGTGCGCTACCTCGCAGGCCCCGCGCAGTTGACCGGCCGCATCGTGAAGAGCGCGTACGCCACCCAGACCCAGACCGGTGCATGGGCGGTGAACATCAGCCTCACGAGTTCCGGCGCCAAGCAGTGGGACCAAATGGCACAGCGCTATTTCCACGAGATCATCGCTATCGAGCTCGACGGCGTGGTCCAGTCCGCGCCGATCACCCTTCCCACCCAGTCGACCTTCACGTCGTTCAACGGATCGGTGCAGATCTCAGGAGCCCTGACCCAGCAGTCGGCACAGGCGCTTGCGGTTGCGCTCAACTATGGCGCCCTGCCCGTGCCGCTCAAGCAGCTCACGACCCAGACGGTCTCGCCGACCCTCGGGCGAGCCTCACTGGACGCAGGGCTTGGCGCTGGGATCGCCGGGCTCATCCTCGTGCTGCTCTATACCATCGCGTACTACCGCCTCCTCGGGGTCGTCGTCGTCAGTGGGCTGGCGGTCACCGCGGCACTGCTTTGGGTGATCATCTCGGCCCTGGGGCACACCTCAGTCGCTCCGAGCTTCGACCTCGCGGGCGTGACCGGCATCATCGTGTCGATCGGGATCACCGTCGATTCCTACATCGTCTACTTCGAGCGTCTGAAGGACGAGACGCGTGCGGGCCGAACAGTGCGTACGAGTGCGGACCGAGGGTTCAAGAGCGCCTTTCGCACCGTGCTGGCTGCCGACTTCGTCTCGCTGCTCGCCGCGGTGCTGTTGTACTGGCTTGCAGTCGGGAGCGTGAAGGGCTTCGCGTTCTTCCTTGGCCTTTCGACCTTGATGGACGTGTTCATCACCTACTTCTTCACGAGGCCGCTGGTCCTGCTCCTGGCGCGGAACGAACGGCTCACCAGGGCACGGCGCATGGGCATCGCGCGGGGATTGGCGGTCGGCCTGGGGGGAGCGCAGACGTGAGCAGGCGAGAGCGAGAGCGTCCTAGTAGCGAGGGGTTGTTGCGGCCGGGAGCGGCTCGGCGCGCGCAACAGAGCCAGCACCGTAGCGATGCGGGCCCTGGTGACGCGCTCGCTCCCCGGAGTCCCGACGAAGCGCAGCTCGCAGTCGAGCGCGCCGAGTCAGAGCAAGCGACCAGTGTCGACAAGGCGGGCCCAGAATCAGGGTCGGGCGGGCAGCCTTCGCAAGCGCGGCGAGCACCGGCGGCACCAGGGCGTGGCGCGTCGAGCGATCAGGTGGTTGCCGCTGGGCGCACCAGCGAGCCGGCGGTCAGTGAGGAGGAGCTCGCGAGGGGGCTGGACCCGGCGGACTCCGACGACGAGGCGGTGCGGCGCCTGCTGGCGGCGTCAGGGCGACGGCGGTGGCGGATCGGCGCATTCGGGCGGCTCTATCGAGGCGAGACGTCCTTTGACTTCGTCGGCAGGCGCCGGTGGTGGTTCGGTCTCTCGGCCCTGATCATCGTTGCTGGGATCGCCTCGCTCGGTATCCGAGGATTCAACTTCGGCATCGACTTCAAGGGCGGCACCTCCTGGACCGTGTCCAGGCCGGGGATCTCCCAGTCCAAGGTTCTGAGCGCGGTCGAGGCAGCGGGCCTGAGCCAACCGACGGTGGTCGTGCTGGGCGGCAAGACGGCCCAGGTAGAGGCCGACCTCAACAACATGCCCGCCAGGCAGCAGCAACAGATCTCCAATGCGGTGGTGGCAGCACTTCGACGCTTAGCTCCCGGCCAGGACGTGTCGATCTCCACGGTCGGGCCCACATGGGGCTCGGAGGTGACCAAACGCGCGGTAACGGCGCTGATCGTGTTCTTCGTTGCGGTTGGTGTCTACATCAGTCTCCGCTTCGAGCCCAAGATGGCGCTGGCGGCTTTCGTGGCCCTCCTGCATGACCTCTTGGTGACCGCGGGCGTCTTCTCGTTGGCCGGATTCCAGGTGACCCCTGACGCGGTGATCGCTGTCCTCACCATCTTGGGCTACTCGCTCTACGACACCGTCGTCGTCTTCGACCGGGTGCGCGACAACGCCAGGGGCCTCGGCTCGATGGGCCGCATGACCTACTCCGAGATGGTCAACCTTTCGATGAACCAGACCCTGGCCCGCTCCATCAACACCTCTCTCGTCGCGATCCTGCCGGTGCTGGCCGTGCTCACGGTGGGCGCGGAGCTCCTTGGTGCGATCACCCTGCAGAACTACGGTCTCGCGTTGTTCGTGGGCTTGGTGAGCGGGACCTATTCCTCGATCTTCATCGCGTCGCCGATCCTCGCACTCATGAAAGAACGCGAGCCTCGTTACCGCAACATCGCCAAGCGTCTCGAGACGCGTGGTGAGCGCCTCGGCATTCTCACGCCGGCGGCCGCTGCGGAACTTGCTCTCGCAGGCACGTCACGTTCGCTCCTGCCCGGAGGCCGCCCTAGCAACGGGCGTTCGGTGGACGAGGTCGCCATCGAGGGTTCCGAGCACAACGGACATGGCGATTCGACGGCATCTGCTGGCGGTGACGGTTCCCCTGCTGGTGACGGCCGATCCGCCGCCGGAGCAGCGCGCCCCGAGCCCCTCGAGCGCGCTGGCACCAGAGGTGGGCAGTCAGGCCGTGGTGCTCCTCCACGCGCCGCGGGCCAGCGCGCAGGGTCGTCGACCCGTTCCGCGCGCCGGTCAACGAGTGCCAGCCGGAGCCGACGGTCTCGGAAGCGGCGCTGACCGCCTCGGTGCCTCCAACGGTCAGGATCGCTGGCAGGGAACGCCCTGGGTGGCCGAGCGTCGCTGACGCAGGGGCGTGGTACCCGTCGTCGTTGCGGAACGCTTCTGTGGCCGCCGAGTCGAGTAGCCTGGAGCAATGGTGACCCTGACAGGGGTCTCGTCAGCTGCGACCCGAACCACGAGCGGAACCACGCAGGCAACCCGTCGGGCCATCGGCGAGCGCCCCGATGGGCACGGTTCCGATGTTGCCGGGCGTGGAACCGCAGCTGCAGGGAGTTCCCCGGCGTCCGAGGCGGATCCGGAGGGAACCACGAGCGCCGAGGCGACGATCGCCGAACTGATCGAGCCGATCCTCCAGGAGTTCCACGCACGGCGCCCGGGTGAGGACCCATCGCTGATCTGGCGCGCGGCCACAATGGCATGGACCGCACACGACGGGCAGTTTCGGCGCTCTGGGGAGCCCTACATCACGCACCCGGTTGCCGTCGCTCGCATTACCGCGAGCCTGGGCCTCGAAGCTGCGACGATCGCCGCCGCTCTCTTGCACGACGCAGTGGAGGACACTCCCCTCACCCTGGAGGCGGTCGAGGCGGAGTTCGGTTCGGCCATCGCACGGGTGGTCGATGGCGTGACCAAGCTCGATCGGCTCCAGTTCGACTCCAAGGAGGCCCAGCAGGCCGCCACGATCCGCAAGATGCTCATCGCGATGGCGAGCGACTGGCGGGTGTTGCTCATCAAACTCGCGGACCGCCTGCACAACATGCAGACCCTGGACGCGTTGCCCGAGTGGAAGCGCCGCCGCATCGCGCAGGAAACCTTCGACGTCTACGCCCCGCTCGCCCACCGTCTTGGCATACAACAGGTCAAGTGGCAGCTCGAGGATCTGGCGTTCGCCACGTTGCACCCGAAGCGCTATGCGGAGATCGCCCAGATGGTCGCATCACGGGCTCCCCAGCGCGAGGAGGACCTGGCGCGGGTGTTGGTTGCCGTGCGCGAGCGGCTCGACGCGGTGGGCATCGATGCGGAGGTGACCGGTCGCCCGAAGCACCTGTGGAGCATCTACGAGAAGATGGTGGTCCGGGGTCGTGAGTTCGACGACATCTACGACCTCGTGGGCATCCGGGTCGTGGTGAAGTCGGAGAAGGACTGCTGGGCTGCACTCGGCGCGATCCACGCCATCTGGGCGCCGGTGCACGGGCGCTTCAAGGACTACATCAACACACCCAAGTTCAATCTCTACCAGTCCCTGCACACCACCGTCATCAGCGACGAGGGCAAGCCCATCGAGGTCCAGATCCGCACCGAGGAGATGCACCGGCGCGCCGAGTACGGGATCGCAGCGCACTGGGGCTACAAGGAAGGCGCGCCTGCCGCGGAGGAGGTCGCCTGGATGCAGCGCATCGCTGACGTCGAGCGCGAGACGACCGATCCGGTGGAGTTCCTGCAGGCGCTCAAGCTCGACCTCGAACAGGACGAGGTCTACGTCTTCACGCCCAAGGGCAAGGTCATCGCGCTGCCGGCTCGTTCGACTCCGGTGGATTTCGCGTACGCGATCCACACCGAGGTCGGCCACCGGTGCATCGGGGCCCAGGTCAATGGTCGTCTCGTCCCACTCGACACCCGATTGTCCTCGGCTGACACCGTCGAGATCGTGACGTCGAAGTCTCCGAACGCCGGGCCGAGCCGGGACTGGCTATCGATCGTGGCCTCGTCGCGAGCACGGAACAAGATCCGCCAGTGGTTCAGCCGGGAACGTCGCGAGGATGCGATGGAGACCGGTCGGGACGAGCTCATGAAGGCGCTTCGGCGCAGTGGGTTGCCGCTCCAGAAGCTGATGGGCTCGAGCGCGCTGGCCCAGGTCGCGACCGCGCTGGGTATGTCCAACGTCGACGCCCTCTTCGTGGCCATCGGCGAGAACCAGCTCTCCGCGCAAGCGGTGGTCCAACGGCTGGCCCGTGAGCTCCGGGGGGGAGAAGCCGAGCAGTTGCCGATCACCGTGTCGGGCGGCTCCCGACGCGGGCCACGTTCGACCGGTGGCGTGTACGTGGAGGGTCTCGATGACGTGATGGTGCACCTGGCGAGGTGTTGCACCCCTGTGCCTGGAGACCAGATCGTTGGTTTCGTCACCCAGGGTCGTGGAGTCTCCGTGCATCGTTCGGATTGCTCGAACGCGATGGCCCTGGAGCGGCGCTCCCAGGAGCGCTTCATCGAGGTGGAGTGGGACGGCGGTGGTGACTCCATCTTCGTGGCGACCATCGAGGTCCTCGCCTTCGACCGGTCGCGCTTGTTGGCTGACGTGAGCCGCGTAGTGTCCGAGCACCACCTCAACATCGTCGCCGCTCGTACAATTACGACTCCCGACAGGGTGAGCCGCATGACCTTCGACGTCGAGCTTGCAGACCCCACCCACCTCCACTCCCTCGTCGGCTCCTTGAAGCACTTGGACGGCGTCTTCGACGCCTACCGCCAGCTTCCCGGCAAGCGAGCGTGAGCAGCCGATGACAGATCGATCGCCGTCCTTGCGCGCCCCGCGCGGCACCCACGACGTCTTGTGGCCGCAGTCGGCGCGCTGGGAGCGCCTCGTCGCACGCTTCGCTACGTTGGTCGAGCGGGCGGGATACGGTCTTACGTTGACCCCGGTCTTCGAGGATGCGACGGTCTTTCGTCGCGGCATCGGCGAGGGAAGCGACGTCGTCGGCAAGGAGATGTACGAGTTCGTCGACCGTGACGGGACCACCCTCGCACTACGGCCGGAGGGGACTGCGTCCATCGTGAGGGCGTTCCTACAGCACCGTCCGGTCCTGCCCTTCAAGGCCTGGTACGTCACGGCCGCCTTCCGCCACGAGCGGCCACAGGCAGGGCGCTATCGTCAGCACCATCAGGTCGGGATCGAGGCACTGGGACCTGCCGACCCCGAGCTGGACATCGAGGTGATCGGCCTCGCCCAGCAGTTCTTCGAAGAAGTGGGGATCCGTGCATACCGGCTGTCGTTGAACTCGATGGGCGATCAGCGCTGCCGTCCGGCGTACGTCGAGCTGTTGCGAACGATCATGCGGGCGCGGCGCGGCGAACTGTGCGAGGAGCACCGTGACCGAATCGAGGCGAATCCGTTGCGCGTGCTGGATTGCAAGCGCCCCCAATGTCAGGCCGCCACGGCCGACCTTCCCCACATGGTGGACCACCTCTGTGGCGATTGCCGTGCGCACTTCGATCATGTCCGGTCCGGGCTCGACGACCTGGGGATCCGCTACGTGATCGACCACCGACTCGTCCGGGGGTTCGACTACTACACGCGAACGACGTTCGAGTTCGCCTCGCACGCGATCGAGGCGGCCCAGAACGGCATCGGTGGCGGGGGTCGCTACGACGGCCTCGTGGAGGCGATGGGTGGCCCTCCGACCCCCGGCGTTGGGTTCGGGATCGGCATCGAGCGGGTCTTGCTCGCCTGTGACGCCGAGAAGGTGTTCGAGCTCGACGCCGCCATGGTCGACGTCTTCGTCGTGGACCTGACAGGGGGATCCGAGGCGCGCCGGCTCGCCGGAGAGCTCCGCCGGGCGGGGTGGCGGGTCGAGCGCTCCTTCGACGACCGTTCGATGAAGGCGCAGCTCCGAAGCGCCGACCGCTCGGGAGCTCAGCTCGCCATGATCGTTGGACCGACGGAGCGAGACCACAAGGTCGTGACGGTGCGAGCGATGCGAGATGGAGCGATGGGAGAAGGCGGCCGCCAGGAGACGGTTCCGCGCGCCGAGGTGGTCGAGTTCGTCACCGAGGTGCTCACGAGGCGAGGGTGATGAACGAGCACGAGCCCGTTGCATCGAGCACCTCGATGCGCACGCACCGATGCGGAGAGCTGCGGAGCAGCCATGTCGGGATGAGCGTCCGGCTGTGCGGTTGGGTTGCCCGACGGCGGGAGCACGGCGAGCACCTGGCGTTCATCGACCTGCGCGACCACAGCGGTGTCGTGCAGTGCGTGGTCGACGGCTCGGTCGATGTGCGCAGTGAGTACGTCATCGCTGTGAGCGGCGTCGTGCGCGATCGCCCGGAGGGAACGGCCAACCCGCGTCTTGCGACCGGCGCAGTGGAGGTCACCGACTGCTCGGTCGAGGTGCTCTCGGCGGCCGAGCCACCGCCGTTCCTCGTCGACGACCGCGTCGAGGTGGACGAGTCGGTTCGCCTGCGATATCGCTTCATCGACCTTCGTCGGCCGAGGATGCAGGCGAACCTACGGCTGCGGGCGCGGGTGAACGCTGCGATTCGGGCCGCGATGGAGCGCCACGGGTTCTGCGAGGTCGAGACCCCGCTACTGTGGGCGCCCACGCCCGAGGGCGCCCGGGAGTTCGCCGTTCCGAGCCGCCTCCATCACGGCTCGTTCTACGTCCTCCCGCAGAGTCCACAGCTCGCCAAGCAGCTGCTCATGGTCGGCGGTCTGGACCGCTACTACCAGATCGCTCGATGCTTGCGTGACGAGGACCAGCGTGCTGATCGTCAGTACGAGTTCACCCAGCTCGATCTGGAGGCCTCCTTCGTCGGCCAGGACGACATCATGGGGGTCGTCAGCGACGCCGTCATTGCTGCCGCCAGGGCGGTCGCGCCCGATCGACCAGCCATGATCGAGCGGATGACCTGGGAGCAGGCGCGGGAGCGCTTCGGCACCGACAAGCCGGACCTTCGTTTTGGGATGGAGATCGTCGATCTCACTGCGGTGTTCGAGCAGACCGCAGTCCGGGCATTCGCGGCACCTGCGGTCAAGGCGATCCGCGTTCCCGGAGGAGCCGAGACAGGACGCGCTCGCCTCGACGCTCTCGTCGCCCACGCCAAACGCCTCGGCGCGAGCGGACTGGCATGGTTTCGGGTGCTCCCCGCGGCGTCGGCCGAGACGGCGGAGGCCGAGGAAGCAGCGAAACCCTCCGAGGGCCCCGGAGCGACCGGGGCGGGCCCCGAACTGGCCGCGGACGCCGGCGCGGCCCGGCTCGACTCACCGCTCGAGCGCTTCCTCTCCGCGCAGGAGCGCCATGGGATCCTCTCGCGTACCGGGAGCCGCCCTGGGGACCTCGTTCTGGTGGTCGCCGACGATCAGCACGTCGCCTGCAGCGTGCTCGGCGCGCTGCGCACCGAGCTCGGGGGCCTCGGCGTCGCAGAAGGTCCGCTCCGGTTTGCCTGGGTCGTCGACTTCCCCATGTTCGAAGGGGTCGACGAGGCGGGAAACCCCGTTGCGGCGCACCACCCATTCACCATGCCCCACCCTGAGGACCTCGAGAAGCTCGAGGAGGATCCGCTCGGGGTTCGAGCACTCGCCTATGACCTGGTCCTCAATGGCTGGGAGCTCGGGTCCGGGAGCGTCCGGATCCACAAAGCCGACGTCCAACGTCGGGTCTTCGCCGCGCTCGGGATCTCCGAGGAGGCTGCCGAGCGACGATTCGGGTTCCTGCTTCGAGCCTTCCGGTTTGGCGCACCGCCCCATGCGGGCTTCGCCGTCGGCTTGGACCGACTGGTCGCGATCCTCGCCGGCGAGGAGGCGATCCGGGAGGTGATCGCGTTCCCCAAGACCCAGTCCGGGGCCGATCCGCTCACAGGAGCACCAGCGGAGCTTCCACCGAGCACCCTCGCTGAGCTGGGAATTCGCGTGGTTGCGAACAGATCGGGCGGGTAGGGTGCCCGGGTCAGCGTCCCGGCGGTCGGCTGCGACCGACCTGTTCAGTGCCAGCGCTGAGCGCGACCTGGCGACCGGGGGACCGCTGGCCATGCGCCTGCGGCCGCGCTCGCTCGATGAGGTCGTCGGCCAACAGCACCTCGTCGCCCCGGGGGCACCGCTGCGGACGCTCATCGAAAGCGATCGCGTGGGCTCCGCGATCCTTTGGGGTCCGGCAGGGAGCGGCAAGACCACCCTCGCTCGGCTGATCGCCAAGTACACCTCGAAGGTCTTCGTCCCGGGGTCCGCGGTGACTGCCGGGGTCAAAGAGGTGCGCGGCGTGCTCGAGGAGGCCCGTCGCCGGCGTGCCGAAACCGGTCGTGGCACGATCCTGTTCCTCGACGAGGTGCACCGCTTCAACAAGGCGCAGCAGGACGTCTTATTGCCGGCGGTCGAGGAAGGGTTGATCGTGCTCATCGGCGCGACCACGGAGAACCCCTTCTTCGAGCTCAACGCCCCGCTCCTCAGCAGGTCGACCCTGTGGCGCCTGGAGCCCCTGGACGAGGCGGCCCTGGCGGAGGTCGTCCGGCGGGGCCTCGAGGCCGAGGGGGTCGAGGCCGAGCCGGACGCCGTCGGTGCGCTGATCGCAGTTGCCGAAGGCGACGCCCGTGCGGCACTGACGATGGTGGAGCTCGCAGCGGTCCTGGCCCGCCAGCGGGGCACGGGTGCACAAGGTGCCCCAGGCGCGGGCCCGGCGAAGGGTGCCGAGCCTGCTGGGCGAAGGGCACGGATCACTCGCGACGACCTGAGCCGTGCGCGGGGCGGGCGTCTGTTCCACCAGGGTGCCGACGAGCATTACGACCAGGTGAGTGCGCTCATCAAGAGCATCCGTGGCTCCGACCCCGACGCGGGCCTCTACTGGATGGTCCGCATGCTCGAGGCCGGTGAGGATCCCCGCTTCATCGCCCGTCGCCTGGTCATCCTGGCGAGCGAGGATGTGGGCCTGGCGGACCCCCAGGCGCTGTTGGTTGCAGCGGCAGCGGCTCAGGCAGTCGAGTTCGTCGGGTTGCCGGAGGCTTCGCTCAACCTCGCCGAGGCGGTCGTCTACCTGGCGACGGCACCCAAGTCCAACCGGGTCACGGTGGCCTTGGGTCGCGCGAAGGCCGACGTCGCCTGCGGACCGCGCGCCGAGGTCCCCGTGCACCTGCGCGACGCCCATTACCGGGGTGCGGCGACCATCGGCCATGGCACCGGCTATCGCTATCCTCATGACGAGGCGGGTGGTTGGGTCGAGCAGCAGTACCGGCCAGCGGCCCTCGAGCGCCATATCTACTACGAACCCTCGGCCTTCGGGGAGGAGGCCGAGATCGCTCGGCGGATCCAGGGGCAAGGCAGTGCCAGCCGACGCAGCTCGGCAGAGCCTTCGACTTCGGCGGGGGATGCGTAGTGCGACGGGCCCATAGGCTCCTTGCGGTCCGGGCGCTGGCAATCGCAGCCGGTGCCCGCGGCACTTGGAGGAACCGCGAGCCCGCAGCGATGCACAGGAGACGAAGATGACCCCTCGTGTCCCCCGAGGACGTGGAGAAAATCCCAAGCACCGCAGATGAACGCCAACCAGCTCCGATCGACCTTCGTCGAGTTCTTCCTCGAACGAGGCCATGTTGCGGTTCCCTCGGCGAGCCTCGTGCCCAATGACCCGAGCCTCCTGTTCACCATTGCCGGCATGGTGCCCTTCAAGCGCTATTTCGTCGGCGAGGACTCGCCACCTTGGCCGCGGGCCACCTCGGTCCAGAAGTGCTTCCGGACCGTCGATATCGAGGTGATCGGGGCGACGAACCGGCACTGCACGTTCTTCGAGATGCTCGGTCACTTCAGCTTCGGTGACTACTTCAAGGCGGAGGCCATCCCCTTCGCCTGGGAGTTCGTGACCGGCGTGCTCGGGGTGGACCCCGATCGGCTGTGGGTCACCGTGCACGAGAGCGATGACGAGGCTGCCGAGATCTGGACCGATGCCGTGGGTTTCCCCGTGGGCCGGCTCCAGCGCATGGGTGCCGACAACTTCTGGCAGATGGGGGAGACGGGCCCGTGCGGGCCCTGCTCGGAGATCTACGCGGACCTCGCTCCCTCGGCCGATGCAGGCGGGGGCCCTGCCGCCGGGGATCCCGATCGCTACCTGGAGATCTGGACCTCGGTGTTCATGCAGTACAACCGGACGGCCGACGGATCGCTCGTCGAGCTCCCGAAGAAGAACATCGATACGGGCGCCGGCCTCGAGCGGATCCTGCTCGTCCTCCAGGACAAGACGTCGATCTTTTCGACTGACTTGTTCGCGCCGATGATCGAGGCCGCGATGCGCCTCAGCGGGAAGCGATTGGGTAGCGACCGCAAAACCGACGTCGCGCTGCGCGTCATGGCGGACCATGGGCGGGCGATGACGATGTTGATCTCCGATGGCGTCCTTCCGTCCAACGAGGGGCGGGGGTATGTGCTGCGCCGTCTGGTCCGCAAGGCAGTGCTCGCAGCGCGGCGCGTGGGCGTGGAAACGCTGGTGACCCCGGCGCTCGCCGAAGCGACGGTGGCGGCGATGGGCGAGGCCTATCCGAAGGTGCGAGAGGACCTCGACTTCGTCCAGTCCGTGCTTGAGGCGGAGGAGTCCGGGTTCGATCGCACGCTGCGGGCTGGTCTTTCCGTCCTCAGCGAGGCCTTCGAGGCGGCAAAGGCCAAGAGCGCGTCGTCCGGTGGCCACGATGGCGCCGTGGTCCCCGGGGAGGTCGCTTTCCGCCTGCATGACACCCACGGCTTCCCCATTGAGCTGACGGAGGAGCTCGCGCGCGAAGAGGGGCTCTTGGTCGATCGGGAGGGCTTCGAGCGCGCGATGGACGAACAGCGCGAACGCGCCCGGCGCGCAGCGCGCGCCCCGGTGCTCGCCGACGAGCTGGGCTACCAGAAGCTGCTCGATGCGAACGGCCCGACACCGTTTGTAGGCTGGACCGCGGACGCGTACACCATCGCGGCTCGTGTGGTCGCCACGTTCGCCGGGACCGAGCCCGGGACGGCCGAGATCTTCCTCGACCGGACGCCGTTCTACGCGGAGGGCGGTGGCCAGCTTGGCGACACTGGGTCCATCGTCACCGAGACCGGTCGGGCGGAGGTCTACGACACCGTTGCCCCGCTCCCCGGATTGATCGCGCACCGCGCCCGCATCGTCGAGGGCGAGATCTTCCCGGGCCAAGATGCGGTGGCGACGATCGATGCGGGTCGGCGGGAGGCCCTGCGGCGAAGTCATACCGGCACGCATCTGCTCCATGCAGCGCTGCGCACGGTCCTCGGCGACCACGTCCGTCAGCAGGGGTCGCTTGTCGCGCCCGACCGGCTGCGCTTCGACTTCAGCCATCACGGCGCCCCTGCTCCGGAGGAGCTCGCATCGGTGGTCCGAATGGCCAATGCCGATGTCTTGAGCGACGAGCCCGTGGTCACGACGGAGACGAGCCTCGTGGAAGCCCAGGCCATGGGCGCGATCGCGTTCTTCGGCGAGCGATACGGCACCACGGTGCGCGTGGTGCGGGCAGGGCAGCACTCCCTCGAGCTTTGCGGGGGGACCCACGTCCATGCGCTGGGGGAGATCGGTCCGATCGCCATCGTGTCGGAGGGGTCGATCGGTGCGAACACTCGCCGGATCGAGGCGGTCACCGGTGCGGCATCCCTCGAGCGCAGCATCCAGCGTGACGCGACGATGAACCAGATCGCCGGCGTGCTGCGGACGGAGCCCGATGGCGTGCTCGAGGCCCTCGATCGATTGCTCGAGCGTCAACGGGCGACGGAGCGCACGATTCGTGTACTCCGCGAAGCGACCCTGCAGTCCGAGGCCGTCGAGCTCGCGCGCGGCGCCGACCGACAGGTCGTCGTCGCGCGACGTGACGGGCGGAACCCCGAGGAGCTTCGGGCACTCGCTCAAGCCGTGCGCGGCCGGGAGGGAATCCGGGCCGTGGTGATCGCCGGCGCGAGCGATGGCTCGAAGGTCGCAATCGCGGCCGCCACCGGCGGAGATCCTGACGCCGGGTCCCTCGTCCGCCAGGTCGCCGAGGTGGTCGGCGGACGAGGTGGCGGCTCGGCCGAGGTGGCGGTCGCCGGGGGAAAGGATCCCTCACGACTCGACGCCGCCCTGGAGGTGGCCCGTCGCGTCCTCCTCGAGGCACCATGAACGCCCGGGCGCTGCCTCGCAAGCGGTCGCGCCCGGCAACGGCGCTGGTGCAGCCGACGGTGCCTTCAGGGCAGGACCGAGCAGATGGGCACGGCGCAGCCGGTGCGGTGGTCGCGCTCGACCTGGGGGCACGACGGATCGGTGTCGCGCGCTGCGACTCGGCGCGCCGCCTGGCCTTCCCCTACGGGGTCCTCGAGCGCTCCGGCGATGTGGACGCAGACCTCAGGGCCATGGCAGGCCTCGTCGTCGAGTTGCGAGCGAGCGCAGTGGTCGTTGGGTTGCCGCTGTCGTTGTCGGGCCGGCGGGGGCCTGAGGCTCGTCGGGCGGCAGCCGAGGCCGAGCGACTCGATGCCGCCCTGCGCCCAAACGGCATCAGCGTCGAGCTCTTCGACGAGCGTTTCACGACCCGCAGTGCCGAAGCGGCGTTGCGGGAGGCCGGAAGCTCGCCCCGGCAGGGTCGTCGGGTTCCGGTGGACGCTGCCGCGGCGACCGTGCTGCTCCAGAGCTGGCTGGACCGTGAGGCGCTCGCGTGACCGCGCCGCTGACGAGCCTCGGTGCCGATTCGACGAGCGGGCGGGCAGCCGACGAACCCCGCGCGCTTGCTCGCCGGCGAGCACGACGGCGACCCAACCGCTGGCGCTGGCGCGCCGCGTGGAGCGGGGCGGTCGCCCTGGCGGTCGTGCTCGCTGGCTTCGTTGCCTTCTACGAGGTTGAGGCACATCCGTTTGGGCCGACCGGACGCGCGGTCGTGGTCAACGTCAGCCCCGGCGAACCCACGGACGCGGTGATCGGCCAGCTCGAGGACAAAGGGATCATCGGCAACGGGCTGGTATTTCGCCTGTGGCTCCTCCTGCACGGCACGCCGACCCCCCAACCCGGTGGCTACCTGTTCCACCAGAACCAGCCGTTCTCTGCGGTGAAGGCGGTCCTGGCACAGCCACCGGATGTCTTCGACGTCAAGGTCGTCCCCGGGTTGACCGTCGCAGAGCTTGCCCGCCAGATCGGCGCCCTCCCGCGGCGTAACCCCCAGGCCTTCGCCCTCGCGGCAGCGGCCGCGGCGAAGCAATCGCCCTGGATCCCACAGGGATCCGGCGAGCTCGAAGGATTCGTAGCTCCGGGGACTTACCAGCTGCTGCCCGATGAGAGTGACCGGGCACTGGTCGCCAGGATGTTGCAGCGCTTCGATCGGCTCGCTGCTGCCGTCGACCTGCAGGCAGGCGCTGCAGCGCTCGGGCTTACCCCGTACCAGGTCGTGACCGTGGCATCGATCGTCCAAAAGGAGGGGTACATCGCCGACAACATGAGCAAGGTCGCCCGCGTCATCTACAACCGGCTCGCACGGGGCATGCCGCTGCAGATGGACTCAACGGTGCTGTACTCCCTAGGGCAAGACGGCGGCCCAGTATCGCCTGCGGAGGAGCAGGTGAACACGCCGTACAACACCTATTTGCACACCGGCCTGCCGCCGACGCCGATCTGTGTGCCGTCGAAGGCCGCCCTGGTCGCAGCCCTTCACCCCGCACCGGGTTCGTGGCTGTACTTCACCTTGGTGAGCAAGGACGGGACCGAGCAGTTCTCGGATACCTACGCGCAGCAACTGGCGGCCGAGGCCCTCGCGGCCAGTCGCGGACTCCCATGACCCCCACCGCCACCACGACCGTGGTGGGGGTCATGGGCGACCCGATCGCCCACTCCCTCTCCCCGTTGCTCCACAACGCGGCCTTCTCGGCTCTCGGCCTGGACTGGGTGTCGGTCGCGTTCCGGGTCCCTGCCGGCTCGGCGGGTGCTGCGCTCGCGGGCGTTCGTGCCCTGGGGATCCGGGGGCTGTCGGTGACGATGCCGCACAAGTCCCAGACGGCCCGTTTGGTCGACCGCTGCTCGCCGGTGGCTCGCCGCCTCGGCGCGGTGAACTGCGTGGTCCGTGACGGAGCGCTGCTCGTCGGGCACAACACCGACGGGGAGGGCTTCCTGGCGGCGCTCCGTCGAGGCGCCGGCTTCGACCCGGCGGCCCGCAGGTGCCTCGTGCTCGGTGCCGGGGGAGCCGCTCGTGCCGTCGTGCTCGCGCTGGCTGAGGCCGGCGCCGCTGAGGTAGCCGTGTGGGCCCGCCGGCAGGCGCAGGCACAGGCGGCGGCCGGGCTGGCCGGGGAGCGGGGGCGGGTGGCGACCCCCGAGGAGGTCGGGCCGATGGCCACGAGCA
Source organism: Actinomycetota bacterium (assembly GCA_021324045.1). GTDB lineage: Bacteria > Actinomycetota > Acidimicrobiia > Acidimicrobiales > RAAP-2 > JAJPJV01. The sequence continues at coordinate 29,577 of JAJPJV010000052.1, read as the reverse complement.
TGGAGCTGATCGTCCAGGCAACGCCGGTGGGTATGCACGGTACCCCGGCCGAAGATGCCGAGCTGCCGGTGCCGGGGGATCGCCTCATGCAGGGCCAGATTGCCGTGGACCTGATCTACGACCCGTATCCGACGCGGTGGCTGTCGGAGGCGGCGGCAGCAGGCGCAACCACCCTCGGGGGCCTGGGCATGCTCGTCCATCAGGCAGCCGGCCAGCTCGAACGCTGGATCGGAGTCGAGGCACCCCTTGAGGCGATGTGGGCTGCCGCCCGCGAGGCAACCACCCCGGGTGCGCACGAGGGGGGCGCGTCGGCACCCTCAGCACCTGATACCCATGCCCCGACGCGTGCCGGAGGGGGCAAGCCTGCATCCTGGCGAGGGACGTCGGGTCGATAGTGTTTTCGGCGGTGCAGCTGCCGTGGTGACCCTGAGAGAGCCCGTCGTCAGCGCTCGGCGCCTCGCCGGCATTGATCTCGTCCTCGTCTTCACCACGTTGGTGGCGGCGATGCTCGGTGCGGTGATGGTCTACACCGCCACGAGGGGAACCCTGGTGGCCGAAGGCTTCTCCCCGCACTACTTCGTCAAGCGCCAACTCATCTTCGTGGTGGTCGGCATCGCCACGATGCTCCTCCTCGCTGCCATCGACTACCGGCGTCTCGAGCTCGTCGGCATGGCGATCTACGGACTGAGCGTGTTCGCGCTCGTCGTCGTCTTGGTTCCCCACCTCGGGCGGAGCGCGCTGGGTTCGGCGCGCTGGTTCAGCCTGGGACCCTTCGAGATCCAGCCCTCGGAGTTCGCGGTGCTGGGGCTCATCGTCGCGGTCGCGACGTACTGTTCTCGCCGCAGTGAGGGCCTGACCTGGCGAGACGTGGGCAAGCTCCTGGCCATGGCGGGGGTGCCAATGCTGCTCGTTGCCAAGCAGCCCGACCTGGGGACCGCGATCGTCATGGCCATCGTCCTGTTCGTCATGCTCGCAGTGGCGGGCCTTCCCGTGCGGATCCTGGTGATGTTGGTCGTGGGGGCGGCGGTGCTGTTCGTGATCGCGCTGAAGGCCGGGCTGCTGCACAGCTACCAGATCTCGCGCCTGACGAGCTTCCTGCATCAAGACACCCACAACGCCACCGTCATCAAGAACACGCCGGCGATCTACAACGTCGTCGAGTCCAAGATCGCCATCGGCGCGGGTGGGATCTTCGGCGCCGGCCTCGGGCACGGTGCCGCCACCAACCTCGGCTACGTTCCCGAGCAGCAGACGGACTTCATCTTCAGCGCCGTCGGCGAGCAGCTGGGCTTCGTCGGCGCTACCTTGGTGCTCGGCCTCCTCACGGTGATCGCATGGCGGGTCCTCCGAGCGGCCCAGCTCGCGCTGGATCCGTTCGGGCGGTTGCTCTGCACCGGCGCGTTCACCTTCATCGCCTACAGCACCTTCCAGAATGCGGGCATGGCCATGGGCATCATGCCGGTCACCGGCATCCCGATGCCCTTCGTGAGCTACGGTGGCTCTGCGATCGTCTCGAGCTTCGCGTGCGTCGGCTTGACCCTCAGCGTCTACCGGCGTCGCGCGGCTCGCCGATTCGGCTATGGCTGAACGGGCTGTCCTCTCGGTGCCGACCAGAGCGCTCGTGGTGGTCCATCTCGTCGATGTGGCCATCGAGCTGCCCTCGCAGTACCCGACGATGACGCTTCGCGAGGAGTTGCTCGACGAGGTGGCTGTTGGGGGCGGAACCGGCATTGCCCGGCGCGGCGCTCCAGGCGAGCCCGGGCGTCCAGCGCGCGAGCTGGTGATCCCCATCGGGTTCTCCGAAGGGGTTGCCCTCGCGCACGCGTGGCGCCGCATCCCAACCCCGCGACCGCTCACGCACGAGCTCTTCGCTGCGGTCCTCGGACGATTGGGCGCCGGTGTCGCAGCCGTGCGGGTGATCGGTCGGCGAGCGGGGACCTACCTGGGAGAACTGGATGTGAGCACTCCGCGTGGCACCGAGGTCGTTGCGTGCCGCCCGAGCGACGGCATCACGCTCGCCCTTCGACAAGGAGTCCCGGCGCCCATCATGGTCGACACGCGCCTCTTCGACGACGGCGACGTCGAGCCCGCTTCGCCACCCCGGGCGAGCTGAGCTCGCGGGGCGGCTCATCGGAGCGCCCGTGGGCGTCTGATCGACAGCGCCTGGTCGCGGGTTGTCCGGCAGGGCAGCGATCCAGCACCGCACGAGATCGCCCATCACCTGCTCGAGGTGGGCGAAGATCGCCTCGTCGACGGGCTTGACGAGGCCGATCACTGTCGTCGTAGCGGGGAGCCTCGCAGGGGCGCGCGGCGTGGTACCCGCGAGACCACGGCCTTGATGTTCGAGGTCGCCGGGCGTCGCCGCTGGCGAGCATCGTCTCTGCCACGGAGCGCATGATCTCACCGACCGACAGATCCGGCGGGGCATCAAACTGGCGGGGGCGGGCGTCCAAAGACGCGGCGATCCCGAAAATGCGAACGAGCGCATGGACCCTCAAGGGGTAACGGTTCGCTCCAGCGCGCCAAGCCCGACCCTGGTTCGAGCGGGTGCCTTCCTCCCGGCTTGTGGCCGGGTTCACAACGTCCATTGCCAGCTGAAGGGCACGCTGTCGCGCATCGACCGGGGTCTCGCCAACGCGTAGGCGACCGTGTCGCTGCCGACGACACCCTCGACGACGGCTGAGCGCCCGAGAGCGCGAGGGCGGTCTCGGCGCGCCTCACGCCAGCACTGCTCGACGGATCCGAAACCGCGGCGCGTACGGTCAGCCGAGATGACTGGCGTCGTCGGCGACGACTGGCAGTGTGGGCCTCGAAGCAGGGCCGTCTGCGGGGCAGCGGGCGTGGCCATGCTCCGAGTGTGCGAAGTGCCTGAGGGAACGGCACCGCGCGTTGGTCGTTACGGCGATGGTCGCGCGCACAAGCCAAGGATCACATGGCACGGACGAAGGCTCGTTCCCCCGGCTGGCTGACCCCTGAGCGCCGCTCGGCTGGCGTGGCAGCGCCCTCTTCGGAGATCCGCATGAGGATGGCGATCAGGATGTAGTTGGCGATGAGCGAAGAACCCCCGTAGGCCATGAAGGGCAGGGTGATGCCGGTGAAGGGGAGGAGACGGGTCACCCCCGCCATGATGAAGAACGCCTGGAAGCCCAGGACAACCGTCAGCCCGGTGGCAAGCAGCCGTGAGAAGTCCGAGCGGGCCGTCTGCGCGATGCGCAACCCGGCGCCGACGATGAGCAAGAAGGCCAAGGCGACGGCGCTCGTGCCGAGGAGCCCGAGCTCCTCGCCGATCGCGGCAAAGATCATGTCGCTGGTGATGCTGTAGAGGTAGATGCCGTGGTACTGGGGCCACACGCCAAGTCCGATCCCCGTGCCGCCGATCCCTCCGTTGCCCATGGCAAACCAACCTTGGACCAGCTGGTCGCCGGTCCCACAGAGGGGGTGACGGGCGAGCTGGGTCGGGGTGGCACATTGGGGGCTCGAACTCGTCCATCTCCAGGGGTCGAGCCAGTCGGCGACGCGGACGTGGACCTGGGTGAAGAGGTGCGAGGCAAGTAGTGCCGCTGCCGCGAAGAGCGCTAAGCCCAGCAACAGATACCCGAGCCGGCCAGTGGCGGTCCAGAGCATCGCGACGAAGAGCACGAAGATGATGACGGCGAACGCGATGTCACCTTCGAGCCCGATGGCGCCCAAGGCGAGGCCGCAGAGGATGACGATGGGGATGAGCGGGCGGAAATCGACCACCAGTCGGTTACCCACCCGCGCGGTCGGGATCGAGAGGAGCTCTTTGTTCTCGGCGAAATAGGACGCGAAGAAGATGCACAGCAGGATCTTGGCGAGCTCGATCGGCTGGAAGCTCAAGGACCCCAGGTGCACCCAGAGGCGAGCGCCCCCGACCGACTCGCCGATCCCGGGGAAGAGGGGAGACAGGATGAGCAGGCCGGCGAGAAGGAGCAGGAGGTATCGGTAGCGGTCCAGGTCCCGCGGTCGCCGGACAACGAGCAGGGTCGTCACGTAGAGGACGACGCCGATGGCGGTCCAGCCGGCTTGGGCTTTGGCGTCGGCGGGGTCCCAGCGCGCGATGACGACGTAACCGATGCCGTTGAGCACTGCGACGATCGGAAGGATGATCGGGTTCGCCTCGGGTGCCAGCCACCGGTTCGCCAGGTGGGGGACGATGGTGAGGGCGAGAAGGATGGCGAAGAACCAACCGATGTGGGGGGGGATCCGGGAGCGCTCAGCGAGCGAGGCGAGGACGTACAAGGCGACGACGATGGCGTCACCGAGCAACAGGAGCCCGAGCTCGGTGCGGCGGCGGACCTTCGGTCCCCACTGGTAAGGGGGAACGCGCCGATACCATGGAAGCGACCCCAGCCGGGTGGTGGCCACCCGGCGATCGTATAGGGGGCCGTGCACGCGGGAGCCCCATCATGGAGACCGATCGGACAGCAGCCCTAGCCTCGCGCCAGGCCGACCAGCCGAGGCAGTCTGCTGATGGGCTCGACGCCCTGGCCCCTCGGGATCGGGAAGCTGGCCTCGAGGAGCCGCCCTCGATCCGGCAAGCAGAGGACCCGAGGTCGCTCATCGAGGCGTTCGGGCCGCGCCGGTTCTTCAACCGCGAGCTCTCACGCCTGGACTTCGGCTCGCGCTTGCTCGATCTCTCCGAGGACGAGCAGGTCCCGCTCCTCGAGCGGGTGAAGTTCATGGCGATCTTCTCGGAGATGCTCGACGAGTTCTTCCAGGTTCGGGTTGCAGGCCTCGACGATCAGCTGGCAGCAGGGGTCCGGACGCGCTCGGACGACGGTCTCGGCCCCCGAGAACAGCTCCGTGCCATCCGCTCTCGTGTCGAGGCCCTCGTCGCACGCCAGGATCGGATCTTCCTCGACCAACTCGTGCCTCAGCTGGCCGAGGCCGGCGTCCGCCTCTCGGACTGGAGCTCGCTGGACGAAGAGGACCGCGAGTACCTCGTCGACGTCTTTCGTCGGGAGATTTTCCCCGTGCTCACCCCGCTCGCGGTCGACCCAGGACACCCATTCCCGTACATCTCGAACCTGTCGTTGAACCTCGTGGTGGAGGTCGCAGATCCCGAGACCGGGGAGCAACGGATCGCACGGGTGAAGGTGCCGCCGCTTCTGTCACGGTTCGTCGTCATGCCGGACGGGGAGCGCTTCGTCCCGTTGGAGCAGGTGATCGCCGCGCACCTGGACGCCTTGTTCCCCGGCATGACGATCGGCGCGCACGAGGCGTTTCGTGTGACGCGCAACGCCGATCTGGCGTTGGAGGAAGACGAAGCAGACGACCTGTTGGTCGCGGTCGAGATGGAGCTGCGCCGCCGTCGCTTCGGTCGCGCGGTTCGGCTCGAGATCGCGGCGAGCGCCAAAGCGCCGGTCCGAGAGCTGCTCGCGGCGGAGCTCGAGGTCGCGCCAGAGAGCGTCTACGACGTCGAGGCACCGATCGATCTGAGCGGCCTATGGGCGGTGTACGCGCTCGATCGCCCCGACCTCCACGGCGAGGCATGGGCCCCGATGACCCCTCCGGAGCTCGCGACCGCGGGCAACGAGCCGCGGGACCTCTTCTCGGTGCTGCGGCACCACGACGTGTTGGTCCATCACCCCTACGATTCGTTCACCACCTCGGTCGAGGCCTTTGTCGCCCAAGCTGCCGAGGATCCCGACGTGCTGGGGATCAAGCAGACCCTGTACCGCACCTCCGGGGACAGTCCCATCGTCGCCTCCCTGATCCGTGCCGCCGAGCTCGGCAAGCAGGTCGCGGCGCTCGTGGAGCTCAAGGCGCGCTTCGACGAGCAGGCGAACATCGGATGGGCGCGCGCGCTCGAGGAGGCCGGTGTGCACGTCGTCTACGGCCTGGTGGGCCTGAAGACGCACTCCAAGGCCTGCCTGGTCCTACGCCGAGAAGACGACCGGATCCGCCGTTATTGCCACATCGGAACCGGGAACTACAACTCCAAGACGGCGCGAACCTACGAGGACCTGGGTTTGCTCACTGCCGACGAGGAGATCGGTGCCGACATCGGCGACCTGTTCAACTACCTCACCGGGTTCAGCCGCCATGCCGGGTATCGCCAGATCCTCGTCTCGCCGGTGACGCTGCGCCGGGAGATCCTGGCAATGATCGACGAACAAGCGGCCGCGGGCCCCTCCGGCCGGATCGTGATCAAGGTGAACGGGCTGACCGACCGAGCGGTGATCGATGCGCTCTACGCGGCCTCCATCGCCGGGGTGCCGATCGATCTGGCGGTGCGGGGGTTGTGCTGTCTGCGCCCAGGGGTCCCCGGGCTGTCGGAGACGATCTCGGTGCGGTCGATCGTCGGGGAGTTCTTGGAGCACTCCCGGATCTTCCGCTTCGGTGGCACCGACACCGGCGGAGGCCCGCTCCGGCTGTTCATTGGTTCGGCGGACCTGATGGAGCGCAATCTGGATCGCCGCATCGAGCTCCTGGCGCCGGTGCGCGAGGCAGGCCTGCAGGCTCGCCTGCTCGAGGTCCTCGACCTGGTGTTCGCCGACGACACCAACTCGTGGGCGCTGGGCCCTGACGGCTGCTGGCGACGCATCGAGACGGTGAAGGGGATCAGTCTCCAGCGCAAGCTCAGGGAACTGGCGATCGAGCGGGCCAGGCGCCGCCGGGAGCCCGATCCGCGCCCGGCGTGACGGTGCCCGAACCGTTCCGCCGGCCCGAGCCGATCCGCAGCGAGAGGTAGGCGATGCCGCCGACGGGGATGGGGAGCCAGAAGTTGACCAGGCGGTAGCTGATGACGCCAAGGATGGCGATCGCCTTCGGCGTGCGAAAGCCGACGATCGTGGGAATGAGCACGCCCTCGACGACTCCGAGTCCTCCTGGGGTGATCGGGATCACGGCGAGGATGTTCGCCAGCCCGTAGGCGACGAGGAGGTCGATCGGCAGGAGGGCCTTCCCGAAGGCGAAGAGGAATACCCACAGCGATGCGGCGTCGAACAACCAGTTCGCCGCCGCCCACCACAGGGCACGTCGGAGCAGCGTCGGGTGGTCGGTCAGTTCGTGGAGGCGATCCGCGAGGCGTTGGAGGAGGTCGGAGATCGCATCCGCGCGCAAAAACGGCAGGCGGGTGGCGATGGCGTGGATGAAGCCGACGGCTCTGGATTTCCCACGGGTCAGCAGCAGCACCGCTCCGGCGAACCCCGCCATGAGCACGACACCAGCTGCAGCCGCAATCCCGTAGAGCGGATTGAACCCATGGAGCGGGATCGATACCACGAGCGCGAGCCAGAAGATGGCGTTGAGGACCACCGCCGACCCCACGCCCTGCGTGGCGAGCCCGAAGCCGGCCGTGGAGCCGGGGACGCCGGAGTCGGTGAGGAGGCGGTAGCTGAGCGCCGTCCCCGGCGCAGTCCCGCCCGGCAGGACGTGGGAGATGGCAAGGGTCGCCATGTTGATGCGAAGAAGCCGGAATCGGCTCGGGCTGCGCGGGTAGAGAACCGTCCGGCTGAGGCCGGCGTAGGACACGAGGGCGAGGACCTCAAGGGCGACGGCCAGCAGCAGGTAGGCGACGTTGACCTTCCCGAGGAGGCGGATCGACTTGCGTGCCGAAGCGACCTCGGGAAGCACGACGTACTCGATGACAAAGCCCAACACGATGACCGTCACGGTCCAGCGGATGTGGCGCATCCAGGGCCGTTGCCGTCTCGCCATTCCCTCATGCTTGCACGTTCGGGACTGAGCCGATCAGGGCGACCGCTGCGCACGGGACCAACCGGCGTGGCGCGCCCAGGCCAGGCACCGGCTCGGGCTCTAAGCTGCCCGCCGTGCGAGTCCTCGTGGTCGTCCCGACCTACAACGAGGCGGCGAACATCGAAACGGTCCTCGACCGCATTCGTGGTGCGCTGCCGGAGGCCGAGATCCTGGTCGTGGACGACGGGAGCCCCGATGGGACCGCGGAGATGGTGGCCCAACTGGGGCTCGAGGGCGTGCACCTCCTGCGGCGCTCCCGCAAGGCCGGCCTCGGGAGCGCGTACCGGGCAGGGTTCCGCTGGGGGCTCGAGCGCGGGTTCGACGCGTTCGTGGAGATCGACGCCGACCTGTCTCACGACCCCGGTGCACTTCCCTCGCTGGTCGCGCCACTACGGCAAGGCGCGGAGGTCTCGATCGGATCCCGATACGTGCCGGGCGGCTCCATTCCGAACTGGTCGTGGTTCCGCTACCTGTTGTCGCGCGGGGGCAACTGGTACGCGTCGGCGATGCTCGGCCTCAAGGTGGCGGACTCGACTGCTGGTTACCGGGCGTACGGGGCGAGCATCCTGCGCAGGATCGAGCTCGACAGCGTGCGCGCCGAAGGCTACGGCTTCCAGATCGAGATGACCTATCGAGCCAAGCGCGCCGGCGCCACGATCGTGGAGGTGCCGATCAGCTTCGTGGATCGGGTCGCGGGGGAGTCCAAGATGTCGACCGCGATCGTGGTCGAGGCATTCGGCCTGGTCACCTGGTGGGCGGCCAGGCAATGGATGGCCAAGGTAGGGGTGATCCTGCGACGTCGTGGCCAAAGGGGTTCCGTTGGCGGTGAACACGAGCCGGAAGCCGCCGTCGGCGCGGCGGCCGAGGTCGATGCGGCTCCCGTGCGATCATGGAGGCAATGAGCGCGCCACTGCAGGCGCCGGGGGCGGCGAGCGCCACGATCCTGGTCGTCGACGACGAGCCCTACATCGCCGACTTGCTCTCTGCGGGGCTGCGCTTTGAGGGCTTCGGGGTCGAGGTCGCCTCAACCGCCGAGGAGGCCCTGGCCACCACTGCGCGCTGCGAGCCCGACTTGGTGTTGCTCGACGTCATGTTGCCCGATCTCGACGGCACGGAGCTCTGTCGGCGCCTGCGCGAGCGGGGTTCCGCGGTCCCTGTCGTCTTCGTGACGGCCAGGGACGCCACGGAGGACAAGGTCGCCGGCCTGGCATTGGGGGACGACTACATCACCAAGCCGTTCAGCTTGAGCGAGGTGGTTGCGCGCGTGCGCGCCGTGCTCCGACGTGCACGACCCAACGGTGAGGGTTCCCCGCCTGGGGTGCTGACCTATGCCGACGTCGTCGTGGACGTCAGGGCCCACGAAGCCTGGCGTCAGGACCGCCTCCTCGAGCTCACGCCCACGGAGTTCAAGCTGTTGGAGTTCCTCGTCGAGAATGCACGTCGCGTCGTGTCAAAGTCTGAGATCCTCGACGCGGTCTGGGACTACGAGCTTGACCGCGAGCCAACCATCGTGGAGACCTACATCAGCTACCTGCGCAAGAAGGTCGACGAAATGGAGCCGCCGCTGATCCATACCGTGCGCGGCGTGGGGTACTGCTTCCGGCTCCCTCGGGCGTGAGGACCGCCGGTGCGGTTGCGGCGCTTGCTCACCCTGACGGTCGGGGTACTCCTCGTCGTCGCCCTCGTGGTGACCGACGTCGTCGCATACACCCAGCTGCGCTCGTTCCTCTACGGCAAGGTGGACGATCAGCTCGACGCCGCCCAGCAGCAGGCGTTCACCTACCTGCACTTTGCGAGCCGCTTCGACATCCCCCTCTGGGAGCTCAGACGAGGCCTGGCGAGCAGGGTGAGCCCCGACGTCTACGTCATGGTCCTGGGTCCCAGCAACAAAGTGATCGTCAGGCTCCCCTCGGGGGCGCGGAGCCCCTCGGGGAACCAGAGCCACCCAGATCCCCAGCCACGTCTCCCGGCGGCGCTGCGACCCCAGCCCACCCTCGTCAGGCACCGCTTCGGGCAACGGATCCGCGCGTACCGCCCCTCGGCTGACAGCTTCGACGTCGGTGCCGTCGGTGATCACAGCGCGGCCTACCGCGCCACCGCCGTCCGTGTCCCCCAGGGGATCCTGGTCGTCGCGGTCTCGTTGAACCCCACGCAGGACACGCTTTCGTCGCTGCTGCGGATCGAGCTCATCGCTTCGGGCCTCGCGCTCGTCGTGATCACCGGGCTCGCCTACCTCGTGGTGCGGCGCGGCCTTCGGCCCTTGGAGGAGATGACCCGCACGGCCGGGGCGATCGCCGGAGGCGATCTGACGCGTCGCGTGCCGGCGAACGATGCCCAGAGCGAGGTTGGGCGGCTCGGGAACGCCTTCAACGCGATGCTCGGCCGGATCCAAGCCAGCTTCGAGGAGAAGTCCGCCTCGGAGGCTCGGCTGCGCCAGTTCGTCGCTAACGCCTCCCATGAGCTTCGGACGCCGCTGACGTCGATTCGGGGATACACCGAATTGCTCCGCAAAGGGGCCTTCGGGGACGAAGCGAGCCGGCATCGGGCACTGAGCCGCGTCGAACGCGAAGCGGAACGCATGAGCGCCATGGTCGAGGACCTGCTCTTGCTCGCCCGGCTCGATCAAGGTCGCCCGCTCGAGCGCGTCGCGGTCGACCTGCGGCGGATCGCTGCCGACGCGGTCGACGACGCACGGGCGGTCCAACCGTCCCGGCCCATCGACCTCGTGGCACCGGAGCGAGTCGTGGTGGTTGGCGATCGCGACCGGCTCGGCCAGGTCGCCCACAACCTGGTGCGCAACGCGCTCGACCACACGCCGCTTTCGGCCCGGGTCGAGGTTGCGGTGCGGCGCGACGCTGCGATGGGCATCCTCGAGGTCCGCGACGAGGGTCCGGGGATGGAACCAGAACAAGCAGCTCGGGTCTTCGATCGCTTCTACCGTGCCGACAGCGCACGGACCGGCCGAGGGACGGGCCTCGGCCTGGCGATCGTGCGGGCCATCGCGCTCGCACTCGAGGGCACCGCCTCGGTGGACTCGGTGGTTGGGGAGGGAACGGTGTTTCGGGTCGAGATCCCCCTTGAGGACGCAGCCGGCCCGCCCGGCGCGAGGCCCGGCGTCCCGAGCGCAGGGGCGCTCGAGCAGCTCAGCTCCTCAACCAGCTCGACCGGCACGTGATGACGCCAGCTGCCGGGCAGCACCGGGGGCAAAGGCGTCGAGGACGAGCCCGAGCTTGAAGGCTGTCTCCGCGCGCTCTGCCTCGGGGTCTGAGCTCGCGACGATTCCCGAGCCGGCGTAGATGGTCGCGCGCCGGGGCCCGACGATCGCCGAACGGATACCGATCACCCAGTCGCCGTTGCCGTCGCGATCGATCCATCCCACCGGTCCCGCCCACGGTCCACGCGAGAAGGGTTCGAGGCGTGCAATCGTCTCGAGGGCCGCGGGGCGCGGGAGGCCGCCGACCGCGGGTGTGGGATGCAGCGCAGCGAGGAGCTCGAGGACCCCGGATTGCCCGACCTCCGGCTGGCGCAAGGTGGCACGGATGCGGGTGCCCAGGTGCGCGATCGCCGAGGACTCCATCTCGAAAAAGGGCCCGGGGGGCACCTCGAGGTGCTCGCACAGCGGCGTGAGCACCTCCACGATCGCGCGGACGACGAGCTCGTGCTCGAGGCGATCCTTGGCGGACCCAAGGAGCTGCGTTGCCGCGAGGCGTTCCGGGCCCGAGCCGCCGCGGAGCCGTGCCGTGCCGGCGAGGGGGTGGCTCTCGATGGCCGCATGGCGGCGTGAGACCAACAGCTCCGGGGAGATCCCGATGAACCACCCGTCGTCGGTGGGGTGCACGAACATGGTGCCCGAACGTCCGTCGTCGGCGAGGCGAGCGAGGACGCCGAGGGGGTCCGCGGGTCTGGGGAACCAGAGATCGACACGGCTGGCGAGGACGACCTTTTGCAGGGGGCCGCTCGCCATCGCGGTGATGGCCTCCCTGACGGCGGCTGCGTAGGCCTCGCCGGTGAGCCGGGGGGTGGCGACGAGCTCCTCCCCCGAGGATGGTGTCCCGGGAGGACGCTGCGGTCCGCTCGGCCTCGAGGGGGATCGGCGCAGGCGCGTGACCAGTCGCTCGCGGCTGACGACGTCGGGGAGCTTGGGATCCTCAGCGACGACGGTCACCCACTCGGCTCCGTCGGCGCTCGCTCCGTAGGTCAGCGAGGGGACCACGAGCGTGCACGCGGCATTCGCATCGAAGGGAAGAGCCCCGTGGGCCACGACACCGGTTCCGGGTCGGCGCAACACGTCGTCGCACACGACCGAGGCGAGCCGCCGCTGCAGTGCGAGGCGACCCGAGGCCTCTGCCAGTCCACCGGGCAGGGTGAGCCGCATGGCGATGCCGAATCCGACGAGCGTGAGGTCCTGGCTGGCGAAGACGACATCGGCGCTGCGAGCGAGCTCGAAGCGGTCGAAGGCCGAGCCGGGTTCGAGGGGGCGGGTGACGGCGCCAACGACGGTCATCGGGTCCCGATGGGCATCACGAAGATCGTCGCGGCTCCGATCAGGGTCATCCGGTGCACGGCAGCCCTGCTCGCGTGGCGGTCACGAGCTGGTTCAACCCTGCGGTCAGGTGGCGGTGGCCGACCGTCGAGAACCCTGCGTTCATGAGCATGCGGCGCAGGGAGCCTGGGTCGGGAAGGTAGACCGTCGAGCGTGGCAGGTAGCGGTATGCCTCCTTGTCGGAGAGCAGCGCACCGATCAGCGGAATGGCGTGGTGGAACCAGGCGTGGTACCCGAGCCGCACGGGGCCCGGGGGTGGGTCGCCGACCTCGAGGAGCGCGAGACGCCCGCCCGGGCGCAGCACCCGGGCCATCTCGGCGAACGCGGCATCGAGATCGGAGAGATTGCGCAGCGCGTACCCGCAGACGATGCCGTCCACCGACCGGTCAGCGAAGGGCATCGTCGTCGCGTCAGCCTGGAGGACAGTTTGGGCGCCGCGTGCGCGGCCGGCGGCGATCATGCCCCAGCTGAGGTCGATGCCCACCACCCGGAGCCCGGCCGCCTGCGCGATCCGGGAGAGGTCGCCCGTGCCGCACGCGACATCGACGACGAGCGAGCCGGGGGGCAGGGCGAGCGCGTCCACGGCGAGCTGCCGCCACCGCCGATCCAGGCCCAGGCTGATGATCCGGTTGACGAGGTCGTAGCGAGGAGCGATCGCGTCGAACATCGCGCGGACGCGCGTCGTCTTCTCTCTGCCCGTGGGCAGCACCGGAGCTGTCGGGACCCTCAGCGGAACCAGATCCTTTGGTACTGGCGGCTCAGGGGATGGAGGAGCAAGACGACGAGCACGGCCGCGAACGCCACGTTCAGCAGGGGTCCCAAACCCCGAGCGAAGGTGACGAACGCGACGACCTGGGCGAGCAAATAGATGCACGACGAGACGACCGCGAGCCAATACCCCCATTTTCGGTCGTTGGCGATGCCATTCGCCCCGATCGCGGCGGCGATGAGGATCACGGGCAACGCTGTGCCCAGCGCGAGGAGGTAGAGGATGCCCAGGGCGGCATCGAGGTAGCACAGCACCACCGCCGCTTGGAGGGTCTGGGGCTGGGAGGGATCGAACCATTTACGGGCCACGATGGCGATTCTGCCAGCACCGAGCGGCCGGGCGCAGGTCGCCCGTTGCCCTGCACCCACTGGCCGCGCGCCCGGTCGCCTCCTTCGGGCTCGTCGCCTACGCTCGGTTCGTGCTGCGCCGTCCATGGAAACTCACCGAGTACCGTGCGGGAGCCGAGCACCACCGAGAGATCCAGCGTGGTGGGGCGAGAGCAGCGGTGTTCGGAGCCAGCGACGGGCTCGTGACGAACGTGTCGTTGATCCTCGGGGTTGCAGGGGCGCATCCGAGTGGGACCTTCGTTCGGCTCGCCGGGATCGCCGGTTTGGTCGCCGGCGCCTTCTCGATGGCGGCGGGCGAGTACATTTCGATGGCCGCTCAGCGCGAGTTGCTCGAACGCGAACTCGAGGTCGAGCGCGAGGCACTGCGCCGGAGCCCCGAAGAAGAGCGGGCGGAGCTCCGGGCGATCTATCAGCAGCGGGGCATCGAAGCCGAGGTCGCCGAGAACATTGCCGCGAAGCTCATGGCGGACCCGGACCTCGCGTTGGCGACCCACGCCCGGGAGGAGCTCGGGATCAGTCCTGCCAGCCTGGGGGCTCCGTTGCAGGCCGCTGGCTCGTCGTTCGCGACTTTCGGCTTCGGAGCGTTGCTCCCGCTGTTGCCATGGCTGTTCGCTTCGGGGACGCCAGCGATCGTCGCCTCGATCGTGATCGGCGTGCTGGCGGCCCTCGGTCTCGGAGCGCTGGTTGGCCTCCTCGCACAGCGGTCCTGGCTGCGGGCTGCGTTACGCCAGCTGCTGATCTCGGTGCTCGCTGCTGGCGTGACCTTCGGGGTCGGGCGCGCGATCGGGGTCAACGTGCACTGACCGCGCGCCGGTAACAACGATCGCGGTGGTCGGCAACCATGCCGATCTCGGTGTACAGCGACAAGGCTGGTTCATTGGCGGCATCGACGTAGAGCATCCCGTGGCGGATGCCGGCAGCGGCCAACCATTCGAAGCCGGCGATGGTGAGCGCGCGGCCGAGCCCACGCCCCTGGTGCGACGGATCGACGGAGATCACGTAGATCTCGCCCAGGGGGGGGGAATGGTCGTTGTGCACCTTGGTCCAGCACGATCCGGCGATCCGGCCCCCTTCTTCGTGCACGAGGAAGCCGTTGGGGTCGAACCACGGCTCGCGTTCGTGCGCGAGCAACGTCGCGAGGTCCCAGCGGCCTTGTTCGGGATGGGTCGCGAAGGCGCGGTTGTTCACCTCGAGCCACTCGGCCTCGTCCGTTCCGGGCTTGAAGGGCCGGACCGCGACGCGGGCATGCGCTCGGGCGATCTCGGAGGGAATCGGCAGTGCCACGCGCATCTGGATCAGGTCACGCTCGCGTACAAAGCCGAGCTGTCCGGCGTCCGCGTCGTCGTCGGGAGTTGCGCGCGCACACCAGTAGCGTGCGATCCCACCCCCGCGGCGGGCGATCTCCTCGACCGCGGCGGCCAGGAGGCGCCTTCGCCATTCGTGCCCCTGCACACGTTCGTCGGGGTGGAGCGCGATCTCGATTGCGAACTCCCGTGACGCTTCGTCGCGCGGTCCGGGCTGGTCGAGCAAGCCAGCATCGCGACCACTCGCGTCGGTGCCGTGGTGAACGTGCCGTTGGTCGGTGCGCTGTTGGTGGATGTGGCCGTACGCAGCGAGCGTGCCGTTTCGGTAGGCGAGCAATGCGACGAAGGAGGCACTTTCGCTGCGCAGGTCGATCCGCTTGGGCTCGCCGAGTGCCTCGTGATCATCGAAGTGGCGAGCGGCGTCGAGCAGCTCGTAGACGGCGGAGCGTTGGGCCCCGGTCAGTTCTTCGGTGACGGCGATGGAAGCCTCGGGGGTTTGCCGGACCGCTCGCGCTGGCGGCTCGGTGGGCACGTCTCCGCAGGGTAGCCGGTTCCGCCTCGCCCATCGCAATAGCCTTTCGGGTGGTGCCGGATCCCCCTGCCGCAACGATGTCTCCCCCTGGCCCTCGGGGTGCTGAGGCGGCGCCGGCGCCCGAGCGCACGGGGCGGAAGGGCGTGCCACGCTCACCCAAGGGTCGTGCGCGCGCAACGGTCGAGCGGCTCGCCGCCGAATACCCCGGGACCGCCGCCGAGCTCTGCGAGCTGCGCTTCGAGAACCCGTTTCAGCTGCTGGTGGCGACCATCCTCTCGGCGCAGACCACCGATGTGCGGGTGAACATGGTCACGCCCAGGTTGTTCGCCGCCTACCCCGACGCCAAGAGCCTCGCTGCCGCCGAGCTCGGTGCCGTCGAGGAGATCATCCGCTCCACTGGGTTCTTCCGAGCAAAGGCGCGGAGCTTGGTCGGGATGGCGCGGGCGCTGTTCGAGCGCTTCGACGGCGAGGTCCCCAGCGCCATGGAAGACCTCGTGACGATCCCCGGCGTCGGGCGCAAGACAGCCAATGTCGTGCGCTCGGTCGCCTTCGGCCTGCCCGGCTTTGCCGTCGACACCCATGTCGGGCGGCTGTGCCGACGCCTCGGCCTGACCGAGGCCACCGACCCCGATCGCGTCGAGGCCGACGTCAACCGCCTGGTGCCTCCCCCGGAATGGGGCGCGCTGAGCCTCCGGCTGATCCTGCACGGCCGCCGCGTCTGCACGGCACGTGCCCCGCGATGCGATCGGTGCGTCCTGGCCGATTTCTGTCCTTCGGCCTTCACGATCGGTGCCGTGGCCGCGGGCGCTCGGAGGCGCTCGGGGCGCGCGTCGGGGCCTGCTGGTTCCACACAGTCTTCTTCTGGGTCGGCGCGGCGGCAGAGGCCAACGATCGCTCCTGGCGACGGTGACGGCATCGAGGCCAGCTCCCTCGAAGACGCCTCGAAGGGGTAGCACTCTTGGTGCTACCATGACGGACATGGTGACGAAGCGGTCGGTGTCGTTGAGCGACGAGGTCGCCCGGGCGGTCGAGGCTGCGGCCGCCGAGGACGGCGTGTCCTTCAGTGCGTGGCTGACGACTGCCGCGGAGCGGCAGCTGCGGATCCGTCAGGGCTTGCGCGGCGTCGCTGCATGGGAGGCCGAGGCCGGCGATCTCACCGCTGAGGAGATCGCCGCTGGCGAGGCCCTCCTGGCGCGGCTGTTGTCCGGTGTGTCGGGGGTGGCGTCACGCGTCGGGGTCTCTGGGGTCGCCTCGCGGGTGCGCAGACGCTGAATGGCGACGACGCGCACCGGGCTCCTCTACGGAACAGGGGCGCTGCGGGCGGCAGCCCGCGGGGAGCGGATGATGTGGGCATTGCATCGAGCCGCGCTCATGAACGGCATCGTGCCCGTGGTGCCCGCCATGGCGGTCGCCGAGGGCTTTCGGACCGAAGCACGGGGTGACCGCCTGGCCCACCTGCTGGAGGGCTCAGAGGTCGCGCCCCTCGACCTGCATGCCGCTCGGCATGCCGGCGAGCTGGCCGCAAAGATCGCCTCGACCGATCTGCTCGCCGCGGCGCTGGCGGACATCGCCGTCCAGCGGAACTGCGCGGTCGTGGCATCCCGGCAGAATGCGCTGACTGCAGCAGCGCGCCTGCTGGGGCACCGGCTGGTGCTGTACGCGGTGTGAGCCGATGGTCCGCCGGCGTTGCATGGGCGCGCACGGGCCGACAGGGCGCCTGAGGAGGACGGATGGGGGTGGGGCGCGGCGAGGAGCCGAGCGGGTGGCCGTCACCGCCGGGTGCTGTCCGCAAGCCGGCGGAGCCGTCGGAGCGCTCCGGTGAGGGTGCGCTCGAGCCCGAAGAGCTCCGTGGCGACGTCGTCCTGGGCCGCCGACTGCGCGCCGTCGGCGAGCGCGGAGATGCGAGCGGTGAGCTCTTCGAGCGTGGAGGCAAGCGATGACAGCTCGGCAGTCGGGACCATCCCATGATCATGACGCGCAGGCGGCGTCGCGTGGATCGCCGCACAGCCAGGAGCGCTTGGCCGAGGGCAGCGTCCGGCACGCCGGGGGGGGCGGGGGCGGTGTCGAGCAGGTCTCGGCGCTGGCCGGGCCACACCGGGGACCGGCCGAGCCCTCGGGGTGCCGGGGCCGACGACGGCGCCCGGTGCTCGGAATCTCCCCAGCTAGCATCGAAGAACCATGCTCCTCGAGCGCATCGACCTGCGCGGTCGGGTCCACCAATTCAACGCGGTCCTGCCTCAACTGCCCACGCGCGACGAGGGCGTGGAGGCCGAGGTGCGATCGATCATCTGCCAGGTCCGAGACGGCGGGGACGGCGCGCTGCGAACCCTCACGGAGCGTTTCGACGGGGCCCGCCTCAATGAGTTGCGGGTGGCGCCGGCGACGGTTCGCGGCGCGCCCGACCGCATCGCGCCGGGGCTTCGCCGAGCGCTGGAGGTCGCCCACGAACGGATCACCGCGTACCACTCGCATGCCCTATCGCCACCGCCAGATTTCTTCGACGGCGAAGTCAGGGTGCAGCACCTGTGGAGGCCCGTGGACCGAGCCGGCTGCTATGTCCCCGGGGGGCGAGCACGCTATCCGTCGACGGTCCTAATGTGTGCCGTGCCGGCACGCGTGGCAGGCGTTGCAGAGGTCGTGCTGTGCGTGCCGCCGCGCCCCGACGGCACCGTCGACGATGCGACGCTCGCCGCAGCGGCAATCGCAGGCGTCGAGGAGGTCTTTGCCATCGGGGGCGCCCAGGCGATCGCCGCGATGGCGTTTGGGACCGAGTCGGTTCGCCGCGTCGACGTGGTGGCGGGCCCAGGGAACCGCTACGTCGCTGAGGCAATGCGCCAGGTCTGCGGCTGGGTCGGCGTGCCGGCGGCGTACGCGGGGCCCTCGGAGGTCGTCGTCGTGGCCGGCCCAAGGACCCCGGTTGAGCTGGCAGCGATCGACCTCGTCGTGCAAGCGGAGCACGGGCCCGGAGGTCGGGCATGGCTCATCAGCTGGGAGCCGAAGCTCATCGACGAGGTGCAGGAGCGGGTTGCCCAGCTCGTGGAGGACTCGCCCCGGCGCCCCGAACTCGAGGCGACGCTTTCGACGGGTGGCTATGCGTGCGTCGTCGATGGAGTCGAGGAGGCGATCGCGCTGGCCAATGCGATCGCTCCTGAGCATCTCGAGCTCCTCTTCGACGACGCCAGGGACTTCCTTCCGCTCGTACGCGCCGCCGGGGCGGTCTTCGTGGGGCCATGGTCACCAGCGAGCCTGGGGGACTATCTGGCGGGCACGAACCACGTCCTGCCCACCGCGGGCTCCGCGCGCTACGCGTCGGCACTTCGAGTCGAAGACTTCCGGCGCCACATTCATGCGGTCGAGGCCGATCGCCGGGCGCTGCGCGTGCTCGGCGACCACGTGGTGGAGATCGCCTCGGCCGAGGGTCTCCCGGCGCACGCCGAGTCGATCCGATGCCGTCTGCGAGGTGACGATTGAGCGCCGCGATCCCTGTCCGTTCCAACTTCGAGGCCATGGAGGGGTACCACTCCCCCCAGGTGTCTGCAGAGGTCCGCCTCAACACGAACGAGTCGCCGTTTCCTCCCCCCGAGGGATGGCGCGAGGCGTTCGAACGCGAGGTCGCCCGTGTCGAGGCGAATCGCTATCCGGACCGCCACGCCCGAGTCCTGCGCGAGGCGCTCGCTGAGTTCCACGGCATCGACGCGGAGGAGATCTTCTGCGCGAACGGGTCGAACGAGGTCCTCCAGTGCTTGCTGCTGGCCTTCGGTGGTCCGGGCAAACGCGCGGTGGTGTTCGAACCGACTTACGCGCTGCACGCGCACATCTGTCGGCTGACGCACACCGAGGTCGTGAGCGGGCGACGAGACGCCAACTTCGGGATCGACCCGGACCATGCCACTGCCGTCGTCGGCGAGGCGGAGCCGGTCCTGACGTTCCTGTGCTCCCCGAACAATCCGAGCGGTGGAGCCGAGCCCCCGTCATTGCTGCGCGTGCTCGTCGGTCAAGTCCCGGGGTTGCTCGTGGTTGACGAGGCATACGGCCAGTTCGCGCCGGTCTCCGCGCTCTCCCTGCGGGGTACGCACGCCCGGGACGGCGGCCCCGAGGTCGACGGCCAAGCAGCGTTGGTCGTCGTGCGCACCTTCTCGAAGACCTGGTCAATGGCGGCCGCGCGCCTGGGGTACCTGGTAGGCCATCCCGAGGTGGTCGCCGGCTGCGAGCAGGCTGCGCTCCCGTATCACCTGTCGGCCTACACGCAAGCCGCAGGGGTGCTCGCGCTGCGCTATCGGGCGGACATGGAGGCACGCGTGGCGCTCATCGCATCCGAGCGAGATCGCGTGACGGGGGCGCTCGCAACGATGGCGGTGCAAACGTGGCACTCCGACGCGAACTTCGTGCTGTTCCGGCCCCTTGAACGTCCTGCACGCAAGGTGTGGGAGGCGTTGCTCGAGCACTCCGTCTTGATCCGTGACTTCTCCACGCGCCCTGGGCTCGAGGGGTGCCTTCGGGTGTCGATCGGGACGCCCGCGGAGAACGATCGCTTCCTCGCCGCGTTGGAGGTCGCTTTGCGGTGAACCGAATGGATGCGAGGAAGGACGCGTGCCGATGACCGATCGACGCCCTGGGGGAGCCGCACGGCGCGCCAGTCGGACGCGCACGACGAAGGAGACCTCTGTCGAAGTGCACCTCGACCTCGACGGGACGGGTCTCGCCGAAGCCCACTGCGGGCTGCCGTTCTTCGACCACATGCTCGAGCAGCTGGGTCGCCACGCCGGCTTCGACCTCACGGTCCACGCCCATGGGGACCTTCACGTCGACGCGCACCACACGGTAGAAGATGTCGGCATCGTCTTCGGTCAGTGCCTCGCCGAGGCCCTGGGGGACAAGGTGGGCATCCGGCGCTTCGCCTCGAGCCTGGTCCCCCTCGACGAGGCGCTGGTCGAAGTCGCCCTCGATCTGTCGGGTCGCCCGTACCTGGCCTTCGACGTCGCCTTTGCCCCCGAGACCCCGGGCTTGGGATCGCCACCCTTCGATCCGCAGCTCACCGAGGAGTTCTGGCGGGCAGTCGTCACCAGTGGGGCGCTGACGCTGCACGTCTCCCGTCGCGCCGGCAAGAACACGCACCACGTCGTCGAGGCCTGCTTCAAGGCGGTGGCACGGGCACTGCACGATGCGGTGCGGCGCGAAGGATCGACGCTGCCCTCGACGAAAGGCACGCTTTGAGTGCCTCCGGCACTTCCCATGCGCCGCGGACGCACGGGGAGCAGATGATCGCGGTCGTCGATTACGGCATCGGCAATCTCCGTTCTGCGGAGAAAGCGCTCCAGCACCTGGGGGCGCACGCGCGGCTCGTCGACCAGCCCGACGAGCTGGCGACGGCCGTCGGCGTCGTCCTCCCGGGCGTGGGGGCGTTCGGGCGTTGCGCCCAGGCATTGGCGGCATCGGGACTGGGCGAGGCCGCCCGAGCGGCAATCGCGCGCCACGTGCCCTTCCTCGGTATCTGCGTCGGCCTGCAACTCCTCTACGAGGGATCGGAGGAGAGCCCCGATGCGCGCGGCCTGGGGGTGTTCGAAGGCGTCGTCCGGAGGCTCCCGGCGGGCGTCAAACGTCCGCAGATGCAATGGAATCGCCTGGTCGCAGTCGGTGGCCGCTCCTCGGCGCTGCTTTCGGGGCTCGGTGCCGAACCCTGGGTGTACTTCGTGCACTCCTTCGCACCGCCAGTGGGAGACGAGACCGTTGCGATCTGCGACTACGGCGGGGCGGTCGCTGCAGCAGTCGAGGAGGGCGCCGTGTGGGGCACCCAATTCCACCCCGAGAAATCGGGGGTCACGGGCTTAGCGGTGCTGGCGAATTTCCTTCGACATTGCGGGGTCACGGTGGCGGCACCCTCGGCGCGAAGCGCTTCGGGCCGGCAGCCTCGAGCTCCGGCGCAGCCTGACGGAGCTTCCTAGGGGCTGGGAATGGACCTTTGGCCGGCAATCGACCTCGCGGGAGGTCGAGCGGTTCGCCTCGTTCGTGGCGACTTCGCGCAGTTGCACGACTACGGCGAGCCGCTCGCGCTCGCGCATCGGCTCGCGTCGGCGGGGGCCACGCGTCTGCACGTCGTCGATCTGGACGCGGCCCGCACCGGTGCACCGGTGAACCGGGGCGTCGTGACGACAATCGCAAGCTCGGGTCTTGGTGTTCGCCTGCAGGTCGGTGGCGGGGTTCGCAGCCGAACCGACGTCGCCGACCTGGTGGCGGCCGGAGCCGATCGGGTGGTCATCGGGACGACAGCGGTCGAGGATCCCGAGGAGCTCGTCCGCTGCGCCGAAGCCTTCCCCTTCCAGGTCGTCCTCGGACTCGACTACCGCAGGGGCCCCGAGGGCAAGCCCGTCGTCTCGACGCGCGGCTGGCTCCAGGCTTCGGGCCGCTCGCTCGAGGCGGTGCTGGGGCTCGCCGAGGACCTCCCGTTGGCTGGGGTCGTCGTCACCGCGATCGATCGGGACGGGACCATGCGCGGGCCGGACCTGGGCGGATTCCGTGACGTCCTGGACGAAACGGCGCTTCCGGTGATCGCATCCGGTGGTGTCGGCAACCGCGCGGACCTCGTGGCGCTCGGCGAGCTCCGCTCCCGGCACCACGGGCGGGCACTTGCCGGCGTGGTCGTGGGCAAGGCACTCCTTGAGGAACGGATCGGCATGAAAGAAGCGATCGCGTCGTGCGCGCCGTCCGAGTGATCCCATGCCTGGACGTGACCGACGGCCGGGTCGTCAAAGGGGTGCGCTTCGCGGACTTGGTCGACGCAGGCGATCCCGTGGCCCTCGCTGCCCGCTACGACGCAGAAGGCGCCGACGAGCTCACGTTCCTCGATATCACCGCCTCGGCGGACGCTCGGAGCACGATGCTCGAGCTCGTCGCCAAGACCGCCGAGCAGGTCTTCATCCCCTTCACCGTCGGCGGGGGTGTGCGCACCCCTGAAGGCGCTCGGGCCCTGCTGCGTGCCGGTGCCGACAAGGTAGCGGTGAACACCGCGGCCGTCGAGGATCCCACGCTCGTGACTCGGCTGGCCGACGAGTTCGGTGCCCAGTGCGTGGTGGTGGCGATCGACGCTCGTCGCAGCGGTGACCATTGGGTCGTCTTCACCCACGGCGGCCGGAGGCCCACCGACATCGACGCGCTCGCCTGGGCTGTTCGCTGCGCAGAGCTGGGCGCCGGGGAGCTGCTCGTCACCTCAATGGACCGCGACGGCACCCGAGAGGGCTATGACCTGGCGCTGACCCGTGCCGTGGTCGAGGCCGTCGAGGTGCCCGTCGTGGCCTCCGGTGGGGTGGGGAGCTTGGAGCATCTCCTCGAGGGAGCGGCAGCGGGTGCCGATGGGCTGCTCGCCGCGTCGATCTTCCATCGGGCCGAGCACAGCATCGCCGAGGCCAAGGGGTATCTGGCCGAGCATCGAGTTCCCGTGCGCCCTCCTGCCTGGTACGGTGCCTGATGTGGCTACACGCGATCCGGCAGCGCCGCCAGAGATCAAACAGCCGATCACGGTCCTCTTCGACCGGGTGTTGGTCCGCGTTCCCGCCAGCGACGGTGAGCGCCGATCCCGTGCTGGCATCTTGATTCCCGCAACCGCACAAGTCTCCCGTCGGCTCGTCTGGGCCGAAACCGTGGCCGTTGGTCCGCACGTTCGTGCGATCAAGCCCGGGGACAAGGTGCTGTTCAACCCCGAGGACCGCTTCGAGGTCGAGGTCCAGGGGGAGGAGTACATCATCTTGCGCGAACGCGACGTGCATGCGCTTGCCTCCGAGCGCAATGACGGCAGTACGGGCTTATACCTGTGACCCGGATGCAAAACCCGATCGCAGTCGACGACGCCGTGCTCTCTGCGGTGCGTTTCGGCGAGAACGGTCTCGTTCCCGCAGTGGTCCAGGAGGCCGAGCACGGGACCGTGCTGACCGTTGCCTACATGAATGCCGAGTCCTTGCGCCGCACGCTGGAATCCGGCCGAACGTGGTTCTTCAGCAGAAGCCGCCAGGAGCTCTGGCCGAAGGGCGAGACGTCGGGCGCGGTCCAGTACGTGCGGGAGGTGCGAGTCGACTGCGATGGTGATGCCATCGTCGTGGTCGTGGACCAGCACGGCGATGGCGCATGCCACACGGGTTCGTGGAGCTGTTTCGCGCGGGTGATCGGGACCGGGCCCGGGGTTGCGCGCGCGACCCCCGCACCGCGCCGGGTGATCTCGCGTCCTGCGGGTACAGACGAGCAGCGGTTGACCGAAGAGGACTAGCGCAGAAGGGCCCGCACTGTCTCGGATGCAAAAGGAGTCGCCGATGCGGCTCAACCCCAGCCTGGAGGTGTTCATCGAGCTCGCCCGGTCGCACTCGATCGTTCCGGTCTGGAGCGAAGTGGTGGCGGACACGCTGACGCCGGTCGGCACCTTCCTCCACGTCGTGGGTGATCAGCCTGGGTTCTTGCTCGAATCGGTCGAGGGTGGCGAGCGCTGGGGGCGCTACTCCTTCGTCGGAAGATCCCCGTTGGCGCGCCTGGTCGCAACGGGCAACGACGTGACGGCGACAGGGCCGCTCCCGGTGCCCGCAGGCGCTGGGAAGGGCATCCTGGGCGTGGTAGAGGAGCTGCTGGCCATGTACCGGCTTCCGAGCTTCGAGCAGCTCCCGCCGCTGTACGCGGGACTCGTGGGATACCTCGGCTATGACGTCGTCCGAGAGATCGAACGGCTTCCCGCCGCCCCACCCGACGACTTGGGGTTCCCGGACGCGTGTCTCGACGTGATCGGTCAGCTCGCTGCCTTCGATCACTGGCGCCAGCGGGTCGTCCTCATCGACAACGTGGTGATTGGCGAGGAGCGTGATGACGCCGCGTTGGCCGACGCCTACGAGGCAGCCCGTGCCCGCCTCACCGGGCTCGCCCAGGATTGCGTCCGCCCGGTGGTGTCGCCCCCGCTGCCAGTACCGGAGCCGGGCGAGCCGAGGGCCTCGGGGCAACGTCGGATGAGCAGCGCTGCCTACATGGCTGCGGTCGAGGCTGCCAAGGAGTACATTCGCTCAGGGGACATCTTCCAGGTCGTGCTCTCCCAGCGAGTGGATCTCCGTCTCGAGGCCCCACCCTTCGACGTGTACCGCGCGCTGCGGCTGCTCAACCCGAGCCCCTACCTGTACTTCCTGCGGTTCCCCGCGGTGACCGTCGTCGGGTCGTCGCCAGAGCCCATGGTGCGCCTTCGCGACGGGGTGGTCGTGTCTCGGCCGATCGCAGGATCCAGACCCCGGGGCTCGACCGAGCAGGAGGACCGGACCCTTGCAGGGCAGCTCGTCGAGGATCCCAAGGAGCTCGCCGAACACGTCATGCTGGTGGACCTTGCGCGCAACGACGTCGGACGGGTGGTGCGGTTCGGGACCGAACAGGTCGACGAGTTGATGACCGTCGAGCGCTACAGCCACATCATGCATCTCACCTCGCAGGTCTCCGGGCTGCTGGAGGCTGGCAAGGGCCCGATCGACGTCCTGCGCGCGACGCTTCCGGCAGGGACGCTGTCGGGGGCGCCGAAGGTGCGCGCCATGGAGATCATTGACGAGCTCGAGCCCACCAAGCGCGGGATCTACGGAGGCGTCGTGGGGTACATCGATTTCTCGGGGAACCTCGACACCGCGATCGCGATCCGGACCATGGTGGTCGATCCGGAGGGGAACGCGAGCGTGCAGGCCGGTGCCGGGATCGTCGCGGACAGCGATCCGAGGACCGAGGACGAGGAGTGCATGCACAAGGCGGCAGCACTGCTCGCTGCAGCAGGTGCAGCCGAGCGGATGACCGCAGCGCGCCGGCAGTCGCCGGTACGAACTCCAGAGGAGCTGGCTGCGTGCTGAGCCATCCAAGCGGACAGGGATCGTGGTGACCGCTTTGAGGAGCACGGAGGTGAGGTGACGGATCCGAGGGCGAGCGACGCGGCCCTCGCGGAGGACTATGAAGCGCTCCGCCACGGCGTCGGCGCTCGGTTGGTGCCGCGCGATCTGATCGAGGTGCGCGGTCCCGACGCCTGCGACTACCTGCAGGGGCAGTGCAGCCAGGACGTCGCGGCCCTTTCGGTTGGCCAGGCGGCGGACAGCCTCCTCCTCGCTCCGCAAGGTCGGGTGATCGCGCTGATTCGGGTCACGAGGTTGGCTCAGGACGCCTATCTCCTCGACGTCGACGGTGGCCACGGGGCGGTGGTGCGCGACCGCCTTGCCCGCTTCAAGCTGCGTTCGAGGTTTGAGATGACCGAGCTCGACTGGGCCGTGGTCGCGCTCCGTGGCGCTCGAACCATGGAGCTCAGCGGGGCTGTCGGGGCTCAGGTCGTCCTTCCGGTGGACTGGAACGGATGGGCGGGCCTCGATCTCTTGGGCCCGAGGGAATCGATCACCGTGACCGCAGCGCTCCGCTGGTGCGGCGAGGCGGCCTGGGAGGCCTGCCGGATCGAAGCTGGCATCCCGGCGATGGGTGCGGAGCTCGACGAAAAGACGATCCCCGCCGAGGCAGGGCTGGTCGGCCGTGCCGTCAGCTTCACCAAGGGCTGCTACACCGGGCAAGAGCTCGTCGCGAGGATCGATGCTCGGGGCGCCCGTGTCCCCCGCAACCTGCGGGGGATCGTCATTGCGACGCCACTGACCGCTACGGCGCTCGCGGATGCGTTCGTGGGTGCGGAGCTCGTGTCGGGGGAGGGCGAACGATCGGTTGGGCGGATCACCTCGGCAGCCTGGTCCCCGGGGCTCGAAGCCGTGGTGGCGCTCGGCTATGTCCACCGCAGCGTCGCCGTTCCCTCACGCCTCGAGCTCGCGCGTCCCACGCCTCCTTCGGTGGGGCCTCCTCGCGGTGGTGCCGCCGACACCGCGCTGGGGGCGGGCCATCTCCGAGACAGCGACCCCCTGGCGCAGGTCGTTGGCATCGAGCCCCTGCTCGCCGAGGTGCGCGAACTCCCGTTGCGTTGAACCAGTCGACAGAAGGGCAACCGGGTCACCCCAGGCGTCCGGTCGGTCCGAGCGTTCACGGGGAGGCTTGGGTTGCTGAGCGGAGCGGCCAACGCGCGGCAGCGGCACGCCGCCTCGCGCCGAGACGGGCATCGGTCGAAGGAGCCGCTGGCGAGCCGGGATTCGGCTGAGCAGCAGTCGTCCTGGCGGGGCACGGTGATCGCCGGGCACGGCGTCGAGCCACCGGTCGTGCTTCGACGAGAACCCGACCGGCACGCTTGGCTGGCCTGGGCAACGGACACCGCGCGTTCGAGGGAAAGCGGCCTCGAGGGGCTGGAGCGCTCAGGCGCAGGCCGGTGCCTATCGGTCACCCGCGCGGAGCCACCCACGATCAAACCCGACGCACTCCGGAAGGCTTTACGCTGGGTGGCCGTGGCCGGACCTCCTCCCAGCGTGCAGGGGTATCTCGCCGAGATCCTCGCCGTGCACCGCGCGCAGGCGTCGGTCGCCATGGGTGCAGGCGACCTCGCGGAGCGCCTCCGCCGAGCCAAGGAGATGCCGCCGGCCCGCCCATTCGCTGCCGCCCTGCGGCAACGATCGGAAGCGGGCCTTGCGGTCATCGCCGAGATCAAGCGACGCTCGCCATCCAAGGGCATCCTCGACGCTGATCTCGATCCGGGCGCGCTGGCGAGGTCATTCGCTGCCGGTGGGGCTACGTGCCTCTCGGTGTTGACCGACGAGCAGTTCTTCGGTGGCTCGGTCGACGACCTCCTCGCAGCTCGGCGCGCGGTGGAGCTCCCGATCCTGCGCAAGGACTTCACCGTGTGCGTCGCGGACCTTTGCGACGCACGCCTGATGGGGGCCGACGCCGTGCTGCTCATCGTCGCCGCCCTGGAGGACGACGAGCTCTGCCAGCTCCTCGGGGTGGCAACGGATCTCGGCCTCGACGCGCTGGTCGAGGTCCATGACGAAGCAGAGCTCGAGCGTGCACTCGCCGCGGGTGCCCAGATGATCGGAGTCAACCAACGGGATCTCCGTAGCTTCACGGTCGACGCCGACCGTGCGTTGGCCCTCGTGCAGCGGATTCCCGAAGGCCTCGTCGCCGTTGCCGAGTCGGGGATCCGGGGGCCCGACGATGCGGCTCGGCTTGCCGATGCCGGCTACCAGGCCGTGCTCGTCGGAGAATCCCTCCTTCGTTCCCCCGATCGCGTCGCTGCGGTACGCGCGCTCGGCAGGGCTGCGGTGAGGGAGCGGCGCGTCCGGGACGAACCGGCGCCGAGATCGCTGCGAGGATCGCCATGACCACCGTGTCGCCGGAACCAGGACAGATCTTCGTCAAGATCTGTGGGATCACTTCGGAGACCGACGCCCTCTTGGCGGTCGCGCTCGGCGCTGATGGCGTGGGCTTTATCTTCGCCCCCTCACCCCGGCAGATGGTGGTCTCTGCGGTTGCCGACATCGTGAAGCGCCTCCCGAGGGAGGTGTTGACCGTCGGGGTGTTTCGAGACGAGTCACCCAAGCGGACTGTTGAGATCGCGAATGCCATCGGCCTCGGAGCGGTCCAGCTGCATGGCCACGAAACGGCCGAAGAGTGCCGGTGGGTGGCCGAGCGCGTGCGCTGCACGATCAAGGCGTTCCCAGCGGGGGACCGGGCGATCCCGCGTTTCGAGGAGTTCGGCGCGGATTACCTGCTGATCGACGCGGAGAGCCCCGGTTCAGGGGAAGTCTTCGATTGGCGCCTGGCTGAAGGTGTCGCGGACCACGGACGGTTGATCGTCTCGGGCGGTCTGCATGCCGGCAACGTCGGCGAGGCCATCGCCCATCTCCACCCCTTCGGGGTGGATGTCGCCAGCGGGGTCGAGTCGCGGCCGGGCCAAAAGGACCCTAAGCGCCTGCGGGAGTTCATCGTCGAGGCACGTCGGGCAGCAGCACGGCTGGCGGAGGAGCGAGGGCAGGCGCCAAGCGCCCCCGATGGACCCTACGACTGGATGGAGTCGTGAGCCGCGCTGGCGGATTCGGGGGTGGCGCCGGTGCGGGGTCCCGCGGAGGACTCGAGGCCGAGACCCAACGGAGCGTCAAGGGCAACCTGATGGTTCGTCCCGCCCCCGACGGGCGCTTCGGCGAGTTCGGCGGCCGGTTTGTGCCGGAGTCGCTCGTGCCTGCCTGCCTGGAGCTCGAGCAAGCCTTCGACGAGGCCTGGGCGAGCCAAGAGTTCCGTTCGGAACTTTCGCGCATCCTTCGGGAGTACGGGGGACGACCGACCCCGGTGACGAGATGTGTCCGACTGTCCGAGCGCCTCGGCGTCGAGGTGCTGCTCAAACGAGAGGACTTGGCGCACACCGGATCCCACAAGCTCAACAACGTGATCGGCCAGGCCTTGCTGACGCGCCGAATGGGCAAGCGGCGGCTGGTTGCGGAGACCGGGGCCGGGCAGCACGGTGTCGCGGCTGCGACCGCCGCTGCGCTCTTCGGCCTGGAGTGCACGGTCTACATGGGAGAGGTCGATACTGAGCGCCAAGCGCTCAACGTGTTCCGCATGGAGCTGCTTGGGGCAGAAGTTCGCCCCGTTCGCTCCGGCAGCCGGACCCTCAAGGATGCGGTGAACGACGCCTTACGGGACTGGGTCGCCACGGTCGGGCACACCCATTACTGCATCGGCTCGGTCATGGGTCCCCACCCGTTCCCCTACATGGTTCGAGAGTTCCAGCGGGTGATCGGAGACGAAGCGCGTGCCCAGTGTCGGGAGCTCCTGGGCGGTGCCGATCCCGACGTCGTCGTCGCCTGTGTCGGGGGAGGTTCGAACGCCGCCGGTACTTTTGCGGGGTTCGTCGACTCTGGTGCCCGGCTGGTTGGTGTCGAGGCCTTCGGCGGTGCCGCGGCAACGCGTGGAGCGCCGGGAATCCTCCATGGCATGAAATCCCACCTTCTCCAGGACGAGGTCGGCCAGATCCAGGAGGCCGAGTCGATCTCCGCGGGGCTGGACTATCCGGGGATCGGGCCTGAGCACGCCTATCTGGCAGCATTGGGGCGTGCCACCTATGTCACGGCCAGTGACGAAGAGGTGGTCGCGGCGTTCCGGCTCCTGTCGGAGACCGAGGGGATTATCCCTGCCCTCGAGCCGGCGCACGCGTTGGCATGGCTCGTCAGGGAAGCCGGCCGAGCCGTGCCTCGTGGCGCAACGGTGCTGCTCACCCTCTCGGGACGTGGCGACAAGGACGTGGCTCAGGTTCGCGACCTGCTGCGCGCTGGCGCCTTCGGCCGCGCCAGCGCGCAGTCCGCTTCCTGAGACGCCTCGGAGCCCCCGGTGACCGGTACGTGCGACACCGCCAAGCGATGAGACACCGTTTGTCAACCACCCCCGCACGCTGCGTTGATGAAGCGTCTGCGGTTGGCCGCGTGGATCTCCTCCTCGGAGGCGACGCCCTTGGTCACCCAGTG
>JAJPJV010000037.1 GCA_021324045.1 Actinomycetota bacterium | reverse complement strand
CGAGGTGACCAGGCTCGACGCCACGAGCGCGACCGCCCAGGGGGTGGCGGTGGCGGTGATGGGTTCGCTGCTCAGCCTCCTCGTCTTCTGGTTCTTGGTGCACCTCGCCCGCAGGCACGAGCGCGCGCTGGCGCTGGTCGAGGAGCGGACCGAGCAGCTGCACCACCAATCCCTTCACGACGCCCTGACCGGCCTTCCGAACCGGGAGCTCCTCGTCGATCGCGCCGAGCGGATGCTCCAGCGCGCTCGCCAAGGCCAGCGCGCCGTCGGCGCGCTCTGGGTCGACCTCGACAACTTCAAGGGCATCAATGCCTTGGGGCACGAGGCCGGGGACAGCGTGCTCCGGGCGGTCGGGACGCGCCTCAAAGAAGCATTGCGCGAGGGCGACAGCGTCGGGAGGATCGGTGGGGACGAGTTCATGGTCCTCGTGGAGAGCGACTCCCTCGACATCGGTCCGGAGCTGGTCGCCGACCGGGTCCGATCGCTGCTCGCCGAGCCCTTCGAGGTGCGGACGCCCGATCCGGTCGAGGTGACCCTGACTGCGAGCATCGGCGTGGCGGTCGGGGCGCGAGAGACCGCTGCAGAGCTCTTCGGCGACGCGGAGATCGCGGTCCACGAGGCCAAATCCGCGGGGAAGAACCAGGCCGTCGTCTTCTGTCCGGAGATGCAGCGGGTGGCGCGCGACCGGCTGGCGATCGAGCTCGAGCTGCGGAGCGCGCTGGACAACGGCGAGCTGTTCGTGGTCTACCAGCCGACCTTTCAGCTCGAGGACCTGGCGGTCAACGGGGCCGAGGCGCTGTTGCGCTGGGCACACCCGACGCGAGGAGCGGTGCCGCCGGGGCTGTTCATCCCCGTAGCCGAGGACAACGGCATGATCACCGCCATCGGCCGCTTCGTGCTCGAGCAGGCATGCCGCGACGCTGCGGAGTGGCATGCCAGGGGGTTCCCGGTCGGGGTCTCCGTGAACGTCTCGGCGCGCCAGCTCGCCACCGAGCGCTTCGCCGACGACTTGGAGCGCTTGCTTGCGGAAGCCGCCATGGACCCGAGTCTTCTCACCCTCGAGATCACCGAGACGATGCTGATGCGCGACACAGAGCTGGCCTCGGAGATGCTCCAGGATCTCAAACGCCTCGGTGTGCGCATCGCCATCGACGACTTCGGCACCGGGTACTCCTCGCTCGCATACCTGCGCCAGTTCCCCGTC
Source organism: Actinomycetota bacterium (assembly GCA_021324045.1). Taxonomy (GTDB): domain Bacteria; phylum Actinomycetota; class Acidimicrobiia; order Acidimicrobiales; family RAAP-2; genus JAJPJV01. The sequence continues at coordinate 67,367 of JAJPJV010000037.1, read as the reverse complement.
GATGCGCTCAAGATCGACAAGTCCTTCGTCGCTCGCGTCCCGCGCTCGAGCGGGTCGCGAGCCTTGCTGCGCACCCTCATCGAGCTCGGCAAGGCACTGGGGATCGAAACCGTTGCAGAGGGGATCGAGCGTGTGGACCAGCTCAAGCACCTCCAACGAGTGGGTTGCGACAGTGGTCAAGGGTTCCTCTACGCACGACCCATCGAACGCGAGGCGCTCCTGCGCTTCTTCGTCGACCATCCGGTCGCCCAGCCACCGACGAGCGCGCATGCGGCGCCGAGGAGCACGGGGAGGTCGCCGACCCGTTCGTAGACGGTGGCACCGGTTCGCAGCCCGAGCGCGCCAACCAGGATGGCGCGCGCGCCGAGCACGGTTCTGGCGACGATGGTCCCGCCGTTGGTGACGAGCGCTGAGTAGCCCGTCGGGGAGGCCTGTACCAGGTCGCGTCCCTCCGCGACGCTTTGCACCCTGTCGGCGGCCAGCTCCTCGGTCGGGATCTGGCTCGTTGCGTATGAAGAGGTGTTCGTCGGGACGACGAGCATCTCGGCACCCGCGCGCGTCGCGGCCCGCCCTCGGCTGGCGAAGAAGACCTCGTAGGAGACGAGGATCCCAAGTGGCCCTGCCGGCGTTCGCATCAAGCCGCTGCCGTGGCCCGGGATGGCGTCACGGGGGACCGCTGAGAGGTTCGCCAGGTGGGAGAAGAACCCCCGGAAGGGGACGTACTCCCCGAAGGGCACGCGGTGCACCTTCTCGTAGCTGGCGACGATCCGGCCGCTGGGAGCCCAGGCGACGGCCTCGTTGCGGTAGGTCGTGGCCGAGGTGTCGATGGTCACGCCCGCAACGACCGTTGCACGCAGTTCCTTGGCCACAGCACCCATCGTGGCTGCCGCGCCAGAGCCGGCGAGCGGGCGGTCGAGCGCGATGACGTCCTCCGGCCAGACCACGAGCGCGACGTGGCCTGCAGGCGGTGGGTCGGTGGCGAGGCGCCGATGGAGCTCAGCGGTCGCGGCGAGCTGCGCGCTGAACACTTGCGCCGGCGGGACCTCGGTCGCGCTCGTGCCCCGGCGTCCCCCACCCTGGACGGCGGCGACCCGGAGGTGCCCGACGGGCGGACCGCCGTCGGGTGCGACCGCAGCCCAACTCGTGAACCCGATCAGCGCGGCGAGCGCCGCCAGCGTCGGGATCGAGACGGGGAGCGGCCAGTGTGCCGAGATGCCTGCCGGCCGGCCCGGGTGCCGACTGGCATCCGGCTGGCCGGCGCGCGCGTCGAGGGTCGCGCTGGCCCGGCGTGCGAGCAACGGCCGCAGTTCCCGGACCACCACGGTGGCGAGTTCGCCGAGGACCGCTCCTCCTGCCCAGACTGCCGCGGTCAAAAGCGTTGGGCCGCCGATCCGGGCGAGGACCACCAAGGGGCCGTCGGCCTGTCCGAGGAACACGCCTCCGATCGGCAGACCACCGAAGGGCCAGCTCATCCGGAGTGCCTCGAACAAGACGTTGGCTCCGACGAAGCTCGGCAGCCGGCCGAGCCGAGGAGTGGTCATGCCAGCCGCACCGGCGAGGGCGAGGCTCTCGAGCGCGATGAGGACGACGGCGCCGTACCAGTTGAAGGCCTCGGCCCAGAAGAGCCCGATGCCATAGCAGCCGATCCCGGTCATCCAGCCGGCGAGGATCCTGGAGCGCAGCGGGAGGCCTTCGAGCCGCCGGTAGAAGATGGCGGCGCTCGGGAAGGCGAGGAACCACCATCCCCATGGCGGCAGTGACAGTGCGAGGCCGACCCCGGCGACCAGAGTGGGAATGACGATCCCGCCCCGCCTGGGTCTCACCGCGACGAACCGTCTCCTTTCGGTGGCGCCAGCGGTTCTCTTTGCGGGATCGTCATCTTCGCCGCTTGATCCCGTTGCCGGCGCTGCCCGAGGTTTGCGATGTCCCCGCCGGCGGCGCGGCGTTGCCGCGGTCGGTGCGCCCTCCGGTGAGGGTTGCGGCTGGTCGCTCGGGCCGCTGGGGGTCCGAGAGCGCGTCGAGCACGGCACGCGCGGCGTCGCGGCCGCTGGCGATGCAGGCAGGGATGCCGACCCCTCGATACGTGCGACCGGCGAGCGCCAGTGCGGGAAGCCGCCGGGTCGCAGCCTCGATTGCGGCCACTCGCAGGAGGTGGTGGACGCGGTATTGCGGGAAGGCGTCGGGCCAGCGGGTGACCATGGCCTCGAGGGGGCGGTCGGAGGTGCCGAGAATCGTGCCGACTTCCTCGGTGACCTGGGCGACGAGCGCGTCGTCGCCGAGCGCAGCGAAGCGTTCGTCGCCGAGGCGGCCAACCGATGCCCTGATGAGGATGCCCTCGCTGCTGGACGAACTGCCAGGTGCGGCGCTCGGAGCCAGATGGGGCCATTTGCGCGAGAGGTAGGTGCACGCGGTCACCAGTGCCTCCGGTGCCGAGGCAGCCGATCTTGGGCCCCCGACGTTGAGACGCGTGCCCCGGGGGAGGAGGATGCCCGTGCCGTACTGGGGGTTCGCGAAGGATGCGTCCTTCGGATACTGGAGGGTGACGACCGCTACCGATGCGTGTTCCACGCCGCGGAGCACGGTCGCGACTTGCGGATCGTGGTCTTCGAGGAGCGTCGCCGCCGCAGGGGCGGCGGTGGCGATGACGATGCCGTCTGCCGCCAGGGCGGCCTGATGCCCGTCGGCGCTGCCAGCCGTGGGTGCTGTCCACACGATCCACGTCGAGCCGCCGGCACCGGCGCGTTCGAGGCGGACAGCTGCGGTCTGCGTGCGCAGCGTCACCCCTCGGGCCGCGAGCTTGTGCGCCAGCTCGGTGACCAGCGACGCCATGCCGCCTCGAAGCGCGTAGAAGGCTGGCGCAGGAGGATCTTCACTGGTCCCGCCGCCGGTCGCTCTCCGCAGCGCGCGCATGAGGCTGCCACGGCTCTGGGAAGCGGCGAGCAGTGCCGGGAAGAGCGCTGCGGTGCTCATGTCGGTGACCGAACCGGCGTGAATCCCCCCGAGGAGCGGGTCGGCCAGCGTCTCGACGACCCGACGTCCGAGCTTTCGCTCCACGAGCGGGCCCAGCGCACGGTCCCCCATCGGTCGCCGCCGGTCCGGGCGTGGGGCGACGGCGTCGGCGAGCAGCCGGACCGAGCCGCGGATGCCGAGGATCCCTGCGCGCGCGACCGGCCAGAACCGCGTGGGGATCCCGAGCACCAGGTCGTCGGGCAGCGGCCTCGGGCGGCCCCGGACCCAGACCCCGGCACCGCTCGTGCCAGGGGCCACCAGCTCCTCGCCGAGGCCGATCTCACGGCACAGCGTCACCGCCTCGGGCCGGCGCGCGAGAAAGCCGTCGGCGGCAACGTCAACCGCTCGCCCGGCGAACGGGACGGTCCGCAGGGCGCCGCCGAGCTGGGCCTGCGCCTCGACCACGGTGACTTCGTCGACCCCTTGACCGGAGAGCTCCCAGGCGGCAGCGAGCCCGGCGATGCCCCCACCGATGACCACCACTCGCGCCGAGCTCACTCGAGAGCCCCCCGAGCTGCATCGGGCGCGGCCTTTCGGACGACCTCAGCGAGCAGGTCCACGAACGTCGGGTCGTCGTTGAGCGACGCGGTGCGGACGAAGCGAAGGCCCAGCCGGCGCGCGGTGGCAGCGGCGACGACGTCGAGGTCGTAGAGCACTTCGAGATGGTCGGCGACGAACCCGATGGGGCAGACGACGACGGCATCGACGTGCGGGGTCCCCGCGAGGTCGGCCAGCACCTCGCCGAGATCCGGTCCGATCCACGGACCACCGCTGCGGCCGGCGCTCTGCCACGCTACGCGCCAGGTGATGCCCTGGTCGGCCAGGCGTGCGGCGCGTGCGGCGCGCGCGGCCGAGTCCTCGACCTGCGCCTCGTAGGGGTCGCCCGGGGGAACGGCCCGCGCCGGGAGGGAGTGCGCGGTGAACACCACTGCCGCTGGGGTGGTGCCAACCCTGCCGGCGGCCTGGGCTCGATGCCGCACCCCGTCGCCGGGTCGCAAGGACCTGAGCGCGCGCTGGACGCGAGCCCCGATGAGCTCGGCGAACCCAGGAGCGTCGTACCACTGTTCGATCGGGACGAATGCCGGGGGGTGCTCGATGCCAGCCGCGGCCGCAGCCGCGCGTGCGAGGTACTCACCGGAGCCGAGCGTGGAGCGATGCGGGGTGAGCACCAGCCCGATCACGACGTCGACCCCTGCCGATCCCAGGCGCTCCACGGCCGATTCGATCGAGGGCCGGGTGTGCTTGGCACCGAAGACCACCTCATAGCGGCCAGGTTCGAGGTCCTCGAGACGGCGGCGGAGGCCCTCGACCTGTGCTGCCGTCCGTGCGTTGAGCGGCGACACGCCGCCGATCGCCAGGTAGTGCTGCTCGAGCTCCGCGAGCTCCGCGGGCGCCGGCAGGCGACCGCCGCGGATCGAGGCGTAAAAGGCGGGCAGCTCCTCGAGGCGCTGCGGCGTTCCGTGCGCCATGACGACCACGCCGGTCCGGTGGCTCATGGGCGAGCCTCCCGTTGGTGCCCGCCGGCGCCATCTGGTCCCTCCGCAGGAATCCCGTCGCGCTCGGCGACGGAGGCCCCGCTTCGCCCCTCTTGGTGAACGAGGTCGGCGACGGCGGCGAGGATCCCGGGGTCCGTGTCCGGCAGGACCCCGTGGCCAAGGTTGAAGATGTGCCCCGGGGCGGTGCCTGCACTCTGGAGGACCCGACGGGTCTCGGCGGCGACCACCTCCCATGGAGCGAGACAGATGGCAGGGTCGAGGTTGCCCTGGACCGCGGTGTTCGCTCCGAGCCGAGACCGGGCGACGTCGATGGGGACACGCCAGTCGATGCCCACCACGTCGGGTCCGGCCGAGGCCATCAAGGCGAGGAGCTCGCCCGTCCCGACGCCGAAGAGGATCGTGGGGACATCGAGCGCGCGGAGCTCGGAGAGGACCCGAGCGGTCACCGGGAGCACGAAGCGTTCGTAATCGGCGGGGGTGAGCCAGCCGGCCCAGCTGTCGAACAACTGCACCGCGCGCGCCCCGGCTCGCACCTGGGCGGACAGAAAGGCGCAGGCGATGTCGGCGAGCCGGTCCGCCAGTATCTGCCACGTCGAGGGTTCTGTGTGCATGAGGGACTTGACGCGTGCGAAGGTGCGAGACGGCTTGCCTTCGACCAGGTAGCAGGCGACCGTGAAGGGTGCCCCCGCGAAGCCGATGAGGGGAATGCCGCGGCCCTCGAGCGCACGGGTCACGAGCGTGACCGCCTCGATGACCGACGGGATGTCCGCTTCGGGCTCGAGGGGTCGGAGGCGTTCGATGTCGGCCGCGCCACCCAACGGGTGGTCGAGCACCGGGCCGACGTCGGGAACGATGCGCACCGGGCAACCGATTGCTCGAAGCGGAACCATGATGTCGGAGAACAGGATCGCAGCGTCGACGGCGTAGCGGCGGAGGGGCTGCAGCGTGAGCTCGGTCACCAGCTCGGGATGCGTCGCCGCCTCGAGGATGTCCCCGTTCCCCCGCGCGCGCCGGTACTCAGGCAACGATCGGCCCGCTTGGCGCATGAACCACACCGGCGTGCGGTCGACCGGTTGTCGACGGCAGGCGCGCAGGAACCGGCCGGGATCGTGCTCGTCGCCCATCAGGCCCACGTTAGGCCTGCAGGCGTCCCGGTCCGAAGCGCCCCAGCGGTTGCTCTCTGCGGCCGCCCGATGTGAGGGCTCGAGCCCTTCGGCCTGGCTCGTGGCGCACCCTAAACTTGATGGTTCGCCGTGCCTGGAAATTCCAGGCCATGCCCGGCCAAGAAAGGGGCGATGTGGCCGCAGATCCCGACATCGTGGAGGAACAGCGGCACCTCGATGCGGCCTACGAGGGACTCGAGCAGATGCGAGCGCACGCCCGTCGGATGCTCGAGTCGGTGCTCGAAGCGGGTCGAGGAGGGACGTTCCAGTCCCGCACCGAACGGGACATCGTGGTCCGGACCAGCCTCGCACGGCTCGAGCAGCTCGACATCGGCGACCAGGCGCTGTGCTTCGGGCGGATCGACCGGGCTCCCACTCCCGGCGCGCCGGAGGGGGAGTCGTACCACATCGGGAGGATCGCGGTTTCGGGCCCGGACCATGAACCGCTGGTGGTGGATTGGCGTGCCCCGGTAGCGGAGCCCTTCTACCGGGCGACCGGCCTCGACCCCCAGGGCCTGCAGCGCCGGCGGCACCTGGCCGTGCGGGCTCGGACGGTGGTCGGGCTCGAAGACGAGTACTTCGCGGTCCCCGAGGACGGCGGGCCGGATGGGGCCGAGGGCGCGCCCGTCTCGCGCACCCTCACGGCGATCGAGGAGCCGACCGAGGGGGGATTGGTCGTCGACGACCGTTCCCTCGGGGGCCCCGGGACCCTGCTCGCTGCACTCGGGCGGGCTCGAACCGGCCACATGGCCGACATCGTCACGACGATCCAGCGGGAGCAGGACGAGATCATCCGCTCGCCGCTGGGTGGGCTGCTCCTGGTCCAGGGGGGTCCGGGCACGGGGAAGACCGCCGTCGCGCTCCACCGGGCCGCGTACCTCCTCTACACCTACCGGTTCCCCCTCGAGCGCCAAGGCGTGCTCGTCATCGGACCGAACCCGCTCTTTTTGCGCTACATCGAGCAGGTGTTGCCGTCGCTGGGAGAGACCGGGGTCACCTTGTCGACCCTGCCGGCGCTGGTCCCCGAGATCCGCGTCCGGAGCACCGAAGACGCCGAGGTCGCCAGGCTCAAGGGTGAGGCGCGAATGGCCGCCGTCGTGGCCGGCGCCGTACGGACGCGCCAGCGCAAGCTCGCGCGCGAGGTGACGATCCCCTTCGGCGCCGTCTTCCTGCGCTTGAGTGTCGAGGAGTCGGCGCGCATCGTCGCACTGGCACGGCGCAGGCCAGGGACCCACAACAGCCGTCGCCGTTTCGTCGAGCGGCTCCTCGGTCGTTCCCTGGTTGCCCAGTACCGAGCGCTCGAAAAGAGCGCGATCACCCGACGTGGGCCCAGCGCCGGGTGGCAGGATCCAACGAAGGTTGCCGCCCTGGCCGTCGACGCGGACGAGGCCCTCGACCCTGACGCCGACGACGAGGCCCTGGCGCGCCGGATCCTTCGAGTCCCGGCTGCACGCCAGGCGCTCGACCGGATGTGGCCTCGGCTGGCGCCCCACGAGCTGATCCATGATCTCTTCGGCGCTCCAGCCCTGCTTGCCGCTGCCGGGCGCGGGGTCCTGACCGCGGACGAGCAGGCCATGTTGTTCCGTCCTCGGAGCGACTCGCTCGACGCGGTGCCCTGGACCGCGGCGGACGCCGCGTTGGTGGACGAGGCGCGAGCGCTCCTCGGCCCGCGTCGAAGCCGGCAGCGCCGCCCCACCGCCCTGCGCCGCGACGACGGCGAGCAGGTCGATGTGCCGGAGTGGTGGCAGCGACTCGGGGTCGACGAGGCGACGGAGGAGAACGGGTCGAAGAGCGGCCCGGACGCCGATGAGCTCCCAGCGTTCGGCCACATCGTCGTCGACGAGGTCCAGGACCTGTCCCCGATGCAGCTCCGGATGGTCGCCCGGCGATCCATCTCGGGATCGATGACCATCGTCGGAGACATTGCCCAGGCGACGGGACCGTGGGCAGCGGAGCGCTGGGAGGAGATCACCCAGCACCTGGCACCCAAGCGTCCCGCTCGCCTCGCACAGCTCACCGTCAGCTACCGGACGCCGGCCGAGGTCCTCGAGCTCGCGGCTCGGGTGCTCGCGATGGCCGGTCCTTCGCTTCGACCGCCTCGACCGGTTCGCCGCTCGGGGTTCCCGCCTCACATCGAGCGCGTCGACCAGGGCGCCGTCTTCGAGCGTGCGGCTGCGCTGGCCGAAGAGCTGGCAGCTGCGGTCGCGCCGGGAACGGTCGCCGTGCTGGCGGCGGCCGCCGACCTGGAGGCCCTCGGTGCCGCCATCGACGCTCGTGGCCTCGAGGCCGTCGACCCCCGCCGCGGCGAGGGCGCCGGGTTGGCGGCTCCCCTGGTGCTGCTGCCGGCGGCGGAGGCCAACGGCTTGGAGTTCGACGCGGTCGTCGTCGTGGAGCCCGCGCGGATCGCCGATGGGCCCACGGCGCAGGGGTGGAAACTGCGGGGTCTGCGAACGCTGTACGTCGCGCTGACGCGTCCGACCCGTCGACTCGCGGTCGTCCATTCCCTCGAGCTGCCGTGGGGGTCATAAGCAGCGTCTTGCGACCTGGCCGCGCTCCGTGTGCTTCACCAGGTGGTTGGCGTGAAGAGTGCAGCGTCGAGTAGGAAAGATGCCGTGAGCCAGGCGATCTCGGTCGGCAAGGCGACCAAGCCGCCCCGTATCCGCCACGACCGACCCCCGCTGCTCGCCATCGGCGTGATGATCTGGCTCGGCTCCGAGCTGATGTTCTTCAGCGGCCTGTTCGCGGCGTTCTTCACGATCCGCTCCGAGCACGTCGTGTGGCCGCCCGCGGGCACCCACCTCGACACCGTCCGGGCGCTCATCTTCACGCTCGTACTGGTCTCGTCGAGTTTCACGATGCAGACGGCGGTCTTCGCCGAAGAGCGCTACAACCGCCGAAGCGCACGGATCTGGGTCGCCTGGACGATCGTCTTAGGGGTCGCCTTCCTCGGCAACCAATTCTCTGAGTGGCTGTTGCTCCCCACGAGGCCCAGCACGAACGCCTACGGCTCCCTGTTCTTCATCATGACCGGCCTCCACGGGCTCCACGTCTTCATCGGCCTGGTGGCCATGGCCTTCTTGCTCGGGCGGATGAAGGGACCGGCCGGCGACCCAGGGGAGCTCTCGGTCTTCCAGGGCGTCAGCTATTACTGGCACTTCGTCGACGTCGTTTGGATCGGCTTGTTCAGTTGTCTGTTCCTCCTCAAGTGACGCGCTTGCTCCGTGGGCTCCACCCGCTGCGCCGGGTCCTGACTGGCCGGTTCGTGGTCCCGGTCGCCCTGAGCGCGCTCGTGGGCACCGGCGCACTGACCTTCGTCCTCCTCGACGGGCAGGCACAGGGTGGCGCCTCAGGGGGCCCGGGCGGAGCGAACGGCATTCTGGTGGCGCTGGACCAGGCCGGTACCGGGGCGCCCCAGAACCCCACCCCGCCGAAGCAACCGAAGAACACCGGTACCTCCAATGCCTCCGTTCGCATCTATCGGCACGGGCGCCTCGTCGCGTACGGGAACTCGGCCATCCTGTACGAGTACCCGCCCCAGTCCTACATCCCTGCGGGCCAGGCCCTCTTCGAGACGTTCTGCTCGAGCTGTCACGGGACGGACGCCAGCGGGACGAGCCGTGCGCCCAACCTCGTCGGCCTCGGCCCTGCAACGGTGGACTTCTGGGTCACGACGGGCAGGATGCCTGCCGAGAACCCCAACGCCGTGCAGGCCCCGCGCAAGCCCGCGAAGCTGACGGACAAACAGGCGCTGGAGATCGCCGCATGGGTCAACTCGCTCGACCCCTCCGAGCCCGCCATTCCCCATGTCAACCTCAAGCACGCCAACCTCTCCGATGGCTTCAACCTGTTCTCGCTCAACTGCGCGGCATGCCATACGATCACCGGGGCCGGTGACGCGCTCGCGTACGGCACCTACGCCCCCTCGCTCCGCTCGGCCACCCCGACCCAGGTGGCAGAGGCGATCCGGACGGGCCCGGGGAATATGCCACGGTTCACCGGCAACCTCACCGACAAGCAGGTGCGCGACCTCGTGGCGTACGTGACCGAGAAGATCCAGCACCCCTCGAACCCCGGAGGGTTCGCGCTGGGCGGCGTCGGGCCGGTCGCCGAAGGCTTCGTGGCACTGCTGTTCGGCGTGGGGGTGCTCACGCTCGTGGCGTACTGGATCGGGGAACGCGCATGAGCCCGGCGGTGGAGCCATGAGCGACGAATTCGAGACGCCCTCCGGGCACGGCGCCGCTGTGACGAGCCTGCCCTTCGACGACCCGCACCTCCAAGAGCCGGTGCGGCATCCCAGGCGCACCGAGGCCGTCATCGGCATCGCCTTCCTCATCGGCCTGCTGGCGTTCGCGCTGTTCGGTGCGGTGTACGTACAGAACTGGCCAGCGTGGACCTATGGCCTGACGCTGGGCATCGGCATGCTGAGCGTCGGGTTCGGGATGGCAGCATGGGGCAAGTACCTGATGCCCCAGGGGCCCTTCGTCGAACCTCGGGAATCGCACGAATCCTCAGAGCAAGAGCGCCAAGCGGCGCTTGCCTCGATCGTCGACCGAGGAGGCGTCGCGATCAAGCGCCGCAAGGTCCTCGGTGGGCTGCTGGGGGGAGGGCTGGGCATCTTCGGGATCGTCGCGCTGTTCCCGCTCCTCCGCTCGCTCGGTCCGCTTCCGGGCAAGACTTTGCTGCGCACCAACTGGCGGAAGGGATCGCTGCTCGTCGACGTCAACGGCCGCCCGGTGCATCGTGACGACCTCCAGGTCGGGGGGATCATGACCGTGTTCCCCGCAGGGTTCGAGAACAACACTCAAGACCAGGCTGTCGACCAGACGGTCCTCATTCGGGCGCAGACGGGGAACCTCGTCACTCGGCCCGGGCGCGAGACCTGGGCTCCGGAGGGCTACGTGGCGTACTCGAAGGTATGTACGCACGCCGGCTGTCCGGTCGGCCTCTACGAGCAACAGCTCAAGCTGCTGGTCTGCCCGTGCCACCAGTCCATGTTCAACGTCGTCGGCGGCGCCTGGCCCGTGTTCGGGCCTGCCCCCCGGCCGCTACCGCAGCTGCCGCTGTACTTCGACGAGAACGGCTACCTCCATTCCCAGACCGGCTACGACCAGGCGATCGGCCCGTCCTACTACGAACGTGAATAGGCGTTCCTGCGACAGATGAACGAGATGCACGAGATGCAACGGCGGAAGTGGCAAACGAGCGTGGGTCGGTGACCGATCACATGCCCAGAACGTGACCAGATGAGCCAGAACGTGACGAGACGAGTCAGGCGAGCGAGATGACCAGGAGCGGGCCCCGATGAGTGTCGGTGAGGACCAGGGTCTGCCCTCGCCCCAAGGACAGGGGGCTCCGGTTGCCCCCGGTGCCTCTGCGCGCGGTGCGCCCGCGCGGCGGCCGCGGACGGCACGCGAGGCGCGGGCGATGCGTGGCCCGTATGGGCGTCTGGGTCAGGCAGTGGAGGAGCTCGACGAGCGCCTCGGCATCGCGCGCGGTCTTCGCGTCTTCCTCGACAAGATCTTCCCGGACCACTGGTCCTTCATGCTGGGCGAGATCGCCCTGTACTCCTTCATCGTGCTGGTGGCGACGGGGATCTTCCTCACCCTTTACTACGTGCCTTCCGTCTCGAAGATCATCTACCACGGCCCCTACGCGCCGCTGCGCGGCCAGTCGGTCACCGAGGCGTACGCGTCGACGGTGAACCTGAGCTTCGGGGTCCGTGCCGGCCTGTTGATGCGCCAGATGCACCACTGGGCGGCGGACATCTTCCTGGGGGCGATTGTCATCCACATGGCGCGGATCTTCTTCACCGGTGCGTTCCGGCGTCCCCGTGAGCTCAACTGGACGATCGGGTTGACCTTGCTCATCCTGAGCCTGGCCAACGGCTTCATCGGCTACTCGTTGCCCGACGACCTCGTCTCTGGGACCGGGATCCGGATCATGTTCTCCATCCTCTTGTCGATCCCCTTCGTCGGCAGCTACCTGGCCTTCTTCCTCTTCGGGGGCAACTACCCCGGCACGGCGATCATCCCGAGGATGTTCATCGTCCACGTCCTCATCCTCCCAGTGATCATCGCCGGGCTCATCGGTGCTCACCTGTTCCTGTTGGTTCGCCAGAAGCACACGCAGTTCCCCGGGCGAGGCCGCACCGCGCGCAACGTGGTCGGCTCACCGATGTACCCGCACTTCATTGCCAAGACGACCGGTTTTCTGTTCATGGTCGCCGGCGTCACCGCGGTGCTCGGAGCCACGGCGCAGATCAACCCGATCTGGCAGTTCGGTCAGTACGAGCCCTACAAGATCACCTATGCCGTCCAGCCGGACTGGTACATGGGGTGGCTCGACGGCGCGCTGCGCATCATGCCCAGCTGGGAATTCGCTGGCTGGGGACACACGATCCCCTTCGTCGTCTTCCTCCCGGCCGTCGTCTTCCCCGGTCTCATCTTCACGCTGTGCTTCGCGTGGCCGGCCATCGAGCGTTGGTACACCAAGGATTACAGCTCCCATCAGCTGCTCGATCGCCCGCGTGACCGGCCGAAGCGCACGGCCGCGGGCGCGGCCATGCTGGCGCTCATGATGACGTTGCTCGGCGCGAGCGCCACCGATGTCCTGGCGAATTTCTTCAATGCCTCGCTGAACACGGTGCTGTGGACCTTCCGGGTCCTGGTCTTCGTGGACCCCATCGTCGTCGGGCTGCTCACCTGGCGCATCTGCCTCGAGATGCAAGGTGCCCCTGGGGTGGGGCGGCGCAAGCGAGCTGTCGTCATCTCCCGCACGCCCGAAGGCGAGTACGTCTCGACTCCCGCTGCGGTGCGCCCCGGCGACGAGCGTCCCGAGCTCGAACCGGTCCCGGTGCCCGCCTACATCACCTTCGAGCCGAGCCGTGTCAACGGGGAGGGGCGCACGGAGGCCTCCGGGCGCCGGGGGGGAGTCGGGGTTCGCAGGGTCCCTCGCTAGACGTCGCGCGCCTGCGGCACGCCGACCGATCGCCTGTCGGTAGGCTCGGGTTCGTGAGGCTCGCTCCTCGGCTTCGAGAGCCGAGGTCGCCCTGAGAGTGGGCCAGTATGGCGCCTGAGGGCATGGTGAGGTGTTCCACGCAGACGGGCATCGGGAGGGGACAACCCTCAAGCCGGGGTCCGGGCTGGCAGGGAGGTCGTGATGGTCACCTATGACCCCCACAGCGCCCTCATCGTGGTCGACGTCCAGAACGACTTCGCCAGTCCCGAAGGCGCCCTGTCCGTTCCTGACGGGGCGTCGGTCGTCCCCATCCTCAATCGCCATATCCGGCGGGCAGCCGAAGCCGGAGCGGTCGTCGTCTACACCCAGGACTGGCATCCTCCGGTGACGCCCCACTTCGCCAAGGACGGTGGGCGCTGGCCGGTGCACTGCGTCCGGGACACCTGGGGCGCGGCGCTTGCGCCAGACCTCGAGGTCGCCGGCACGATCGTGCGGAAGGGCGTGGGCGGCGAGGACGGTTATTCGGGGTTCAGCGTCCGAGATCCGAAGAGCGGTGAGACGAAGTCAACCGGACTGGCCGAACTGCTGCGCTCGAAGGGAGTGGAGCGGGTGGTCATCGGCGGCCTGGCGACCGACTACTGCGTCAAGGAAACCGCGCTCGATGCGGTGGCTGCCGGCTTTTCCACCACGGTGCTCGAAGGAGCGGTCCGGGCCGTGGACCTGGAAGAAGGTGACGGGCGGCGAGCGCTCGAGGCGCTCGCCCGTGCCGGCGTCCACGTCGACCCGGACGCCTGAAGCATCGCCGGGTCGCTCACCCTGGGGGGTCGGCGAAACCCAGCACTACTGCGGTCGGTGTCGCTGGCTGAGCGGGGTCAAGGCGGGCTGCCGGGCCGAGGCGGAGCAGCCCGAACAGCTGCGGCTGCCGCGTCCTTAGACGGTGCCGCCGCGCCGGCTCTCCAACGTGGCACCGACCAGCGCGGAGATGATGAGCGCTGCCGCAGGGAAGATGAACCAAACGCCGAAGGCGAAGGCGAGCACGGTGGCAAACGCACCGAGCCCGAGCACGAATGGCCAGATGCTCGAGCTCGGGAAGGCATCGACCCGGCCAGCACCCTCCTCGATGGTGGCGTCGGGTCGGTCCTCAAGGCGGTTGCCCATCCGCCGGTGCCAGAAGAGGTAGTAGGCGCCCGGGAGCAAGCCGAGGAAGCAGCTGCCGATGAGCATCATGGTGCCGGCCTGCTCATACGAGGTCACCCAGTAGATGATGCCGATGAGCCCGAAGAAGGCAGCGACACCGAGCAGGAAATACGATTCGATCTTCATGACCTAACGCGCCTTCATCTGGTGGTGGACCTTCCGTCGGAGCCATTCGAACCCTCGCCGGAGCGAGCGCCCACGAGCGCAGGTGCCCCCGGCGTCCCTGGTCGTGGGCGGACCTGCTTGCCGTGGCCGACGGTGGGGGCGTCCGGGTGGTTGTAGTCCCAGGTGGGCCGTTCGGAACGGATTGGCGGGAGGTGGAGGTAGTTGTGGTGCGGGGGGGGAGACGTCGTGAACCACTCCAGCGTATGGCCGTCCCAGGGGTTGTCACCGGCAAGGATCGGTTCGCGCCAGGAGATCCAGAGGTTGTAGAGAAGGACGGCGAAGCCAGCCGCGATGAGGAAGGCACCGACCGTCGAGGCGATGTTCCACGACTGCCAGCCCAGGTTCGTTGGATAGGTCGCGACCCGGCGTGGCATCCCCATCAGGCCGAGCACGTACTGGGGCATGAAGGTGATCCAGAAGCCGATGAAGGTGAGCCAGAAGTGCCATTTGCCAAGGTGGTCGCGTAGCATCCGGCCGAAGAACTTGGGATACCAGTAGTAGAGGCCGGCGAAGCCCGCGAAGACGGCCGTGCCGAAGAGCACCTGGTGGAAGTGCGCGACGACGAAGTAGGTGTCGTGGACGAAGAAGTCCAGGGGTGGCGACGCCAGGATGACGCCAGTAATGCCTCCCATCAAGAAGGCGATGAGGAAACCGATGCAGAACAGCAGCGGTGCCTTCATCGTCAGCTGCCCACGCCACATGGTGCCGATCCAGTTGAAGAACTTGATCCCGGTCGGCACGGCGATGAGCAGGCTGAGCAGGGAGAAGAACGGGAGCAGGACCACGCCGGTGGTGAACATGTGGTGCGCCCAGACCCCTGTGGAGAGGGCGGCGATCGCCATGGTGGCGAACACCATGCCCTTGTAGCCGAAGACCGGCTTACGAGAGAAGACCGGGAGGATCTCGGTGACGACCCCGAAGTAGGGGAGCGCGAGGATGTAGACCTCGGGGTGGCCGAAGAACCAGAACAGGTGCTGGTAGAGGATGGGCGATCCGCCGCCTTGGACGGTGAAGATGTGCGTGCCGAAGTGCCGGTCGCAGAAGAGCATCACCAGAGCGCTCGTCAGCACCGGGAACGCGATGAGGATCAAGATCGCGGTGACCAGCATGTTCCACGTGAAGATCGGCATCCGGAACATCGTCATGCCGGGCGCACGGAGGTAGAAGATCGTGGCGACGAGGTTGACGCCGGTGAAGATGGCGGAGAAGCCGGTCAGGACGAGCGCCATGATCCAGATGTCCCCTCCCAGCCCAGGAGAGTTGGTCGCCTCCGACAGGGGGGCATAGGCCACCCACCCGAACGCCGCCGCCCCGCCCCGGACGAAGAAGTCCATGATCATCGTGATCGATCCGGTCAGGAACAGCCAGTAGGACAGGGCGTTGAGGCGGGGGAAGGCCATGTCCGGAGCGCCGACCTGGAGCGGGACGATGAAGTTTGCGAGGCCACCGAACGCGAAAGGACCCGCGAACAGGTACATCATGATGCTGCCGTGCATCGTGAAGAGCTGGTTGTACGCCGACAGCGACAGCAACGAGCTGGTCGGGCTGGCGAGCTGGAGGCGCATGACGAGTGCCAGGACCCCAGCGATGTAGAAGAGCACGACGGCGGTGATCATGTAGCTCATCCCGATCACCTTGTGGTCGGTGGAGGTGAGCCACTTGAGGATGCCGGTGGGCCCGTGCTCGGGGTGCTCGTGGGCGGCCTCGACCTCCTCGAAGACGCCCGGATGGCCGATGTCGCCTCCGGTCAGGGTGGTGTCGATGAGATCGGTCATGCTCCTGGTCCGTGTGCTGCGATCTGTGCCTTCAATCTCCCGATGGATGGTGAGATCCCCCCGGTCTGGTGGACCCAGGACTCGAACTGCGCCGGAGAGACTGCTTTCACACTGAAGAACATGAGCGAGTGATAGAGGCCGCACAACTGCGTGCACTGCCCACGATAGACCCCGGCACGCGCCACGTTGAAGTTGAAGTGGTTGACGACGCCTGGCTGTGCGTAGCGACTGAAGTTGAACGCCGGCACGTAGAAGCCGTGGACGACGTCGGCCGAGACCAAGGTGATGTTGACCGTCTCGCTGACGGGCACGACCATCTGGGGCGACTGGACGGTCTCGCCTTCGACGACCTTGCCGGTCTGGGGGTAGTAGAACTGCCAGCCCCACTGGAAGGCGGTCACCTTCACCTGGACCTGTCCCTTGGGGGTGGCGTCGACCTCGTTCTCGGTCACGACGGTGAAGGCGAACAGCACCAACACGGTGATGATGGGCAGCACGGTGTAGATGATCTCGACGAGGGTGTGGTACTGGGTCTGGCGGGGGATGTCGTCGGAGCGTCGGCGGTAGCGGAAGACGGCCCACAAGATCAGGACCACCACGATGATCCCGACCACGATCCCGGTGATGACGAAGCCCTGCCACAGCTTGAACGCGTCCTTGCCCTGGGAGGTCGCACCGTGGTAGGCGCCGAAGTTGGGGATCTGGCAGCCGGCGAGCACGAGGGGTGCAAGGACCACCAGCGCGAGCCACAGCGCGCGACGCCGCTTGGGTTGGGCGGGCGCCCGAGTGGTTTGATCTCCGCCGGTTGACGGCGCGTTCACGGTCCCGACACTAGCCAAACAGACTCACGGCACACGAAGTCGCTGCTCGGAGGCTCGTGTTCTGTCGACCCGTCCCTCACCAGTGGGACAACCGTTGCCCTGTGCCGGTCGGAAGCCGACGTCGCAGCGTTCAGCTCCGACTGGGTCGACCCGGCTCAGGTCGGGTTGACCGGGCGGTGCTCGTCGACGGCCTGGCTGGCGCTCGAGGTGCCCGAGGGCTTGGTTTCGAGGTCCTTCTGTCCCTCCGCGAGGCCCTTTTTGAACTCGCTCTGCGCAGTGCCGAGGTTGCGTGCCAGCTTGGGGATCGCGGCCCCCCCGAACAGCACGACGACGATGACGAGCAAGACGATCAGTCCGTCGATTCCGAAGATCTCTGCCACCATGGTTGGCTCTCCTTGCCTTGGTGGTCGTGCTCAAGCGGTCGCCCATCGGACGGCGACACTGTCGCTGGCGACCCCGTCCAGGTTAGCTCGCCGCGCCGAGGGCGCTCCGCCGGGTCGACCGCTTCAGCGACCCTTCCAGACCGGCGACCGCTTCTGCGCGAACGCCAGCGCGCCCTCGGCTGCATCCTCGGAGGTGAAGACAACTGCTGCTGCCTGGTCGGTCACCTGCCAGGCATCCTCTTCGGCGAGGTCGAGGCTGCGCAAAAGGACGTCCTTGCTCATCCGCACCGCGAGGGGCGCGTTCTCGACGATCCGTTCGGCCAGCGCCAGCGCCTCGTCCAGGAGCTGCTCAGCGGCGACGACCCGATTGACCAAGCCGACCTGCAGTGCTCGCTGGGCGCTGATGGCGTCACCGGTCAGTGCGAGCTCGAGGGCGACCGCCAGTGGCAGCCGCTTGCCCAGCCGGAACAGGCCACCAGCTGCCGCGATGAGCCCCCGCTTGACCTCGGGGATCCCGAAGGTCGCGTGCTCGGCCGCTACGACCAAGTCGCAGGAGAGCACGATCTCGAGGCCGCCCGCGAGGGCGGCGCCGTTGACCGCGGCCACGATGGGTTTGGGGAAGTGGCGGCGCGTGATGCCTCCGAAGCCTCCCGGCGCACCGAGGATGGCCTCCATCTGTCCCGAGGCGAACGCCTTGAGATCCATTCCGGCAGAGAAGGCCTTGTCGCCAGCGCCGGTGAGGAGGACGGCGCCGATGCTGTCATCGGCAGCCAGCTCCTCGAGTGCTGCACCGAGTTGGTTGCTGACCGCCGCATCGATGGCGTTGCGTGCATCGGGGCGGTTGATCGTCAAGATCTCGATCTTGCCTCGGCGTTCACGAAGGATTTCTGTGTCCATGCTCACCTCGTCTCCGTCCCTCGGTCTCTCGGGGGGGACCCGTTCGGCCGGTTGTGCTGCGCTCGATGCGGTGCGTCGCGCCCCGCGAGCACGCCTGCGGACGCTACCGGAGTCAGGTGACGTCGCGGGAGAACGTCGCAAAGAAGCCGAGCACGGTCGGCACGAGGCCCCAAGCGACGAGCACGATCACCGCGAGCCACCACGCAAGGAGCTGGGCGTGCGCAGTGCCGGTGGCGAGCGAGCCGCCCGCGACCGCTGCCGCCGCCGCGGAGGGCAACCACCGTCCGGCTGCGGGGACCAGCCCGTCGAAGATGGGCTCGAGGATGAGTGCGACGCCGAGCACCACCAGGACGCTGGCAACCTGGTTCTGCAGGAGCGATCCGAATCCGACGCCGAGCAAGGCCATCAGCGCGAACGCACCGAGCAGCCCGGGAACCACGGCGCCGACCTGGTGGGAGAGCGCGGAGAGTGCGCCACCCTGAGAGACGAACAGAGGGACCCCCATGGCGGCGACGATGACCAAGCTGGCGATCCCCAGCCCCAAGCCCCAGATCACCGAGGCGATCGACTTGGCGACGAGGACGCGCCAGCGGACCGGCTGGGCCAACAGGGTGGTCGTCATGACCTTGTGGCGGTACTCGCCGGTGATCCCGAGCACGCCGATGACCGCTGCCATCCACACGCCGCCGCCTTCGAAGCCGGCGCCGATCAGGCGCCGGAGCCGGTTCACGGTGGTCGGGGCGACGAACTCCAGGTGCCGGCGCACCGCGCCACCACGAGTGATCACCACGCCCTTGGAGACCAAGAAGGCGGCGACGATGCCGAGGGCCGTGAAGCCCAGGGTCGCAGCGAGCACGACCCATGGGCCCGGCGTCGTTCGCAGCTTGAACAGCTCCGCCCGGACGAGCCGGGTCACGTCGTGCCTCGGGGCCTGCTCGCGGGTCGCCAGTGCGCCCCTGGGGTCCGGTCGTCCCGGCCGCCCAGGTGGGTGGCATCGCCGCCGGCTCCTGCAGTCAAGGACAAGAACAGCGACTCGAGGTCGCTGCGCTCTCGGACGAGCTCGTAGAGGACCACCTGGGAGGCAGCCAGGAGCGGCCCGAGCTGCTCGGGTTCGATTCCCTCGATCTCGATCGCGCCGTCATCGCTGCGCCGATAGGCAATGGCGGCACCCTCGAGCACGGCAACGAGGCGATCGGGCTCTGGGGTCCGGACCCGCATCACCGAATGCAGCCGCGAAGTGAGGGCCGACAGCGGACCCTGGGCGCGCAAGGTGCCGCCCGAGATGATCACCACGTCGTCGAGCGTCAAGGCCATCTCCGCCAGCAAGTGCGAGGAGACCAGAACGGTTCGGCCCTCGTTGGCCAGGAAGCGGAGGAACTCGCGCAGCCACGCGATGCCCGCAGGGTCGAGCCCGTTGGATGGTTCGTCGAGAACGAGAACCGCCGGGTCGCCGAGCAGGGCGGTGGCCAGGCTCAGCCGCTGGCGCATGCCGAGGGAGAAACCGGCGACCCGTCGGTTGGCGACATCGCTCAGCCCGACCAGATCCAAAACGGCCCCGGCGCGTCGTTGGTCGATCCCTGCCGCCATGGCGACCATGCGCAGGTGGTCGAGCGCGCGTCGGGAGGGATGGAAGCTGGTCGCTTCGAGGAGCGCTCCGACCTGGCTGAGTGGGTGGTCGAGCTCCTGGTACCTGCGGCCGCCGATCGTCGCGGTCCCAGCGCTCGGGGCAACCAGGCCGAGCAGGATCCGCAACGTGGTCGTCTTGCCTGCGCCGTTGGGTCCGAGGAAGCCGGTGACCCGGCCTGGGGAGACGGTGAACTCCAGGTCGTCGATCGCGACGACGGTCCCGAAGCGCTTGGTCAGTCCCTGGACCTCGATCGTGGCGCCCTGGCGCCCGTGCGCGCTCACGGCAGCCTGCCTCGGTCTCGGGTCAGCTGGCCCAACGGATCCGGCTCGCTCGTCTCGGGTGGACGTAGCCGTTCTCAACGAACCAGCGGGCGGAGTCTTCGATCGCCTGGACGGCTGGGCGTGTCGTGAAGCCGAGCTCCGTTCGTGCCCTGGAGCTGTCGAAGATCATGCGAGTTGCCGACATCCGGGCAGCCTCGAGCGGAACCCGTGGCTCCCTTCGGAGCAGGCGGCCCTGGAGCATCTCGGAGACGAAGCCGGCAGCGATGCCCACCACGCGTGGGAGCTGGCGCCTCGGGGCCGGCAGCCCCGTGCGCTCGGCGGCGATGTGCAGAAGGTCGCGCATCGAGAGGTTCTCGCCTCCCAGGATGTAGCTTCGGCCGTTCTGCCCGCGCTCGAGGACCAACAGATGGCCCTGGGCCAGATCATCGACGTGCACGACGTTCATCGCGGTGTCGACGTATGCCGGCATCTTGCCGTTCAAGAAGTCCAGGATCACCTTTCCGGTGGGGGTGGGACGCAGGTCGCGGGGGCCGAGGGGGAACGTCGGGTGCACCAGGGAGACCGGCGCCCCTTCGGCCGCTGCACGGAGCACCTCGTGCTCGGCCACGTATTTGGATTGTTTGTAGAGGCCGTGAAGCGCGTGGATCCGGTTGGGCACCGTCTCGTTGGCAGGCTGCCCGGCGTCGGTGCCGTCCAAACCGATCGTGGCGACGGTGCTGGTGTAGACGACCCGCTCACAGTTGGCGGCGGCGGCGGCGTCGAGCACGTTGCGTGTGCCGTGCACGTTGACGTCGTAGAAGACGCTGGGGTCCGGCGCCCAGAAGCGGAAGACGGCTGCGGTGTGGAAGACGGCGCGCACCCCTTTCATGGCGTCGAAGACCTCGCTCCTGCGCCGAATGTCGAGCGGGAGGACCTCGACGTCGAGCCCGCTCAGGTTGGCGCGTCGGCCGTGAGGCTCGACGGTTGCGATCACCCGGACCCCGAGGGGGATCAGGGCACGGACGATGGCAGAGCCGATGAAGCCTGCGGCACCGGTCACCAAGACCGGGTCGCCCCGCTCGAGCTCGAGGCGACGGGGCGCCGGCCGGACGGGCACCGAAGGCTCGCTCTTCGAACGTGGCGCGATCGGGGGTTCGTCGCCACTGGTCATGGTGCCACCGGACCTCGTCGTGTCCGGAAGCTTCGTGCGATGGTTCGCTCGCTCGCGGTCATTGC
The DNA here is from genome assembly GCA_021324045.1 of Actinomycetota bacterium. Classification (GTDB taxonomy): domain Bacteria; phylum Actinomycetota; class Acidimicrobiia; order Acidimicrobiales; family RAAP-2; genus JAJPJV01. The sequence continues at coordinate 46,381 of JAJPJV010000037.1, read as the reverse complement.
GCAGTTCTCGGTGTCCTCAGGGTGCCGCCGCCGGACGGGCCTCCGGTGAGATCGCCGAGCGATCGATCGAGGGCTGGTGGGGCGGCCGTGGGTCTGGTTGGCGCTCCGCCGGCTCGTCTGCGAAACGACCCGTGGCCCCCTCGGAGGCGGCGAGCCGATCCGAGGATCGTCCGGCACGCTCGATGGCTGTCCCCTCGTGCCGGGGCCCGAGGAAGCCGCGGGTCGTGGCCGCGTCCGGCCGGTCGGTGCGGGGTGGGCGGATCGCTCGCCGGAGCGCCCCCAGCCGGGTGCGGAGGGCTCCTCGAGCGAGACGTCCTCCCACTTCGAGCAAGGACCGCGGGCTGCGTTCGAGGTCGCCGAGCACGTCGTCGAGGGCTTCGACGAAGGCATTGATCTCCTCGATGCCCGCGATGAGCGGTGGCAACAGCTTGATGATGTTGACGTTGTCCGCCGCGACCTGGGTCAGGATGCGGTGGCGATGGAAGAGCGGGACCACGATCGCCTGGGTGGAGAGGCCGGCCCTGAGGCGCTCGGTCGCCCTCCAGCGCCGACGCAGACTCGGGCTCTGCGGCTTGCCGAAGACGAGGCCGATCATGAGTCCCTTCCCGCGCACCTCATGGAAGACCTCGTAGCGATCGACCAAGACCTGCAGCTTCTCCATCAGCGTCGCTCCGGCCGCCGCGGCATGCTCGACCAGTTGCTCGGTTTCGAGCACCGACAAGGTGGCGAGTCCTGCCACCATTGCCAGCTGGTTCCGTCCGAAGGTGCTCGAGTGCACCATTGCCCGGTCCAGCGAGCTGAACACCTTCTTGAACACCCGGTCGGTGCACAGCGTGGCGCCGACCGGGACGAGTCCGCCAGAGAGGGCCTTGGACACGGTGATGATGTCGGGCTCGAGGCCCCAGTGCTGGTGGCAGAAGAACCGGCCGGTTCGCCCGAGGCCAGTCTGCACCTCATCGGCCACCATGAGCGTCTTGAACTGGCGGCACAGCGTTGCCACGGCGTCCCAGTAGGAGTCTGGGGCGACGTAGACCCCCTTGCCCTGGATCGGTTCGAAGACGAACGCGGCGACGTCCCGGTGCCGCAGTTCGCGCCGAAGGGCGTCGGCGTCGCCGAAGGGGACTTCGGTCGTGTCAGGCAGCAGCCTTCCAAAGCCTCTTCGGAACTCCGCTCCGCCGTTGAGGGCGAGCGAGCCGGTCGTCAGCCCGTGGAACGCATGCGAGCAGTACAGGATCCGAGGGCGCTTCGTGGCGCAACGGGCGAACTTGATCGCCGCCTCGACTGCTTCGGTCCCGGAGTTGCAGAAGAACACGCGATTGATCCCGCGGTGGGCGTAGGGGAGGAGCCGCTCGGCGAGCAGGGCGGGCAGGAGCGCGCAGTCGATTTGGACCATATTGGGCAGGTCGAGCGCGAGGGCCTCGTGAAGCGCCTGGGTGACGGCGGGGTGGTTGCGGCCGAGGGCGTGCACCCCGAACCCCGAGAGCAGGTCGAGGTAGCGGTTGCCCTCGGTGTCGTAGAGGTAGCACCCGGAACCCGAGACGTAGGAGCGATCGAACCCGAGCGTTTCGAGAACCCCGGCAAGCTGGTGGTTCATATGCGACGTGTGCAGCTCGAAGGCATCGCCGCGGCGGTCCTTCAAGAGCGTGGCCAGGTCGAACACCATGATGCCCTCCCACCTCGGCGTCTTGGTGCGCCGAGGCTAGCCTTCCGGAACGCTGAGCAGTAGTGCGTGCTGGTCCTCAGCAGGCACCGGTTCTGCACGGCGGGCTCGACGTCTCCCCGGCACCATTGCAGCGAGCACGAACCCCGCGACGCACAGGCCTGCGGCGATGACGAACGCCCGGCTGTATCCAGCGGCCAATGCCTCGGCGAGCGCGCGGTGGGAGTGGTGGAGGACGACCTGGGTGCGGTCGGTGGCGATCGTGGCGAGCACGGCCAGGCCCAGCGAGCCGCCGACCTGGCGCGAGGTGTTGAGCACGCCGGAGGCGAGCCCGGCCTCGCTCTGGGCGACATCGGTGGTGGCAGCAGAGGCGAGGGGGGTGAAGAGCAGCGCGATGCCCAGGGACACCAGCACGGCCGGCAACGCAACGGCCGTGAGGTAGTCGGCGCCGGCGTGGATCCGCGACAGCCACAGGTACCCGGCTGCGGCGCACAGCGTGCCGGCGAACATGAGCGGACGCTGGCCGAGGCGGACCGTGAGGCGCGAACTGACCTGGGAGCCGACGATCATCGTGACCGCCATGGGCAAGAAGGCGAAGCCCGTGCGCAATGCGCTGTATCCGAGGACGTTCTGGACGAAGAGCGACAGGAAGTACCACATCGAGAAGAACGCACCGCCGACGAGGAACATCACGACGTTCGCGCCGCTGACGAACCTGGAGCGGAACAAGCGGAACGGCACGAGCGGCGCAGCCGTCCGCCGCTCGATGAGCACGAAGACCGCCAGGACCGCGGCCGCGCACAAGAGGAGCACGATGGTGGTCGGAGCGGTCCACGGGTGCACGTCGGTGTCGACGATGGCGTAGACGAGCAGTGCCAGACCCCCAGTTGCCGTCAGCGCTCCGGCAACGTCGAGGCGGCGGTGCTCGTCGGTGCGGCGGAGCTCGGTCAAAAAGGACAGCGCGAAGACCATCGCCAGGGCTGCGATCGGCACGTTGACGAAGAGCACCCATCGCCAGCTGAGTTCGGAGGTTAGGATGCCACCAAGCGTGACGCCCGCCGCTGCTCCGGCGCCTGCGATGGCGCTCCACAACCCGAGGGCCCGGACCAGGCGTGGCCCTGAGAAGGAGGTCACGAGGATGGTGAGCGTGGCGGGTGAGAGCACCGCCCCGCCGAGTCCCTGGAAGGCTCGGGCGACGGTCAGCCAGCTCGAGCTCTGCGCGAAGCCCCCGACGAGGCTTGCCGCCGCGAACAGCGCGATCCCGAAGAGGTACACCTTCCGCCGGCCGTACAGGTCGGCGGCGCGACCGCCGAGCAGCAGGAACCCGGCGAACACCAAGACGTAGGCGTTCACGACCCACTGGAGGCCGGTCGGGCTGTAGTGGAGCTCCCGGCCGATCGAGGGCAGCGCGACGTTGACGATCGAGACGTCGAGGATCACCATGAACTGCGCCACACAGGCGATCACAAGGATCGCCCAGTCCGGGACGGCGCTTCGTGCCGGGCGGGGCGTCATCGCCAACGGCCGGAGGGTGGTTCCTCGATGCCGCGGCGCCGGGCGCAGTTCATGTCGCCCGAGTCTACGGGTCCGCTCCCCGGGCTGGCCGAGCGCTGTCCTCGCCTGGGGATCACCCCATTTCTCCCTGGTGTCGGGCAAGATGGTAGCGAGGGCCGGCACGAGATCGCCGGCGAGGAGAAGTCGTGACCGGCAACGTGGCAGCAAAGCGGATGGATGTCGCATCCCTGGTGCGAAGCGGTGAGCCCGCGCTCGCATATCAGCCATTGGTCGACCTCGGGAGTGGCAGGCTGCTCGGGTTCGAGGCGCTGCTGCGCTGGCAGCACGAGGAGGAGTTCATCCTCCCCAGGGTCTTCATCCCGTGGCTCGAAGCCAACGGGGAGATTGCCAAGGTCGGCGAGTGGGTGCTCGCCGAGGGCTGTCGCCAGGCGGCCGATTGGCCCAAGAACGTGCAGCTGGCGATCAACTGTTCGCTCGTCCAGCTCCAGCGGGGGGTGGCCCGTGGCGCCGTCCAGCGAGCGCTCGAGCGCGCCGGGCTCGATCCGGATCGCCTCACCGTCGAGGTGACCGAGCAGGCCATGACCGATGAGCGGGCGATCCAGGACCTTGGGGCGATCCGCGAGCTCGGCGTGGAACTGGCCGTCGACGATGTCGGCACGAGCTGGACCTCCTTCGACGTGCTGCGCAGGATGTCGATCAACACGATCAAGATCGATCGGTCCTTCGTCAGCAACCTCGAGCCCCACCAGGGGATCAATCGAATGATCGTCGAAACGGTCGTGCACCTGGCGGGCTCGGCGGGGATGACGACCGTCGCCGAAGGCGTGGAGACCGCACTCGAGGTGACCATCCTCAAGGAGTTCGGCTGCGATGCGGCGCAGGGCTATTTCTTCGCTCCGCCGTTGACGCTCGAGCAGGCTTCACGGCTCGCCCACCATGGGGGGTTCTGCTTCCCCCTCGAGGGGGATGGTTGGAACGAAAAAGACAACGCCGCGGCTGGCACGGCGTTGTCTCGCAACTGACCCTGACCTGATAGAACGACACGTTCGTGAGGGTGCCATCGTGAAGGTCGCTGCCCTGGGAGAGTCGCGCCCGGGCGAGCGCCGCGTCGCGCTCGTGCCCGAGGTCGTGGCCCGGTTGCGCGCCGAGGGGTGGGAGGTCGTCATCGAGGCCGGTGCCGGCGAGGAGGCGGCCTTTGGCGACGACGACTACGCCGATGCCGGGGCATCGATCCTTCCTGCGGGTTCGTCGCTCGGGGCAGACGTCGACGTCGTGGTCCAGGTCAACCCGCCGACGCTCGAAGTGGTCGAGCGGATCCCTGAGGGCGCGACCGTCCTGTCGTTCCTGCAGCCGGCCGGATCCGTCGAGGCGCTTCGGCTGCTCGGAGAGAAGCGGGCGACGGTGTTCAGCTTCGACCGGGTCCCGAGGATCAGCCGAGCCCAGAGCGTGGATGCACTCTCCTCACAGGCGACGGTGACCGGTTACCGTGCAGCGCTCGCTGCCGCGAAGCACCTCGGCAAGTTCTTCCCGATGTTCATGACGGCCGCCGGCACGGTCCCGCCGGCCAAGGTGCTCGTCATCGGCGCAGGGGTCGCGGGCCTGCAGGCGATTGCCACGGCTCGCCGCCTCGGCGCGCTCGTCCGTGGGTACGACGTCCGGCCGGCCGCTGCAGAGGAGGTGGCCAGTCTGGGCGCGACCTTCGTCGGGCTCGGCGTCAGCGCCGAAGGAGCCGGAGGGTACGCGCGAGAGCTCTCCGAGGAGGAGCTCGCCCGCCAACGTGCCGGGTTGGCGGAGGAGGTTGCGAACTCTGACGTCGTGATCACCACTGCAGCCGTCCCCGGGAAGAAGGCGCCGGTGATCGTCACCGCCGACATGGTGAAGGCGATGCGACCGGGCTCGGTGATCGTCGACGTGGCGGCCGATGCCGGCGGGAACTGCGAGCTCACCGTACCGGGCACGGCGGTCCGCGCCGGGGGGACGTCGATCGTGGGGATCTCGAACCCGCCTGCGACGATGCCGACACACGCGAGCTACCTCTATGCGCGTAACGTCGCCAACTTCCTCCAGCTCCTTGCGACCGACGGGACGCTTTCACCCGATTGGCACGACGAGATCCTCCGGTCAAGTTGCGTGCTCCGATCGGGGGCGTCGGTGGATCCTTCGATGGCGGCACTGTTGGGACTTCCCGTCGACGACGAACTGGGGATCGGGGCGGCAACGGGGGAATCAGCGTGACGAACGGTCTCGTGGAGCTCTTCACGATCTTCATACTGAGTGCCTTCGTCGGCTACGAAGTCATCTCGAAGGTGACGAGCATCTTGCACACCCCGCTGATGTCGGGCTCGAACGCGATCCACGGCGTCGTCTTGGTCGGAGCGATGATCGTGCTGGGCTCCGCGCACACCGTTGGCGAGGAGGCCCTCGGCTTCATCGCGGTGGTGCTGGCAACCCTCAACGTGGTTGGTGGTTTCGTCGTCACCGACCGGATGTTGGAGATGTTCAAGGCCCGCACACCCGCGCCCCAGGACGTGCAACGCAAGGACGGTGATCTGCCCGAGTGAGCCGCGGAACGGTCATCGACATCTTCTACCTGGTCGCCGTCGTCGGGTTCATCCTCGCCCTGAAGGCACTCAGCTCGCCGCGCCGGGCACGAATGGGCAACCTGCTCGGTGCGGCCGGGATGGTCCTTGCGGTCGGTGCGACCTTCGCACGGGCGGGGCTGGGGCACGTCGGCCTCATGGTGGGGGCAATGGCCATCGGGGTCGCGGTCGGCGTCCCGGCTGCCCGGCTCGTCCGCATGACGGCGATGCCGCAGATGGTGGCGGCCTTCAACGGGGTCGGCGGGGGTGCCGCCGCCGTGGTCTCGTTGACCGCGTTCGTCAGCACCGATGCCAAGCTGCTACCGATCTACAAGGTCCTCGAGGTCATCTTCGGTGTCGTCATCGGGAGCTTCTCGCTCTCTGGGTCTGCACTGTCCTTCGCGAAGCTGCAGGAGCTCGTGACCGGACGACCGATCGTCTATCGAGGGCAACAGCGCGTCAACGCGGTGGTGGCCGCGGGGATCCTGGCCCTGTTGATCGCCGTGCTGACGACAGATTCAACGGTCCTTTTGTGGATCTTGCTCGTGCTCTCCCTCGCCTTGGGGCTGCTGTTCGTCCTTCCGATCGGTGGGGCAGACGTTCCGGTGCTCATCTCGTTATTGAACGCCTTCACTGGTCTGGCCGTCGCAGCCTCGGGGTTCTCACTGAACTCCAACTTGCTCGTGGTTGCGGGCACCCTGGTGGGCGCGTCCGGGACGTTGCTCACGGTCCTGATGAGCAATGCGATGGGTCGTTCGCTGCCGAACATCTTGTTCAGCGCCTTCGGCGCGGTGATCACCGCCGGCACCTCGGAAGCTGCGACGACCCGCTCGGTTCGTGCCGCGACGGTCGAAGACGTCGCCGTGTTGCTCGCCTATGCACGCAAGGTGGCGATCATCCCCGGGTATGGGCTCGCGGTCGCGCAAGCGCAGCATGCGGTGCGCGAGCTCGCGAACACGTTGACCAAGAGAGGGGTTGAGGTCTTCTATGCCATCCATCCGATCGCAGGGCGCATGCCCGGGCACATGAACGTCCTGCTGGCCGAGGCAGACGTCCCCTACGAAGATCTTCGAGAGATGGAAGAGGCCAACCGCGAGATGTCGACGGTCGACGTCGCCCTCGTGGTGGGCGCGAACGACACCGTCAATCCTGCAGCCAAAGAGGTGCCCGGCAGCCCGATCTATGGCATGCCCATCATCAACGCCGACGAGGCCGCCAACATCGTGTTCCTCAAGCGCTCGATGCGCCCGGGGTTTGCCGGCATCGACAACGACCTCATGTACAACCCGAAGACCGTGATGCTCTTCGGCGACGCCAAGGATTCGCTGCAAAAGCTCGCATCAGGGGTCGTTCGCGTCTGAGCGGCCCACGACGAGCCACACTGGTGCGAACCGGTCGCTCTGCGATGATCCAACCCCGGATTGATGCAATTGGGGATCACGATCCCTGCTTCGCTGCGCTCGGCGACGGTGCCTCGAGGGATCCGGCGGGCTGTGGGCGCTGCGCGAGCTGCGCGAACACCAAGAGACCTTGACTCGTCCGCTTGGTCGAGAGCACCTCGATTACCACGTCCTCGCGCCCGACCATGTGCGCGGCGTCGTTGACGACCACCATGTCTCCGCTCGAGAGGTAGCCGACCGCCTGGCGGGGGTGATCGCCCGCGCGGACGAGGTCGATGACCAGCTGCTCGCCGGGCGGGTAGTCGGGACTGAGGTCCTCGGCCAGGGGTCGAAGGTCGGTCACTGCGACGCCGCGCCGTTTCGCGCGCTCCTTCACGATGCCCGAGCACGTTGCCAAGCGGAGGCCGAGCCTCCGTGCGACTTCGACGAGCCGGTCGTTGATGTCATCGATCTCGGGCAGCTCGTTCTCGGCGATGTGGACCGGGACGCCGAGCTCGCGAAGGGCCTCGAAGGACTCGAGCCCGCGGCGCGCTCGGCGGGAACCTGCGAGATCCGGACCGGCTGCGAGCGTGTGCAGCTGGTCGATCACAAATCGCGGGACGACGAGGCCACCCATGAGGAGCCCGTAACGGCCGAGCACGAGGAGCGTGGTGGTCATCGCCGCCGAGGTGTCGACGAGGAGCGCGTAGCCAGGGGGCGGCTCGACCGGTGGTGCCAGGATCCGCGTCAGCCCTGCCGCCGCGACGACCTGGCGGCCCTTGGCGGCTCCGATGCGGAAGCCGAGCCAGGTGAAGACCCATGCCAGCACTGCGGCCGAGGGCCAAACGGCTGGTGAGCGGGCCAGGACGAGCATGGGTACCGACAACCCCGCTCCGAGCAGAAATCCCGCCATCCCGGTGAGCGTGCCGGCAAAGAGCTCTCCGGGCGGGATGCCCGAGAACGTGTTCGCCACTCGTGAGCCGCTCCGGTCCAAGAGTCTGCCCACGACGCCGCCACTGACGTAGCCGACGAGCGCGCCCAAGACGAGGCCGATCGTGGGTCCAGCCGACCCACCGATGGAGTGCCCGGCTTCGTAGCCGCACAGCGCGGTGACGAGCACGAGGAGAAGCCGGACGACCTCGACGAAGAGCACTCTTTCGAAGATTACCCCCCGACATCTTCGAAACGGGGGTCCGTCACGGCCCGACGGCTCGAAAGCGGGCCGCCAACATCCGGTTGCACCCTCAGGCGGGCGTCGGCCAAACTGGCCACCCGCCCGGGAGGGTGAAAGGCGGGGAGCACGGGGCCCACGAAGCAAGGGCCCACGAGGAGAAGGACAGCCTCGTAGTCATGGAGCGACGAGGTCGGTGAGCGCGACAGCAGCGAGGTGGGTGGAGCCTTCGGGCGCGCTCGCCCCGGTCGTGGAGCTGCTCCTCGTGCATCCCGAGACCATGGTCGCCTATCCGTGCGAGGTCACCGTGCGTTACCGGGGCTTGGGGCTGCGGCGCCTTCCGGTGCTCCTCGGCCACGGTGGCCGTCCGCCAACGGGGGACGGAGCAAGCATGCGTGAGGCATCGTCACCGTTGGGATCCGACGAACTCGAGGTCCCGTGGCGATCGCTCCAGGGCTTCGGCGCCGACGACCTTGACCGCACGCCCGAGGGGGTGCTCGTGCACGTGCTCGAAGTCTTCACCGACGAGGGCGTGCTCACGCTCCTTGCTCCCGCACCAGCGGTCTCTCGCCTGCTCTCCCTCGTCGGCCGGTGGGCGGACCAGTGGCGTTGGGCGCGCTCGTCGGCCGGCGAAGTCCGCGGGCGCAAGCGCCTGCACGCAGCGGTGCCGTCGGCGCTGCTGCGCCGGCATCGTGAACGGCGGTCGATCGCGGTCGCCTGACCAATCGATCACAGTCGCCGAATGCCGGCGCGCTTCGGAACTGGCGGCGTGGAACTGTCGGTGCCTTGTGGCCCGACGGCACCGAAGCGGCGCCGAGCTGGTTGCCCTCGTCGAATCGGGTGCTCGCGGGGTGGGCCGATCGGGCACAGGCCAGGTTCATCGGTAATGTGAGTTGTCGCTGTGCCCCCCGCCCACCTGATCGCCGCGTCCCCGACGCAAGTCCCTCCGCTGGCGGGGCACCAATTCTTTTCGACCGACCTGGGCGTCGTGCCGATCACCCTCTTGGTCCTCGCACTCGTCCTCTACTTCTTCGGAGTTCGAAGGGCGAACCAGCTGCATCCGCGACATCCGTGGTCCGGCTGGCGAACCGCGGCGTGGACCGCGGCGACGGTGATCACGGCCATCGCCACCTTGAGCTTCATCGGTGTCTACGACGATGTGCTCTTCTACGACCACATGATCCAGCACCTGCTGTTGATCATGGTGGCCGGTGCCTTGTTCGCGTTGGGCGCGCCCTGCCGGTTGGCGCTGTGGGCCACGACCGGACGCGCCCACGCGGTGGTGATGCGGGCGCTGCGCTCAGCGCCCTCGCGTCTTGCGGGGAACCCTTTCGTGGCGTTCCTGATCTATGCGATCATCATCCCGCTCACGCACCTCACGGCCTTCTATAACTTCACGCTCGAGTACGAATCCGTGCACGATCTCGAGCACGTCGTCTACCTGGTCGTCGGGTATCTGTTCTGGCGACAGGTGTTCCCCGGCGAACCCACGGGGCGCAAACGCCTCTACCCGGCGCTGCGCCTCGCATACCTCGCGGCTGCCGTACCGATCGATACCTTCACCGGGCTCTCGCTAGCCGCGACGGGCCACGAGCTCTTCCCGGCCTACGTGCGCCAGCACCGCACGTGGGGACCTTCACTCGTGCTCGACCTGCACATCGGGGGGACGATCATGTGGGTCGGGGGAGACACGTTGATGCTGTTGGCAATGATCCCGGTGGTCCTCGAGTGGGTCCGCTACGAGGAACGCCGCGCCGTGCGAGCCGATCGTGAGCTCGACGCGCTCGTCCCCGAGCCCGCCGTCAGTCACGACGTGGAGCCAGCTCGTCAATCCGTGCCAGTAGCTCATCGGAGAGCTGCCAGTCCGCCCCCTTGACGTTCGCGCGCACCTGTTCCGGCGAGGTCGCGCCGGCGATGACCGAGGCGACCTGGGGGCGGGAGAGGAGCCAGGCGATCGCCAGTTCCAAGACGCGGTGACCCTCGCTGTCGGCGAGTTCGATCAATCGCTCGACGATGGCGATCCGCCGCTCCGAAAGGGCCCGGTTGCGCACGTCCTCGGGCATCTCGGTGAGCCGGGTGTGCTCGGGAAGGGGCTGGTTCCGGCGGTACTTGCCGGTGAGCAGGCCAGCAGCGAGCGGGAAGTAGGGGAGGAAGGCGAGGTGGAGCCGATCGCACTCCGCGAGGACGCCCTCCTCGGGCTCGCGATGCAACAGGTTGTACTGGTTCTGGACGCTGACGAAGTGGGTCAGCCCGCCGGCAGTGGCCGCTTCGTCGGCCTCGCGCAGTTGGTCGACCGAGAAGTTGGAGCAACCGATCTCCCGAACCTTGCCAGCCTTCACCAACTCGTCGAGCGCACCGAGGGTGTCGGCGATGGGCGTCTGGGGGTCCGGGAAGTGGAGCTGGTAGAGGTCGATCCAGTCAGTCCCCAGCCTGCGGAGGCTGTCGTCGACGGCACGGCGCACGTAGTCGGGACGAGCCCCGTGGCGCTCCTCGTCGATCTTCGAGCCGAACTTCGTGGCGATCAGAACCTCGTCGCGGTGGGAACCGAGAGCCTTGCCAAGGTACTCCTCGCTCAGCGTGCCGCCGTAGGTGTCGGCGGTGTCGAAGAAGGTGATGCCGACGTCGAGCGCAGTGTGAACCACCTTGGTCGCCGCATCGGCATCGATGCGCATCCCGAAGTTGTTGCATCCGAGCCCGATGACCGATGCGTCGAGCTGTCCGATCTTTCGCGTGTCCATCACCCGTTCCCTCCGTCTCGTTCGCTCGAGAGTTTCGCTGCTGTCCGAGACACGATAAATGCCCATCGGTGACAGAAGAAATGCCGGTTGGGGACGGGTGCAGTTCCTGTCGTGCTGGGTCTGAGCGGAGGGAGGTGCCGAGCCCCCATTAGCGTCGGTGCTGTGCAGGGGACTTTCGGAGAGCGGGCAATCGAGCCGCATCGGCCCGCAACGCTGCGGACGGTCGATGCCATCCCGCGGATTCGAGCTCGGCGGCTCGAGGAACCCAACCTGGCACAGCTCGGCCGCCGAGGCCTGCAGATTGCCACGGTGACGGCGAGGAGGATCCTCCCCGTCGTCATTCGCCAGCTTCGCCAGCTGCGCAACGGCCGGCTGCCCGCCACGGTGTTGGCGGAGCCGCTCCGCCTCATCTTCGAGGACCTCGGCGGCACGTTCATCAAGTTCGGTCAGGTCATGGCCTCGTCGCCGGGAATGTTTGGGGAGGACGTGGCAAACGCCTTCCGTTCGTGTCTCGACACTGGTCCTCCGGTGCCGTTCCCTGCTGTCCGTCGCCGGATCGAAGACGACTTGGGGATTGCCCTCGGTGATGCGTTCGCCGACTTCGAAACCGAGCCCGTTGGCCGCGCCTCGATCGCCGTCGTGCATCGGGCACGCCTCCACGACGGTCGCCGGGTTGCGGTGAAGATCATCCGCCCGGGGATCGAGCGCCAGGTGGCGACGGACCTCGACCTGATGCAACCGCTGCTGGAGATCCTGGTGCGGGAGACGGGCGACCAGATGGCGGGCTCGGTGCTGCAGCTCGTCGACGGCTTCCGGGTCCAGGTCGGCGAGGAGATGGACCTGCGCAACGAAGCGCGGTCGCTCGAGTACTTCCGTCGAGGCTTGGCCGAGGCCGACTTTCCCCTCCTGGTGGTTCCCGAGCCTTACCCCGAGCTGACAGGGCCCAACGTGCTCACCATGGAGCTCTTCGACGGCGTGCCCATCGACGACCTCGCCAAGGTGGCCGACTGGGGCGTCGACCCTGCGCCCCTCATCGAGCAGGTCGTGCGGTGGTTCCTCCTGACGACCGTGCGCATGGGCGTCTTCCACGGGGACATCCACGCCGGCAACATGCTGTTGCTGCGCGACGGGCGCATCGCCATCGTCGACTGGGGGATCGTGGGCCGGCTCGATCCCGACACCCACCACTTCTTCCTGCGGGTGCTGGCTGCGGTGCTCGGCGAGGAGGAAGCGTGGACCGACGTCACCAGCACGCTCGTCAAGATCTACGGACCCGCGCTCGGTGAGGCCGTGGGCATGTCGAACGAGCAGATGGCGCTGTTCATCCGGAGCCTGGTCGAGCCAACCTTCACCCGGCCCTTCGGGGAGGTGAGCCTCGCCAACGTCATGCAGGCGATCCAGGCACAGGTGACCAAGGCACAGGGCATCGAGGCGCATCAGCGCTCGCTGCGAGCGATCGTTCGGCGGTTGCGTTTCCAGCGTCGGGTGCGGCGGCTCGCCGACGAGGCGGGTGGCCTATTCTCGGATTTCGACCGCGGAAGCTTCCTTCTGGGCAAGCAGCTCATGTACTTCGAGCGCTACGGACGGTTGTTCCTGCGCGACGTGCCCCTGCTCAACGACCCCGAGTTCCTTCGCGACCTGCTCTCGGGAGCTCGAGCGCAGGAGCAGTCGCGACCCGGCGGCTGATCTCAACCACCCGCCATTCGAGGGCCGGATCCGACCGTGCGGTGTCCGAGCCCCTGGCGGGTCCGCGTGGGCCGTGAGGGCGCTGGGGTCTCCGCGTCAGACTTGGCCGATCTTCCGAGTTGGTTGGGCACCACCGGTATGCTCGGGTGCCGCTCAGCATCCGATGAGGAGGTGCCGGTGAAAGTCGTCGTCAACTTCGACACGTGCGAGAGCAACGCGGTGTGCATGGGGATCCTGCCGGAGGTGTTCGAGGTGCGGGACGACGGGTTCTTGTACGTCCTCGACGAACATCCGCCCGAGTCGCTGCGTCCCAAGCTCGAGGAGTGCGTCGCGAGCTGTCCGACCGAGTCCATCTCGATCGTCGACGAGGAGTGATCGTTCGCCCCAGACTGGATTGTCCATGACCGGTCCGCAGCCGAGGGTTCGCTTCGCTCCCTCGCCCACGGGGTACTTCCACGTCGGCAGTGCACGGACGAGCTTGTTCAACTGGCTGTTCGCTCGCCAGCAGGGCGGGACGTTCATCCTTCGGATCGAGGACACCGATGCTGAGCGGAGCCGCCCGGAGTGGGTGAGCGGCATCCTCTCGGCGATGGCGTGGCTGGGGATGGAGCCCGACGAGGGCCCGTTCTTCCAATCGGCCCGAGCCGATCGTCATCGTGAGGCAATCGACGCGCTCTGGAACGGTGGTTTCCTCTACGCGTGCGACTGCACGCGGGAAGCGGTCATCGAGCGCACCCGGAACAACGCGGTGCCCGGATACGACGGGTTCTGCAGGGATCGCGGGCTTGAGCGCGGACCAGGACGCGCGTTGCGGTTCAGGGTTCCCGACGAAGGAACGACCGTGGTGCACGATCTCGTTCGGGGTGACGTGGAGTTCCCGAACGCGTCGATGGAGGACTTCGTCTGCGCGAAGTCCAACGGGCAGCCGCTCTTTGTGTTCGCGAACGTCGTTGACGATCGTGATAGCGCGATCACCCATGTGATCCGTGGTGAGGACCTCTTGCCATCGACCCCCAAGGGCATCTTGTTGTGGCACGCGCTCGACAGCGTCGCCGACGGCGGCATCCGGGCGCTCCCGCGCTTCGCGCACCTTCCCATGTTGGTGAACGAGCGTCGCCAGAAGCTGTCGAAGCGGCGTGATCCCGTTGCGCTCGAGCTCTATCGCGACGCGGGGTATCTCGCCGTGGCGATGCGCAACTACCTGGCATTGCTCGGTTGGAGTCCGCCCGGCGACCAGGAGAAGGTCGACGTCGAGGTCTTGATCTCCACGTTCCGGCTCGAAGACGTGCACCACGCTCCGGCGTTCTTCGACGTCCAGAAGCTTCGGCACCTCAACGGCGAGTACATCCGTGAGCTCTCGCTCGACGCATTCGTGGAGGCATCGCTGCCCTGGGTCGCGCCCGATCAGGGGGCGCCATCCATCGCCGCTCCCCAGGCGGCGATTGCACCCCGCGAGACGACCTCATCCGGACCCACGCCGCCGCCCGGGGCCGCTGCCCCCACGGCGTGGCGACCACCGACCGACCCGCCATGGCCCCGAGAACGATTCGATCCCGCGGCATTCCGCCGCATCGCACCGGCCGTGCAGGAGCGAGTCACCACGCTCGGGGAGGTTCCGGCGATGATCGACTTTCTGTTCCTCGTCGATCCGATCATCGATCCGGTCAGCTGGGAGAAGGTCGTCGCCGACCCGAATGCTCGTTCCGTGCTGTCTGCTGCGGCGGAGCGGTATGCCGCGTGCGAGTGGGTGGCTGCCGTCCTCCACGACGAGACGCGGGCGCTCGGTGACCAGCTCGGGTTGAAGCTGAACAAGGCGCAAGCGCCGATCCGAGTAGCGATCACGGGCAGGGGCGTCGGACCGCCGTTGTTCGAATCACTCGAGGTCCTCGGGCGTGACGTGACCTTGCAGCGAATTCGCCAGGCGCTGGACCGGCTCTCGTCATCTTCGGGTACCCTCTGAGCTCACCCATTCGGGGGTGGTGTAATCGGCAACACGGCAGGTTCTGGCCCTGCTATTGGGGGTTCGAGTCCTCCCCCCCGAGCTGAGGATGCGCGTCCATCCGGGCGTGCAGCTCCTCGGCCCCATCGTCTAGAGGCCAAGGACACCACCCTCTCAAGGTGGAGACACGGGTTCGAATCCCGTTGGGGCTGCCATCCACAAGGGATTGTGCGGGGGCTGGACCACGACCTGAGCTGCGACCCGACGTGAGCGCCCCCAGGAGCGGGGAACCTGGTGGTTTGCTGTTCATGGGTGGAAGAGCGCTTCAGCGAAGGCGCTCTCGAAGTCAGCTGCTCGGGATCACCGCGACCCTGCTGCGACCGCTCCTTCTACCAGTCCGCAATGGCGGCGCGCCGCGTGTGCCTGCCCGCGCGACGCGTCCCCTAGGTGACGGCGGTCGCCAACGCCCACGGGGACAGGCTCTGGGGCAAACGCCCGAGCAGGCTGCGGCCCTGCCGCGTTCTGGAAGGGCGCGAGGTCGCCTCCGTTCGGTCGCTGATCGTTGGGTGAGGAGCGCTGCGGCGGGAAGCACTCGAGCGCGACGGTCGCCACCGAAGGCGGGTGTCCTTGCCATCCCCACCGATGACCCCGACCAGTTCCGTCAAGGGCAGCCCATGCTCGAAGCCGCCTCCCGACACAGGCGGATCAGAAGACCCGGCCCGCTAGTGGCCTGAGCGCCTGACGGTGACGCGGCCGGCTCGCCACCAGCCAGCGGCGGTGTAGAGGGAGGCAGGTACGAGCGCTCGTGAGACGGCAGTCGCCCCGGCCGCGGCGAGCGCGATCGGTACGAGGAGGGAAAGCCCGCTCCGGGTGAGCTCGACGACGAGCACGACGGAAGCGAGGGGGCTCTGCATGGCACCCGACAGCAGTGCCGCTGCGCCGATGAGCGCGAATCCGGCAACTGGTCCGGCCGGGAGGACGGTTTCCCAGGCCCGTCCCGCCAAGGTGCCGGCGAGCGCTCCGATGGTCAGCGTCGGTGTGAACAATCCGCCGACCGCCCCCGCGCGCAGGCACGCGGCGGTGGCCAGCGGGCGAGCCGCCACGATGGCGCCGACCAGAGGGAGTCCGATCGCACCGGAGAGTGCGAGCTGGGCGACGTCCTTGCCGTTCCCCAGTACTTCGGGGAGCACGATCGCGACGGCGCCCACAGCCATGAAAGCGGCCGTGATGGTGCCGAGGCTCCTCGCTCCTGTTGTCGCTCGAGCCTTTGCCCAGCCCACGAGCACGATGAGGCTGCTCCCGAGCAGGCCAGCCACCAGCCCGGCGAGCACCGCCCAGATGGTGAGCGACGCGCTCAGCGAGAGGTGGCCAACATGGTAGGTCGGGCGGTCCGGGAGCAACAGCCAGGAGAACTCGGTCGCCACAGCGGCGGTGGCGATTGCGGGGACGACGGTGGGCAGGGACATGCTGCCGAGCAGCACCTCCGCGGCGAAGAGTGCGCCACCGAGGGGCACGTTGTAGACCGCGGCCATGCCCGCTCCTGCCCCGCATGCGACGAGGACCCGCCGCTGCGTCGGCGTGAGGCCCGCTCGGTCGCACAGCGCGCTCGCCAGTCCCGCGCCAAGCTCTTTGGGGGCACCCTCTCGTCCGAGCGTGGCCCCGGCGCCGACGGCCACGATCTGCAAGAGCGCGTTCGTCGCGGTGTCGAGCGGCCGGAGCCGCCCCTGGTGTTCCCATACCGCCTCATCGATCCCCCGCACCGGGCCCCCGAACCTGCGCAACGAGACCCACGCTGCGCCGAGGACGACTCCTGCGCCTGTCAGCACGACGACCCGGCGCCACGCCGGTCCGCGGTGAACGCCAGTTTGGAAGTCGCCGTGGTGGTAGCCGTAGGCGAAGTGCTGGACCGCGTGGAGGATCCCCATGAGCACGCCGGCGCCGAGCCCCGCTCCGAGGCCGATGAGAACGACGACGATCCAGAACCGCCAGGAGCGGAGGCCCTGGTCCTCCCCACCATGGTCAACCGGGAGATTGGGCTGGTGCGGTCCTGCCTCGCCCGCGGCCATCACCACAGCGCTAGCGGAGGAGATGGTGGGGAGCGCGGTGCCGTTGACTGGGCTGACCAGCGCCGGCCACCACCGGGGCCCGACCAGGAGCCAAGAACGTCCCGGAGACGCCGACCGAGGCGCGGCTCGACGAGACCCTCAGGGCGACCACCATGACCCAAGCGTAGGCTCGGTCCGCCGTCGCCCGGTTTCAGCGAGCGCTCCTCGTGGCACAACGACCTGCTCGGATGCTGCCAAGATCGAAGAAGACCACTGACCTGGTCGTCCCAGCCGGAAGGAGCCCCACCGATGGATCATTCCGACTCGTCGATCCAAGCGCGGCCTGACGCGCCTGCCATCCGAGCTGGAACACAGGCCACCGGCCAGGAGGCTGAGGCAGTCGAGCAGATCACGAGCCTCGAGGGAATCCCCGCGTTGTCCCTCGACGCGATCAGCTCGGTTGCCTACGGACCGGAGGCGATGCTGGTGGTGCTGGCGAGCGCCGGCACCGGGGCGCTCGCCAAGATCGAGCCGATCACGGTCGCGATCGTGGCGCTCCTTTTGATCCTGGTCTTCTCCTACCGCCAGGTGATTCAGGCCTATCCCGACGGGGGCGGCTGCTATGCCGTCTCCAAGGCCAACCTCGGTCGCCCGGCCAGCCTCCTCGCCGGGGCTGCGCTCATCGTCGACTACGTGCTCACGGTGGCGGTGTCGATCGCTGCCGGCGTTGCCGCGTTGGTGTCGGCCTTCCCGAGGCTCGCCCCGGACAGCCTTCCGATCGCCCTCGGTATCCTCGGGGTGCTCACCGCGCTCAACCTTCGAGGCCTGGCGACGAGTGCTCGGGCGCTTCTGCTTCCGACGGCCGTGTTCATCGTCGGGATCTACCTCGTGATCGTCGCAGGGTTGTTGCGCTCCCATCCGGTCGCCGGCGCGGGGATCCACGTGGCCCTCCCGACGGCGACAGCCGCGGTGGGCGTACTGGTCATCTTGAAGGCGTTCGCAGCCGGGTGCAGCGCGCTCACCGGGGTGGAGGCCATTGCCAACGACGTGCCGGCCTTCCGCGAGCCCAAGGTGCGCCGGGCGATGCGGACCGAGGTGCTCCTGGGAGGGATCCTCGGCACCATGCTGCTCGGCCTGTCGGTGCTCACCGTCCGCTTTCACATCGCCCCCGAGGCCTCCCAGACGGTACTCAGCCAGATCACCGGCGCCTCCGTCGGCCGGGGCACCATCTATTACGTCGTCGACCTGTCGACGACGGCCATCCTGGCGATCGCGGCGAACACCTCCTTCGGCGGGTTGCCGGTCCTGGCCAGCCTGCTTGCCCGGGACAACCTGCTCCCGCACTTCTTCGGGCTGCGTGCGGACCGTCCCGTCTATCGCTACGGCGTGGTCGCGCTCGCGGTCCTGGCTGGGGCGCTGCTGATCGCGGTCGACGTCAATACCAACGCCCTCATCCCGCTCTTTGCCATCGGTGTGTTCACCGGCTTCACCCTCTCCCAGACCGGCCTGGTGCGCCATTGGCTCCAGACGCGGCCACCGCGCTGGGGCGCCCGTGCCGTCCTCAACGGCCTCGGCGCAGCGATGACGGCGGTGGCGACCGTCATCTTCGTCGTCACCAAGTTCACCGCCGGTGCCTGGGTCGTCGTCCTCGCCGTGCCGGCGTTGATCCTGCTGTTCACACGCATCGACGCCTACTACCGCGACGTTGCTTCCGAGATCCACCTCGGCGAGATCCCCCCCAAGCCGACGCGTCAGCCAAGCCTCGTGATCGTCGCCGTCGCCGCCGTGTCGGCCATGGCCGAGCATGCCCTCACGACTGCGCGCTCGCTGGGGGACGCGGTCGAGGCGGTGAGCGTGCAGTTCGACGACGAGCGAGCCCAAGCGCTCCAGGCTGACTGGGACCGATGGGCTCCAGGCGTGCCGCTCACCATCCTGCGCCCCCGCACGCGCTCGGTGACCAAGCCCATGCTGGCGTACCTGAGCGCCCTGCGGCGCAAGGATCACCCCCAGGTGCTCGTGCTCATCCCCGAGGTGGAGCCCCGGAAATGGCGCCACCAGGTCCTCCAGAACCAACGCGGGATCCTGCTCGCCAACGCGCTGCGCCGCCACAGCGACGTCAACGTCGCCCGGGTCCCCTACCGGCTCTCCAGGGGGTAGCGGTGGGCCCGGGTGATCCGCCGGCGGCGACCCCGATCGGTAGGGAGCGCCGGTGGCCCGACAGCGACAGCCAGCTCGACGACCATGCGAGACCGATGACGCCGAAGCACTCAGGGGCCCCTCAACTCGGTCGCCCTCAAGCCCCGTTGGGCCCGGCGTTGCTTGCGGTTGGGTGCTCACAGGGGAGTGGCGGCAGCGCCAGGCGCGTCGTTCCGCGTGCGGTCGGGCCCCTCGCTCCGTTCGGGGGGACCGCTGCCGCTCTTTGTGCGCAGCGAGAGATAGGCCGCAGCGCCGACGGGGATCGGTAGCCAGAAATTGACGAGCCGGTAGGTGATCACTGCAACGATGGCGACGGCACGCGTGGCACCGAACCCGACGAGGCTTGGGACGAGCACTCCCTCGACGACCCCCAGCCCGCCCGGCGTCACGGGGATGACCGCGAGGACGTACGCGAGCCCGTAGGCAACGAGCAGGCCGTCGGGGTTCTCGACGTGGCCGAATGCGGCAAGGAAGACGAACAGCGACGCCGCGTCGAGGAGCCAATTGGCCGCCGCCCACCCGACGGCCCGACGCATCAGGGCGTGGTCGGCCGCCATGACCCGGATCCTTGCGGCGACCTGGTGCACGACCCGGTCGATGTCGTCGGCGACGCTCGGTTTCAAAAATGCCAGTCGGCCGACAAGGGCTCGGAAGATGGCAGCCGCGCGGTCCTCGCCCTTGGTGACGAGCAGCACGATTCCAGCGAAGGTGGTCAACGCCAATGCGCCGACGATGGCCGCAGTGGCATAGAGCGGGTTGAATCCGGTCAACGGAATCGAGACGATCAGCGCCAGCCACAAGATCGCGTTGAGGACCAAGGCCGAACCGATCCCTTGGATGGCGAGTGCCAAGCCCGCATCACTGCCGGTCGCCCCTTCGTTGACCAGCAACCGGTACCCAAGCGCATCCCCACCGGCGGTGCCACCCGGGAGCACATGGCTGAGGGCCAACGTTGAGAGGTCGATCCGCCAGAGCCGGGAGAACCTGGCGGATCCCGGGGGGAGTACTGCCCGGGTGAGCTCGGCGTAGCTCGCCAGGCTCGCGACCTCGAGCGCCGTGGCGAGGACGACGAAGCCAACGTTCACCTGTCCGAGCAGGGACAAGGAGCGACCAACCCCGCCGAGTTGAGGGAGGACCAGGTACTCCACGACCAAGGCAAGCACGATGGCCAGGACGCCACGGCGGAGGGGGTGTCGGCCCGCCAACCACCGCCACCACCGAGCCCGCTTCGGTGGCTCGGCCACCGTGGCCTGGTCGTTCACCGGCACACCGCGATACCTACCCAGGTGTCCGGGGGGCCTGGCGGCCGCGACCGGACCACGGTCGGCGGACGGCTCGACCGATGGCCGAGACGACAGGGCCCTTGACCTCGCGGGTGGCTGTGTACAGGCCCGGTTCTCGTCTTCGGCGGACATCCTGGCCGCGGCGAGGCTGAGCAGCTCCTCGGCCTCCTCGACCGGCTGAGATCACGACCTGGGGCTCGGCTCCGCTGGATGCACACTCGCGTGGCTGGGGAAGCCCTGGTGGCAATTGCCGACGCTCATTGGGGGACTTGGGTGGTCAGCGGCTTTCGGGCCCAGGCGACCACGACCCTGTCTCGCTCGGTGGGATCCCGTTCCTTTTGCGCTGGCTGTTGGCGCTGATCAGCGCCGTGCCCGTGGTCGATGGGGCGGTCGCGAGCCTCGAGGACTTCGACGACGAGGTCGCTCGGTAGTGCGGCACGGAGGCGTTCGACCGTGAGGAGCCGATCAGGATCAGGCGGACCGTGGCGACCGAGGCTTGTGACGTGATGACCAACCACGTAGAGGTGGCCACCCGGACGCAGCGAGCGTGAGGCGGAGGAGAGGATGGCAGCGAGGACCTCGGGCCCGGGGTGGAGATTGGCGACGATGACGAGATCGAAGCGGGCTTCTTCGGGTTGCCATCTCGCCACGTCGGCGTGCACCGTCGTCACGGTGACGCCGAGCGCGTTCGCTGCGGCGGTGGCTTGCTCCAAGCCGACCCAGGAGGCGTCCAGGAGGGTCATATCCCAACCTTTTGCGGCGAGCCAGAGACTGTTACGGCCTGGTCCAGATCCGAGGTCGAGGCCGCGTCCGGGCGGCAATGGTTCCGCCAGGGCGACCAAGAAGGGGTCGGGATCCGTCGGCCATCCCTGTTCAGCGAATCGCCGGTCCCACATCCCAGCGTTGGGGAATGCGGTCATCGCAGCCCGGCGGTCCCCAAGCCCCCACCGCTGGGGCTCCGGGTGGCTGCGGTCGGATGGTCGCTCGAGGCGGTGGTCACGACCGGACCTGGTTCATCGACCGGCGCACCTGTTCGAGCGCGCCCGGAGGGAAGTCGACGGCCCCACCGAGCGCGGTCGCGGCGATCTCTGCCTCGGCAGCTTCTTCGATGGCCACGACCAAGCGGGCTGTGGTCATGGGGTCGGTGCTGAAGGCAAGGAGCCCGTGGTTGGCGAGCAGCACTGCTGAGGTCGTCGGGTGCTGCTCGAGGACCGACGCGATGGCGCGGACCGAGATCTCTGAGCCTCGCGGTCCCCAGGGGACGACTGGGATGGCCTCAGCCTGGCCGAACCGCAGGAGCGGCTCGGCCCGGCACGGGAGCTCCTTGTTCGCCAGCGCGAAGCCGGTGGCGGCGGGGGAGTGCGTATGGATGATCCCGCCCGCATCGGGCCGGGAGCGATAGACGACGGCATGCATGGCGACGATCTCGGCGTTCTCAGGAGAGAGTTCGCCTTCGAGGACACGGCCCTGCAAATCGATGGTCGCCACTTGGTCGGGATGCAAGTCGCGCACGATCCCGGTCGTGGTCAGGGCAAAGCGGTCGACAGCCAGTCGGGCGCTCAAATTGGCGTGCCCTGCATGGGACATCACCCCGGCGTCGAAGAGGTAGCGGGCAGCGGTTGCGACCATCGTGCCCGGGCTGGTGGTGTTCGTTTGCGCAGCCATGACGGACCTCCTTCGTGGTGTCCACTTCGAACGGAGCGGTATCGGTAGTGGGGTCCCTGACGACCCTACGGTGAATTCCTGAAACGCCGACGCTTCCAGGGTGCCGTGCGGAGTGGGGCCGGGTCTGAGACGATGAGTTCTCGCAGGCCAGGCGCTCCGGGGGCTCGAACGCGGTGCTGGCACGACCGAGCTCAGAGCGCCACCGCCGACTGTGCAGCCGTGTACGCCGCGACGCCGACGAGCAACCAGACGAACCACGTTGTCAAACGCGCCGCGGGAACCCGGCCGGCGACGAGGTCGCCGAGCACGACCCCGATCAGTCCCGCGAAGGTGAAGGCAAGGGCGACGCTCCACTCGATATGGGAGGACGGGAGACGGAAGGCAAGCGCTTCCGCGGAGTTCACCGCGATGACCAACAGTGAGGTCCCGACGGCAACGGGCATGTCGAAGCCCAGGGCGAGGACGAGGCCCGGAACGATGACGAAGCCGCCTCCGACACCGAAGAAGCCGGTCAGGAAACCGACGGCGGTGCCCGTCCCAACGACGCGCAGCGCGCGCTCGAGCGCAGCCGAACGCTGGGGTTGGGTCTCGCCCACACCCGGCGGGGGGTCTTCGCCCGCGCGTGGCGACGCAACGCTCGGCGGTCGTGACCGGCGCTCGACGTTTCGGAGCTGCTCAGCACAATGGCACGGTGTCTCGTCGTGGCGACCATGCATGCGCCACGCGGCAAGCGCCATGAGCCCGGCGAATGCGAGCAACAGCACGTGGCTCGGGACGGCATGGTTCAGCACCGAGCCGGCGAAGGATCCGCCGATCCCTGCCAGACCGAACACGAGCCCAGCCCCGATCCGGACGCGCCCGGCGCGCAGATGGCCGACCATGCCGGCGAGGGCCGTGGTCCCAACGACGAGCAGTGAGGTCGTGGTCGCGGACCTCGCGCTCTGTCCAGCACCGTAGACGAGGGCGGGGACCGCGAGAATGGAACCGCCGCCACCGAGGGTACCGAGGGAGAGCCCGATGAGAAAGCCGAGCGGCGACGCGACGGCAGCTCTCACCGACGTGAGGGCCACGAGTCGAGGCAACGTCATTTTCCGTGGTTCGGATCCTTCGGTCCCATCAGATCGGTCCCCACGAAGCTGCCACCCACGTGCGTTGCCAGTGGTCGCAGCGGTTCTTTGGGACCTCGGGCGTCACTCGCGCTGGCTCGCGTGTCAACCGGTCGGTTCGTGGCGCCGAATCCGGCGCCCTGAGACCTCGCCCGGCACGAGGCGGACCACGAGGTCGTGATCGCCGTCCCAACGCTTGAGGCCCAGTGCGTCGATCCTTGTCACCACCTCGGGGTCGTCAACGAGCTCAGCCTCCCCTGAAACGAGGACGCTCCACCCCTCCCCCAGCGTTTCGTCGAGGTGATCAACTTCGATGCCGAGCGGGCTCCCTGCGCGCAGTGCGCGCGCGATCGCTCCTTCGCCCGTGCGGAAGACGATGGCGCCGTCGAGCATCCGAAAGTCAACAGGGAGCGCGACCGGCCCTCGCGTTCCTTCGACGAAGACCGCCCGCCCCACGCCGCCAGGACGGAGCAGCTCGAGGGACGTGGACCGGTCGAGTGCCAGGAGCTGTGGTGGGGATCCCGACGGTTCGTCTGGCGTCCGTTCGGCACCGCCTCGGAGCCAGGAAACGCTGGTCTCCAGTGCCCCGGCGAGGCGAGCACAGGCAGCAGGACTTGGTCGGGCGCCGGCGTGATGCTCGACATATTCCAGATATCCAGGGTGCATTCCGGCCCGGCGCGCGAGCTCTTCAACGCTCATGCCGAGCGCCCGTCGACGAGCCGCGACCCGCCGGCCCAAGTCGCCAGGGTCATCAGGGAGCGGTCGCGACGCCAGGTCGGACTCTGGCTCACTCATGCCATTCCCCCGTGGTGGTGATGACCGGTCGTGGCAGGGGCCTTCGCACCCTCGGAGGTCTCGAGGCCAAGACGACGCCGAACGCGTTCGGCAAGTGTGGGGGGGATCACGCTGTCGGGGTCGTGGAGGTGGCCGAGCGAGGACATGGCGCCGACGAGCGCCTGGTAGAGGGGGGGACAGGTCGCGCAGCTGGCGAGATGGGCCTCGAGCGTGCGACGTTGTGCTGGATCGAGCTCGTCGTCGAGATAGCTCGATACCTGTTCCCGGGCCTCCCAGCAGCTGAGCGGCACGCCGGCATTGGCCGTCCGCCGCTGCGCTTGTTGTGAAAGCGCGCTCACGAGCATCATCCTCCCTCGCCGAATTCGCTGTTTGGCCGCAGGGACCGAGACATCGAGAATGGTTGCGACCTCGGCCGCGGAGAAACCTTCGGCGTCGTGGAGCACGAGGGCGCTGCGGTAATGGTGCGGCACATGCACCAGCGCATCGCGAAGCTCTGCAGCCGACTCGGCGCGTTCGACCACTCGTTCGGCATCGACGCTGTAGGTTTCGTCGCGCCAACGGCGCTCGACTTCGTCGACGCTGAGCTCGTGGCTGTGGCGGCGAGCCCGATCGACTGCCAGGTGGGAGAGGATCTGATGGAGCCAGGTGCGAAGTGACGCCTCCCCTCGGTACTGCGCGGCGTGTTCGAGCGCTCGCACCACCGTGTCGCCGACGAGGTCTTCTGCCTCTGCCTCGTTCGGCGTGATCGATCGGGCATAGCGATACAACCCGGGGAGCTCTGCCGCCACCGAGTCAGGGAGATCCAGGCTCGAAGCGTTGCTCCCCGGGTCCTTGCCCACGCGTCACAGTCTGCCGAGTACCGTCGCCACGCGACAATGCGGAGGTACCTCAGGCTGCCTTGCGCAAGGGTGAGCCCTGGTGTCCGACAGCCGTGTGCTCGCGCATTCCCCTCGTCGTGATGCCCAACAGGCGGTAGAGGGGGCAGTACCCGCTGGCTGCAGTGAGGACCATCACCCCTGCAACGACCAGCAGCACGATCCCGCCTGCTGACGAGAACCCCAGCACCCCGCCGCCGGCGACCGCCCCAGCTGCCACGAGGATGCGAAGAGCCCGATCGATCGTTCCCACGTTCTGTTTCATCGCCTGCTCCTTTGCTCGATGAGCTTTTCACGTCCTTAGACGCACGAGCGGCCAGGAGGGATACAGCTGCTGGTCAGGGTCCCTTCGAGTCACGTTGTCGCGTCCGAGGGGACTTGGGGATCCGGCGCAGCTCGGTGATCAATGAACCCACGCCCACGCCGGCGACGGAGACGACGACCAGCACGAGGGGGAGTCCGAGGTGGTCGAGGTTGTGAACGTGGACCCCGGTCGAGATGGTCAGTCCGGCGACGTGGGGGAAGGCGATGCCGAAGAGCCCGCCCACCACGAAGGCGATCCCACCGACGCCAAGGGTGCGCGCGGCGACGATGAGCCCGATCCGGCGGGTGACCTCTGGGGTCGCGCCCTTGCGCCGTACGAGCCAGCCGACGAGCCCGCCCACCATGACCTGGACGGCCGTCGTCCCGAGACCGAACAGCGCCCCCGGCACCCACCCGACGGCTGCCGAGGGCATCTCGGGGGCGAGCACGGTATAGACGATGACGGCGAACGCACCGAAGCCCCAGCCGGCGATGAAGCCGTGGAGCGCGGGCATCCAGGGCCTCGGATCGGCGAGGTCAGGCTCGTGGCAATCTGTGCAGGGGTCCTTCGACCAGTGTGGTGGCGGAGCCAGCGCAACGCCGCCGTGAGCGTGGGCATGGAGGTGCACGCCATCCCCGCTCGTGTCTGCGGGCATCGGCGAGCGTCCTTCGGCGGTGGCCTCTCCGCCGCCAGCGGGCGCGGTTGGGAGGTCCTGCGCGCGCCTCGGGCGTACGTGGACGTGGAAGTCGAAGTGCCAGGGAAGCCGACCGCCGTGGATGTAGCGCGCCGCCCAGAGCATCGCGACCCCGACGACCACATAGACGATGTAGTCGCCTCGCGAGCCCAGGGTCAGAAAGCGCGCCAGGGCGAAGTACGCGAGCTCGCTCCCAAGTGCCCGCTGGAGGGTGAAGGCCAGGGAGAAGATGAGGGCATTGCGCATCCCGGCCCGGCTCGAGTAGCCGCCCACCGCGTAGGAGAAGGTGATCGGCCAGGTGTGCTCGTCCGGGGTGATCCCGTGCACCATCCCAAGCAGGAACGCGGTCACCAGGACCGCCCACAGGGCGAGGCCGGTATGCGGGTTCCACAGGTCGAGGGCTACGAGCGGCCCGCTCGCCAGCATCAGGGGATCGGGATCCGCCCTCGCCAGCCGACTGGTTCAGACCACGGGGGCATGCCAGGCCTCCTGGGCGAAAAGGCGCGTGATGGTCGTGTCGAGCGCGGCGAGGTCGGCACTGTGGCGGTTGGCATCGTTGTCCTCGAAGTGCTTGGCCTGGTCGTGCCGCATACGTGCGGTCGTTCCAACGGAACGCCCCTGCGGACTGGAGATGGTGCCCTCCTCATCATGATGCCGGGGCATCGAAGCTCAGCTCCGGTTCCTCCGACAGTACCGTCGGGTTGCTCGCGGACCTGCCGGCGGACGCAGGGTGTCACGGAGCGGGTGCGGTGTCGGAGCGGACCCTGGTGAGCAGCGGGGCCTTGACGAGGTCCAAGACTGCAGTGGCGACGAGCACGGTTGCCAGAAGGACGCCGACGTCGACCAGGGGCACGGCAGCCATGAGGATCCCTCGGGTGGCGAAGATCGTCACCAGGACCAGATCGGCAACGGTCGCGCCCAGCATCCAGGTGCTCGGACGCGACGCCCAGACATGGCGTCGTTCTCGCACCAGGTAGATGGTGGCCTGACCGGTCGCCACCAGCATCACGAAGACCAGGGTCTGGGTGGAGGCCAGGTCCAGGCCGAGCACGTGGCGTCCGATCGAGAAGGTGGCGAAGGCAACGGCGAGCCAAGGGACCGCCACCGCGAGGGCGGCGAGGGAGAGCGCGGGGATCCGCCAGCGGTCAGGGCGGGGGGAGAACCCGACCCGGTCGGTGGCGAGCGACATGGTGACGAAGTCGTTGGCGAACAAAAGGAGCAACACCAAGCGCGGGGTCGTGACGAAGGACCCGGTGGCGAGCAGTCCGAGCCCGAGGAACAAGGACACCTGGAAGGTCTTGGCGATCTTGTTCAAGGTGTAGGTCAGCATCCGTTGGTAGACGCGGCGACCGGTTTCCACCGCGGTGACGATGTTGGAGAGCCCTTCTTGGGTGAGGACCAGGCTGGCCGCTCCCTTGGCGACGTCGGTGGCGGTGGAGACCGCGATCCCGACCTCGGCGCGCTTGAGGGCCGGGGCGTCGTTGACCCCATCGCCGGTCATGCCAACGACGTGCCCCGCGCGTTGCCCGCGCTCGACCAGCGACAGCTTGTCTTCGGGGAGCACGCCGGCGACGACGTCGAAGTCGATCTCGCCGTCCCGGCCGGTGCGGAGGTCTTCGACCGATCCGACGCGTTCGCCGATCCCGACCTGGCGGGCCACCGCTACCGCGGTGGGGGCGGCGTCTCCGGTCACCATCACCACCCGGATCCCGAGATCCTTGAGGTGTCTCACGAGGGTCGCGGAATCCGTCCGGACCGGGTCGCCCAGGGCGAGGAGGCCGGTCACCTCGAGCCGCTGGTCCCCTTTGGCGACCGCGAGCACCCGAGCGCCGCTGGAGGCGAGCTCCTCGACCGCTCCGGGCAGATCCGCCGCCGGCTCCTGGGCCAGGGCGGCCAGCACGGCGGGGGTGCCCTTCATGACCCGCAGCGCGGCGCCGTCGACGTCGACCGTCGCTTCGGAACGCTTCGTCGACGGGTCAAAGGGGACGAATGCGCGGCGACGGCCTGGCTTCGGGGCGGCCACGGCCGTTGCGGCCTGCAAGACCGCAAGGTCGATGGGATCCTGGGTGGCCTCGTCGGAGGCAGCCGCCGCGAGCGCGAGCACCTCGGCATCGGTGTGCGGGGCGAAGGGGCGGACCCCGACGACCGACAGACGGTTCTCGGTGATGGTCCCGGTCTTGTCCGTGCACAGCAGGTCCATGGCGGCAGCTTCTTCGATGGCGGAAAGGTGGGTGACGAGCACCCCGGCTCGAGCCAGCTCGAGTGCGCCGACCGAGGTGGCGAGGGTGAAGGTGGCGGGCAAGGCCACCGGAACGGTGGCCACGACGAGGATGAGGACGAAGGGGAGCAGCTCGCTGGCGGGCAGGTGGGTCACGAGGCCGTAGACGATGATCGCGACGACCAGCGCGCCGTCCAGTGCCAGCAGCGCCCAGACGATCGCAAAGATCGTCTCTTCGAGGTGGCTGGCGGTTTTGGCGGTGCGCATCAGCTGGGCCGTGTGGCCGAAGTAGGTGCGTGCACCGGTTGCGCGCACCTCACCGGTTGCTTCTCCGCGGCGCACGATCGATCCCGAGTAGCAGGTGCCGCCTGGGAGCACCTCGACGTCGGCCGATTCGCCGGTCAACACCGACTGGTCGACCGAAACGGTGCCGTCACTGACGACGAGATCAGCGGGAACGATGTCGCCGACTCGGATGTGGACGACGTCGCCGGGAACGAGCCGCTCGGCGTCGATGAGCTGCCAGCGAGCGTCGCGGCAGACCCGGGCACGGATGGCCAGCCGACTCCGCAGCAGCGAGAGGGCGTTCGCGGCCCTTCCCTCCTGGACGAAGCTGAGCACGCCGTTGAAGACGACCAAGGCGCTGATGATCACCGCCTCAGTGACCTTGCCAGTTGCCAACTCCAAGACCACGGCCACCTCGAGCAGGTATGGCACCGGGCCGGTGAGCTTGGAGGCGAGCCGGCGCAGCAGGTGGCGGCGCTCGGCCGGCAGGGCATTGGGTCCGAAACGGGCGAAGCGATCTGCGGCTTCGGCTTCGGTCAGTCCTCGGGGTGCGCCGACGAGGCGGGTGGCCGTCGCCGCGTCACTACCGGGTTCCTCGCCACCGACCGCGCTCGGTGGGTCGGCATCGTCGGCACCGGAACTGGTCGCTCCGCCCGTGGGGATTTCCACCGGTCGAGTGTGGCACCGACGGTCGGGCGCGGACCAGGGCACCCACCCGGTGACCCCTGGAGGCGACCACGCTCGCGCTCCGTGTGGAGCGCGAGCGTGGTCGGCTTCCTCGCTCCGGTCTGCTCAGCGGTTGGCGCCGACGCGTTAGCCGAAGAGTGGCATCCGGGCACGCCGCGCGGTCCTTGCCAGTAGTGGGGTGCCGAGCACGGTCGCGGCAGCCAGACCACCGAGAACGCCGAAGGCGAGGTCCAGACGTGCGTACGACCCGAGCATCAGCAGGCTCGCAACGAGCGGGCCGAGGGCTTGGCCGCCCGTAGAACCCAGGCCCCAGACGAGTGCGTTCGCGGTGGCCGATCGATCCCTCGGAACGTAGTCAGCGACGAGCGAGAGGAGCAGAGGGAAGCTGGCGAAGGTGAAGAACCCGAAGAGGGACAGGGTGAGCATCGCGGCGGCACCGTGCCCCGAGGTCCCCAGGAAGGCGAAGATACCAACCGCCGAGCCAAGGCTGTCCAGGGCGAGGACCAGACGCTTGTCGAACCGGTCGGCAAGTATCCCGAAGACGGGCTGTCCGACGATCCCGCCGGCGTACATCACCGTCACCGCGGTGCCGAGGGTCCCAGACACCCCTGCGTGGCGCTGGGTGGTGAGGTAGACGGGGACCCACGACACGATCCCGATGAACGCGACCGACCGCACGAACGCGACTCCCATCAGCGCCAGCACGCTGCGGTTGAGGAGCCTCGGGAGCCCGCGTGACCCACCTGGTGGGGCCGGCGTCGAGGACGCCAGATCGTACCGAGGCGCCTCCGCCGCGGTGGCGAGAACGCGTTGGTCGTCGCCTGGGGAAACGCTCCGTTCGCCCGTCACGCTGGCGCGCAGCCCGAACGCGATCCCCAGCGCAGCGAGCAGGCTCAGGCCGCCGAAGACAGCGGTGGTGTCGACCTTGGTGATCCCGAGGGCCGCGACGACGAAGAACAGTGCCGGGTACACGGTCCGTCCCAGGCTGCCGAAGGCGCCATTGATGCCGAGCGCACGACCTCGGGCGGCATCGGTGAAGCTGAGTTGCAGGACTGAGGCTCCGAGCGGGTGGTAGAAGGCGCTGCCGAATCCCGCGATGACTGCCCCCACGATGACGAGGGCTTCGCTCACGGTGCCATGGACCGAGAGGGCGAGGTAGAAGGCGAACAGGCTGACGGCAAGGCCCGTGATGCCCAGGGCGATCATTGTGCCGCGCCGGCCAAGCGCATCGGAGACCAGACCGACGCCGATGCCCACGCCCGCCGAGAAGACGTAGAAGACGGTCAGCATCGCGGTGATCAGTACCGCTGAGGCGTGGTCGGCTTGGGCCAAAAGGTCGCCGATCACCGGGACGAAGAACACGACGCCGTCATTGACGAAGTGCGCCAGCGAGGTCACGGTGATGAGCCGGAGCGCGTGGGGCGAGGGAGCGGAGCGACCGGTCTCGATGATGGGGCCTGGGTCGCTTCGTCGCATCGCGCTCCCTCCAAGCTCGGATCGGGTCCATCAGTTGCCTGGCCGCGCCGAACGCGCCGCGATCGCCAGGGTGCTTGGCCCATTGTCGCGGGTGGGCTCCGCGCGGGCCACAGACGTTGGGGGCGAGATTTGGTCCTGCCGACCTCCGTGCTCCTTATGCCAGCCTGGAAAGCGCGGGACGGCCCGTCTGGGCTCGGTCCTGTATCGTCGCCCAAACGCTGTTCGCGCCCACAGCGCTGGAGTGCCCTACGGGACCCGCAACGACCGAGAGAGGTGAAACATGACCAGCGCTCCCACCGAGGGAATCAAGACCGTCTTGCATCCGGTCTCCGACTTGGCGAAAGCGAAGGCGGTGTACGCGGCCCTTCTCGGTGTGCCGCCACAGGTCGACGAGAGCTTCTACGTCGGCTTCGAAGCGGCGGGCCAGCACATTGGACTCGTGCCGCAAGGAGGAGCGCAGGGCATGACCTCGCCGGTCGCCTATTGGCATGTGTCTGACATCGCCGCGAAGCTGGCTGAGGTGACTGAGGCGGGCGCCGTCGTGAAGGAGCCCGTGCGCGATGTCGGTGGCGGCCGTCTGGTGGCCACGGTCACCGATCCGGATGGCAACGTCCTGGGGCTGCTTCAGGATGGCTGAGACTCAGGACGCGTATGCGACGGGCGGACGAGTCGAGCGGATCGTCCCCGCAGATCGTCGAGATGGCTGGCAGGTTGCGTGCTGCGCCGAGCTGACGAGAGCCGTGCCCGCGTCGCGCGTCGAAGGACGGGTCCCACCGATGCATGTCGCCGTTGCCGCTGGTCGAGCTCGACCGTGAGGAATCGACCCTCCGTGCGCTCGCGGTTGCCCAGTCCATGAGGATCTTGGCTGGCGACCAGACGAGGCCGAGCCGACCGTCGTCGCTTCAGC
Source organism: Actinomycetota bacterium (assembly GCA_021324045.1). Classification (GTDB taxonomy): domain Bacteria; phylum Actinomycetota; class Acidimicrobiia; order Acidimicrobiales; family RAAP-2; genus JAJPJV01. Next base: position 15,178 of record JAJPJV010000037.1, on the reverse strand, counting down.
GCGATGAGCAGGCCTCACCAGTCGACCTGGCACGATCTCGCCCTCGGCGGCAACTCCCAGCTGCTCCAGTTGCTCACCGGCCAGCGGCCCGGGACCAGGATCGCTCGTCCCTGCACGAAGTGGCCGATCCTCATTAGCTACGCGGGATCTGGTTCCAGGGGGTATTGGGGTCGATGCCAGGTTCGCGAGGCAATCCGAGGACTCGGTCACCGAGGATGTTGCGCATGATCTCCGAGGTCCCACCGGCAATCGTGCTTGCTTGTGACCACAGAAAGCTGATGACTGGATCCGAGGCGCTCTCCGGGTGACCTTCGAGGTCGTAGCCCGGGCACAGCATCCCCTTCGCTCCCAGCAGGTCGACGATGAAGGAGCTCAGCCGCTGCCCGAAGAGGGCCCCGCCCAGCTTGAGGATCGATCCTTCCGGGCCTGGGACCCCCTTCTGGCGCTGGACCCGGGCCCGTATGTTGCCGAGCCGCAGGACCTCGGCCTCGATCCACAACCTGGCGATCTGGTCACGGCGGACGGCGTCTCGTTGGCGTGCCGGCAACGACGCCCAGACTTCGAGTGCTTCGGCGATGGGCCCGCTGCCCCGAGGCATGACGTTGCCGCCGATGGAGACCCGCTCGTTCATGAGCGTGGCAGTGGCGACCTTCCAGCCTTCATTTTCCGGTCCGATCCTCATGGAATCGGGCACCCGGGCGGCGGTGAAGAACACTTCATTGAAGTCTGCCCCGCCTGACATCTGCCGCAGCGGTCGAACCTCGACGCCGGGACCCTTCATGTCGAGGATGAACGCAGTGATCCCCTTGTGCTTCGGTGCCTCAGGGTTCGTGCGTGCCAGGAGTAGGCCCCATTTCGCGATGTGCGCCGACGAAGTCCACACCTTCTGGCCGTTGACGATCCACTCGTCACCGTCGCGGACCGCTTGTGTCGCCAGGCTCGCGACGTCCGAGCCGGCACCGGGCTCGCTGAAGAGCTGGCACCAGATCTCCTCAGCGGTGAAGATCGGGCGGAGGAAGCGATGCTTTTGTTCCTCGGTTCCCCATGCCACGATCGCCGGTCCGCACATGCCGATCCCCATGGGGTTCCGCGTCCAGTTCCCACGCCGCCCGGCTTCCTCGAGAAGTTCGTCGACGACACCCTGGAGCGCGGGAGGAGCGTCGAGGCCACCGTGACCGCGGGGGAAATCTACTCTCGCCAGGCCGAGGTCGAACTGGGCGCCGAAGAACGCGGTGTCGTCCAAATGACCGAAGTCTGCGAGCAAGCGCTCGGTGAGCTCCCGAACAGCTGATTCGGTGACCGTGCTCTGATCTGTTGCCTGCGCCATCGATCCTCCCATGCCGGTGCTCCGCTCGGCGTGACAGATCCTGTCTCAGACAGCGAGGAGCCTATGACGCACGGCCGATCCATATCACAGATTCGCGCCCAAGATGTTGTCCAGGTACTCCTCCATCTCCGCGTAGATGTCGTCGGGAACCTCGGACTTCTGCAAGAGCGGCTTGAACGCTGCGCGGGTCGCGGGGTCGTCGAAGCGCTCCTGGACCATCTCTTCGAAGCGACGACGGGCGGCGACGAGCTTGCGCGGGCGGAACTGGGTCGGCCACCCATCAGGGTGGGGTTGGTGGTCCTTGAGGACCTGACGCGCCACTGCCACCTTGTGCACCTCGGTGGGTCCGTCGACGAGGCCCATGACGTCGCCACCGGCTCCGATGTTCATCGCGTTCGACACGCCCAATGCGCCGTGGATGTGGACGGTACGGGCCGTGATGTCCGTCAGCACCTGAGCGGCCAGCACTTTGCATGCCGAGACGTACTGGCGCACCGCGGCCGTGCTCGACTGGTCGATCAGCCAGGCCGTGTAGAGGACCATCAGGCGGAACTGCTGGATCTGGATCCACGAATCGGCGATCGCTTCTTGGACCATCTGTTTCTCGCCGAGCAGGCTCCCCTGGGTGAAGCGGGATAGCGCTCGTTCGCACATCATGTCGAACATCCGCTTGGCCCCCGCCACGGAGCGCATGGCGTGGTGGATGCGCCCGCCACCGAGCCGGCGCTGGGCAACCTCGAACGCCCGACCCTCTCCACCGAGCAGGTTCTCGTTCGGGACCCGCACGTTCTCGTAGCGGACATGGGCGTGGTGACCTTCGTGCCAGCCCTCCGAGCCGAGGCCTAGGTGGTGCAGGACATGGATGCCCGGCGTGTCGCGTGGCACGAGGAACATGGACATCCCCTTGTACGGGGACACGTCGGGGTTGGTGACCGCCATGACGATCAGGAACTGCGCCGTTCGCAGGTTCGAGGAGAAGAATTTCTCGCCGTTGATCACCCATTCGTCACCGTCGCGGACCGCCCGGCAGCGGAACTGCTTTGGGTCGGACCCGCCCTGGGGCTCGGTCATCGAGTAGCAGGAGAAGGCCTCACCTTCCAGCAAGGGCTGGAGGTACTTGGCCTTCTGCTCAGGAGTGCCGTACGCGGCGATGATCTCGGCGTTGCCCGTATCGGGCGCGGCGCAACCGAACACGATGGGCGCCCATGGCGAGCGCCCGAGGATTTCGTTCAACAGGGCGAGCTTCAGCTGGCCGTAGCCCTTCCCGCCGAGCTCGGGATCGAGGTGGGCCGCCCACAGGTCATGGGCCTTCACCTCTGCCTTGAGCTGGTTGACGAGGCTGCGCAGCGGCTCTTCGAGGGGGTCGAAGATGAGCTTCGGGTACAGCAGGTCCAGCGGTTCCACGTTCTCCCGCACGAACTGGTCCGCCCAGTCCAGCTTCTCCTGGAACTCCGGTTCGGTGGTGAAGTCCCACATCCGGGCAACTCCTTTCTCCCGATGCGCCACGCTCGCCTTCGGGCGGGTGGCCCCACGGTGTCCGGCCGGGATCCTGGCGCGGGCCCGCTCTATGTGTCAGAATGCCAGTTGGATGAGCCAGAACGCAAGTCTTGATGCGCCGATCGCCAGTGGCCTCGATGTCATCGAGGTTGAAGACGCCGTGGTGGTTCGGACAACGCAGCGGGCGCTGGCCAAGCGCCAAGCGGTGTACGCCGACGAGGTGCGCCGGCTCCTTGAGGCCGGGCTCGAGGTCATGCGCCAGTGCGGCACCGACCGAAGCCCACGGGTCTCGGACATCGTCGAAGCCGCCGGTCTCTCGAGGGACGCGTTCTATCGTCACTTCGCCTCCAAGGAAGACCTCGTGTCGGCCATCGTGGAGGCAGGTGCCCAACGCCTCGTGAGCTACTTGCGTCACCAGATGAGCAAGGAACGTGGAGCGCAAGCGAGGCTGGCGCGCTGGATCGAAGGAATCATGGCGCAGGCAGCGGACCCCGAAGTGGCCCACTCGACCCGGGCCGTGGTCTGGAACGGCGGTCGCGTCGGTGACCGCTTTCGCCGCGAAGCACTGACGACGTACCGGCCGCTCGCCGAGCTCATCGTGGAGCCGGTGCGCGAGCTCGGCAGCGCCGACCCCGAACGCGATGCTGCCGTCATCTGCCAGGCGGTCATGGGCCGCATGGGGGAGTTCCTCTGGCGCTGCGCCCCCCCGAGCGAGACGGACATCGCTCACCTGGTCCAGTTCTGCACGGCTGCCGTTCGGGGGGAAGCCCTCCGGCCCGATGGACGCTGACCGACAGGAGCGCTCGTGGGAGATCGATGGGAAATCGAACAGCTGGTGTTGCGGGTCGCCCGTTGCGCCGACCGACCTGACGTCGGGAGCCTCGTCGACCACTTCACCGCGGATGCAGTCCTTGCCGTTGGCGGGCGAAGAGTGCAAGGTCGTGAGGCGATCCGCGAGTTCTTCGGCGGCACGACTGCCATGCCCGCAGAGGGCGAACGCACGAAGCACGTCGTCACCAACACCCTCGTCGACACCGATGGCGATGCCTTCGTCGCAACGTCGTACTGGCAGTTGCTCCGTCACTGGGGCCTGGCCAACTGGGGTCGTTACATCGACCGGATCGTGCGTGACGGGGACACCTGGCGGATCGCCCACCGCTCGGTGCTCGTGGACGGCCAGCTCGGGCGTCCAAGCGGGGACTGAGGTCGATGAGAGCGGTACGCAACGCGCCCCCGACGGTCGAGGTGGTCGAGGTCGACGAGCCCCAGGGCGATGGCGAGCTCATCCGCGTGGCAGCGACCGGGATCTGTGCGTCCGACCTCAACTATCTGGACTACGGCAGCACCCAGATCGCCGGTCACGAGTTTGCCGGGACCCTCGAGGACGGGACTGCGGTCGCCGTCGAGGCGATCTTCGGATGCGGCGCGTGCGCAGCGTGCGAGCAGGGCAACTACAACCGCTGCCACCGTGGCGTGCAAGGCCTCGGCATGACGGACCCCGGCGGCATGTGCGAGTGGTTCCGAGCGCCGCGTCGTGCATTGGTGCCGTTGCCCGAGGGCCTCGACGTCGCGGACGCCTTCCTCGTCGAACCGGCGTCGGTGGCGCGCCACGCCTGCCACATGGGGGCAGTCGGACCCGGCACCCGTGTGGCCGTCGTGGGTGCCGGGGCGATCGGGATCCTGACGGCCGCCTCCGCCCAAGCGATGGATGCCCCCGAGGTCGCCGTGGAGGCGCGGCACCCGCACCAGCACGAGGCCCGGGAGCGGCTCGGCGTGGGCACGCCGACCGGCGACTATGACGTGGTCGTCGAGACCGGGGGGAGCGAGAGCGCCCTGCATCGAGCGGTCGAGCTCGCGCGCCCGGGCGGGACCGTCGTCCACCTTGGCGTCTACGGCGCCATCACCTGGCCGATGCAACAAGCGTTCATGAAAGAGGTTGCCCTCCGGCCATCGCTCGGGTATTGCGGCCACCACGGTCGCCGCGAGTTCGCCGAGTCGGCCGAGATGCTGGCGTCGCGTCCCGATCTGGTGCGGATGCTGGTCACGCACCGGTTCCCGATCGAAGACGCCCCCGAGGCGTTCCGCGTCGCCAAGGACCGGTCCAAGGGCGTGTTCCGTGTGGTTGTCGTGCCATAGGAGAGTCGATGAGTAATGCAGTGGATCTGGTAGACCTCGCCGCCCGCGCCAACGCGGCGGCTCAGCAGTGGTCGCCGGGATGCGAGCTGGACGAGGTCACCTTCCTCCCGGGCGGCACGGTCAGCATCGTCTACACGGCGAGGGTCCGCGGTGGGGCGAACGGCGTCGACCGGGTGGTGTTGAAAGTGGCGCCACCGGGGCTCGAACCGAAGCGAAATCGCGACGTGCTACGCCAGGCACGCTGCATCGACGCGCTGAGCCGGGTCCCGGGCATCGCGGTGCCCCAGGTGTTGTTCAGCGACCCCGGTAATCCACCGGCAATCCCGCCGTTCTTCGCGACGCCGTTTTTGTCGGGGGAGTGCGTCGAGCCGTTGCTCGTGGCGCCGACCAACCCGGTGCCACCCGAGATCGCCCGAGCCCGCGCCTTCGCCGCGATGGACATCCTCGTCGTCATGCGCACCACGGCGGTCGAGTCCCTGGGACTCGACGACGAGCCGGTGACCACGCCTGCCGACGAGGTGCGTCGGTGGGTACGAACCTTGGAGACGGTGCCCGACGAGCTGCGCGAGGGCTACCAGGGCGCGGCGGAGGCCTTACTTTCCGCAGCGCCCGATCTCCTTGGCCCCAGCGTCGTCCATGGCGATTACCGTCTCGGGAACATGCTCTGTGATGGCGTCGTCGTCAGGGGCGTCATCGACTGGGAGCTCTGGACCGTTTCTGACCCACGGATCGACCTCTCCTGGATGCTGTTCTTCACCGACGAGGCGGACCATCCCAGCGCCCGTCATGGAGTCGCGTCGGGCATGCCCGCACGCAGCGAGCTGCTCTCCTACTACGAGCGTGCGGTCGGCGAGGCCACCAAGGACCTCGAGTGGTTCGATGCGCTCACGCGCTTCAAGGAGGGGGCGGCCATGGCGCTCATCGCCAAATTGGCCCGCCGTCGGAACCCGGGAGCTCCCGACCCGTTCCCCCCGAGCGTGTGCAGGGAGTTGATCGCCCAAGCGGCGTCGATGATGGGGGCATGAGCCCCGAGGTTGCAGCACTCCCCGGTCCCTGTGCGACGTCCCGAACGCTACCGTCGCCAAGGTGCGTCTCGGTGCCCAGGTTCGCCAGACGGGGGGATTCCTCGCCGCACTGAGGCGGGCGGAGGAGATGGGGGCCGAGGTCGTCCAGCTCTTCGTCCAGAGCAATCGCCAGTGGCGGATGCCCGAGCGCGGCGCTGGTCTCTTCGAGGCCTATCGGGCGGCGATGGACGCCAGCGATGTCGTCTCGGCCACGGTGTGCCACGCCCCGTACCTCATCAACGTGATCAGCACCGATGCGACGACCCGAGCTCGATCCTTCGGCTCGCTGGTCGCCAACTTGCGGGCAGCAACCGCGCTCGGGGCGTTCGCCCTAGTGCTGCATCCGGGGAGTCACCGGGGCACCGATGCCGGCACCGCCACGCTGCGGATCGCCAAGACGGTGGTCGCTGCGCTCGAAGAGGCGGTCAACCTCGCGGGGACGACGTGCGACTTGCTCTTCGAGAACACGGCGGGATCTGGAGGGACGGTGGGCCGGAGCCTCGCTGAGCTTCGCGCCCTGATCGACGCGACCGGCGGTGATCGCCGCGTCGGGGTCTGCCTCGACACGCAACACCTGTGGGCGTCGGGAACGTCCTTTGCGACGATCGCCGAAGCCGATGCGCTCGTTGCCGGCATTGCCGACGCCATCGGGCTCGAGCGGCTGCGCTGCCTGCACCTCAACGACTCGAAGGTTCCCCTCGGGGCCCAGCGTGACCGCCACGAGAACCTTGGGGAAGGGGCCATCGGTCCTGGTCCTTTCCGGGCGTTGCTCGGCCATCCTGCGCTCCAAGACCTCCCGGCGGTGCTCGAGACGCCCGGCGCTGGCAACGGGCCGCGAAAAGAGGACCTCGTGCGGGCCCGGGAACTGCTGGAGGCTGGGCTCGCCGCCCGGGGCCGAGGCGCCTCGCCGGCGCCTCGGTGATCCCCTCGGGTCCTGGCGGGGTCTGGTTCGGGCAAGCGGATTGCGGCAGCGCCGGGCATCAGCCGTGGTCCGAGGCGACCCGGCCTGGGTGGTCTCGGTCCCTAGGCCTCGACTGTGATCGGCGATCCGCGTGCTCCCCGGCTCAGCAGGAGGCGCAACGTGATCGCTGAGAAGGCCATCGCCACCATCACAGTCGCCATCGGCACCGCATCATGGTTGCCACCGATGCCGACGAGCGGTGCCACGAGTGCCCCGATGCCGAATTGCAACACGCCGATCAACGCAGCCGCACTCCCGGCTGCCGAGGGGAAGTCGTTGAGGGCGAGCGCCATCGCGTTCGGTGTGAGGAAGCCCATGCTGAAGACGATGGCGAACAGGCACGCCAACACGCCGGCCAAGGCGACATGCAACGAGATGCCGATCAGCAGCGCCGTGCTCGCAGTGGTCATCGATACCAATGATGCGGTGAGCAATCGGTGCGACCCATAGCGGCCGACGACGCGTCCGTTGATCTGAGCCCCGATGACGAGTCCGCACCCGTTCAAGCCGAAGAAGAGGCTGAAGGTCTGCGCAGAGAAGTGGTAGACGTTCTGGAGGACGAAGGACGACCCCGAGATGTACGCAAAGATCGTCCCGACCCCGAAGGCGCACGCCAAGGCATTCGCGTAGAACACACGGTTGGTCACCACGACCTCCATCGTCTTCATGGTGTGCCTCAAGGACCCTGCCGAGCGCCGGTCCGAGGGCAAGGTCTCTGGCAACCAGAGGGCTGCGGCCGCGAGAATCCCGCCGCCGGCGAGGGCGAGCGCGATGAAGACCCCTCGCCACGAGGTGATGTGGAGAAGGCCGGCGCCGATTTGCGGAGCAAAGATCGGGCCGGCACCGGTCACCAGCATCAGCATGGAGAAGAGCCGGGCAGCTGCGGGCCCGGCGTAGAGATCGCGCACGATGGCCCTGGAGATCACCGTTCCGGCGGCCCCCCCGAGCCCCTCGAAGAACCGGGAAACGGCCAGCGAGATCGGGGTGCCCGATGAGGCGCATGCGCCGGAGGCAACGCAGAACAAGACAAGACCTGCGAGCAACGGTGGTCGACGACCGAAGCGGTCGCTGAGCGGACCGATCATGAGTTGGCCGACCCCGAGACCGACGAGACACGCGGTAAGCGAGAGCTGGATAGACGACGCGCTGGCATGGAGGTCCGCGGTCAAGGTGGGCAGCGCCGGGATGTACATGTCGATGCAGAGCGGACCGAAGAGCGACAGCGTGCCGATGGTCACGAACAGGCTCACAGGAATGGGCTCAGTGGCAGGTGCGAGTTCTCCTCGTAGGCGCGGTCCTCGGTCACCGGAAGGCTGCCGCGGCGCGTCGAAGAGCCGGCTTCCAACCGGCCCGTCGCGGGTTCCTCCCTGTGGCACGGTGGTCGGACCGACGGTGCCCGGTGCTGGCGCAGGTCGAGGCCAGGGAGCGCTCGTCCAGTTCCTTGCCGCTCGATCGCGCGAGTGGGGCGCTGAGGTCTGCAATCCTGGGCATGGCGCTTCTTTCCTCTCCCGCCCGATGGCGCTGCGCGGATCCGGCGTTTGGGTCATTGGCCAGCGCGAGGGTAGTGCGCTGGCGGTGCCGCTGGGATTGGAGATGGACGATCGGAGCTGTGCTCGCCAAGATGGCGAGGCACAACCGGCACTCAACAAGGAGCAGGCCCGTGAGAGCAGAGGATCAATACCACGTTGGGATCGTCGTCGAGGACATCGACGCCGCCAAGACCCAACTTTCCGACCTCTTCGGTTACGTGTGGGGCACGGAGATGAGTACCAATGTGATGGTTCGCCTAGGATCTGGGACCGAAGAGGTGAACCTCCGCCTCGTCTACTCGGTTTCGGAGCCTCGGGTCGAGCTCGTCCAGCAGATCGAAGGCACCGTCTGGAAGCCTGCGCCAGGCTCGGGCGTCCACCACATCGGCTACTGGTCCGACGACGTCACGACCGACGCCGCGCAGCTCGAGGCGCGCGGCTTCCTCCACGAGGCGTCGGGCCTTGGCCCTGACGGCGTGCCGATGTGGGGCTACTACCGCAGTCCGACCGGACCCCGCGTCGAGCTCGTTTCGCGTGCGCTGCAAGCGGGGATGGCCACGTTGTGGACGCGCCAGGGCTGAACAGAGGAGTGCCTTTCTCACCGGAAGGCCGGCATGATCTCTTCGGCGACCCAGTGCAGGTTCTCGAGATACTCCGTGAGCGATGCTGGCGCCGCAGTGGGGACGCTCGTCGAGGTGACGCCGAGTTCTTGGAGACGGCCGATCGCGTCGATGATCGCCTGCTTTCCTTCTGGTGCGACCATGCGCCCGGTGCGACCGTCAAGGGGTCGGTGGTCCTCGGACACCGACGGGGTGGCGACGGCCATCGCAATATCGAACGGTCGCGTCCGTCCCTGGAACTCGGGCAACGAGTGGATGTACTCCAGGCACGAAGGCAGTTGATCCACGGTGATCAGCCACGGGAACCAGCCGTCATGACGCGCGGCGCGCCGCATGGCTGCCCGGGAGTTTCCTCCAATCCAGATCGGCGGGTGCGGCTTTTGCACTGGCTTCGGCTCGAACGCGATCTGTTCGAAGTCGACGTAGCGGCCATGGAATTCCGGTTCGTCCGCCGTCCACAACTCGATCATTGCTGCGAGGTACTCGTCGGTGATCCGACCCCGTTGGTGGAAGGGGACTCCGAGGGCAGCGAATTCGCGTTCGGCATGGCCGACCCCGATGGAAAGCCGGACTCGTCCCCCGGAAAGAAGGTCCAGCGTCGACACGGCCTTCGCGAGCACCAATGGATGGTGGTAGGGGAGGACGATCACGCTCGAGTCGACGATCACTTTTGTGGTCGCGCCTGCGACGAAGGCCATCGCGGTCATGGCGTGCGTCCAGAACGGCCCCATGAGCTCGACCATCTCCAGCGGGAGCGCAATGTGCTCAGGGACGCTGATCGAGTCGAAACCGAGTTCGTCTGCGGTTCGTGCGACGAGCTGGAAATCCTGCGCGCACATGTTGGCTTCCCAGTCCTGGGTGATCGGTGGGTAACGCGTGATTCCGGGCAAGCTCGTGGAGAATTTCACGGTCTGATCCTCGCGCGCCTGGGGACACGCACTCGAGGGTGACGTCGGTTCCCCGCCGGCCTTTGTGTGCTCGATGCGCAAGGGCTCCGTTGCCGATCGGGCATGACGTGAACAGTTCGTTCATATGTACGAACCCAAGGGGGATTGTGAAGCTCGACCTGCTCTACGAGAATCGATGCCCCGTATCCCTGGCCGAAGCCGCACCCTTATGGCCAGCGAGCGGTCGAGCAACAGCGGTACGCAGAGACCCTCGAGCAGGTTCGCCTGGCGGATGCGACGGGGTTCGACGTCGTTCGGGAGAGGAGCTCTCCGAGGAACACAGCGAGTTCTGCGACTTCCTTCCCCGGCTCGTCACGCCTCGGCCCTTCCAAGACCCCACCCTCCGGCGTGGATGGCGGCCTCGAGCCCTGGCAGCGTGGAACTGGCTGGCTCGTTGGGGTTCGGGGTGTTGTCGTCGACCCCCTCGAGGCACTGGCCAATGACCTTGCGACCTACCATGCCGCCCCTGCAAACGCCAAGCCCCTCACGTCGGTCACGACGAAGAAGACAGCTGCCTCCACGCTTGTCGATTGTGCGGACACCATTGCGAAGGCCGAGGCTCACGGGATCTGGGAGGCCGTCGACTGGTGGTATGTCGAACTCGCCGAGTTCCTTCTGCGCTGGAAGTTGACCGACTTCCCCGAAGAGCAGAAAGCGGCGTCCCCGGTGCTCAAGGAACGGAGCGAAGGGGGATTCAACCCCAAGCCCTACCAGGAAGCAGACATGACCATCCTCGGAGATCCCGATCACGTCGTCGAGCAGATGATCCGCTACGAACAAACCGGGTTCGATCACCTGCTTTGTCACACCCAGTTCGGTCACCGGTCCCAGGCGGCACAACTGCTCGGAGCTCCGCGGGCAGTCTGTGATCCCAGAGCTCGAACGGCGCGAGAAGCAGACCCAGATCGCGCGCTGAGGGCAGTGCCACGGTGGCTCTTCTGCATCCCGTCTCGCTCCGAAGCGTCGACGGGCATCGCCATGTCGAAAGGTCGGTGCCACGGAACGCAGCGGTCGGTTCGGGCAACCGGCCGGAAAGTGCCCCACCTCGGAGGCGACGATGCGTTGGCATTGAACCGATGAGCGAATGGAGCGGATGGGATCATGACGGCGTCGATGGTGGTTGTCCAGGATCCATGGTGCCAGCGAGTCTCGTGGTGATCCGCTGTCCGCCCTACTCGACTCCGCCGCTCATGCTTCGGACCCGTCGTTCCCCGACGTTCTTGCTGGAGGCGGTCGCGGCAGTGGCAACACTGGAGCCACGTCCACGTCGATGGACCCACGCGTCGTCACGCTGACGGGTCCGTTCTTGGCGAATCGAGGGCACGGTCCGAACGGTCGCCAACCGTGGCGAGATTATGAAGGCCGGCGAGGTCATCGTCGGCGTCGGTCGGGCGGAGCGCTCCCGGTCGCCGTGATGTGTTCAGGTCGAGCCACGCGCGACCCAGCGGTGACCGTCTCCATTCCCCCGTCCTGGGTCCCAGGCGCATCGAGAGGAGTTCTTCGATGGTGTGATCCTGGGCTGGTCGAGGTCATGGCCGCGGGCAGGCCTCCGGTCGCGCGAAGGGATGGGTCGGTCGAGTGCGAGTCGTCGTCGCCCATTGTGGAAAGGAGAAAAAGGAGAAATCATGGAAGACCTCTTGGGCATCGCCGGGCAGTTCGCGCTCGTGATGGGCGGAGGGTTGGGCATCGGTCGGGAATCGGCACTGCTCCTAGCTCGCGCCGGCGCGCATGTCGCCGTGGCGGACATCATCGGCTCGCGGGCCGTCTCTGTAGCAAAGGAGGTTGCCGACCTCGGCGTTCGATCCGTGGCGATCCAAGGCGACGTCCGCGTTCCCGGTGACGTCGCCCGGATGGTCGACGAAGCGGAAGCCTTCGCCGAGGACCGCTTGGAGATCCTCATCAACATGATCGGCATGGCGTCATGGACGAGCGTCATGGAGATCGACGACGAGACCTGGGACCACGACCTCAACCAGAACTTGCGCCATCACCTCTACGTCTCGCGAGCGGTGGCGAAGCGGATGATCGCAGCCGGGGTGCACGGCCGTATCGCGGTCGTCGCCTCTGTCGACGCCTTCTACGCTGCGACCAACCATCCGGCCTATGGGGTGGCGAAGGCCGGGCTGGTGTCACTCGTCAAGACCATGGCCTACGAGTGGGGTCCCTACGGGATCAGGGTCAATGCCGTGGCGCCCGATGCGGTGCTCACGCCGCGGATCGTCGCAGGGATGGCTGAGCGTGGCGTCGATCCGACGAGCCTGCCACAGCCCCTCCGCCCGCTCCCGCGCTACTGCACGCCGGCGGAGCAAGCGGGGCCCCTGGTCTTCTTGGTCTCCAACCTCTCGAGTTACGTGACCGGGCAGACCCTGGTCGCCGACGGTGGCCTGTTCTGGATCGCTGCCGGCAGGGATCCCTCGCGGATGCCAGGCTGATCACAGGCTCGCTCCGGGCTCCCGCGAGCAGCGGGTGGTCGCTCGTCGTGGCGTGCCGCTCATGGTGTCTGCGGGCCTCCCGCCGCGCCGGGAGGCCCGTCGGGACCCTTCAAGAACATCTCCTGGGTGAAGGTGGCCAGGTGTTGCCCCTCCCGGTCGAACATCCGCCCGACCACCAGCCCTCTCGAGTCGCGCACCGTGAGCGGGGTGACGTCGCAGAAGAACCACCGGTTGACGTCCGGAGCACGGTGGAACCATACGGCATGATCCAGGCTTCCGAAGTTGCCCCGGGGATGACCCGGGGCAACGGACTCAAGACGGTCGAGGTGGCCGTATCCGATGGCGGCCATCGCGGCTCCTCCTGCTCTCATGTCCGACGCGTACAGCAACGCGCAGGAGTGCAACAGGGCATCCGGGGGCAACGCCTCGGGCACTCGGCCCCACCACCGCACGATTGGTCCTTCGACGCGGACCCGGCGAACCTCGAACGACCGGTGCCAGGGGTTCGCGTCGTCGGAGGCGGGCAGCTCGTCGGGGTCGGGCACGCCGTCGGGCATCGGGTGATCGAACTCCCGACTGGGCTCTTCGGTGTGAAAGGACGCCAGCATGGCGAAGATCGTCTTGCCGTCCTGGCGTACGTCGACCCTTCGGGCGGTGTAGGTCCTCCCGGATCGGAGGCGCTCGACGAAGAACTCGAGGGGCGCCGAGGCCTGCCCACGCCGGAGGAAATAGCCGTGGACCGAGTTCGGCAGACGGTCGGGTGGGACGGTGAAGCCAGCGGCCCGCAGCGCCTGTGAGGCCACCTGGCCGCCGAAGATGTCGCTTCGCCCGGTGCCCGGAGGGGTCCATCCCCGCCAGGCATCCTCGCCCACCGCCTCGAGGTCCAAGATGCCCGGCAATTCCCCCAGCATGCTGGGCTCAGGCGATTCTTCTGGCACGCGTCCCATCTTCGAGCATCACCCCTGTCCGGAGGCCCTCTCTGTCCGTGTGCCCACCAGGCCCTTCGGGTCGGATGCAGGCTCGGAGGTCCCTCCGGTCGCATTCGTTTCCGATGTCCTGGGGGAGGGTAGCCATCGGGCCCGTGGCCTGACGAACCCTTCCATGGTGGCTGGTTGGCCTCCTGCCGGCCAAACCGCAGGATCAGCCGTTTCGGATAGCTTCGGGCAGCTCGTTCGACGGAGGCTGAGAGGTGCACGACAACTCGGGTGATACGGCGTGGGTCCTCCTTAGTGCTGCACTCGTGCTCTTCATGACACCAGGGCTGGCCGTCTTCTACGGCGGGATGGTCCGCCGGAAGAACGTCTTGGCCATGCTCATGCAGAACTTCGGGGTGATGGCCGTCGTCAGCCTCCTGTGGGTCTGGGTGACCTACAGCCTGGCGTTCGGCCCGGACTGGGGTGGCGTCGGGCTCATCGGCACCCTGCACTTCGCTGGTCTTGCCCACCTGCACCAGGCAGTGCCGGGGTACACGGGGAACAAGGCCCAGAGCATCCCTCCGGTGGCCTTCGTCATCTTCCAGATGATGTTCGCGATCATCACCCCGGCGCTGCTCACGGGATCCTCGGCCGACCGTATGAAGTTCGGGACCTTCCTCGCGTTCATCGTCGCGTGGTCCGTGTTGGTCTACGCACCCATCGCCCACTGGGTCTTTTCCCCACAAGGATGGCTTGCCCGGCGTGGAACCGAGGATTTCGCCGGCGGCACCGTCGTCGAGCTCAACGCAGGGATGGCCGGTGCCGCCCTGGCGTTGGTTGCCGGTCGCCGCCGAGGCTGGCCCCATTCGCTCATGCGGCCGCACAACGTTCCGCTCACCGTCGTCGGTGGGGGCATCCTGTGGTTCGGGTGGTTCGGGTTCAACGCGGGATCGGCCCTGAAGGCGAGCGGGGCGGGCGTGGCGTTCGTCAACACCAACACCGCGATCGCTGCCGCGCTGCTGGCTTGGATCGCGGTCGAGAAGTTGCGGACCGGCAAGCCCACCACGCTCGGAGCGGTGAGCGGGGCCATCGCAGGTGCCGTTGCCATCACGCCGGCCTGTGGGTTTGTCAATACCCTCGGGGCCACGGTCATCGGAGTGATTGCCGGCGTCGTCGCTTCGCTTGCCGTGCGGTTGAAGTTCCGCCTGCGTCTCGATGATTCCCTCGACGTCCTCGCCGTCCACGGCGTCGCCGGGCTCGTGGGCACCTTGCTCGTCGGGTTCTTCGGGACCGCCTCGGCCCTCGGACGAAACGGCCTGTTCTACGGGGGCGGGCCTGGTCTCCTCGGTCACGAGGCGCTCGCCGTGGTCTGCGTCGGCGCGTACTCGTTCGCGGTGACCGCGGGCATCGCGTACGCCCTCCGGCGGACGGTCGGTCTTCGGGTGAGCGAGGAGGACGAGATCGTTGGGCTCGACCTGAGCCTGCACGAGGAGACGGCGTACGACTTCGATTCCTCCGGAGGGGCTCGGGCGATCGAGCAGCGCTCGGCGCGCTGAGCTCGGCCGCGGGTTCGAACCGAACGGCGCTCTCAACTCGGGGCGGACAGCGGGCCCGCGGCCCGCTGCGACGTGCGATGCTCCCCGCACTTAGCCTCGATCCACCGCGTAGCGACGGGCCGGGGGATGCCGGACGCTTCGAGTGACGATTGCGCAGAAGCAGCCGTGGGTTTGCGGTTCGAGCGCGTTCCAGGG
>JAJPJV010000042.1 GCA_021324045.1 Actinomycetota bacterium | reverse complement strand
CCGGCTGCCCTCCGCCCTCGACAACCGGCCACTGCGCTTCGATGAGTTCATCGCTCGGGTGCCCCAGTGCATCTTCGTTTCCGCGACGCCAGGTCCGTACGAGCTGGAGGTCTCCTCCCAGGTGGTGGAACAGGTGATCCGGCCAACCGGTTTGGTCGATCCCGAGGTGGTGATCCGTCCGACGAAGGGTCAGATCGACGACCTGATGGCACGGATCGAGGACGTCGCGGCCAAGGGTGGACGGACCCTCGTGACCACCTTGACCAAGAAGATGGCCGAGGACCTCACCGACTACCTCGCCGATGCCGGCGTGCGCGTGCAGTACCTGCACTCGGACATCGACACGATCACGCGGGTAGAGGTGCTCCGCCAGCTGCGCCTGGGCGAGGTCGACGTCGTGGTCGGCATCAACCTGCTGCGCGAGGGCCTGGACCTCCCCGAGGTCTCACTGGTGGCGATCCTCGATGCCGACAAGGAAGGGTTCCTCCGGTCGGCGTCGTCGCTCATCCAGACCATGGGGCGTGCCTCGCGCAACGTCGACGGCCGGGTGGTCCTCTACGCCGACACCATCACCGATTCCATGCGCGAGGCCGTGTCGATCACCCAGCAGCGACGTCAGCGACAGATGGCCTACAACGCCGAGCACGGAATCGATCCGCAGACGATCCGCAAGGCGGTTACCGACATCCTCGAACGCCTGCGCAGCAAGGGGGACGGGGGCGAGCGCGTCCGGCGGAGCCACGCCGGTCCACGATCGCGCCAGGGCACGAGGGCTCAGCGCGCCCGTGCCGGGCTGTTGCGCCCCGAGCGCGCATCACCGGCGACCGACGCGCCCGGTGGCGATCGCTCCGAGGCAGCCGGTCGTCCCGGGGAGCTCCACGTCCTGATCGCCGAGATCGAAGCCGAGATGCGACGAGCCGCAGCCGAGCTGCGATTCGAGGAGGCTGCGCTCCTGCGAGACGAATTGCTCGACCTTCGGGCTTCTGTTGCTGGCGACCCCGTCGCGGCGGCCGGAACCGCGCAGGGGTCCTCGGGACGGGCCCGTTCGCTCAGCAGCGCTCAGCGGATCCACTGACGTGGCCTCCCGTCTCGTCATCCGCGGCGCGCGCGAGCACAATCTCAAGGACGTCTCGCTCGAGTTGCCCCGGGATCGCCTCATCGTCTTCACAGGGCTGTCAGGCTCGGGAAAGTCCTCATTGGCCTTCGACACCATCTATGCCGAGGGTCAACGGCGCTATGTCGAGTCACTCTCTGCCTATGCACGCCAGTTCCTCGGCCAGATGGACAAGCCCGACGTGGATTTCATCGAGGGGTTGTCTCCGGCCATTTCGATCGACCAGAAGTCCGCCTCGCACAACCCTCGCTCCACCGTGGGGACCATCACCGAGGTCTACGACTACCTTCGGCTGCTCTACGCTCGCATCGGGAAACCGCATTGCCCCAAGTGCGGTCGCCCGGTCGCGCGCCAGACGCCCCAGCAGATCGTTGATCGTGTCTGGGAGCTCCCCGACGGTGCCCGCTTCGAGGTGCTCGCGCCGGTGGTGCGGGGGCGCAAGGGCGAGTACTCGGCACTGCTCGAGGACTTTGCCAAGCAGGGGTTCGCTCGGGCGCGCATCGACGGCGTTCCCGTTGAACTGGCGAATCGCCAGGCGCTCGAGCTCGCGCGCTACGAGCAGCACACGATCGAGATCGTGGTCGACCGCCTCGTCCGCCGCGAAGGCATCCGGGAGCGGCTGACGGAGTCGATCGAGACCGCGCTGTCCCTGACCGGGGGGACGGCCGAGGTCCTGGTCCACGAGCAAGAGGGCGGTCTGTCGGAAACGATCACCTTCAGTCAGCACCTTGCGTGCACCTCCTGCGGGCTGAGTTTCGAGGAGCCCGCACCTCGCAACTTCTCCTTCAACTCGCCCTACGGGGCCTGCTCGACGTGCGCGGGGCTGGGGACGCGCTTTGAGGTCGACCCTGAGCTCGTGGTGCCGGATCCTTCGCTGTCGCTCGACGAGGGTGCGATTGCACCGTGGGCAGGCGGGCGGACCGAGTACTTCGCCGGTTTGCTCCGCGGGGTGGCGGAACTGGGAGGGTTCTCGACGTCGACCCCGTGGCGAAAGCTTCGAGCGAAGGATCGAACGATGCTCCTGTATGGAACAGGAGCGCGCCAGGTCCACGTGCGGTACCGGAATCGCTTCGGTCGCAGCCGCTCGTACCTCGCGCACTTCGAGGGTGTCGTGCCGTGGCTGCAACGCCGCCACGCCGAGTCCGAGTCGGACTGGTCTCGTGAGCAGATCGAGCAGTACATGCGCGAGGTCGACTGTCCTGCGTGTGGCGGAGCGCGCCTTCGGCCGGAATCGCTGGCGGTGACGGTTGGTGGGATGAACATCTTCGAGCTGTGCCGCCTGTCGATTAGCGGTTGCCTGGCAGCGATCGACGGGCTCGAGCTCAGCGAGCGAGACCACCTCATTGCGGACCGAGTGCTCAAAGAGATCCATGAACGGATGCAGTTCCTCGTCGACGTGGGACTTGACTACCTATCGCTCGCGCGCTCGGCCGGGACCCTCTCGGGCGGCGAAGCGCAACGGATCCGTCTGGCGAGCCAGATCGGCAGCGGCCTGGTCGGGGTGCTCTACGTCCTCGACGAGCCCTCGATCGGCCTCCATCAGCGGGACAACCAGCGGCTGATCGGAACCCTGCTGCGCCTGCGCGACCTTGGCAACACGGTGATCGTGGTCGAGCACGACGAGGAGACGATCCGCACGGCCGATTTCGTGGTCGACATCGGCCCCGGCGCAGGCGAGCACGGGGGGCGAATCATCCATGCCGGCCCGGTGGATGGCCCGCGTGGTTTGCTCGAGAATCGCCAGTCGCTCACGGGCCAGTACCTTGCCGGCCTCCGGCAGATCCCGGTACCGGATCGGCGACGCAGTGGCAACGGCGACGTCGTGACCGTGGTCGACGCCCGAGAGCACAACCTGGCGGGCATCGACGTCGAATTCCCCTTGGGGTGCTTCATCGCGGTCACCGGTGTTTCGGGGTCTGGGAAGTCGACGTTGGTCAACGACATCTTGTTGCGCGCCCTGGCCCAGCAGTTGCATCGGGCCAAGGCCCTCCCCGGCCGGCACGCCAAGGTGCTCGGCGTCGAGCACCTTGACAAGGTCGTCGACGTCGACCAGGCGCCGATCGGTCGGACGCCCCGATCGAACCCGGCAACCTACACGGGGGTCTTCGATCACATCCGGCGCCTCTTCAGCCAGACGCCCGAGGCCAAGGTGCGCGGGTACCAACCGGGTCGCTTCTCCTTCAATGTCCGCGGTGGTCGCTGCGAGGCCTGCGCGGGGGACGGGACCATCAAGATCGAGATGCACTTCCTTCCCGACGTGTACGTGCCCTGCGAGATCTGTGGAGGGGCCCGTTACAACCGCGACACCCTGGAGGTCACCTTTCGGGGGAAGAACATCGCAGACGTCCTCGACCTTTCTTGCGAGGACGCCCTTGAGTTCTTCGCGCACCAACCGGTGATCGCTCGGCACCTCCAGACCTTGGTCGACGTGGGGCTCGGCTATATCCGCCTCGGTCAGCCAGCACCGACGCTTTCCGGTGGCGAGGCGCAACGGGTGAAGCTCGCAACGGAGCTCAGCCGGCGGGCGACCGGCAAGACGCTGTACATCCTCGACGAACCCACCACCGGCCTTCACTTCGAGGACGTGCGCCGCCTGCTCGAGGTGCTCGGGCGGTTGGTCGACCAGGGGAATACCGTCGTGGTCATCGAGCACAACCTCGATGTCATCAAGTGTGCCGACTGGATCGTGGACCTGGGCCCAGAGGGTGGTGATCGGGGCGGTCGCGTGGTCGCCGAGGGCACGCCGGAGCAGGTGGCCAAGACCCAGGGGAGCTATACCGGTGAGGTCCTGCGCACCGTGCTCGAGCACGGTACGAGGCCGGTATCGGGCTCGACGCTCACAAGGGGGCGGCGGAGTCGTTCTGGCTGAGCAGGCTCCGAGCCAAAAGGTCCTGGGCGGCCTCGACGATGAGGTCGGTGCAGGTGGCGAGCGACACCGCTGTGCTATCGATGACCAGGTGGTACAGGCGCGGGTCGCTTTGGCGCGCGTGGTAGAAGACGCGCACGTACCCTTCTCGGGCACGATCGACGTCACGCTGGAGCTGACGGGCGGTCTGCTCGTCGACGTCTTCGAACCGCAGGTACTGCGCCAAGCGGGCTTCGGGTGGACCGTCGAGGCGCACGCGCAGGACGTCTGGGCGATCGCGCAGGACGATCATCCCGGCACGGCCCAACACGACCCCCCCGGTGGACTCGCAGGTCTGGCGCAGGAAGCGCTCGGTCTCTTCGCGAAAGCTCCTGGGCGCTCCCGGCACCGAAGGGACCGGCTGCGGTCCGACGGGCGTCGCAACGTTTGCGAAGGCCTGGGCAAGGCGCTGCCAGGCCGATGGAGCACGTTCGTCCTGGGCCTCGGCCTCGTCCATCGGGATCGCCAGCCGCTGGGCCACGGTGGCCGGGATCGCGCGGTCGAAGAACGGGAGACCGAGACGCTCGGCGACTCGGCGCCCCACGATGCTGCCGCCGGCTCCGAAGGACGCCGAGATGGTGATGGTGCCGGCCATGGTTCCCCCTTCGCTAGGTGGTCGCAAGCATCCGCTCGAGCGCGACCCGGGCCCAGCGCGCCGTCTCGGGGTCGACGGTGATGCGGTTCCGGACCTCACCGGCGACCAGGCCCTCGAGCACCCATGCCAGATGTGCGGCATCGATGCGGAACATCGTCGAGCACGGGCAGATCAAGGGGTCGAGGCAGATCACGGTGCGGTCAGGATGCTCGTCGGCCAGACGCTTGACGAGGTGGATTTCGGTGCCGACACCGATCACCGAACCCGGAGGGGCTTGGCGGACGGCCTTGATGATCGCGTCGGTCGATCCGACCTGGTCGGCGAGCTCGACGACCTCGTGGGCGCACTCGGGATGGACGATGACGGTGCCTGAGGGGTGCGCGGCGCGAAACGCATGGATGTGCTCCGGACGGAAGCGCTGGTGCACGGAGCAGTGACCCCGCCACAGAAGCAGCGTGGCCGCCTTGATCTCCGCCTCGCTCAGGCCGCCTCGTGCCCGGCGCGGGTCCCAAAGGGCCATGTCGGAGGGTCCGTAACCGAGGTCGTACCCGGTGTTGCGCCCAAGGTGCTGGTCGGGGAAGAACAGCACCTTGTCTCCGTGGCCCACAGCGCTGCCCGGTCCTGATGCATTCCCCCGGTCCGCATCGGTGGCGCGTCGGCCAAGGGCCCAAGTGAGCACGGCCTTTGCGTTGGAGGAGGTGCAGACAGAGCCGCCATGGCGGCCGACGAACGCCTTCAGGGCTGCTGAAGAGTTCATGTAGGTGATGGGGACGACCCGCTCGACGTCGGTGATCGCGCCGAGGTCTTCCCAGGCTTCCTCGACTGCGTCGATGTCTGCCATGTCCGCCATCGAACATCCGGCGTTGAGATCGGGCAAGAGCACGATCTGGTCGTCCGCCGTCAAGATGTCGGCGGCCTCGGCCATGAAGTGCACGCCGCAGAAGACGATGTAGCGCGCATCACGGCGCGCTGCGGCGATCCTCGAGAGACCGAAGGAGTCGCCCCGGGCGTCAGCCCAACGCATCACCTCGTCGCGCTGGTAGTGGTGGCCGAGGATCAGCAGCTTCGATCCCAGCGCTGCCTTGGCAGCGCCAATGCGACCCGCCAGCTCGTCGGCAGACGCGCTGGTGTATTCGGAGGGCAGGACACTCTGCAGCCGGATCATCTGTACCCCCTTTTGGGGACGGCTCCGATCGGGCCGGCGGGGACAGCCTGGTCGCCCATCCGCGGGGATGTCGGCCTCGGAGCATGTGGTACGCCGGAATACCAGGCCGGCGTGACCTCATTGTAGCCCGGGCACCGCGCGTTGCGAAGACCCGAAAGGACCCCACCCGATGCAGGGCACTGCCGGCGGCAGCTCGGTGTCATCGCCCGACGGGGACAGGTGCTCGAAGGAGGGCTTCTGGGCGCGAGAGTGGGAGCAATGCAGGTTCGTCCCGAGACCGGCTCGATCCCCGACGCCCCTGGCTGTTACCTGTTCCATGACGCCGACGATCGGGTTCTCTACGTCGGGAAGGCCAAGTCGCTGCGGCATCGCTTGCCGGCGTACTGGGCCGATCCTGCGACGCTGTCGCCACGGACAGCACAGATGGTTGCGTTGGCCCAGCGGGTCGAGTGGGTGGTCGTCGCCACCGAAGTCGACTCCTTGATCCTCGAGCACTCCCTCATCCAGCGTCACCAACCGCGTTTCAATGTTCGCCTCAAAGACGACAAGAGCTATCCATGGCTCGCAGTGACGGTCTCGGAGCAGTGGCCCCGGCCGTTGGTCTATCGCGGGCGCAAGCGAAAGGGCGTTCGGTACTTCGGCCCGTACGGGCACGCCAAGGCGTTACGAGAGACCCTCGATCTGCTCATCCGCAGCTTCCCGCTCCGCACCTGCTCGGATGCCAAGTTCGGGCGTCACGAACGCCTGGGACGGCCCTGCCTGCTCTACGACATCGAGCGTTGTTCGGGTCCGTGCATCGGAGCAGTGGAACCGCACCGCTACCGGCAGCTGGTCGAGGAGCTGACGGGATTCCTCAGCGGTGATACCGCCGCTGTGGTGTCTCGCCTGAGCGCAGAGATGACCCGTGCAGCAGAGGCGCTCGAGTTCGAGCGGGCAGCGCGGCTTCGGGACCGCCTGGCCGCGGTCCACAAGGCGATCGAGGCGCAGCAGATGGTGTTCGAGCGACCCGAGGACCTCGACGTGATCGGGATCGCCGAAGACGACCTCGAGGCGGCCATCCAGGTGTTCCACGTTCGCCGGGGTCGCGTCGTCGGGCGAAGCGGCCTGGTCGCCGACAAGGTGGAGGACCTGAGCCCCGGCGCCTTTGTGGAGCGGGTGCTCCAGGACCTTTACACCAGCCCCGGCCGCGAGGTCCCCCGCCAAGTGCTCCTCCCCCGTGCGCCCGAGGACCTGGTGACGATGTCCCGATGGCTGTCGAGCCTTCGGGGTGGACCGGTACGGCTGGCAGTCCCCAAGCGGGGGGACAAGCGGGCGCTCCAGGAGATGGTGACGCGCAACGCTTCCGAGGACCTGGCTCGGCATCGGCTCCGACGTGCCGCTGACCACAACGCGCGCGCTCGCGCATTGACCGAGCTCCAGCAGCAGCTGGGGCTGGCCCAGGCGCCATTGCGCATCGAGTGCTTCGACATGAGCCATCTGCAGGGCACCGACTACGTGGGCTCGATGGTCGTCTTCGAAGACGGGCTGGCCAAGAAGTCGGACTATCGTCGCTTCCGCGTCCGGACCGTGGCGGGGAACGACGACTACGGCGCGATGGAAGAGGTGCTCACGCGCCGGATCGCCAACCTCATCGCTGACCGGGAGGCCCAGCAGGTGGCGCGCGAACAAGCACACCAACGCTTCGGAGGTGCCACGGTGGACGATGACGTGCCCATCGAGGAGATCGGACGGCGCCGCAGTGCTCACGGACGGTTCTCCTACGCCCCGAACCTCATGCTCCTCGACGGCGGCAAGGGGCAGCTGGCGGTCGGTGCCCGCGTGCTCGAGCGCTTCGGTCTGACCGACGAGATCGGCATTGCTGCGCTGGCGAAGCAGTTCGAAGAGCTCTTCGTTCCTGGTTCGCACGATCCGATCCGGATCGCACGAGGCTCCGAGGCCCTCTACCTCCTGCAGCGGGTGCGCGACGAGGCGCATCGCTTCGCCGTCGAGTACCACCGCCATCGCCGGGGTGCGCGGATGAAAGCGAGCGTTCTCGACACGGTTCCGGGTCTCGGTCCTGCCCGTCGACGCCGCTTGCTGAGAGAGGTCGGAAGCGTCCGGGCGCTGACCGCGCTGTCCGAGGAGCAACTGCGTGCGATCTCCTGGTTGCCCGAGCGCGTCGCAGAGGAGCTGTTCGCGCGCCTCCACGGTGTGACACCGGAGGCAAGTCACCGATGAGCGAGTTCCTCGTCGTCACGGGTATGTCGGGAGCGGGCCGGTCGACCTGTGCGGCCACCCTCGAGGATGCCGGGTGGTTCGTCATCGACAATCTTCCCGTCGAGCTGATCACAAAGGTTGCCGAGCTGGTCGGAAGGCCCGGGTCCGAGAACGAGCGGGTCGCGTTGGTGATCGGCAGAGGCGGGAGCGAGCAAGTCGGCCTCGAGGAGGTCGGGCCTGCCCTCGCGTCGCTTCGGCAGAGTCGGCACCGAGTCCGCGTCTTGTTCCTCGACGCGCCCGACGACGTGCTCGTGCGGCGGTTCGAAGGGACGCGTCGGCGGCACCCGGTTGGCGGGCGAGGGGTGGAGGAGGCGATCGCAGACGAACGGAGGCTGCTTGAGGGCCTCCGATCCGAGGCAGACATCCTGATCGACACCGGCGAGCTCAATGTGAACCAGCTGCGCACACGGGTGCTCGAACTCTTCGCCAGCGAGAGTGGCGCGCAGCTGCAAACCTCGATTGTGTCCTTCGGCTACAAGTACGGGATCCCCCTCGATGTCGATCTGGTGTTCGACTGTCGATTCCTTCCCAACCCCTACTGGGTCGAGGGGTTACGCGATCGAAGCGGTACCGACCCGCGGGTCCGGGCCTATGTGCTCGGCCAGGCGGAGACCACGATGTTCCTCGACAAGGTCGGCGACTTGGTTGCGACGCTGATCCCGGGTTTCGTTCGTGAGGGGAAGTCCTACCTGACCGTTGCCCTGGGCTGCACCGGTGGGCGCCACCGGTCAGTGGTGCTGGCGGACGCACTCGCCGAACGGCTCGGCACGACTGGCGTGAAGGCCAGCGTCTTCCACCGGGACATCGATCGGTGAGCGCGGCGACGCTGGGCACGCCAGCGGACGTACCCAGCCCCTCGACCGCCACTGCGGCACCGTTTCTCGGTGCTGCGCGTGTGGTCGCCATCGGCGGGGGTCATGGAACGGCAGTCAGCCTTCGTGCCATCCGCCAGTACGCCCGGTCGGTGACCGCGGTGGTCTCCGTGGCCGACGATGGCGGCTCCAGCGGACGGCTTCGTGAGCTCCTCGACGTGGTTGCCTTGGGTGACATGCGCAAGTGCCTGGTGGCACTGGCGCGGAGCGGCTCGGTGCTCGCCGAGGCATTCGAGCGTCGCTTCGAGGAGGGCGAGCTCGCCGGGCACGCGCTCGGCAACCTCGTGCTCGCGGGCCTGGTCGACGTGACCGGTGATCTCGTGCGCGGGATCGATGCCGCGGCAGAGCTCCTGGGTGCCGTCGGCCGTGTGCTGCCCGCGACGACCCGGCCCGTCACCCTCAAGGCCGACGCCGCCGGCGGTGAGGTCGCGGGTCAAGTCGCGGTGTCCCGGCGCGGTGGGATTCGGACCATTTCGCTGGACCCGCCCGATGCGGCGCCTCCCGAGGCTGCCCTCGCCGCCGTGGCGGAGGCGGACCAGATCGTCATCGGGCCGGGCTCGCTCTACACCAGCGTGCTCGCGGCAGCCGCCGTGCCGGCGCTGGCTGCTGCCATCGAGGCAGCACGGGCACAGCGGGTGTTCGTCTGCAATCTGCGACCCCAGCTGCCAGAGACGGAGGGGTACGACGTAGCACGGCACGTCAACGCCCTCGCCGACCACGGCGTTCCCGTCGATGTGGTACTGGTGGACACCGCGTCGGGCTTGCCGCTCGGTGCCCTGGAGGTGCCCGCCATCGACCGCAGGTTGGCCGGTTCCAACGGCTTGGTGCATGATCCTGGCAAACTGGCGTGTGCGCTCGCCGAACTGGCTGAGCAGAGCTTAGGGGCAGCAGGATGACCATACGTGTCGGGATCAACGGATTCGGCCGGATCGGCCGGCTCTTCCTCCGGGCTGCGCTCGCAGCGGATGCGGACTTGGAGATCGTCGCGGTGAACGACCTCACCTCGCCGGAGACCAATGCACATCTGTTGGCGTTCGACTCCACGCACGGGCGCCTGCGCCAGCCCGTGCGCATCGATGGCTCCGATCTGGTGATCGGTGATCGGCGGGTCCGGGTGCTTGCCGAGCGAGACCCGGCCGCCCTGCCATGGAAGGACCTGGGCGTCGAGATCGTGGTCGAATCGACCGGTCGGTTCACCAGCCGGACGGCCGCGGCGGCGCACCTCGAGGCCGGCGCTTCGAGGGTGGTGATCTCGGCGCCCTCGAAGGACGCGGATGCAACCTTTGTGATGGGCGTCAACGACCACACCTTCGATCCGGTGACGCACATCGTGGTTTCCAACGCCTCCTGCACGACGAACTGTTTCGTCCCGATGGTCAAGGTGCTCGACGACGCCTTCGGGATCGCGGGGGGGTTGATGACGACCGTCCATGCCTATACCAACGACCAGAACCTGCTGGACCTGACCCACTCGGATCTCCGCCGTGCTCGTGCAGCTGCCACCAACATCGTGCCCACCACGACTGGCGCCGCGCGTTCGACGGGCATGGTCCTGCCCTCGATGGGTGGACGCCTCGATGGCGTGTCGCTCCGGGTGCCGGTGCCCGATGGGTCGATTACTGACTTCACGGCCGCGGTGCGCGCGGAGGTAGGGGTCGAGGAAGTGAATGCCGCCTTCGCCCATGCAGCCTCCGTCGCTCCCCTCAAGGGCATCCTTGAGTACTCGGAGGAACCGCTGGTGTCTTCGGACATCGTGGGGAACCCAGCGTCGTGTATCTTCGACTCCGCCCTGACGATGGTGCAGCCCTTGGGCCCGGGACTCACGATGGTCAAGGTCCAGGGGTGGTACGACAATGAATGGGGTTACTCGAACCGACTGGTCGACGTGACGGCAATGGTCGGGAGGCCCGCACTGGTCGGGAGGTCAGCATGAACCAGGGGCGTCGGCCGGCCAGCTTGCAGGGGGTTCCCATGCTGGGGGACCTCCCCGAGATCCGAGGGCGCACGGTCCTGGTTCGGACCGACTTCAACGTGCCCCTTGAAGAACGCGAGGGCCGCCTGGTCGTCGCGGACGACTTCCGGCTCCGCGCGGCGCTCCCGACACTGGAATGGCTCCAGTCCCGTGGGGCCACCGTGCGCGTCTGCTCGCACCTGGGGAGACCACACGGGGCTGCCGACGCGCGCTGGGCGATGGCACCGGTGCGAGACCGGCTCGCCGTGCTCTGCCCAGGGGTCGAGCTGCTCGAGAACCTCCGATTCGATCCCGGGGAGGAGGCGAACGACCCGCATTTCGTCGAGCGGCTCGTCGAGGGCTGCGACGCCTACGTCAACGAGGCCTTCGGCGTCTCCCACCGTGCACATGCCTCGATTGTCGGACCGCCGCGAACCCTTCCGAGCGCCGCGGGGCTTCGCCTCGCCGAGGAGGTCCAGGTGATCGGCGGGTTGCTCGAGGATCCCGCGCGTCCCTTCGTCGCCGTCGTCGGGGGGGCGAAGGTCGCAGACAAGCTCGGGGTCCTTCGGTCGCTGGCCCAGAACGCCGACGTCCTCGCGGTCGGCGGTGCGATGGCCTTCACCTTCCTGTACGCCATGGGTTACGACGTCGGGTCCTCGATCGTCGACGTGGAGCGGGTGGAAGAGTGCCGGTCGTTGCTCCAGCTCGGTGCCGAGATCCTCCTGCCGACCGACGTCGTCGCACTGGAGCCGGGCGGTCTTTTGGACCGCGTGCCCTCTGGTCTGCACCCGGTGGCGGACACCAAGGTGGTGGCGAGCCGCGCGCTTCCCGACGGCTGGCAGGGACTCGACATCGGCCCGGAGACCGCCGAGGCGTTCGCCCGGGCGGTCAGCCAGGCAGGAACCGTCTTCTGGAACGGCCCCGTTGGCAAGTTCGAGGACGAGCGCTTCGCGGGCGGCACCCGACGCGTCGCTGAAGCGGTTGCTGGGTGTCAAGGTTTCACCGTTGTCGGTGGTGGCGACAGCACGAGCGCGCTCGACCATTTCGGCCTGGCGGATCGGGTCGATTTCGTCTCCACTGGTGGGGGTGCGTCGCTGGTGTTGATCGAGCGCGGCGATCTGCCAGGGCTTGCCGCGTTGCGCGCAGCGCCGAACGCCCCGTCCCGCTAGGCCCACCGGACTCCACGAGAGCCGATGGCCCATGGATCCTGCGTCATCAGATGGTGAGCGCAAAGCAGGGTGCTTCGCGCACGGCCCGGCGTCCGCTCGTCAGCGGAAACTGGAAGATGCACCACGACCACATCGAGGCGCTCCACGCCGTACGGGACCTCGGCCTCAGGCTCAAGCGGGAGGAGGCCGCATTGGTCGACGTCTCGGTGCACCCGCCCTTCACGGACCTTCGGACCGTGCAGGTGCTGTTGGAAGGGGAGGGAATTCCGGTCATGCTCGGGGCCCAGCATTGTCACACCGAGGATGCAGGGGCTTTCACCGGCGAAGTGAGCCCGCGCATGCTCGCGCGGCTCGGCGTCCGGTTCGTGATCGTGGGCCACTCGGAGCGGCGCCGGTTATTCGGCATGACCGACGAGGTCGTGGCGGCGACGCTGGTGGCTGTGTTGCGTCATCAGCTGACGCCCATCTGCTGCGTCGGGGAGTCAGCCGAGGAACGTGACGCTGGCCGAACCGAAGCTCGCCTCGAGGCCCAGCTCCGGGGGGCGCTTGCAGGACTGAGTCCCGAGCAGCTGGGGTCGCTGGTGCTCGCGTACGAACCGATCTGGGCGATCGGCACCGGCAGGGCCGCGACGCCAGTCGATGCCCAAGACGCCGCTGGGTTCCTGCGCGGGATCGTCGGTGAGATCGGCGGCGCCGAAGCGGCCCGATCCGTCAGGATCCAATACGGCGGTTCCGTGACCGCCGAGAACGCAGCCGAACTGCTCGCCGAGCCCGATATCGATGGGCTTCTGGTCGGCGGGGCCAGCCTGCAGGCGGCGAGCTTCCACGACATCATTCGCGCCGTCGTGGCCTGCTACCGTTCGGATGCCGCCTGAGATCGCGTCTGGAGGGAGCCGGTCGAAGTGCTGACGATCCTTTATGTCGTCATCGAGATCATTACCGCTGCTGGGCTGGTCTTTCTCATCCTGATGCACAGCGGAAAAGGTGGCGGGCTCTCCGACATGTTCGGTGGGAGCGTCGGTGCCGCAGCCCAGGGATCGACCGTCGTCGAGCGGAATCTCGATCGCATCACGGTCACCGTCGCCATCATCTTTGCGCTGACCTCGCTCACCTTGGATCTTCGCCTGCAGTGAGTCGCCGAGGCTGCCACCCCGTTGGGTGGCGCCGGGCGATGTGGACCGCGGTGGGGGGGCTGGCGCTGACCGTTCTCACAGTGTGCTGGCCGGGACCCGCGCCCGCGGTGTCTGCCGAGCCCGTGGGGTCTTCCCCCTCGCCGAGTGCCACCTACGTCCCCGCCGTGGGGGGCACGCTGACCGTTGGCATCGACCGTGCACCGACGGGCTGCAATCCCAATACCGCCACCGGCGACACCTCGGCCGACCGGTTGCTCCTCGAGCCCGTGCTTCCGAGCACCTTCTTCGTCAGCGATACCGGAAACGCCCACTACGACTCCGCAGTCATCGAGCAGGCAGAGCTCCAGGGCACCTCGCCGGAGACCGTCGTGTACACCATCAACCCCAGGGCAGTGTGGTCGGATGGGGTTCCCATCACCGCCGCCGACTTCAAGTACGCCTGGGAGCAGCAGCGCTCGGCCACCCTGCTCGACGGTTCGCCTGCCGACGTCGCCAGTACTGCGGGCTACGACGACATCAAGTCGATCACTGGCTCGAACCACGGCCGAACCGTGACGGTGGTCTTCACCACGCCCTTCGCAGACTGGCAAAGCCTGTTCAACTACCTGCTCCCGGCACACGTCCTGGAGCACACCGGTTGGAGCCCCCCGTGCTCGACGCTCGATCCCGCAGTCGACCTCTCCGGTGGTCCGTACGAGATCGCATCGGTGGCACCCAACCGGATCGTGCTGGTTCGCAATCCGCGCTGGTGGGGCCAGCCGTTGAGCCTCGATCGCATCGTCGTCCGGGTCGCTGACAACGAGTCGGAATTGGCGTCATGGCTCAAAAGTGGTGAGATCCAGGTTGCCGATCCCAGCGCTTTCGATCCCACATTCCTCCAAGCGGTCGCCGGGATGCCCTTCGTGACCGTTCAAGCGAACATCTCGTCGAGGTTCTTGCAACTGGAGTTCTCCGTGACCTCGCCGGTGACCAGCGACCTTGACGTCCGCCTGGGAATTGCCCACGCGATCGATCGTCAGGCCCTGCTCAACGCGGTCGTGGGCTGGGCCAACATCCAGATTGTCCCTTCCAACAGCCACCTGTACCTGCAGACCCAAAGCGCTTATCCGACAACCCCGACGTTTTTGCCCGCGAACCAGACGACCACCACGACCGTGCCCTCGACCACAGGCGCGCCCTTCCCGAGCGGCGCCGATCTCCAAGATTCGAGTCGGGAGCTCGCCGCGGCTGGCTTTCACGTCGCTGCGAACGGCACCTGGGTCGATGGGCAAGGCGAGCCCCTGAGCGTTCGGCTCGTGCTCGATTCCGGTGACAGCTGGGACCTCCGGGCCGGTGCACTGATTGCCAGACAGCTCCGTCGAGCCGGGATCTCCGTCACCGTCTCCGAGGCTCCGACGGCAACGGCTGCGGGTCAGCAGCTTGCGAGCGGGGCAGCGGACCTCGCGCTCATCCCTACCGTCGCGGGTCCCTACATGAGTGAGACCAGCACCTGGTTCTCGCCGATGGCAGGTGCACCCGGACAGGGCGGCTCGGAGGACTGGAGCAACTACGACTCCGCCAAGGTCGACGCATTGTTCCAGCAGGCGATGCAGGAGCTCGACCCGGTGGCCGCCGAGCCCTTGTATGCCCAGATCGACCAGCTGTTGTGGACGAACATGGTTTCGCTGCCGCTGTTCGCAGAGCCCAGCGTGTTGGCATGGTCGGACTTCACGAGCGGGATCAGTCCGAACCCCTTCCCAGGAGGCCTGTTCTGGCAAGTGACGACGTGGGCGCTCCAGGTGAAGGAGCCCGTGGGCTTCAAGGGTACGCCCCATGTGGGCCGCTACACGACGCCCGGGAGCGCGCAGTGAAGCCGGAAGGCCTCGCTGCGCCAAGGTCGCCCTGGCTGCCGGGTGGACCGGCCGGGTCTGGCGGGCACCGGTGCGACCCTCAGGAGCCGGTAGCATCATCGGACACTTCCTCCGGAGTATCCGGACGCCTCGTCGGAGTGGCGGAATCGGCAGACGCGCCAGCTTGAGGGGCTGGTGCCCGCAAGGGCGTGGGGGTTCAAGTCCCCCCTCCGACACGGAGTTGAACGCCCGCGACCCTGAGAGGGCGGGGCCACGGGTTTGCTACGCGCGTTTCGACGGGGTGTCAGAGGTCGAGGACCAGGCGAAGGCCATCGTCGAAGGCCGCGGACTCGAGCGCCGGAAGCTCCGCAAGGTCGTCGACCAGTTGGTCGCGATCGACGGGTGAACAGGGCTGTCACGTTCACGACGGAAGGTTTGGGCAAGAGGCCATCTGGCAGCGTCACGTTGCCCGGCGCACGGCTCAACCGAGTATTCGAGCTGATCGCGGCCACGATCACGGTGTGGATTCGAGGGCGGTCGAAGTGGTCGGAGGAGACTACGACGACTGGTCTGCGGTATCCGGGGCAACGAACCGACTGGATCACCGAAGTCGCTCCACCAGACCTGTCTGTGTCCTACCACTCCCAGTGCCGGAGTCGGTCATCGGACGAGTCCCCGCCGACGATTCGGGAGTCGTCCGTTTTCTTGGCGTGTTCGGTGGCCAGTTCGTTGAGTCGTTCCGTTACCGGGTCCGCTCCGATGTCTTGGAGGTACGTGGTCAGGGCTCGTGCGTAGAGTTGGGAACGGTTCACGTCCAGCCGCTGGGCCGCCTGCTCGGCACGTTCGTAGCGGTCGTCCGGCAGGGACAAGGCCGTCTGCATGTCCCGAGTACAGATAGAACAACGCAAACCACCAAGGGCCCACAAGCCACTCAGCGCTCAAAGGCGGCCGTTCGAAGAGGACGTTGCGTGCCGCAGGTGGGCAGTCCCACTCCGACACAATGCCCGCACCACCTGCAGCTCAGCGAGCACAATGACGGGGAGCTCAAAGCATCTCTTCGCGACAAACTCCTCGAAGAGGTCGTGGCGACCGCCCACTCGTCGTGGAACTCGACGAGGACGCGTCACGACTCTGGTGACGGCGACGTCGTTGGGCACCATGCCCACGACGCTCATCCGTCGTTTGCGCTCGCCGTTCCGGTCGCGGGGGAGCTCGAAGCGGATTCACCGACGGCAGCCGAAGCTGGCGCCCCTGGGAACCAGGGATCTGAGCCCGGCGCCGCCTACGGGTTAGCATCTCGCCAGCTCCCTACCAACCGTCCCCCGCGCTCCCGGGCCGACGCCAATGCATCGGATCCAGCGTGATCAACCGCGACTGCGGCTTGTGCAGCATTCGCCGGACCCCTAGATTCTCGGTTGTAACAAATGCGCGGTAATCCGTAACACGTTGGGGGGTTACGGAGTCGGTCGTTGTGGGCGCCGATTCGGGCCAGAAGGGGAGGGAATCAATGAGGCCGAAGCGTTGGTGGGCCGCGACCGTCGGCGGCATCGTGGCACTCTTGACGACAGTGACATGGGGGGTGCCGGCGGGGGCCACCGCCACCGCTTCCAGTGCGCCAGGTGTGACGGCGAAGACGATCACCATCGGATTCATTTCATCGACGGTCGGCGTGGCCGGCCCGAACTTCGTGCATTACGGCCAAGGAGTCCAAGCCCGCTTCGATCTGCAGAACGCGCACGGGGGCGTGGACGGTCGCAAGCTCAAGCTGATCAGTGAGGATGATGGTGGGAACCCGACGGCAGACATCACCATCGTTCAGAGCCTGCTGGCAAAGGGTGTGTTCGGGATCATTGTCGGGACCCCCTTCTTCTTCGAGGCCTACAAGCTTCCGGCTCAAGAGGGTGTCCCGGTTGTGGGTGGCGGGTACGACGGCACTGAATGGGGTCTCAAGCCCGATTACAACATGTTCTCGACCACCGGCGACTCGGCGCCGACCTTCAATATCGTCAATACCGGTGGCGTCGACTTCATGAAGGAGCTAGGTGCCAAATGCGTCGCAGGCCTCGGCTACGGCATCTCGCCGTCCTCGTCGGCGGCCGCTGCTGCGTACGTCAAGTCTGCCGCCGCTGTCGGACTCAAGGACTGCTACCTCAACACGACGATCCCGTTCGGGGGAGTGAACGTGGAGCCGGTGGTGCTGGCGATGAAGGCCGCGCATGTCGACGCGGTTGGTCTCGAGATGGACAACAACACGAACTTCGCCGTGCTGACCGCGGCAGCACAAACGGGGCTCAAGTTCAAGGCCGCCATCTCAGCGACCGGCTACGGCCAGTCGCTCTTGAACGACCCTTCGGCGCTCGCGGCAGCAAGGATCCCCGGGTCGTACTTCATCGAGGAAGGACCACCGCTCAATAGCGCCCCTGAGAAAGCGTTCCGGGCTGCGCTGAAGAAGTACGAGGGCTTCTCAGGAATCCCTGGCTTCGGTCGCTACGAGGGCTACACGCAGGCCGACCTCATGATCAAGGGGCTCGAGGTGGC
Source organism: Actinomycetota bacterium (assembly GCA_021324045.1). Taxonomy (GTDB): domain Bacteria; phylum Actinomycetota; class Acidimicrobiia; order Acidimicrobiales; family RAAP-2; genus JAJPJV01. The sequence continues at coordinate 14,007 of JAJPJV010000042.1, read as the reverse complement.
GGGGAAGAACCCGACCCGGCAGTCGTTCATTACGAACCTGCGCAAGGTGAAGGGCTATACGGCGGGTGGCTTGCTGCCGATGCCGATCGATCTCAGCCTGAAGGACTTCGGCAAGGCACCGTCGGTTGAGTGCAGTTGGTACGCCAAGGTGTCGGGCGACACGTTCGTGACCGTGCCCTCGAACGGCAAGCCGGTTTGTGGCAGGACGCTCTCGGTCGGTTCCTCCTAAGGATCGCCTCTTGCTCGGCGCGGCTCAACTATAAGTCGCTTGCCTTCGAGTCAGAAAGCTGATCAGATGTCCTCCTGATGGCAGGCGTGCCGCGCTCGACGAAGGAAGAGATCGTGCTCGCTGCCGAGCGGCTGTTCGCCGCGCACGGACTCGAGGGCGTCTCGCTCCGCCAGATCGGGGCTGCCTCAGGGAACGGGAACAACTCTGCTGTCCAATACCATTTCGGAACCAAGGAGCAGCTTGTCGAGGCCATCTTTGCGTACCGGCTGCCGAGACTTCGTGGCCGGCGTGCCTTGCTCATCGAGGAGCGGCGTCCGTCCGACCTGCGCGGGTGGCTCGAGTGTCAGATTCGTGCGGTGCTCGAGCACAGTGAGCTCGAAGACAGCCATTACATGAGCTTCGTCGCGTCACTCCACCAGCACGACGGTGTCAAGGGCTTCCGGCACCTTCCAGCGGAGTTCGCAGACTCGAGGCTCGAGTTCGAAACCCAACTTCGTTCGCACCTGACCAATCTCGATGAGCCGCTGCAGTCGTTGCGCTTGGCCCAGGTGATGTCCTTCATCGTGCATGCTGCAGCAGCCCGAGAACGCGCGCGGCGCCGGGGCGAACCGTTGCTCCCCTTCGCGCTCGAAGTCGGGAACCTCGTGGACGCGATGGTCGGCCTGCTCACGGCGCCGGTCTCACGGGAGACCAGAGCAGCGCTCGAGTGTGGGAGGCGCAACGACACCGAGTGCCCCTCGACTTCGTAAGGGAGAGGAGAGAGCCCGATGGCCCTTGACCTTGCCAATGCCGTCGCCGTGGTGACCGGCGCAGGCAGCGGAATCGGGCGTGCCTGCGCCCACGCCTTCGCGCGGCGCGGCGCCCGGGTCGTCGTCACCGACATCGATGAGGAGCGAGCCAAGACGGTCGCCGCCGAGATCGGCGACGTCGCAATGTCCCTCCGCTGCGACGTCACCAGGATCGAGGACCTCGAAGCCGCACGAGCAGCTGCGATCGACTGCTTCGGGCACGTCGACCTCATCCATAACAACGTCGGAGTCCTCGCGGTGGGTCCTGTCGAAGCGATTCCGCTCGAAGCCTGGGACCGCGTAGTGGACATCAATTTGATGAGCGTCGTGCGCAGCCTTTCGGTCTTTCTGCCAGGATTGCTGGCACAGGGCTCTGGGCATATCGTCAACACCGCCTCGACGGCAGGTCTCTTCCCTTACGGCTACGACCGACTTCCCTATACGGCCACCAAGCACGCGATCGTCGGGCTCTCCGAGTCGCTCGCCGTCTATCTGCGCCCGAAGGGCATCGGCGTGTCGTGCTTTTGCCCTGCCGGTGTGAGAACGAACATCATCGAGCACATCACCTTCTACGGCGACCAACGACAGCCTCCACGCGCCCCGAATTTTGGCGTGATCGATGCCGACCTTGCGGGTGAGTTGGTCGCTGAGGGGGTTGCTGCGGGGCGATTCCTCATCCTGACGACCCAGGAACCCGCCGTAGAGCTGCGCGAACGCGGGAACGACATCGAGGCCTACCTCGAGCGAGTGATCAGGGACTACACCTGACACCTGCGGTGTTGGCCACGCTCGGCACCCGAGATGGCCAACCAGCGTGCTACCGGGCGGCCGCCTCGAGCGCATCGATGATCCGCGACGGCGTGAACGGCGCGACGCGCACTTGTGCGCCGACAAGGGCAAGAGCGTCGTTCACGGCGTTCGCCACCGCCGCCGGTGCGCCGATGGCACCACCTTCCCCGACACCCTTGTAGCTTCCGGGTGTCGACGAAGGGGTCTCGATGTGACCGTACTCGAGGAGCGGCACGTCGCCTGCGGTCGGGAGCAGGTAGTCAAGGAACGTTGTCGTCAATGGGTTGCCGTCGGCGTCGTAGACGAAGTCCTCGAGGAGGGCGCCCCCGATGCCCTGGACGACACCGCCAGCGATCTGACCCTCGACGACCGATGGATTGATCATCACTCCGCAATCCTCGCTCACGACGAAGCGCAGGATTCGGATGGCTCCTGTAGCCGCGTCGACCTCGAGCGTGCACATGTGGCACGCGTTGGAGAACACGAACGGCTCGTCGACCTTGTAGCGCCTGAGGACCTCGAGCCCCGGTTCGACGCCTGGCGGAAGCGACCCGGGGTCGAGGTAGGCATGGTGGGCGATCTCAGCGATCGTCTTGGTCCTTGTCGGCGTACCACGGACGTTCGCGACGCCCTCGGTGACGTCGATATCTTCGGGTGCCGCTTCCAGCAGGTGCGCTGCGATCTGGACCACCTTGGCGCGAAGGTCCTCGGCAGCAAGCTGGACCGCGGCACCCAGGATCGGACCGCTGCGACTGCCCCCGGTGCCGAACGCGTAGGGGGTGCGACTGGTGTCTCCCTGGTGGACGGTGACGCTGTCGAAGGGGACGCCGAGGTGCTCGGACACGAGTTGGGCGGTCGTCGTCTCGATGCCCTGGCCATGGGAGCCGGACCCGAGGTAGACGTCGGTGCTGCCGTCGGGTTGGATGCGGATGTGCGCCGGCTCGGTCCCGTAGGGGCCGATCATGCTCTGTGGCTCGACGTAGAGGCTGATCCCGATACCCATGAGGCGTCCTGCGCGCAGCTGATCCTGCTGCCACACGCGGAAGCCGTCGTAGTCGATCATCGTCGCGGCCTGCTCCAGCGTTTCGGCCGGAGACACGTGGTCGAGCGGCAACCCCGCGGGCAGCAAATACGGCAGCTGGTCACGCTGGAGGACGTTGCGGCGCCGGAGCTCGAGCGGGTCGAGGCCCATCTTTCGGGCGAGACTGTCGACAGCCTGCTCTCGTAGGTAGGTCTCGATCTGCCAGGGACCCCGGTACGGAGCCCGGGAGCAGGTGTTCGTGTAGACCGACTCGCTGCTGAAGGAGACCCTCGGGATTCGGTATGGCCCTGAAAAGATGACCGCGCCCATCACCGCTGCGCTTCCCGCCATGGGGTAGGCGCCGACGTCGTCGAGATGGTCCACCCGGACGGCAAGGATGTTGCCACTGTGATCGGCGGCCATCGAAACCGTGGCGCGCTCTGCCCGTGCCGAGGTGGCTGCCATGAGGTTCTCCCGCCGATCTTCGATCCATTTGAGCGGGCGGCCGAGGTAATAGCTGGCGAGAATGACGATCTGCTCGTCTCGAGCCAGGTAGGCCTTCTGTCCAAACCCTCCACCGACGTCGCCCATCTGGACGCGGATCTGGTGCTCAGGTACACCGGTGATCCGGGCGGCGACCGCGCGGACGTCGTGCGGCGACTGGGTGGACACCCAGAGATCGAAGAACTGGCGAGCGGGGTCCCACCAGGCCACGATCCCACGGGCCTCCAGCGGCACGGCAAGGTATCGGTTCTGGACGAAGGTATCCGTGACTACGTTCGGCGCGTTCTCCAGCACGGCACGGAGCTCGTCGTCGAGGGGCACCGGCATCCCACCGGCTCGGTTGCTCTCCAGGTGCGGGTGGACCCGCTCGGTGCTGGTGAGCGCCGTCGTGTAGTCGACCACTGGCGCCAGTGGCTCCAAGGTGGGCTTGAGAAGATCGATCGCGTCCTCGGCGACGGCGCGGCTCTTCGCGACGACCATGGCATAGGGGTCTCCGACGTAGCGCACCTCGTCGTCGGCGAGGACCTTGTAGGGCCCGGGGACCGCCATGTCGAGCGTCGGGGTGGCAGCGATGGGGCCCGCGAGCAGATGATTGAGATCAGTGGCCGTGAGGACCGCGACGACGCCGGGCAGGGCTGCGGCAGCCGCTGAGTCGATGGACACGACGCGAGCCCGGGCGATGTCACTGCGGGCAAAGGCGACGTGCAGCATGTCGGGCACGCGCACGTCGTCGACGTAACGCCCGCGCCCAGTGAGCAGCCGAGGATCCTCCTTGCGACTGATCCGACTGCCGACGAGACGCGAGGAAGGCACGGCGAAGGTCATGGCCTGAACCGCCCCCTCATTGCGGCGGTGCTGCCGTGGCGCTCACGGTGCCCGTCTGGAGGTCTGCCCAGACGGCATCGGCGGTCGCCTGCAGGACGTCAGCACGCGCGTCACCGTCGTAGGCGCGAAACTGCAAGATGAGCTCGTCCATCTCCGACTTCGAGAGGTCACCCGACCTGAGCGCGGACCCCACATGGGACTGAATGGGAATCGGTGCCTCGTCGAGGCCGACGCAGGCAACCGTCACGAAGCGTCGATCACGGCGGCACAGGTCGGGTCGCCTCCACACGTGCCCGAACACGAAGTTGAGGATCCCGGCGTGCTGGTAGGGGGTGTCGCGACCCGGAGCCGGCACGAGGTTGACCTCTCGGAACTCCTGGGCTCCGCGCTCCAAGCGCTTCTCCCAGTCATTCTCGCCGAGCTCGTCGTTGCGTCGCTCCGGCAAGGTGGGGTCTCCGCCGCGTTCTTGTTGGAGCCGCATCCATGACTGGCGGACGTACATCTCAAGGTTGGAGGCCTTCGGCCACCCGCAGTAGACGGCGAAGTGGAGCACGACTTCGAGGAGCTCCTCGATGCTTAGGTCCCCACTCTTGAGCGCCGCGTAGGTGTGATCAATCAGCGGCTGGGCAGTCACAGCGAACGCCGCGCAGCTTAAGGTGACCAGTCGGCGTTCTCGGCGACTGATCCCCGGGCGCGACCACACCTGGCCAAAACGGTGCTCCAGGCGCGCCTCCTCCGCAGGGGTCAAACCCGAGGGGGGATCCGCCATCATGACCTCCCGGTACGTCGCGAGTGCCCGCTCGTCCACGTCGCCCCCTCGGATCGATGACCCACTTCGTTGACCCAACCCTAAAGCAGTTGACTGATTGGTGTCCAGGGGCGGACAATGGCGTTTGCAGTGCAACGCATCGCCCACGCTGGCTTCTACCGGCTGAAAGGATGCCATGAGACCCGACGAGCTGTTCGACCTGAGCGCAAAGGTCGCCATCGTCACTGGCGGTGCCGGCGACATCGGCCGCGTCTACGCGCGCGCCCTGTGCGAGGTCGGAGCCAATGTCGTGCTCGCCGACGTCAAGGCAGGCGCAGTCAACGATGCCGCTGCTGCACTTCGAGCAAGTGGCTTCAGCGCCACGAGTGTCACGGTGGACGTCACGGATGCGGAGTCGACGAAGGTCATGGCCGCGGCCGCAATCGAAGCATTCGGTGGCATCGACATCTTGATCAACAATGCTGCGATCATGGTCGACCTGCCACCCTTCCGCCTCAGCAACATGCCGCCAGAGGAGTGGGACCGCGTGATGGGCGTCAACGTCAAAGGCCCACTCCTGTGCACCCAGGCGGTGGTGCCATCGATGACCGAACGTGGCGGTGGCCGGATCATCAATGGACTCTCCGCGGGGGCGTTCATGAAGATGGGCGGCATCTACGGCGTGTCGAAGCTCGCGCTCCACGCGCTGACAGCAAGTCTCGCCAGTGAGCTGGGTCCGCTGGGCATCAACGTCAATGCCATCGCGCCTGGTTTGATCGAAAGCGAGAGCGGCTACGCAAGCCTCCCGAAGGACTCTCCCGTGCGCGCCGAACTTGAGATGTCGATCCCGGGGCAGAAGTCCGGTCCTCCCGAGGACCTTGTCGGAACGTTGCTCTTGCTTTGCTCGAACGCCGGTTCCTGGATCAATGGCCAATCGATCTCTGTCGACGGCGGCTGGATCATGCGGCTGTAACGATTTCAGAAGGGTTCAAGGATCGACAGCGTCGCTGGCGTTCAACGCATCGACATCGGATCGCATAGTCGAGGCTGGTCATGAAAAAGCTTTGCTCACCCCTGGCTGGCGTCGGCGCCAGCGATGGTCCGAGCACTGACACGTCGTCGCGGTGCAGGCCGCCACGTGCGAGGACTGACGCAACCCGAACCGATCAGGAGCGGGTCGGAGATGCAGAAAACGCGAGAAGATCCTTTCTGGAAGCATCGACCGATCACGCCGATCGTGCTCGAGCGTCGGAGGGGGCGAACGCCTCGACCAGTTGTAACGGGCCTTGACGCAGCGGATCCAACTGCGTCGGGCCGACCGCGGCGTAGAGCCCGAGGTTCTGGGCAAGGCGAACGGGCGAAGGAGCACCCACGTTGGGCGCAGCCTTATCGGTCAGTGAGCTTCGCTCGGTGTTCCCACGCGGGGTCACCAACGCAACCTCGATCGACGTGCCGCTGAGATCCAAGTGGTCCTTTGAGGTGAGCAGCTGGCCGCACCGGCGGCGCTGGTCGCAGCCCTCGCCGCCACCACCAAGGCAGTGGTGCGGTCATCGGCGAGCTCAACCGTCAGATCGCCGAGCTCGAGTCGGCCCTCGTGGAGCATTTTGCGCAGTACCCGGACGCCGACATCTTGCCAGGAGTCGATGATGTGCTCGTTGCCAGGAGTCGATGATGTACTCGGCGCCTCGGTGCCCGGCGAGTTCGAAGATGCCCCCGCTCGTTACGCCAGCGCCAAGGCTCAGAACAACGACGCCGGCACGTCACCACGCACGTCGCCTCGGCCAAGCGAAGAGCGGCCGGAGACCGATACCACCAGGCCCCTACGGGCAAGCGGCAACCGCCTCGTCGGCATCCAGGGTCGGAGCAGCGACGAGGGGATCATCGCCTGGGTGCACCGCTATCCCCTCGACACCGACGTGCCGCTTGACCAGCTGCGACCCTGGGGGGTCTAACTCGCGGAGAAGACTCCAATGCCCGCAGCCTCGTTGCGCTTCCGCCATTGTTCCCGCGGCATACGCGTGGTGTCGACGTCCTTGGCGAGGGCCCGCAGCGCACCCACTGTGGCCCGCTCCCTCGGGGTGTGCGCAAAGGGGTCCCAACTGAAGAAGCGGCAGGCGTTCTCCCAGGTGATCTTGTTGATCTCCTCGTCGGTGCAGCCCGCCTCCTGGAACTCGGCCCACGCGAACTCCGGCGATTCCGGCCACGTCGTGTCCGTGTGGGGATAGTCGCACTCCCATGCGATGTTGTCGATACCGATGCGGTGGCGAAGGAGCAGGCCCGACGGATCGGTGATGTAACAGGCAAGGATGTGCTCGCGGAACACCTCCGAGGGAAGCTTGCCCCCGAAGTCCTCGTCGTGATGGAGCCAGGCCTGGTTCCGGTAATGGCGGTCGACGCGATCGAAGTAAAAGGGGATCCATCCGATCCCGCCCTCAGAGAGCGCGACTTTGAGCTCGGGGAAGCGCCGGAGCGTCGGCCCGAAGAGCAGGTCCTGGGCCGTGATCGCGCTGATCTGGCACGCGAGCACGATGAGGTGATCGATCGGTGCTTCCGGTGGCTTCCTGATCGCCTCGAATCCCGCACCGATGTGGAGGCAAAGGACCATGTTCTCGTCACAGAGCGCCTTGAGCATCGGATCCCAGTATCCGGAGAGAAAGCTCGGGAAGCCCTGGACGTGAGGGGTCTCCAAGAAGCTGATCGCGCGGCAACCTTTCTTCCCGAGGCGGTGCACCTCCTTGACGGCGAGATCGACATCCCACATCGGCACGATGCCCAGGGGGATAAAGCGCGCAGGATAGGCCCCGCACCACTCGTCGATAGCCCAGTCGTTGTAGGCCTGGAGCATGACCAAAGCGATCTCTTTGTCGCGCGACTCGGTGAACGTACGAGCATTGAAGCCTGCCATCGTGGGGAAGTTCATCGATGCCAACACGCCATTGGCGTTCATGTCCCGCACCCGCTCGTGCACATCGAAGCAACCCGGCCGGAGCTCGGAGTAGGCGCCTGGGTTGAAGCCCCACTCCTCTCTCGGCCAGCCGACGGTCGCGGCCATGCCGAAAGGAGTCGAGGTCCGTTCGCCCTGGAAGACCCACTCGTCGATTCCCTGCTCGTTGCGCACGACCCTGGGGGCCTCGTCGAGCCACTTCGCCGGTACGTGGTTCTTGTACATATCCGGAGGCTCAATCATGTGGTCGTCGATGCTGACCAGAATCATGTCATCCATGCGCATGGCTTCGTAACTCCTACCTCGCAACTGCGCCCACCTTGGTGCAGGCTTTGTTGCCAGTATGGCGCGGGAACAAGCCCAGGGCGAACGCGGTGGATGGAGGGAAACTGCTCCGGCCAGCCCGGCGGTGGCGCGTGCCGTGGTCATGTCGAGGTTCAGCGGGACCATCTCGTGGCAACGCGCCGGAGATCACGAGCTCGCGGCTCGTGCGGCTTCCATGGACGCGGCCTCGACCGACCTGCGAGCGCTCAGCGAGACGCTGTCTCGAGGGGAGGTTGCCCGATCTGTAGAGTGAGTGCTCGCTCGACGCTGTAGGAAGCGTGCCAGGGAGGAGGGTCTCGATGAGCCGGGTTGCCATCGTGACCGGCAGTGGCCGGGGCATTGGCAAGGGATATGCGTGTGCGTTGGCGGACCACGGTCATCGTGTCGTGGTCGCCGACCGGAACGAGGCGGCCGCGAAGGCGACCGCTCAAGAGATCCGCAATGCTGGCGGGACGGCGTTGCCGGTATCGGTGGATGTTGCCGACCCCGGGGCGGTCGAGGGCATGGTCCAGGCCACATTGGCCGAATTCGGGACCGTGGACATCCTTGTCAACAACGCCGCCCTCTTCGGCGACGACGTCGAGTTCAATCCGACCGGGTGGGACCCGCTCGAGGGCACGATGGAGCAGTACCGGCGGGCGATGTCGGTCAACGTCGACAGCATCGTCTATTGCTGCCGGGCGGTCGCGCCCGTCATGAAAGCCAAGGGGTGGGGCCGCATCGTCAACCAATCCTCAGCCGCCGTGTACTACGACACTGGCAACCTCTACTCCTTGACCAAGCTCACCGTTGTCGGTCTTACGCGCCTGTACGCACGGGCGCTTGCCTCCTCCGGGGTGACGGTGAACGCAATTTCGCCGGGCATGACCGTGACGGAGTCGATCTTGAACCGATTTGCCGGCGAGGAGCAGGCTCGCGCCTACATTGCCGAGTTCACCGCGAGCCACGTCCCCATGGGCAGACCTGCCAGCGTCGAGGACCTGGCAAGCGTCCTTTTGTTCCTCGTCTCTGATGCCGCTTCGTACGTGACGGCGCAGAACCTCTCGGTTGACGGAGGGTGGACCAACCGGATCTGAAAGAGGGTCTGGCCGGCCTTGGGCCCTGGGTGCGTTCATCGACTCTGAGGACGCCCGGTCCGCGGCGAAGCGGTGGCCGTCCATCGACCAGGGACTTCGTGTTCCCGAACGCCGCCCGACCACTCTGCAACGAAGGCGTAGCGGTCGCCGCGCACCAAGGTCACTCGCCATTCCAGTGTTCGCCCTTCCCCGGTCCAGGAGGTCCGATCGATCGAAAAGCACGCACTGGGTGCGCCCAGACCCAGCAGCCGCGCTTCGGCGACGCTCGGGATGACCGGACGGATCTCCTCGCGTGCGAGGACCGGGCCGGTGGCACAGATCGTGGCCAGCTCGTCGTAGAGGGCGGTGCGTGCGAAGTCAGCCTCGAGGATGCCGGCGGCGAGATCGAAGGGGAGCCAGACACGGTCGAGGGCCAGTGGGAGCTCACCGGCGAAGCGGATCCGTTCGAGGTACACGAGCTCGGCGTCGTCCGCCAGGCCGAGGCGGCGTGCGGCCGCCGGCTCGCGGCGCCGCTCAAGGGCCTGAACGTTGCTCGTCTGTGTGGTGCCCTGTGCCTCGATCTCGCGGAAGAGGCTGTAGAGGGACCCGAGTTGTTGCTCGAATTCCGGCGGCCGCAAGCGGCTTCCGGTCCGCCGGCGCCGCTCGATCAAGCCCTCGGCAACGAGGTGGCGGACGGCTTCGCGCACGGTGTGGCGAGAGACGCGGTATTGGCGAACGAGCGCCTCGTCGGTGGGGAAGGACTCGGCAAAGGATCCTGCCGCCATGCGACGTCGCAGGTCGGCAAGCACTTGGGCCCACAGCGGCTGTGCCGCCGAGGGGTCCGGCCGCCGGGGTTGTTGGGCGTCCGCCAGCGACAGGGGTACCATGCGTTAATCGTACGGACAAATGAGCCATCCCGATCGGGTGTCTCGCGCGAAGTGGAGTGAATGTCGCATGAACGGAGCGGAGGGCCTCGGAGAGGTTCGGACCGGCTGATGCCGCCGGACTCGATGCAGGCTGATCCGTCAGCCCCGGTCTCGGCGATGTCGCCGGCTCACCACCTGGCGTCGGTGGCTGGTCCGACTCGCTGGGTTAAGGTCCTCGACCAGACCCGCTGCATCGGCTGCCATGCGTGCACGACCGCGTGTAAATCCGAGAACCAGGTGCCGGTCGGCGTGGACCGGACCTACGTGAAGGCCGTCGATGTCGGACGCTTCCCGAACGTCCGACGGGCTTTCCAGGTGACCCGATGCAACCAATGCGAGGACGCTCCTTGCGTGACCGCCTGCCCGACCCGAGCGATGTACCGACGCCAGGACGGCATCGTCGACTTCGACAAGCGCATCTGCATCGGCTGCAAGGCTTGTATTGCGGCGTGCCCCTACGACGCGATCTTCATCAATCCCCAAGACCATTCGGCTGAAAAATGCAACTTCTGCGCGCATCGCATCGAGATCGGGCTCGAGCCGGCGTGCGTCGTGGCGTGCCCGACGGAGGCCATCTTGGTGGGAGATCTCCACGACCCCACCTCGGTGGTCTCCCGGCTCGTTCAGCGCGAGGCCGTAGCGGTTCGACGCCCCGAGAAGCACACGCGACCTGGCCTGTACTACAAGGGCGCACACCAGTCGACCTTGGATCCCCTCGGCGCGACGCGCCCTGACGGCGGCACGTACGCCTGGGCAGAGATGCGATCCGGCATGGACGTGGTGCACTCGGGCCACCCCAGGAACCACGGCGCACACACCGCATCGGCGGCTGCGGTGATCTCCTACGACGTCGCGCACACGATCCCCTGGGGATGGCGGGTGAGCCTGTACACCTGGACCAAAGGGGTGGCAGCCGGTGCGTACCTCGTGCCCGTCCTACTGGCGGTGTTCGCTTCGCTGTCTTGGTCCTCGTCGCTCCTGCGCTTCGTGGGCCCGCTGGTCGCGCTCGGATTCCTCGGGCTGACTGGCCTGCTTCTCGTCTGGGACTTGAAACACCCCCGGCGTTTCTACCTGCTCTTCACTCGACATCAGTGGAGAAGCTGGTTGGTGCGCGGCGCGTGCATCTTGGGGCTGTTCGGAGCCGTCCTCGTCTCCCAACTCCTCATCGCCGTCGCGGGATCGACAGAGGCCGAGAAGGTCCTTGCAGGCGTGGGGGTGCCGGTCAGCCTGATGGCTGCTGTCTACACCGCGTACCTCTTCGCGCAGGCCCGGGGGCGGGACCTGTGGCAGAGCCCGATCCTTGGTCCCCATTTGGCGATCGAGGCATTGCTGGTTGGGGCGGGCGCCCTCCTGCCTGCGGCTGCCCACTTAGCCCACAGGGCCCTCCATCCCCTTGAGGTCCTCGTTGCGTTCTCGGCTGCCGCGCATCTGCTGCTCCGGGTTGCGGAGACGACCCCCCATCACCCCACCGCCCATGCACGCCTCGCTGCACGGGAAATGACCCATGGTCGCTATGCCCTGCCGTTTTGGATCGGTGCGTTCGGTCTCGCACTCGGCATCCTCGCCCCGTTCGCCGGGTGGTGGGCCGGGGTCGTTGCACTGATTGCGCTCGTGCCCCACGAGCACGCTTATGTCCAAGCTGCCCAGGCGGTCCCACTGGCATGAACCACCCCGAAGCTGCCGAGGCACCGAGCACCACGACAACCGCGACAACAGAGACGCCCTCCGTGCCCACTGGAGCAGAGGGGACCCTTGGGACAGTGCCGGGGAAGGGACCCGACGCCTCGGCATCGGCCACCCCGAACGACCGCGGGGCGTCGTCCTCAGGCAACAACCCGGCCGAGACGTTCTATCCGGGTGCCTCGGGCATCCAGCTCGCTGCCTACCCCCCGAAGGAGCGGTGGGACGACTGGGTCGAGCTCGACTCCGCCGCCTGGCCGCAGCGTTCCGAGCGACACTGCATGCTGGTGCCGACGACCTGCTTCAACTGTGAGTCGGCATGCGGGCTTCTCGCGTACGTCGACCGACAGACCCTGCAGATCCGCAAGCTCGAAGGCAATCCGGAGCATCCCGGGTCGCGTGGCCGAAACTGCGCCAAGGGTCCCGCAACGCTGAACCAGATCACCGACCCCGAGCGCATCCTTTCTCCCCTCCGTCGGGCGGGGCGGCGTGGTGAGGGGAAGTGGGTCCCGGTGAGCTGGGACGAGGCACTCGACGACATCGCCAGCCGAGTGCGATCCGCCATCGAAGCGGGGCGTCAGCACGAGATCATGGTCCACATCGGGCGCCCCGGTGAGGATGGGTTCACCGAACGGGTGCTGGCGAGCTGGGGAGTGGATGGTCACAACTCCCACACCAACATCTGCTCTTCGGGCGGTCGGGCCGGCTACCAGTTCTGGATGGGCATCGATCGACCGAGTCCAGACCACGCCAACGCGGAGGTGATCTATCTCATCAGCGCGCACCTCGAGTCGGGTCACTACTTCAATCCCCACGCCCAGCGAATCACCGAGGCCCGCGCCCGAGGCGCCAAGGTGATCGTGTTGGATACGCGCCTTTCGAACACTGCAACACATGCCGATTATTGGCTGGCGACCTGGCCCGGGTCGGAAGCGGCCGTCAACCTGGCCATCGCCAACCACATCGTCGTCACCAAGCGCTACGACCGTGAATTCGTCCGGAAGTGGTGGAACTGGGAGGAGTACCTCGAAGCGTGTCACCCTTCGGTCCAACCGCGCTTCGAGGCCTTCGAAGAGATCCTCCAAGGACTCTGGAAGCGCTTCACCTTCGAGTACGCCGCGGCGGAGTCCAGGGTCCCTGCTGCCACGATCGCCGAGGTTGCCGAGCTCGTCGCTTCGGCCGGCCACCGTTTCTCCGCACACACGTGGCGATCAGCTGCCGCAGGCAACTTGGGTGGCTGGCAGGTCAGTCGCACGTTGTTCCTCCTGAGCGCACTCTTGGGGGCGGTAGCGACTGAAGGCGGGACCTTCCCCAACGCCTGGAACAAGTACGTGCCCCGCCCCATCCATCTCCCGCCCCATCCAGGGATGTGGAACGAGCTCACGTGGCCGGCGGAGTACCCGCTTGCACAGAACGAACTCTCCTTTCTCCTGCCCCACTTTCTCAAGGAGGGCAGGGGGAGGCTTTCGATGTACTTCACAAGGGTCTACAACCCCGTGTGGACCAACCCCGATGGGATGAGCTGGATCGAGGTCCTCACCGACGAAGAAAAGGTGGCGTGCCATGTTGCGCTCACCCCTACGTGGTCCGAGACCGCGTTCTTTGCCGACTACGTCTTGCCAGTGGGTCATGCTCCAGAACGCCACGACACCCACTCCTACGAGCAGTACGACGGCCAGTGGATCGCGTTTCGCCAACCGGTGATCCGCGCCGCAAAGGAGCGCCTCGGCGAGCACGTCTCTGACACAAGGGAGGTGAACCCCGGTCAGGTGTGGGAGGAAAACGAGTTCTGGATCGAGCTCTCCTGGCGGATCGACCCCGACGGGCGCCTCGGTATCCGCCGCTACCACGAATCGGTCGCGCGACCGGGCACCAAGCTCAGCGTCGACGAGTACTACGGGTGGATGTTCGAACACTCGGTCCCTGGACTCCCAGAGCGCGCGGCCACGGAAGGGTTGCGCCCACTGGCGTACATGCGCCGCTACGGCGCATTCGAGGTCCGTCGTGGCGTCGGTGCTCGCCACGACGAGGTGGTGCCCGACGAGGAGCTCGCAGACATGCTGATCGGCGCCCATGGGCGCGTCTATGCACGCGTCTCTTCGAAGCCTGACTCGAACATCGTGCCCACCGGGGAGCCCGAAGGCGATGGCGAGGGTCGGCGCGCGGTCGGCGTG
>JAJPJV010000044.1 GCA_021324045.1 Actinomycetota bacterium | reverse complement strand
ATGGTCCAGTGCGACGCGCCCAGCTTGGCCTTGTCGCTCCTAAAGTGTTAGGGCCGAAGGTCCCAGTCGCCACTGGATGATCCCGATGTGGACCAGGTGTCCCGGAGTTCCCATCGCCTCCGGATTTGGCACGTTCCTGCGGTGCCGTCCGCTCCGGTTGTGACCTTGGGCTCTTCCACGACAGCGGTCTTCGGATCGATCATCACATGCAACGTGCCGGAGTGATGCGGGAACGCCCGCCTCACCAAAGGACTCTGAATGCGCAGTCGCCAGAGCAATGTCGGGCAGGGGGCAGATCGCTGGCTCGCGCGCCCCGGCCGCCCGCGCACCCCGAAATCACGTTCGTCACCACCGGCGTTCCGTTTCGAGCGTGTCGTTCGTCGCTACGGACGTCACATCGCCGTCGATCACCTGGACCTCGAGGTCCAGCGTGGTGAAACGGTCGCCTTGCTCGGTCCGAACGGTGCGGGAAAGTCGACCACGATCGCGCTGCTCCTCGGTCTTCTGCACCCGCAGGCCGGCAGCGTCGAGGTGCTGGGGATGAGCCCGCGTCGAGCGATGGCAGAGGGTCGGGTGGGGGCAATGCTCCAGGGATCGGGGAACGGGCTGCCGCCAGGCGTCCGGGTGTCCACCGCGCTTCGGCTCGTGCACCGGCTCTACGGGGACCGAGTGCCGATGGAGCTCACGATCGAGCGCAGCGGGATCGCGCCGTATCTGGGTCGTCAGACCCATCGGCTCTCGGGAGGCGAGGCACAGCGGGTGCGCTTCGCCATGGCGATCGCTGGCGATCCGGAGCTCGTCTTCCTCGATGAACCAACTGCGGCGATGGACTTCGCCGCCCGGCAGTCCCTTTGGCGGACCGTTGCTCAACTGGGCCAACAGGGTCGCACGCTGGTCTTCGCGACCCATCATTTCGATGAGGCTGAGCATGCAGGCCGGGTGGTGGTGATCAACCACGGCCGGGTCGTGGCCGACGGCCCTGGGGCGACCTTGAAGGCTGCGGTGAGCACGCGGCGGCTTCGATTCGTCTGTGACCGCCCTGACGACCATGTGCTGGACACCTTGGAGGGCGTCACCGACGTCGAAGTGCGCGGTCGCGGGGTCACGCTGGTCTCCCTGGACGCGGATGCCACCGTTCGGGACCTGGTCCGAAGGGCAGTGGCCTTCCGCGATCTCGAAGTGACCGGCGCCCGCCTCGAGGAAGCGTTCGTGGCCCTCACGACGAAGGGTTCGATCCGCTCGGCAGGCTCGCCGTGAAGGGGCTGATCGCGTTCGGGCGCTTCGAGCTCACACGCTTGCTGCGCAGTTGGCGGTTCCTTGCAGTCACCGTGGGCTTTCCGGTCGTGTTCTACATGCTCTTCTTGAACAACCACCGTTCGGGGGCACTCGTCGACGGGATGCTTCCCTGGCGCGAGTACCTCATGGTGTCGATGTGCTCGTTCGGTGCGCTCGTGGCAGCGTTGAACGCCGGAGGCACCCGACTGTCCACCGAACGCGCGACGGGTTGGGCACGTCAGCTCCGAGTGACCCCGCTGCCACCGTGGTCCTACGTCGGAACCAAGGTGACGGTCAGCATGCTCGTCGTCTTGCCCGTGCTGGTCCTGGTCGAGGCGGTGGGGGCGGGGTTCGGCCAGGTTCGTCTCGCAGCCGGTTCCTGGGTCGCGCTGGCGTTGTTGCTCTGGGTGGGTTCGGTTCCATTTGCCGTCCTCGGGGTCTTCGTCGGGTTCGTGGTCAACGCGGAGACGGCGTACCCGGTGGTGACGGTGCTCATGTTCGTCCTCGGTTACTTCGGAGGGTTGTTCACCCCCGTCCGCAACATGCCGGGCGCGCTTCAGACAACCGCTCGGATCCTTCCGAGCTTCCACCACGCCTCGCTGGGTCTCGCGCTGTTGGCCGGGCAGGGGCTCTCGGCTCAGCACTGGCTGGTCCTGGCTGGCTACGCGGTCGTACTCGGCATGGTGCTCGTCTGGAGGCATCGCCAAGAGGAGCTGCGAGGGGTGGCGTGAGCGGACTCGACCCACATTCCCCGAAGGAGTCGAGCGCCAGGTAGGGGCGCTGGGTCAGTGGGCGCGAGATGCCTCGTCAGGGGGGCTTTCCGGGAGCAGGACCCGGAACGAGGCACCGCCGCTCGGAGCGTCCTCGACCCACGCTCGTCCGCCTTGGAGCTCCGCGAAGCGCCGCACGATGAAGAGCCCCAAGCCGAGTCCCGCGGGTTCGCGGCGCTCTTGACGCTCGAACGCCTCGAAGATCGCCTCTTTGGCCTCGTCTGGAATACCGGGGCCGGAGTCGTCGACGACGACGACGACGCCCTCTTCACGTCGGTGCAGGCCGACGCTGATCGCCGTGCCGCTCGGGGTGTGTCGGACGGCGTTGCTCAGGAGGTTCTCGACGATGCGCGTGGTGAGCACCGGGTCCACGACCGCAACCACCGGCTCGGTGGGGAGGGCCACGGATGCCCCGGTCAGCTCGAGATCCCGTGCCGCTGTGGTCACGATCGCCGTGAGATCCGTCGGTTGTCGCTGCACGGCGGCATGCCCGCCGAGGATTCGCTCAGCGTCGAGCAGGTTCGTCAGGATGCTCCGGAGCTGCGCGCTCGTCGAGCTGATGCGCTCAGCGATTCGCCGGATCTCTCCTTGAGGGAGGTCGGGGTGTTCGAAGAGGATCTCGGCAAGGCCGGCTACGGCGGCCACCGGGGTGTTGAGGTCGTGCAATGCCGCGAGCAAGAGGACGTCTTTTGTGCGGTCTGCCTCGCGCAGTGCCTCGGTCGCCTGGTGCGCACGCGACAGTGCGGCTTCCAGGGCACCTCGTGCCTCAGCCAGGGCGCTGATGTCGGCGATGAGGCACCGGATGTGGCCCGGCTCGCCGCTCGAGGGGGTGCTTGCGCTGAGATGCAGCCGCGCCGGAAACGGGCGGGCATCGGGGGGAGTGATGCGGGCTTCGAGCGCGAACGAACCCTCATCGCTCCGGGTGATCGCCATGCGGAGATGGTCGTGTACCCGTCGGCGGTCCGGGACCGAGACGAAGGCGACGAGTGCCCGGCTGCGAAGCAGGGGCTCTGGAGTTCCCAGTAGCGCGCAGGCGGCCCGGTTCGCCTCGACGATAAGGCCGTTCATGTCGGTGAGCAGGTAGCCGTCGGGCGCCAGGTCGAAGAGCTCGCGATAGCGGGCCATCTCCACGTCGAGGTGCTGGTGGGCTTCGACGAGTGCTTCGTGACGGGCACGGGACTGCGCCGCGCTCGCTTCGAGGGCTTGGAGGGCAGCGGAGAGTTCCCCGAGGAGCTCGGTGACCGAGGGTGTCGGTTCACCGGCGGCGAGCACGTGGTCGGAGAGCGAAACGAGCCGTGTGCGGAGCGCGTCGAGGTGGCCTTCGAAGCTCCCTCGGTCTTCGTGCTCCTCTGGCGACGTCACGGGGTGGCATCCTCGGCCACATTCGCGATACCCAGCGGCGAGGAGGGTGTCGATCGGTCGCTCGAGCGCTGGTGACGGCCCGTTACCGGAGGGGTCGGGCCTTCGAAGTGCACCACTGGCGTCTGGACGCTGGCGGGGAGTCCGTCGT
>JAJPJV010000040.1 GCA_021324045.1 Actinomycetota bacterium | reverse complement strand
TCAAACTCTCCATCGAGACCTCCGGTCGCCCCGAGGGCTCCCGGAAATCCAAGCTGCCAGACCGGGACGATTCGACCCGGCTGGCACGCAGACCAACCCGAGGACTGGCCTGCAGGGCGTCATTGACGTTCGGCTCCAGCGCGCCGAAACGCACCGAAGCCGCCCGCACTGGCTTTTGGCTCTCACTCTTCCGTTTTCAAGGAACGACCATGGCACACACCCATTGGGTGGCGGTGCCCCGGTCCGCAGCGTTGAACGGACCGCTATGCCGCCGGATCCCCGGCAGCGGGATGTGCACTTTACTCGCGATGCGCAGCGGCGTCAACGCGAGGAATGCGCCTTTCTTCGTCGACCTGAGCGGTCGACGGTGCCCATTGTAGGAGCGCTCGACGACGGACGCGACACCGACGGGGAGCCGGGGACCCAGAAGCGCCACGGCAGCTCGGCCCCGGCTGCCACGCCGACTCGGGGACCAACTGCGGGCTCGTCGGGCGGCTCCACTCCGTCAGACACCAGCCGGAGCTCCCCGTCCCCGAGCAGATCGACGCCGTTCGCCGCCCCGGTGATCCCGAGCGCCTGGCAGAGCTTCGCCGGTCCGTTGCAGAGATCTTCGACCGCACGCGCACGCGGGCGCGCCTTGCGCATCGCGCAAAGCCCTTCGAGCGGAGACGCCGCTCGAAGGAGCACCGCCCGTGCCGATCCCTCCGGCCCACACACCACGTTCGCGCACCAGTGCATCCCGTACGTGAAGTACACGTACAGCAAGCCCGGGGGGCCGAACATCGTCGCGTTGCGAGCCGTGCGCCCCCGGTACGCGTGCGAAGCGGGATCCTCCGCACCTTGGTAGGCCTCCACTTCGACGATGCGCGCTGCACGCTCGCCATGCACGATGACCTTGTTGAGCAGGTACGGGGCGACCACGAGCGCATCGGCGGCAAGCGCCTCTCGATGCACGCGACGCCATCGCTCCCCGGGAGCACCCGAAGCAGCCCTGGCCCCCGCCGGGATCGAGGGAGGTGACTCCACCGTCCTGGGGCTCAGGTCCGCGCGTCGGGCGTGATCGACGGCTCCGGCGTCGTCACGGATGGCGTCGTCACGGATCCTTCTTCGGCGTGCGCAGGTAGACCTCGAGCCGAGCGCGGTCGACGCCGAGATGCCGCACGAAGCCCTCGAGCTGCTCGGCGACCGGCACGGGACCAGTGCCGCCGGGCGTCGTCCGTCGTCCGACCGCAACGCCAGGTTCGAGGAGCTTTGCGCCGGCCTCCCCCAGGTCCGGGTGGGCCTGGACCAGCTCCACCAGGGGGACCCGTCGCTCGATCGACTCTTTGACCAGGCTCGCAACCGTCGCGTGGGCCTTGCGGAAGGGAATGCCACGCTCGACCAGAAGCTCGGCCAAGTCGACGGCAGCCGCCGCGCCCCCGTCGGCCGCTTCTTGCATCCGGCGGGTGTCCCAGCTCAGCGTCGCGAACAGGCCGGTCATCGCCGCCAGGGCGCGTCGGACCTGGGCCACGGCGTCAAAGAGCGGCTCCTTGTCCTCCTGGAGATCACGGTTGTACGACAGCGGCAAGCCCTTGAGCGTGGTGAGCACTGCGGTGAGGTGACCGATCAACCGGCCCGACTTCCCTCGGGCGAGCTCCGCGACGTCTGGATTCTTTTTCTGGGGGAGCATCGAGCTCCCGGTCGCATACGCGTCCTGGAGCGTACAGAACCCGAACTCCTCGCTGGCCCACAGCACGATCTCCTCGCCCATGCGAGACAGGTGCACCCCGAGCATGGCCAAGTCGAAGAGCACTTCGGCAACGAAGTCACGGTCCGAGACGGCGTCGATCGAGTTCTCGAAGCGCCGGTGAAAGCCGAGCTCCTCGGCAACGAAGTCCGGATCCAGCGGGAGCGAGGAGCCCGCGAGTGCGCCCGCACCCAGCGGCGAGCAGTCCAGGCGCTCGATGGCGTCGATCATCCGATCGACATCCCGGGCCAGTGCCCAACCGTGGGCCAACAGCTGATGCGCGAGCAGAACGGGCTGGGCACGCTGGAGATGGGTGTAGCCGGGGAGATAGGCATCACCGGCTTCCCGAGCCCGCTGGAGCAGCACTTCTTGGAAGGAGAGCACGTCGGTCGCGACCTCGGCGAGGTTCCGACGGCACCAAAGGCGCAGATCCGTCGCCACCTGATCGTTGCGACTCCTGCCGGTGTGCAGCTTTGCTCCGACCTCGCCAGCGAGTTCGGTGACGCGCCGCTCGACTGCGGTGTGCACGTCTTCGTCGCTGGGCTGGAACACGAAGGTTCCGTTCTCGAACTCCTCGGCCACCCGATCGAGGGCCGCCAGCAGCGCTTGCACCTCGGCCTCGCAAAGCACGCCATGGCGGCCGAGCCCCTTGACGTGTGCGCGCGATGCGACGAGGTCATCGTTGATCAGGAGCCGATCGAACTCGAGGCTGGAGGTGAAGGCCGCGACCTCGTCGGCCATCGCGCCCGAAAGGCGGCTCTCCCACAGCGTCACCAGCGCCCACCCCCTCCCAAGCGCCGCAGAGCGTACCGGGGCCGCGCTCGGGCCGGGCGCGGGTCGAGGCGAACCGCTTCAGCGCTCATCGAGCTCCGCCGCGCTCGCCGGGCCGGCCCGAGGTCACGCTCGCCGGTGCGACACCCTGGCGCGCCGCCCAGGTAGCCACGCTCTGCCCCCAGAGCCGGACGAATCCGGCCGCGTCCGCGTGCTCGAAGGCGTCCGTGTCGTCGTAGGTGGCCAGGTCGTGCTCGTAGAGACTCACCGGGCTTCGCCGTCCCTCGACCCTGCCGACGCCGGGAGGATCGAAGCGAAGCCTCACCTCCCCGGTGACGTGACGTTGCGACTCGACGATGAAGGCATCGAGGGCCGCCTTGAGCGGCGAGTACCACATCCCGTCGTAGACCAGCTCGGCCCATCGATGCTCGAGGCGGATCTTCTCGTGGCGGACGTCGCGCTCCAAGGTGAGGTCCTCGAGGTCTGCGTGCGCCATGACGAGGGCGAGCGCGGCGGGGCACTCGTAGACCTCACGACTCTTGATCCCCACGCGGCGGTTCTCGACGGCATCGATGCGCCCGAACCCGGTGGCACCCACGCGACGCGTGAGCTCGACGATGAGCGCGTGCGGAGTGAGCGCGCGACCGTCGATCGACGTGGGCACCCCGCCCTCGAAGCCGACGGTGACCGCCACGGGCCGCGCCTGGGTGACCTCGGTCAACACGTAGGCGTCCTCGGGCGCAGACGCCCAGGGATCCTCGATCGCCCCGCACTCCACCGCTCTGCCCCAGAGGTTCTCGTCGATCGAGTAGAGCTTCTCCAGGGTGCTCGAGACGGGGATCTCCCACTTCGCCGCGTAGTCGATGCAGTCGCGGCGGGACATCCCCCACACACGCGCCGGAGCCAGCACCTCGAGCTCCGGTGCCAGGGCTCGGGTGCCGACCTCGAAGCGAACTTGGTCGTTGCCCTTCCCGGTACAGCCGTGGGCCACCGTCCCGGCCCCGTGCTTGCGGGCCTGATCAACCAGGTGCCGCACGATGACCGGGCGCGACAGCGCGGAGACCAACGGGTACTTCCCCTCGTAGAGCGCATTGGCCATGACCGCAGGGACGCAGAACTCCTCAGCCATCTCGCGGCGGGCGTCGACCACCACCACCTCGACGGCGCCGGCGGCGAGTGCGCGTTGGCGGACGAGCTCCCAGTCCTCACCGCCGCGATGGTCGGCTTGCCCGACGTCCACCGCGACGGCAATCACCTCGGCGCCGTGATGCTCGGTGAGCCAGCGAACAGCGACGGAGGTGTCGAGCCCTCCGCTGTAGGCGAGGACCACCCGTGATGCCATCAGTCACCTCCAGGTTTCGTTGATCTCCGTGGAGCAGCGTCACCGCCTCGGACCCCGCGTCGGCGCCGGCGCCCTGGCGCTGTCGAGTCCCTCGAATCCTCCGACGCTGGCCGCACCGGGACGCCGGAGAGCTCCGAGAGCCGTTCGGCGACCCTGGCACCTTCGGGCTCTTCGCTCACCACGGCGAGCACCGTATCGTCACCGGCGACCGTTCCCAACAACCCCGGGATCCCACCCCGGTCGATCGCCGAGGCGACCACGTGCGCGCATCCTGGCGGCGTTCGGAGCACGACCAGGTTCGCCGAACAGGCAATCTCGACGACCCACTCACCCAGGACCCTGCGCAGGTGGTCCTCGGGGGCGATCTGGTGGCTCGGAAGCTCGGGGAGCGCGTAGGCGCTCTCCCCGCCCGGAAGCCGGATCTTGACGGCTCCCAAGGCCTCCAAGTCGCGTGACACCGTGGTCTGGGTCGCCTCGATGCCCTCGGAGGCAAGGAGCTCGACCAGCTGCGCCTGGTTCACCACCGCATGGGCCTCGAGGAGCTGGCTGATGCGGTGCTGGCGCACCTGCTTGCTCACGCGCATCACACCACCCCGCTCAGAAACGCCAGCAACCCGCGCATCGCGCTCAAGCGATGCCTCGCCTGGCGCCAGACCACGCTGCGCGGGCCGTCGAGGACCGAGGCCGCGATCTCTTCCCCTCGATGCGCCGGGAGGCAGTGCATCACGACCGCATCGGAAGAGGCCTCCGAGACCAACGCCTCGTCGACCCTGTAGCCCTCAAAGGCGCGCTGGCGAGCCACGCGTTCGTGCTCCTGACCCATCGACACCCAGACGTCGGTGTAGAGGGCATCGGCCCCGGCGACGGCCTCGTGGGGGTCGGTGGTCACCGTTGCCGATCCGCCCCGACCACTTGCCCTCGCCAGATTCGCCAGCTCGGCAAGCTCCTCGGCGCTCAGGCCGTAGCCCTCCGGCGAGGCAGCCACGAAGCGCATTCCCACCATCACCGCGGCCTTCGCCAGTGATCGGCACACGTTGTTGCCGTCACCCACGTATGCCAGTGCGCGTCCGGCGAGGCGCTCGGTCGGCCGGCCTTCGCTCCGTGGGGGGCCGAAAACCTCGCTCAAGGTCAAGAGGTCGGCGAGAGCCTGGCACGGGTGCGAGTGATCCGAGAGCAGGTTCACCACCGGCGCGGAGCGCTTCGCGCTCTCGAGGGCCTCTGCCATCCGGAGCAAGGTCCGGTGATCGTTGACCCGTGCGCAGAGGATCGCGTGGTAGCAAGCCAGCGTGCGGGCCACGTCCTCTGCGGGCTCCCGGTCGTCGATCCCGACTTCCGATCCGGTGATGTACACCGGATGCCCTCCCAGGGAGAACACGGCGACTTCGCTCGCGCTCCGGGTGCGCGCGGAGGGCTTTTCGAACAGCAGCGCGACGCCCTTCCCGGCGAGCACGGCGGGAAGGTGCGACGAAGCGGCGAGCATGAGCACGGTCTCGAGCTGTGCTGCGGTGAGATCGTCGACGTCGAGGAACCGCCGTGGGACAGCGGGCAGCGGCTCAGGCATCTCCCATCACGGCGGCGAGCGCCTCCCCCAGGATCGCTGCGCACTCGTCGAGCTCTGCTACAGAGACGAGCAACGACGGGGCGAACCGGAGCGCATCGGGACGAACGGGGTTCACGAGCAAGCCGCGCCGGAGGGCTTCGCGGGCAACCTCCTCGGCACGAGCAGCACGCAGCGTCGCAGCCAGCAGCAGCCCTTCGCCTCGCACGCCGGTGACGCCGGGCAGGGCGCCAAGGCGTTCGCGCAGGGATGCCCCGGCGCTCACCGCACGCTCGCACACGTTCTCCGCTTCCATCACCGCCAGCGTCGCTCGAGCCGCGGCCATCGCGAGCGGTTGACCACCGAAGGTCGTTGCATGATCGCCGGGGCGGAATGCCGCGGCGACCTCCGAGCGCGCCCAACACGCCCCGACGGGCATGCCGTTGCCGAGCGCCTTGGCCATGGTCACGACGTCGGGCTGCAACTGGTGCCGCTGGAAGGCGAACCAGGCTCCGGTGCGCCCGAGCCCCGTCTGGACTTCGTCGAGCATCAACAACGCGTTCCGCTCGCTGCAGAGCCGGCGGACGCCGCTCAGGTAGTCCGACGACGGCACGACCACACCGCCTTCTCCCTGCACGGGCTCGACCAGCACCGCGACCGCTGTGTCGTCCAACGCATGCTCCAGGGCTGCAAGGTCGTCGTATGGCACGTGGCGGAAGCCCTCGGGCAGCGGGACGAAGGGCTCGTGCTTGGCCAGCTGGCCCGTTGCTGCCAGGGTGGCCAGGGTGCGTCCGTGGAAGGAGCCCCACGTCGAGACCACGACATGGCGCCCCATGCCCCAGCGGCGCGCGAGCTTGAGCGCACACTCGTTCGCCTCGGCACCGGAGTTGCAGAAGAAGACCTGGCCGCCGGCATGCGTCGTTCCCCCCCCGATGAGCCGATCAATGGTCGCCGCGACCTCAGGGGCGAGCTCGTTGCCGTAGAGGTTGGACACGTGACACAAGGTCTTGGCCTGCTCGGCGACCGCAGCCGCCACCGCTGGGTGCGCGTGCCCGAGGGAAGTTACTGCGAGACCCGAAACGAAGTCCAGGTAACGGCGGCCGTCGCGGTCGTAAAGGGCGCTCCCGCTCCCGCGCACGAACGTGACGGGGGGATCCGCGTAGGTGTGCATCAGCCACTCCCGGCTCACGGCACCACTCCGGTGGTTCGTATCCCCCGGCGCCCCAGGTCCGCCGCGTACCCCCGGTTCATGGGTGCACCATCGTGCCGATCCCGGCATCGGTGAAGAGCTCGACGAGCAACGCATGCGCCATGCGGCCGTCGAGAATGTGCGCGCTGGAGACCCCGGCGCGCAACGCCCGCACGCACGCCTGCAGCTTGGGAACCATCCCCCCCACCGCGGTCCCGTCTTCGATCGCTTCCTCGAGCTCGGGCACGCTGACCCGATGGATCAGGGGCCCCCGTCCACCCACGCCCGATCGCAGTCCCTCGACGTCGGTGAGGAAGATGAGCTTCTCCGCACCGACTGCCTCTGCGATCGCCCCGGCCGCACTGTCGGCGTTGATGTTGTACGCCTGACCCCGCTCGTCGGTGCCGATCGTCGCCACCACCGGAATGAGGTGCTGGGACAGCAGGTGGTAGAGCATCGAAGGGTCGACCTTGGTGACGTCGCCGACGTAACCGAGCTCGGCGGAGCGAGGACCGGCGGCGATCAACTTCGCGTCCTCGCCCGAGAGCCCGACCGCCAAGGGGCCGTGTCGGTTGATCGCCGAGACGATGTCGCGGTTGACCTTCCCAACGAGCACCATCCGCGCGATGTCGAGGGTCTCGGCGTCGGTGACGCGATGGCCCTCGTGGAACTCGACCTCCTTGCCCAGCCGCGCCATCAGCTCACCGATCTGCGGGCCACCGCCGTGGACGACGATGGGTTCGATCCCCACGGAACGGATCAGCACGACGTCCTGAGCGAACGACGCCAACCAAGGCTCGATGACGTTGCCGCCGCACTTGATGACGATGACCTTGCCCGCGAAGCGCCGAATGTACGGAAGCGCTTCCACCAGGAGCGCTGCGGTCACGCGTGGGTCGGTCGGCAAGACCGCCGCCCCGTCGCCCGAGCGCTCGGCAGCCGCCAGAGCACCAGCGGCCAGGCTCTTCGACGCAGAACCGGTCGGAGGGTTCGTCTGCGGATCGCTCATGAGGTCCGGCGGTTCTCCTCGATGTAGCCGTGTCCGAGGTCGGTCGAGGTGATGATGCAGGAGCCCTGCCCGAGTCCGAGCTCCGCGTGCAGCTCGATGTTGGAGCCGGCCATGTGCGCGGCCACCGCCTGGGCATCGTGGCGGATCCCAGCACCGCCGCCGCAGACCGGGATCCCGCCGTAGGAGATCACGACGCGGTCGGCAACGACCCCGATCCCTGCCGCGCCGAGCTCGCTCAGCACGCGGCCCCAGTACGGATCCTCCCCGTTGAGGGAGCACTTGACGAGGAGGGACTTGGCGATCTGTCGAGCGCCGCGTTCGGCGTCGGCATCGCTGCGAGCGCCGGTCACCGCGATGTGCACGACCTTCGATGCACCTTCAGCATCTGCTGCCATCGCCTCGGCCAGCTGCCCGCACGCCTCGGTCATGGCGGACTCCAGCGCGCCGGCATCGGCCACAGCCGCCTTTCCGGACGCCAGCACTGCGACGGTGTCGTTCGTCGACGTGCACCCGTCGATCACGAGCCGGTTGAACGAACGATCCACGGCACGGCGCAAGAGCTGGTCGAGCACGGTCGGGTCGATGACGGCGTCGGTCGTCAGCACGGCCAGCATCGTCGCCATGTTCGGTGCCACCATCGCCGCGCCCTTCGCCATCGCCCCCACCGTGAAGCCCTCGCCGCGGATGACGACCTCCTTGCGCACCGTGTCGGTCGTCATGATCGCCTCGGCCGCGCCGGAGCCAGCCGCCGCACCCGGGGCTCGGGCGGCGACGGTCTTGGCGAGCACCGGCTCGACCGCCTCGATCGGGAAGGGCACGCCGATGAGCCCGGTCTGACAGACCAGGACCTCCGCCACGTCGCAGCCGATGCCCTCGGCGGCAACCCTGCAGAGCCGGCGCGCTGCCTCCAGTCCGACGGGACCAGTGAGGCAATTGGCGTTCCCTGCAGTGAGCACCACCGCGGCGGCGTGCCCACCGCTCGAGGCCAGATGGGCGCGGCTGATCTCGACGGGCGCGGCAACCACCTCGTTCTGGGTGAACACCGCAGCAGCGGGCACTGGGCGGCCGTCGGCGGTCGCGACGATTGCCACGTCGGCTGCTCCGTTGGCCTTGATGCCCGCCGCCGCGCTGGCGGCCACGAAGCCCTCTGGGGCCGTGACGCCCATCAGTCGCTCCGCCCGGGCACCGGCGCCCTCATGGGTACAACCCCGTCACCGGCAGCCCCGCGGTCTCCTCCAGGCCGAGGGCGAGGTTGGCACATTGGACGGCCTGCCCCGACGCCCCCTTGACCAAGTTGTCGAGTGCGCACAGCACGATCAGCCATCCGGTCCGCTCATCGCGCCGGGCGCTGAGCACCGCGCAGTTCGAGCCCGCCACCGCCTTCGTGCTCGGCGGCTCTGAAGTGACGACGATGAAGGGCTCGCTGCCATAGGCATCACCGAGGATCGCCAATGCGTCAGCCGTCGTCATCGAGGCGCCGGCCGCAGAGGGGCGCGCATAGCAGGTTGCGAGGATCCCCCTGACCATGGGTGCGAGATGTGGCGTGAACAAGATCGACGCTTCGAGGACCTGCTCCATCTCGGGGGTGTGGCGATGGGTCAGCAACCCGTATGCCGTGAAGTCCTCGTCGACGGCCGCAAAGTGCATCCGTTCCCCCGCCGACCGCCCCGCACCGGACACCCCACTGGCGGCATCGACCACGATCCCGTGGCGCTCGACGAGATCCGCGCGCACGAAGGGAGCCAGCGCCAGTGCCGCTGCCGTCGGGTAGCACCCCGGCGCTGCGACCAGCCTCGCGCCTGAGACCTCCGCACGGAACAGCTCGGGAAGCCCGTAGACGAACCGGTCGAGCAGTTCGGGTGCCTCGTGCGCCTCGCCGTACCAGCGCGGGTACGCCTCGGGGTCGCGCAGGCGGAAATCCGCCGCCAGATCGACCAGCGTGCCGACCCGGCCCTCGACCTCAGCGACCAGGCGCTGGGACTCCCCGTGAGGCAACGCGAAGAAGACCAGGTCGAGGCCGTCGAGGCGCTCGGGTTCGGTCGACCCAAACCGCAACGATGGGTAGGCGTTGACGAGCGACGGGTACAGATCGCCCACGCGCTCGCCCGCATGTCCTCGGGCGGTCGCAGCGACAACCTCGAGATGCGGGTGCATCGCGCACAGCCGGAGCAGCTCCGCGCCGGTGTACCCGGACGCTCCGACGATGCCGACCTTCACCCGCAGGAGTATACATGAGGATGCATATCCTTGCAGACCGCTCCGACGGACCGGCTGCGGGCAGTCTCAGCGGGGCTACCCCACGTCGGCCTGGAGGGCGGCCAGGACGTCGGGTCCGAGCGCTGCCGGACCGCCGAACACGTACCCCTGGGTCCCCACGGCGAGGCTGTTGAGGTAGGCGACGATGGAGGGCGCGAACGGCGGGCTCTCGACCAACAGCATCGGGCCCATTCGGCCACCGGTCGTCATGAACACCCCACCGGTCAACGCGTCTGCGAAGTAGAAGGCGGTCGCAGCACCGAAGGTGGTCGCACCAGGGAAGAACGTCTCGGCCACCGCGGCTGACGTGTCGTAGAGGGTCGGGCCCCACACCCCGATCGCGCTGGGATCGGCTCCCAGCGCCGCGTCCGGACCGCCGATGGCGTAGCGGGTGTCCCCGGGGTGCCCGGCCAGGTACAGCGCCGTCTCGGGATCCTGGGTCGCACCCTGGGTCAGCAGGATCGCGCCGTGGTCGGCGATCGCGGCCGGCTCCGCGGACAGCGCGTCGTAGAAGTCGTACCCCGTCGCTTCGAAGACCGTCGAGGGGTTGCCCAGCTGCTCGGCGATCTTGATCGCCGTGTCCCATTCGTCGACGCCGGCAAGGCGGACCACGGCATACCCCAGACCTGCCAGCGTCGTATCGATGTTCGGGCTGAGGGCCAGGTCCCCTCCGAGCACGTAGACGGTGCCACCGCTCGGCAGGACGCGTTCGATCTCGGCCTCGGTCGCAGGATCGAGGCTCGCGCTCTCGGGCGCGCCTTCGGTGAGCAGCAGCGGCCCGTCGCAGGAGGCCGCGAGCGGACCGCCAGCGAGGGCGTCGGAGAAGAAATCGTCCCGGGCAAGCACGACGCAGCCTGCGGAGCCGTTCGCCGGGAACGCTTCCTCGGACACCGCGATCGAGGTGCCGATGGCGTTGGTCCCGTAGAGCTGGAGCGGAAGCGGCGTGCCCGGGACGACGTCGAAGGGCGTGCTGAGCGCACTGGTGACCGCGCCGTTCGTCGCGTCCGTGGCCACCAGGGTGTATCCGCTGCCCGCCGAGTTGATGGAGCAGTTGGTGAAGCGGGCCACGCCGGCGACGGCAGCTTGCGCCGCGCAGGTCAGCGTGCCGTTGCTCGGGTTGTCCTTGATCGCAAGGGTGATCGTGTCCGTCGCGTCAGGCCCGCTCGTGATCACCGAGTTCGCGGCGTTCTCCACGCTGACGACCGGCTGGGGCGCGAGCGGTGCCCCGGCGGCGCCGTCCCCCGGTTCGGTGCTGAACACGAGGTGGATCCCCCCGGTGATCGTGACGTTCTGGGACATCGGACCCGGGGTGGGGTCGGTCGTGGTGGCGACCGAAAAGGCGGTCCCCGGGTATAGGTTCGCCGGGCCGTTGATGACGCCGGCCACCTGGACCCCGCCTGCGGTGCCGGCAAGAAGTGAGCAGCCCGAAGGAAGGGTCACCGTCACGACGTTCGCCGCGGCAGCGCTCGTCGGGGCGTTGCAGCTCGCCCCGCCGCTGAAGTCGACGAGGGTGATCGCCGGCGTCGAGCTCGTGAAGCTGAACAGTGCCGGGAACGTGACGGTGATGGCGTCGCCGGCAGGCAGCGTCGTCCCGACGGTGAAGGCGACCGTCCAGGTGGTGGTCACCGCGGCCGCCTCGGAATTCCCGAAGAAGAACACCCCAGTCGGTGCCCCGATGAGCACGGGACCTGCCGGGCTCACGGTCGCCGGGTCGGTGGAGGTCTTGACCGAGAAGCTCGTCGCTGGGTAGCTCCCCGCGGCCGGGTTGGTGATCCCGGCGATGGTCAACGTCCCGTTGCCACCTGCACCGAGCGAGC
>JAJPJV010000039.1 GCA_021324045.1 Actinomycetota bacterium | reverse complement strand
CTCTGGGCGCTCGCGGCCCGGTTCGGCACCACGATCTCGGCCTTGGCCTCGGCCAACGGGATCGCCAACCCCAACCGCATCGACGTCGGCCAGGTGCTCGTGATCCCGGGCTGAGCGCTACCCCTCTGCCAGCACCTCGATCTCGGCGTTGGCAGGGGTGGGCAGCTTCATCCAGCGCGTCGGGGTGTCCTCAATGAAGGCGATCATCCCGGGCATCTGCATGAAACTGGGCTCGATCCGGGAGACGAGGAGCTCCATCTCGCCCCGCCTCACGCGGTCACCGGGTTTGACCTCGCTCGCTGTGACGGTCTTCCACGTGCTCATGGACCCGATCATCGCACGCCGCTGCGGGGCGCTTCAGGAGTGCCGACACGGGTCGTACCACGGCGCCTCTCCCTCAGCGTTGTAGAGCGCGACGGCCAGCGTGTCCTGCGCCGCCTTCGAGGCTTCGTTGGGCGGGACGCCGATGAGCCCTGGGAGCCCTGCCAGGCGCGCGGCGAGGTTCCACGTTGACTGGTCGAACTGGAACGCTCCCATGTACAAGCCGTTGGGGGAGACGGCTGCGTAGTTCCCGCCGGACTCGGCCTGTACGACGCAGCGCAAGAAGGCGTTCAGCGGTGGGTCAGAGGGGGGCTGGGCGGCGTTCCCCCCTGCGGCCTGGACGGCCAGGGCCGCAGCCTGTGCACGAGCGGCCTGCTGTTCGAGCACGGCTGCTTCGAGCTGCCCGCTGATCGATGCTTGCTCGGCCGCGAGCGCATGGGCCTTTGCTTGCGCATCGGCGAGGACCGCAGCCGCTTCGCTCTGGGCCGCGCTGTCGGCAGCCTCCTTCTGGCGGAGCAGCGTCTGGGCCCGCCGGAGCGACCCTTGATCGGTGTGGAGCTGTGCGAGGGCGACGTTGGTATCGCCGATCGCCAGCTGTTCGTATTCGGCGCGGTTCTCTGCAGCGACGCTGTCGGTGCCAAAGATCGGGGAAGACGACGTGACGAGGTCGGCTTCCATGTACTCCAGGGTCGCATCGCGCACCACCTGCACTCGATCGGTTGCGATCCGTTGGCTCACGGCAGCGATCGACTGATCGATCCGGGCAATGCTGGCATTGTCGGCTGCGACCGTCGCAGTGAGCGAGAGGTACTGCTGGCGGTCGCCGAGGATCTGCAGCTGCTCGGCAAGGAGCTGCTGGTTGATCTGCGCAGCTTGGGCCTTCAGGTTGCCGATCGATTCGGCGCCACCGGCGCTCGTGGCCATCGTGGCGCAAATCGTTCCTGCAAGCACGCCGGCGATCGTCAAAATCGACGACCAGCGAAGGCAGCACGATCGGAAGCGTTTCTGCGTGCGAGGTGGTGATGTGAACGTTGATGCCTGTGGCGTTGAGGAATCGATCGCCGATGCCTGGATCGACTCGGTTCTCGCGAACGCGATGTTCCTCGTCGTCGATTCCTCGATTGATCTTGGTGATGAACCGTTGATCGTTGCTGGCGGGGCCGGAGATCCGAGCTCAACCATGGTCCGTCGAGCCTAATGGAAAGCGCTCTGTAGGGTCGAATAGCACCACCCCTGTCCTCGTCGATGGACATCATTGTCACTCTTGCGTCATCGGCGTTTGGCTCGATGGATGACCCGACGTGAGGTGCGCGCCTGCTCTCGGATTCAGCAATCTCACGCGACACAGTCACGCGACACGGTCCACGCGAACCCGTCCGCGTAAGACAGCGGTTGGTGTTGGTCGGCGATCCTTATGCTCTCTTTACAAACGTTTAACGAGTGGCCGCTCTACTGGGTACGAACAGACTTCGACGTGCACGGTAGTCGCAGTTCGTGTGCGAGTACTGGGCCCGATGGAGGTGGGCCATGACTGAGGAAAACCAACAGATCTCGAGGGAACAAGACGAGCAGGTCCCCATGCCCGAGCAGCGACACGAGACTGACGACCACGCGCGTCCGATCGAGCGCGCGCAGGAAGAGAAGCCGGGCATCGGGTCCGATGACCCCACGGCAGTGCCCGAGCCGACGGCGAAGGAGCTTTCGCCCACCCAATCCCCCGCTGGCGGCGAGCCGACCGCAGCCGTCCCCCTGGTGCCCGGAGGACCGAGGGATGAGGTCCCCAAGGGAGCGCCTCCGCCGTGGGTGCCAGGAGGCTGGGGTCCTTGGGGACCGGCACGAACCCCCAGTGGCTTCCATTCGGCGACCGGGGGCGCTCCGTCGGCCCCGGGGCAAGGCGGCCTGCGGCCGCCCGCTGGCGGCGGCTTCGTTCCGGGCCCGAGCGGCGGTGGCGGCGGTCCCTCCTGGCCCGGCGGTGGGGGGGGCTTCGGCGATCCGCCAGGTCCCCAGGGTCCTCCCGGTTTCTCCTTCGGTGCTGCAGGCTGGGGCAGCCCTCAGGACCACCATCGTCACCTGCGGCGGTATCGCATCACCTCGCTCGTGCTCGCGGCTGCGCTCGTCGCGCTGATCGGGATCGGGATCGGGCACGTGGCGTGGCCTTCGGGATCGGGCACGGTTCCCCAGAGCAGCCAGGCACCCAACGTGATCGTTCCCGGCGGCTCCGGGGGGTCCAGTACCCCGAGTGGTGGTCCGTCGAACGTCAACGGGATCGCAGCGAAGGTCGACCCTGGCCTCGTCGACATCGACACCAGCCTCTACGGGGGTGGGGAGGCCGCGGGAACCGGCATGGTGCTGACCCCTTCGGGCGAGGTCCTGACCAACAACCACGTCGTCGAGGGGGCGACGTCCATCCATGCCACCGACATCGGGAACGGCAAGACCTACAACGTCACCGTCGTCGGCTACGACATCAGCCGTGACGTCGCCGTCCTCCAGCTCCAGGGCGCCTCGGGCCTTCAGACCGTGACGCTCGGGAACTCCTCGAACGTCAAGGTAGGAGATCAGGTCGTCGGGATCGGGAACGCCGGTGGCGTCGGTGGCACGCCGAGCGCGGTGGGCGGGACCGTGACGGCGTTGAACCAGTCGATCACGGCGACCGACCAGGGATCCGGGGCGAGCGAGCAGCTCTCGGGCTTGATCGAGACCGATGCTGACATCCAGGCCGGGGACTCCGGCGGGCCGCTCGTCAACACCAGCGGCCAGGTGATCGGCATGGACACCGCGGCATCCCAGACCTTCCAGTTCGAGACGCAGGGGGCCCAGGCCTATTCGATCCCGATCAACGAAGCGGTCACGATCAGCAAGCAGATCGAAGCCGGCAACGGCTCGACGACAGTGCACATCGGCCCGACCGCGTTCATCGGGGTGCAGGTCACCCCGGCGAGCTCGGCTGGCTCGGGGTTCCCCTTCGGGAACATCTTCGGGAGCCCTGGCGGGAGCGCACCGGTCTCCTCGGGCGCTGCCATCGTCCAGGTCGAGCCCGGCACGCCTGCTGCCCAGGCAGGTCTGACCGCTGGTGACGTCATCGTGTCCTTCGGGGGCCAGAGCGTCACCTCGCCATCGCAGCTCACGAACCTTTTGATCCAGTACCACCCGAACCAGCAGGTACAGATCGGCTGGGTGGACTCGTCAGGCCAGCACCACAGCGCGACGATCCAGCTGGCGACGGGACCGGTTGCCTGAATAGCTCGGCCTGGATGAGGGGACGAGGAGCGTGCTGATGCACCCATCGTCGCCAACGTGACGATGGGTGCCAGGCGATCTCCCTACGGAATCGTCCCGAAACAATTCCTCAGGAGGCTGTGACCGGCCGGTCCGAGATCCTCGGACCGGACCGGTTGCACAGCGTGCCCGCCACGAGGCAGGCACCCCCCTCTCGAACCCGTTCTCGCGGGCGCTGGCGCATACCCGTTGCCAGGAACGTAACGAATCCGCTGTCGACTGTCAACGAGTTGCAACCTCGCTGTGACACATCGGCACCAGTGCCGGCGAGGCCCGGGTCACCGTGGGCTTCGCCCGGGCGCTGGCGCGTTGGGTGGTGCTTCCTCGGGGGAACGACGGTGCGCGCCGTACGGGCGCCCCCGTAGTCTGGCGAGCAATGTCACCTGCTCGCCGACCCATCGATCAGAGGGTGGCGGTCGGCGTCGTCTACGTGGCAGCGATGTTCATGGCGATCATGGACACCACGATCGTCAACGTCGCCCTGCCGACCCTCGGGCGCCAGTTCCACGTCAGCTCCGATGCCGTCGACACCGTCGTGATCGGGTTCTTGGTCAGCCTGGCGGTGTTCATGCCCGCGTCAGGCTGGCTCGGCGACCGGTTCGGCGGCCGCAACGTGCTGCTGGTGGCGATCCTCATCTTCACCGGGGCCTCCGCGGCGTGCGGCTTCGCTCAGAGCCTGGGCGAGCTCGAGCTGTTCCGCATCCTCCAAGGTGCCGGCGGCGGCATGCTCACGCCGGTGGGCCTCGCCATGCTCTTTCGCGCCTTTCCGCCGGCCGAGCGCGTCCGGGCGGCTTCGATCCTCATCATCCCGGTCGCGTTCGCCCCGACCATCGGACCGCTTTTGGGCGGGCTGCTGGTGACGGATGTCTCCTGGCGGTGGGTCTTCTTCGTCAACCTCCCCATCGGGGTGGCAGCCATGATCTTCGGGCTGCTGTTCCTCGAGGGGCAACCCCAGGAGAACCCGGGTCCCTTTGATCTTGCCGGCTTCCTCTTGGCCGGGTCTGGGTTCGGGCTCCTCATGTACGGATTGAGCAAGGGTCCGATCCAAGGCTGGGGGACGCGGGGGATCGAAGCGACGATCGCCGGGGGGATCGTCGGGCTGGTGGCGCTCGTGGTGGTCGAGGTTCGCGGGCGCCAACCCATGATCGATCTCCGTCTCTATCGGGATCGGCTCTTCCGGGCCTGTACCAGCCTCATCGGCATCGAGATGATGGCGTTCTTCGGGATGCTGTACCTCTTGGCGCTCTTTTACCAAGATGGCCTGCGGCTCTCGGCCCTGCAGTCGGGTCTCAACACGTTCCCCGAGGCATTGGGGATCATGTCGGGCAGCCAGATCGTGACCAGGATCCTGTACCCGCGCTTCGGCCCTCGCAGGGTCATGTTCGCGGGGTTGAGCGTGGTCGCCTCGTCCCTTGCGCTCATGTCGCTCGTCGGCGCGTCGACGAACCTGTGGTGGATGCGGGCGCTCGTCCTGACCGTCGGCCTCGGGCAGTCCGGCGTCTTCGTCCCGGCCCAGGCCGCCTCCATGGCCACCATCTCGCCGGCGAGCACCGGACGGGCATCGACGCTGTACAACTCGATCCGCCAGCTCGGCGGTGCTGCCGGCGTCGCCATCTTGACGACCGTGATCGCCGCAGTCGGACCGACCCACGAGGTCCACGGCGTCGTAGTTCCGCACCTCGCTGCGTACCATCTTGCCTTCCTTGCGGCTTCGGTCCTGGCTGTGGTGTCGGGCATCGCGATCCTCGGCGTGCGCGACGCAGATGCCGCACCAACCATGGCGAGGCAGGGCGCAGAGGACGCCGAGGTGGTTCGCGGTCATCGGGTGCTCGTCGCCGAGGGCGTGGACGGCTGAGCCCCGTGGGCGAGCGAACGGTCCGCGCGCAGATCGACGAGGCGACCGGGATCGCCGTCGTCGAATTCGATCATCGGCCGGCAAACTTCTTCGACACGGATCTCATTCGGCGAATTGCCGACGCCTACGATGAGGTCGGGGCGGACCCGTCGTGCAGGGTGGTGGTCCTCATGGCCGGCGGACGCCATTTCTGCGCGGGCGCCGACCTGTTCGACAACCGGCCGTCCAACGAGGACCTCAAAGCCCTCTACGAGCAGGCAGTGCGGCTGTTCGAGGTCCCGGTGCCCGTCGTTGCCGCCGTGCAGGGGAGGGCGGTCGGTGGCGGGCTCGGCCTCGCGCTGTCAGCCGACTTCCGTGTCGCCGCGCCGGAGACGCAGTTCGTCTGCAACTTCTCGCGCCTCGGCTTCCATCACGGGTTCGGTCTTTCGATCACCTTGCCGAGGCTGATCGGCCAGCAGCGCGCGCTCGAGATGCTCTACACCGGGGGCGAGGCGAGCGGAGAGCGCGCGCGTGCGATCGGGCTCTGCGATCGGCTTGTCCCGGTCACAGAGCTGCGCGCGGCGGCTCTCGATTTCGCTTCGGAGATCGCTGCGGCCGGTCCCCTCGCCGTTCGCGCGATCAGGCAGACGATGCGCGGGCGGCTCGCCGATGAGGTGCGGGCGGCGACTGCGATCGAGCATCGCGCCCAGGCATCGCTGTCGGGCACCGAGGATTTCGCCGAAGGTGTGCGCGCCGTGATGGAGCGCCGGCAGCCCCGCTTCGTCGGTCGCTGACAACGTTCATCCTGGCCGTTCATCCTGGCGCTCGCGGCGCCTTCCCTGGGCCCCCGATGGCGCGTATCGGTTTCGTCCCGTGTCTCATCGACGCCGGGTGCTCGGGAAATGCTGCTCGAGTGGCACATACGGCAAGCCGGTCGCCTCAGCCACGACATCGAGGGTCGCGGACCCGGCTACCAGATTGATCCCACCCGCCAGGGTCGGATCGCGTGCCGCGCCTTCGACGCCTTCTGCCGCGATGGTCCGGACATAGGGGAGCGTGGCATTGGTGAGCGACAGCGTGCTCGTAATCGGGTACAACGAGGGCATGTTCGTCACGCAATAGTGGATGACCCCCTCTTCCACGAAGGTCGGGTCGCTGTGGGTCGTCGGACGGCTCGTCTCGATGCAGCCCCCTTGGTCGATGCTGACGTCGACGATCACACTGCCCGGCCGCATGCTGGCGACCATCGCGCGCGAGACGAGCCGCGGGGCGCGGGCGCCGGGCACCAGCACCGTCCCGACGACGGCGTCGGACTGGGGGACGAGCTCTTCGATCGCAGCCGTCGTGGAGTACAGACACTGCACGCGGCCGCCGAAGCGCTCCTCCACCTCGCGTAGGCGCTCCAGGTCGCGGTCGAGGATCTTCACCGAGGCCGCGAGGCCGACGGCCTGGGCGACGGCATTGGTCCCCGCGGTCCCCGCCCCGATGATGAGGACCTCTGCCGGTGGCACGCCGGTGATGCCGCCCATGAGCACGCCGCGACCACCCGAGACCCGCCCGAGGTGGTAGGCGGCGGCAAGGATGGCGACGCGTCCAGCAATCTCACTCATCGGGATGAGCAGCGGGAGGTGCCGGCCGTGGCGGATCGTCTCGTAGGCGATCGCGGTCGCACCGGTGGCGGCGAGACGGCGGGCGAGCCCGGGGTCGGCGGCGAGATGCAGATAGCCGAAGATCACCTGGTCGGAGGAGATGAGCTCGACCTCGCTGGGCTGTGGCTCCTTGACCTTCACGATGAGCGTGGCACGACGCCAGACCTCACGGGGATCGTCGACGATCGAGGCCCCGGCTCGGGCGTAGCTGTCGTCGGAGTAGCCGGCGCCCTCGCCTGCGCGGGACTCGACGACGAGGTGATGGCCGTCGGACACCAGCTCTCGCACCCCGGCGGGCGTGATCGCCACCCGATTCTCGTCTTCTTTGATCTCCTTCACGACGCCGATCTGCACCGCAGCTCCTCGAGTCGACCAAGGTTATGGGGATCTGATGACTGCTTAGGTGAATGCGCGTCCCGATGCGAGGATCCGCGAACGAAATCCAAGTCGCTCTCAGTGGCTCCGAGTGTGAGCGCCTTGGTGAGACACGGCTCGTGCGCTGCGCAGGAGCCGGAGCTCGGGAATCCAGCTCCTGCTCCAGCAGAGGACCCGTAATTGCGACCAAATCGCATTAGTAGTACGCTGCGGCACGCCAACGGCGGTTCCCGCCAATCGACCTGCACGCTCGTGAGCCGGAGGATGACGCGTGGTGACCCTCAGCGACGGCACGACGACCCTCGAGCGGGCCAATCGGGGCGTGCCCAAGGCGCAGCTTCGAAGCCGAGTCGAAGACGTACCTGTCGGCATCCTGGCGCTCAAGATCAGCAGCTGGATCTCCATCGCCTTCACCGCCGCCAATCGCCTTGCCTGGGGTCGGCCTTGCTGTCCACGCGATGGGTTTCTCCGGGCTTGCGACGCGGATCACCGTTCGGCTCCTGACGATCGGACCTGGCGGAACGCGCCCATTTGGTGCGCCTCGCTGGTATTGGCCTCAACCAGTGCCGCGTGTTCCCGAAGGGCGAGGTGATGTCACTCGACGCGAATGGAGAGCGGAGCTCAGGGGGCCAGCTGCGCCAGTCGTTGCGCATGTGGGATCTGGTGCCACTGTCGGTCTCGAGCGTTGGCCCGTTGTTCTCCGTCACGGCGACCGGCGGCGTGATGGCCGCACAAGCGGGATGGTGGACACTGCCGGCGATCGCCGTCCTCGCCGTGCCGTTCGTAGTGTCGAGCTTCGTCTTTCGGCTGCTCAACCGCCACTTCCCCCACGCTGGCGCTTCGTACCACTGGTCGGCGCGCATCCTCGGGAGGAGGGCATCGCACTACCAAGCGTGGATTCTCATCCTTGCCTACTTCTTGTCCATCCCTCCGATCGCCATCCCGGCGAGTGCCTACACCCTTGCACTTGTGGCGCCGCACTCTGAGGCGTCTCCGGGTCTCCAGATGGCGGTGACGCTTTTGTGGATCATCGTCGCCGCAGTGCCCCTCCTGCTCGGTGCGAAGCCGACCGCGCGCATCACCCAGGTCTTCTTCTGCGTCGAGATGGCCTCACTGATGGCGTTCGGTGCCCTTGGGGTCCTCAACTGGCATCGAATCTCTGTCCCCATCCATTTCGGAAATCCTCCGATCGGCGGCATCCTCATCGTCGCGGTGATTGCGGCCACGATCCTCGATGGCTGGGAGATCGACAGCTATGCGGCGGAGGAGTCTCAGCGCCCTCGTCACCACCCTGGGGTCGGCGGGATCATCGGTGCCTTCGGGGCACTGCTTTTCTACGCCGTGCTCTACCCCCTCGTCTTGGGTGAGACGCCGATGCACCTGTTGGCGAATTCCACCGACCCGCTCGCCGTATGGTCGCACCGACTCATCCCCGGCGAGCCGTGGGCAATATTGCTGCCGATCCTGCTTTCGACCGCAGGCGGATTGTGGTTGACGAGCTTCATTCTCATCCGAGCCCTTTACGCCATGGGGAGGGAGCGACTCATCCCCTCGAGCTTCGGGAAGCTCAACCGCCATGACGTGCCTCACGTGGCCACGTTGGCCGCCCTCGGCTTGACCGTCGTGGTCGTTGGCCTGCAGCTGTTCGTATCCTCGCTCAGCTCTTTCTTCAACCTCGTGCTCTCCAGTGCCGGGTTCTTTCTCCTTGCTGAGTTCTTCATGGATTCGCTGACCGCGACGGTGTTCCTGACCACCGGGCACAAGCGCCTGCCTGACGTCCAACTTCAGCCACACTCCCACCGATTGCTGACCGTTGGTGCGATCTTTTCCAGCATCTTCATGGGGGCCCTCCTCGTGACCTTCTTCATCTACGGCCCCAAGGCAATCGGTGGAGGAGTCGATCAAACCGTGGCCATCCTGATCGTTCTTGGGGTCGCCTTCGCCTGGTGGACCGGACGGCGGCCGTCGTCGACCTTTCATTTCACCGGCACGGACGTCTTGCGTGAGCCCAACCGGCGCGACGATGGGGTCGAAGGGCTTGCGCACGAGGTGGCCGCCAAGGCGCGGCGCTGAGCGACGCTCGCCGAGGTGGCTGTCGACTTCGACGTCTTGGACGATCCCGACCCTCGGCGGATGTGCCAGTCCGACATCGACGCGTGTACCCGTGACGATGAGGCGCTTGAATAGCGCGTCGTAGTAACATTTCTGTCGCGTCGTCGGCGACGAAGGAGGAGGTGGATGATGAGTTCAGAACCTCATAGTCCCCAGCCTCCAGGTCCGCGCCCCGGCGTCTCCAAGCGACTGTCCTGAGCTGATTCGGTCGGCTGATCAGGTCGGCTCCGAGGTGCCGACGCAGGGGTAGCGCTCCTTCGTGCAGCTCGTGATGCCGCTGCGCGCACGTCACTGATCCGATCGCGGGTCAGTCGGGCTGTGACGGCGCGCCCTGACTCCGTATCTGAATTCGCCCTTCTGGCGCATCTGAATGCCGTCTTTCTGGTCCTTTCTTGCTCAAGACGCGAAGGAGGTGACTGATGACCACGCGTGATGCCGCCGTTGTCGTCGACGAAGACATCGATTTTGCCCCCGCGGTGCTCGACCCCGCGCACATCGGTGACATCGAAGGCGCGCTCGGCACAGTCTCGATGCGCGACCACGCGCCTCGCCGATCCTGGAAGCGTCGCTTGCTCACCTTCGCCGCCATCATGGGCCCCGGGCTCATCGTGATGGTCGGCGACAACGACGCTGGCGGGGTGCAGACCTACACCCAGGCCGGCCAGCACTACGGCTACAGCCTTTTGTGGGTGATCTTGGTGCTCCTCCCGGTCTTGCTCCTCTGCCAGGAGATGGTGGCACGCCTCGGCACCGTCACCGGTGTCGGTCATGCACGGCTCATTCGCGAGCGCTTCGGGCGGGCGTGGGCAGCTTTCGCGGTCTTCGACCTGTTCCTGCTCAACTTCTTGACACTGCTCACCGAGTTCATCGGGATCTACTTCGGCCTCGGTTACTTCGGAGTGCCGAAGCTCCTCTCGGTGAGCGTCGCCGGGGTGATGCTCTTCGCCATCGCTGCTACGGGACGCTTTCGCTGGTGGGAGCGGTTCATGTTCGCAATGATCCTGGGCAGCTTCGTTGTCATTCCTGCGGTCTTCCTCGCCCACCCGCGCTGGGGGCCGATCGGTGATCACCTCGTGGTCCCCGGAGTTGCCGGGGGAGTCTCGGCCTCGGCGATCCTTCTGATCGTGGCCCTCATCGGAACGACGGTCGCCCCCTGGCAGCTGTTCTTCCAGCAGTCCAACGTGCTCGACAAGCGCATCAGCCCGCGCTGGCTCAACTACGAGCGGCTCGACACCTTCGTCGGTGGCGTGGCCACGACGGTGGGAGCGGCGGGCATGATCATCTTCGGCGCCGCCCTCTACCACACAAAGGCCTTCGGGCCCTCGGCCGCGTACACCGATTCGGGATGGTTCAACCACGCGATCGCCGTCACGCTCGGACCGGTCGCTGGGGGCATCGCCGCGGTGATGCTGGTGTTCGCCGCGCTCGTCGGGGCAGGGGCAGTGTCGCTGTCCACCTCGTACGCGTTCGGCGACAGCTTCAACCGGTTCCACTCGCTTCACCGTACGGTGCGCACGGCACCCCTGTTCTACGGTGCCTACGGCGTCCAGATCTTCCTTGCCTGCCTGGTTGTGGTGCTGGGGTCGAACGCCTTCTTGGGGACCGCCACGCAGTACGTTCAGGTGCTGGCCGGGATCCTGCTGCCATCAGCGGTGCTGTTTTTGCTGCTGCTCTGCAACGACACCGACGTCCTCGGACCGTGGGTGAACGGCCCGGTGATCAACTTCTTCGCCGGG
This sequence comes from Actinomycetota bacterium, assembly GCA_021324045.1. GTDB lineage: Bacteria > Actinomycetota > Acidimicrobiia > Acidimicrobiales > RAAP-2 > JAJPJV01. The sequence continues at coordinate 31,648 of JAJPJV010000039.1, read as the reverse complement.
CTCGTCGTCTCGGTGCTCGTTGTGCTGTCCTTGGACCTCACCATCTCCACCTTGTTCCCACAGGTCAACGGGGTGGCCCTTACCGAGACCTGCTTCGCCGCAGCCGGCGCGCTCGGTGCGATCCTCGTCCCCGTGCTCGTGTGGATGAGGCGCCGGCGGATCGCTCGAGGCCAGATGGTCGACCAGCGCGCCGTGGTAAGGGCGCTTGACCGTAAGACCTGGCGGATGCCCCGACTCGACCAACTGCCCAAGCCCCGCGAGACGCTGTTGCGCAAGGTGAGCGTCTACGGATTGCGCGCCTACATCGTCGTCGCTGTCGTCATCGTGGGGGTGAAGGTCTTTAGCCCCTTCGTCCACTGATGAACTGCTCGCATGCTGCAGCGCCCCGGGTTTGGTGAATGCCGGGTTTGTCGGCGACGGGTCTTCGACCGGCCGGGTGACGTCGGTCAGGTTCGCGATCCACAGCCGACTGGCCTTTCCCCCGTTAGCCGGACACACGGTAATGCGGCCAGCAGGTCGCGCTGTGCGTAACGTAGTTCCCATTCGAGCGGTAGAACGTTGCCGAGCGTCGAGTGCAGGTGTAAGGCGTTGTAGCGCTTGATCCAAGCGATGATCGCCCGCCGTGCCTCGGCACGAGTGGCGAAGCGGTAGCGGCTCACGAGCTCGCATTTGAGGGTCGCCCAGAAGCTCTCGGCCACGGCGTTGTCCTGGCTCGAGCCGATGCATCCGACCGACTGGGAGATCTTTTGACGCAGGCACAACGCCCGGAAGTCCCGACCCATGTATTGCCTCGGCTCAACCGGTCGTCGCAACACTGGCTCCTCCATTTGATTGTAGAAGAGCATCGAGTGCCTCTGCGGGAGTGCGCCAGCCGAGCGTCTTCCGCGGACGCGTGTTGAGGGCAAGGGCGACGGCGTCGAGATCGTCACGATCCCAACGGTAGAGATCGGTGCCCTTGGGGAAGTACTGGCGCAAGAGCCCGTTCGTGTTCTCGTTCGTCCCACGTATCCACGGCGAGTGCGGGTTGGCGAAGTAGACGACCAGCCCGGTGTCGATCCGAGCTTCGCGTGTCGGGCCATCTCGGTGCCCTGGTCCCAGGTGAGCGATCTTCGCAGGTGCTCTGGGAGCGTCATGATCTTGGCGGCGATCGCGTCCCGGACAGCCTCGGCGCCGTGACCGGCGAGCGGCGGCCCGCTCTTCACCTTCACGGCCTGGTCGTGACCTTCCATGGGCGGCAGGTGGAGCAGCATCGTGTAGCGCGTGGTGCGCTCGACGAGCGTGCCGATGGCGGACTTGTCGAGACCGATGATGAGATCACCCTCCCAGTGACCGGGCACGGCGCGGTCCTCGGCTTCTGCCGGCCGTTCGGAGATCAGCACCTCGGGCGTGATGAAGTTCTTCCCTCGGCCTTTCGCGCGCGCTCGTGGAACCCGCAGGGCCCTCCCGCTCCGAAGGCAGGTCACGAGGTCGCGTTTGAGCGCCCCGCGGCCCTGGACGAAGAGCGACTGGTAGATGGCCTCGTGGGAGATGCGCATAGTCTCGTCGTCGGGGAAGTCCAGCGGAAGACGCTTTGCGATCTGCTCAGGGCTCCATGCCTTTGCCCACCGGCGGTCCTGGCGACCGGCCGTGACGGCGACCCTTGAAACGAACGGTGGGACCGTGCACCTCGGTGCCGTCCGGCCGGGTCACGAGACCCGACAGGCGGTCCTCGACGTAGGCGTGGAGCTTCTCGTTATATGGGCGAGATCGCGATCTCCTCGCGCTCGGCAAGCGAGAGGTAACGGCTGGAGTTGGAGCGAGGCTGATCGGGCACATCCCACCAGCCTCGCGGAACCACCTGGTGCCCACTGAGACCGATACCCCTGTGGCGGTCACCGCCTCCTCGGTCGTCGCTCCTCGAGCGATGGTCTCCCAGAACCACACCTTGTGCTGACGAGGAAGCGACGGCGCGCCCGGTAAGAACATGTTGCCTCGCATTGGCCAGGTCGCCCGCTGTTGTCTCGTGATCCCCATCGCTTACACCTCCATCCTTGGGGTGCTGCGACAACCAGTTGAATCCGCCCTGGGCCCCGCGGTCGTGGTGGAACACCATGTCGGCGACGTCGCCGCCCCGGGTGGCGACAGCCATGTCAAGGGCTTGCTCGACCAGCTCGCTGCGCATGTGGTCGCACAACGCGTAGCCGATGATCCGCCTCAAACTGATATCGAGGACGTCGGAGATATAGAGTCAGCCCTCGCGGTGGGGATATAGGTGATATTCCCGCAGGTGCGCTGGGCTGGCTCGCCCGGGGTGGAGTCGCGCCCGAGCAGGTCGGGAAGCGGCGGGGCGGTGATGTCGGGGATGGTGGTGCGGACCTTGCGCCGTCGGCCGTCTCTGGCGTACAGGCCGTTCTCGACCATCAGGCACTCGGTGCGCGTATGGTTGACCTGGCGGTCCCGCCGCTTCAGTTCGTTGGTCATTCGAGAGCTGCCGTCGGTGTCGTCGTGGTTGTGGTGGATGTCCCACATGGCGTTCACGAGGACCGCCTCGTTCCACTCGGCCTCGGTGGAGGCCTTCGAGCGCTCGGCCCAGTCGTAGTCAGCCGAGGTCGGCACCTCGGCTGCCGCACGCCGCCTGGACCGGGAACCCCTTGGGCCTTCATTACGGAGACGTGCCGGTAGTGGCTCACTGATCCACCATCCATTCGCCGCTGGCCGTCAGGCTGGCGTCGCACCCCTAGTGACCGCCGGTCCATCACTTGGAACGCTTGCGGCTCGACCGCCACGACGAGTGCAGCGAGGGCCGGCGGCCCAGGACGTGCCGACTGGCTATAGGGCTGAGCGCCCCAGAGCGCCGATCAGTGAGCGACCGGCAGACACGTCCATCGACCACCGGGTGCTTCCCCACTGGGCTATCAGCGAGGAGGCTGACAGGAAGGATCCCACGATCCGCTTTGGCGGCGTGGACTGGGCGACCGATGCCCACGCCATAGCGATTGTCGACGAAGCCGGGGGCGCGGTCGACGAGTTCGACATCGAGCACAGCGCCGCGGACCTCGAGGAGCTGTGCCGGCGAGTCGACAAGTGGACGGTGGGCGGGGTGGCGATCGAGCGACCCGACGGTCCGGTGGTTGACGCTTTGCTCGAGGCCAGCTTCGAGGTGGTGGTGGTCGCAAGCCGGTCGGTCAAGGCCCTGTGCGAGCGCCATGGGACGGCTGGCAACAAGTCGGACCGCTCCGACGCCTATGTACTGGCCGACTGCCTGCGCACCGTCGGGCACCGGTGCGAGCAAGGAAGGACCTCGTCGAGGCCCGGGTAGCCGCGGCAAACCAACTCCGTGCAGATCTGAGGCTCGTGTTTTCGGGCGCCGTGGGACTCTTCGCCGACATCGACAGCCTGATCAGCTTGCGGTTCCTGGAGCGCTTTCCGTTTCTAGCTCGGGCCCGGTGGCTGTCGTAGAAGCGCATGGGTGCCTGACTGCGAGCCAACGGCTACTGCGGCCGCAAGACCGCGGCCGAGCTCTTCGGTCGGCTGACCAACGCAATCAAGGGCGCCGTCAGCGACGACGACGTGCGCGGCGTGGTCGTGACGGCCTTCGTTGAGGTGCTGAAGGCCCTGCGGCCTCAGATCGACGAACTCAAGGCATGTTGTGTCGCGAGACATCCCGGACAGTTATCTCAGGACATCCCGGACGAGGCTAGCCACCTCGGCCTGGCCTTTTCTGGGCTTGGTAGACCCTCGTGGGGTCGAGCCGGAACTCGGCCAAGAGCTCTCCCTGCTCGTTGACGACGCGCACGTCCAAGTCGGCGACGAGCAGGAGCACTCGAGTGCCGGCCCAGCGGCGGCCGACGCCCAGATGCAGCAGCCGCGACCGGTAACGCAAGGTGACCTTGCCGTCACCGTCGATGCGGTCACTGCCGGACGCGGTAGTGGGTGGGGATGGTGATGTCTGCCCGACGGGGCTGCCTTCTTTCGGGCGCCATCGGCCTACGCCGGCGTGCGCCGACCCGATGGCGCGCTGGGGGCGGACCTCGTTGTAGGGCCATGACAATGGGACCGGGCGCCACGGTGCTCGGTTGGTTACTTTCAGCCTCACCGGGTCCGGGGTTCCCGGGAGAACGCAGGTAGGGCAGGCCGAGACCACAACTATGGGCTTCGAGCCCGCCGTTGTAGTTGACCGCCCCTGCGACGGGCCCGGTTGTGCTGCGAGCCCGTATCCGTAGTTGTCGTTCGCCCGCCTGTCTCCCAACCGATGACGAGAGGAGCAGGGATGCGTTCGATCGGTCTTGATGTCCATCGCGACGACGGAAAGGTCAGCCGACATCCGAGAGTGCCGGCGCGCCGAGCAGCGCTGGTCGCGTTCGCTTCGTCGCTGCGGCCGACCGATCAAGTCGGGCTCGAGGCAACCGGCAACGCCCTTGCCATCGCCCGGATCATCGAGCCCCACGTGGCGCGGGTCGTCGTGGCCAACGCCGCGGTCACCAAGACGATCGGAGCGGCACGGGCCAAGACCGACCAGCTCGATGCCCGGACCCTGGCCCAGCTCCTTGGCACCAGCTTCTTCCCTGAGGTGTGGCTGGCCGACGGCGTCGAGCTGCCCTCTGACGAGCGAGAGACGGTGTCGTCGTGCCTCCGCCAGTTGCGGTTCTTGGGCGAGGAGCGCTCCCGCCTGGACCAGGTCATCGCCCGGGCGGCACTCGTTGACCACTCGATCGAGCTGCTGCTCACCGTGCCGGGGGTGAACCTCACTACTGCATCGGCGGTCACGGCTGCGGTCGGCGACATCAGCCGCTTTGAGAACCCGAGCCAGCTCGTGAGCGATCTCGGCTTGGATCCGAAGGTCCACCAGTCCGAGATCGCGCCAGCTCGTCACGGCTCGATCTCCAAGCAGCCCAGCGCCGGCGCCCGCTGGGCTCTTGTCGAGTTCGCCTGGGTGGTCGCTCGGAATCCCGGGCCGCTCCGCGCCTTTGCCGCGGCCACCGTGGCCACGTTGACCCCGCGGCGGGCCTGGATCCGCTGCTCGTGGTCCTCTTCTGGCACATGCTCACAAAGGACGAGGAGTACAGCTTCGGCCGACCCTCGCTCACCGCAGAGAAGCGGCGACGGATGGAACTCACGGCCGGAGCACCCACGACTCGCGGCAAGCGCAGCGGCGGCCGGGTTTACGCCTCGGCTGACCAGCGCGTCCGCGAGCAGCAGGTCGCCATCCATGCCGAACGGGCCTATCGCCAGTTCGTCTCCGAACCGAGAACCTTCGCTCGAACCACTTGACTTGCATCCGTAGTAGGCGTAGAAACGACCGAATTCGCGCTGGAGCTGCTTTTTTGTCGTGACGCCCTCTTGGGCAGTCAAGAACTTCTTCATGGTCTGGTGAAAGCGCTCCACCTTGCCGCAGCTCTGGGAATGGGAAGGCTCGAGTGCTCCGCTTCGATGCCGAGCGCGAACAGCTCCTGCTCGGTTACCCCTGCCACGCCGTGGTGGCGCTGGGTCGAGAAGATGGGCCCGTTGTCGGTCAAAAAAGAAGCCGGATCGCCGAAGGACTCTGCGGCGCGATGGAGCACCCGGACGACTCGGTGGCCGTCACGACGTGCACGCCCGGGAGGCCACACACAACCTCGAGCGGTCGTCGATCATGTTCAAGACCTCGACCTCACGACGGTCGGCCAGTTGCCAGTGAGTGACATCGGCCTGTCAGCACTCGTTGGGCAGCTCTGCTTGAAAGCGCCGCCAGGAGCTCTTGGGCCGCTTGTGGGGCTGCGGGGTGACGAAACCCCGCCGGGTCGGCACCCGCCAGATGGTCGCTACCGACGCGACGGCCCGCTTGTGACGTCGGTGGCGGCGGAGCAGGTGGTAGTGGATGGTGTGGGCGCCGGCATCGAGGCCCAGCTTGGTCAACTCCTTGCGCAGGGCCACGATCTCTTCGTCGATCCCCGCGGGGACCCTCCTCGGCGAGGAGTGCGGTCGCATGGACAAGGGCCTCAAACCCTCCTCGTCCAGTTCGCGGTAGCGGGCGATCAGCTCGTAGAGCCAACTGCGGGAGATGCCGTGAGCCTCGCACACCTCCTTGACGCTCTTTCCTTCGACCAACACGGTGTTGACGACGTAGCCAGCCAGATCCATGCGCATGGTCCTCCATGCTCATGTCCGGCATGTCTCGCGACAGGGATCCGGGATCTCGTGAAACCGGACAGACGAACTCACGGCCCGCACGGCCGAACAGCTCGACGCCCATGTGGACCGATTTCAGGGTGTCGGACCATGAGGAGGAGGGTCCCTTGGCGTAAGAGGGATAGAGGTACCGACGGTTGATGGCAGCAGTTTCGGCGCGCAGAGCGCTCAGGAGCGAGCAGTCAAGTCGTGCTTCGCGAAGACCATGCCGTTCCGGATCGTCACCACCCGTGATGCTTGTCGGGCCACGCTGCTGTCATGGGTCACAATCACGAGGGTGATCCCCCGCTCTCGCCATAGTGCCATCAATACGTCCAGAATCTCCGCTCGCGTTTCCTCGTCGAGGTTGCCGGTCGGTTCGTCGGCGAGGAGCACCTGAGGTTCCTTGACGATGGCACGGGCGATCGCGACGCGCTGTTGTTGCCCTCCAGAAAGTTCCATGGGGAGATGCTGCGCCCTCGAGGACAGCCCCATCGCGGCCAAGGCCTCGCTGGCCCGTTCCTCACGATCCCGAGCGTCTATGTCAAGAGGGACGAGGGCGGCCTCGACATTCTCCTGGGCGTTCAGTGTGGCAATCAGGTTGAACGTTTGAAAGACGAAGCCAATGTCGCGGGCACGGAGCTCCGTTAGCGCTTCGTCGCTGAGCTTCGACAGATCGCGCCCCTGGTAGAGCACCTCGCCCGTATCGGGGCGGTCGAGAGCGCCAAGGAGGGTGAGCAGGGTCGTCTTGCCCTGACCGGTCGGTCCCTGTACTGCCAAGAATTCGCCGGGAAAGATGTCCATGGAGACGTGATTCAAGGCGCTGATCGTGCGCCCGTGCGCCACGAACTGCTTTGAGACCTCGCGCAGGCGATACATTGGCGCTTCCCTCGTTGCGTGGAGCCTGGCGGCGTCTTGCATGACTCAGCCCACCTGACGCAAGGCCTCGGCTGGCCGCATGCGGGCAGCCCGCCATGACCCCACTGCGCCTGCGAGGAGGCCTCCAAGGAGTGCGAGCCCAATGGCGATGCCGAGCGTGCCCCCTTGAAGGGACGTGCCCAGGTGGACCAGTACGGTATGACTCAGGTTGTTGAAGCGAGCGGCAAACCCCGCTGGCCTGCTCGCGCCGTTGGCGAAACGGTTGGCGAACCCACCGCCAAACCCGCCAGCTGTCCTAAAGGCTGACGCACCGCTCGTGGCAAAAGAGGGGCCAACGGTTGCGGTGAGGGTGGGAGCGAACGCGGAGACCGCCTCGGTGCCGACGATTCCGAGGATGGCCCCGAGTACGGCTCCGGCAAGGCCCTGCACCAGGCCTTCGCCGACGACCTGCTCCACGATGCGTCGAGTCCGCCATCCGATGGCCTTGAGCGTTCCGAATTCACGGACCCTGCGGGAGACCGTCGTGAGCATGAAGAGAGCAGCAATGAGGAACGCAACGAGCAGCACGGTGACGGCAAGCCACTTGCCGAGGTCGGTGACGAGTTGGGTTGCGCTTGCAAGTGAGCCGGTGACCTCCTTCGCGAGGTTGGCGGTTGTGGTGACGGTCGCCTTGGGCAAGAGCTTTTGGATCTCGGACTGGACGTGAGCCACGTTCGCCGCGCTATTTACACTCACGTAAATCGTGGTGACCTGCTTGCTCATCCCCGCGAGCGACTGTGCTTGATTCAGGGGAAGATAGACATCGGTCGTCGATGACGGAATTGACGCGAGGCCGATGATTTGGAAGGCGGTTCCATTGAGGGAGAGCGTCGACCCCACCTTCAGGTTGTGTTGTGAAGCGTACGAGGTGGTGACGATCGCGACGTGAGCATTCTGATCGGGGGTCGTGAAGTAGTGGCCCTTGGTGATGTTGCCGGGACTGAGCGGTCCAACTCCAGTCGAGGAAGGTTCGACGCCGACGAGGGACGTGGAGCTCACGTTCACATGAAAGCCGCCCGACCCACCTGAGGCTTGGGCACCGACGGGAGCACCACCTGATGCGAAGTCTGGCAATGTCCCTGAGACTGAGGTTTCAGTGAGCGAGAGACTTCCCGTCGCGGCGTTGACATCGTCGAGCCGTGCGATCTGACTAACGCGCGACTGACGAAGTGGAACCAGGTCGGGTACGCGTCGGATGTGAGTGGATGAGAAGGAGCCTCCCGGAGTCGGACGAGGTCCACCGAACCCGAATTGCTGCGGTCCGAAGCCTGACGCACTCGGAGCCTGGGTGACCGTCGCGTCAGTTCCGACTCCGTAGAGCGAGTGGAGGACTTTTGTCTGGGCGTCCTTGACTCCTGCCGATGCGGAGCTCACGGTGACGACGAGGCCGATTCCGATACCAAGTCCAACGGCGATCACGAGCGCCTGCTTGCTTCGCCGCCTGAGCTCGCGCTCTAGATAGGTGAGGAACATTCCTTGTCTCCTCGCCACTGCTCCGCCTGTCCGCAACGTCGACGCAAGTGTATGAGCGGGTGATCGCAATGACCGGCGCACATCAGTAATGCGCGATAAAGATGAGCTAAAGAGTTCGTAAACTCGGTTCAACACCTTCCGATACACCTCCGATGAAGCAACCGTCCCCTCTTGTGGAGCCCAGCCTGGCCCTGAGATGCGACGAAGGGGAGGGAGGTGCTTCTGATCCGGCACGCAATCGTCAGCAGTCGCGAATATTGGCAGATGACGCAGCACTTCTTCGTTTTGCACGCAATCGTCGACCAACACCGCTTGGCGTCGTCCTGGCGCGCGCCGTGAGCCCAACGGGTAGGAGGTGCTGGCCGCCGAGAGTTCGCGGTTCACCGTCATCTTGGTGCGGCGCTGCTCGAGGGGCGCCAACGGCGCCGCTCTGGCAGAACGGACCACGGCCGACAACAGACCGATCCCTCGTATCATGCGCGTACGCCATGGCCGTGGTCAGCGACTGCTGGTGTTGCCGGGCGGCCTGAAGGAGCGCTTCTTCGGGTCGACGGTTGGACCGGTCGTCGAGCACGGTCCACGATTCATCGACGGCCTGGTCGCCCACCTCTGGAACGCATCCAAGGCTCGCCGGACCTGTGCTCTGGAAGGCAGGCAATACAGGTCTACGGCGACGCGTTGGATCACAGGGAGTCGCGGGCGACGTGGTGCACGCGCTGACATGGTGGACGTCTTCGAGATGCCTCGAGGCAACAGTCGGGGTCGTCGTTTGTCGGTGCGCACCGGTCGACCTCAGAAAGAATGAGACGCGGAGCAGCCGGTCGATCGGCGGCTCTGTTGGCCGTCGACGTCGAAGCTTTTGGCGACAGCATGGACGTCGTCCGCTCCTGTCCTCTTCTCGGCCGTCGTCGCTTGTCTCGATGGGCGTCGGTTCCGCGAGTGGCTCTTCCCAGAGAGGCGCGGTGAAGTGGGCGCGCCATTCCCGGACAAACCGGGGGGTCGCGTCGTGGGCGCTGCGGGCCTCGATGAGGCAGACCGTCGCAGAGATCGCGTGAGGGCCCATGGCAGCACGACGACCGCTCCCTGACCGACCGTGGTTGCTGCAGATCGCTGGAGCAGGCGCCCGTTGGGTGTTGTAATGGCGCTCTATGACCGTGGCGTTCGCGCTGTCGGGCGGGGCAAACCTCGGCCCCATGCAGGCTGGGGCGGTCACCGCGCTGCTCGAAGCGGGGATCACCCCCGATTTGCTCGTGGGCTCGTCGGTCGGAGCGCTCAACAGCGGCTTCCTCGCTTCTCGTCCGGGATTGGCCGGCGCGCGGGCCCTGGAGGAGGCCTGGGTGCGGTTCCGTCGGCGAGAAGCCTTCCGCTTCAGCCTCGCCGGAGCGATCGCCGGCTTCGTCGGGCTTCGGGACCATCTCCTGTCCACCGAGCGTTTGCGCACCACCATTCGACGGTGGGTGCAGTTCGAGCGCATCGAGGACGCAGCGGTTCGGCTGGCCGTCGTCGCCACGGACGCGTTGAGCGGCGCGCCGGTGGTGATCGAGGCCGGCGATGCGGTCGAGGCGCTGGTGGCGAGCGCGGCCATCCCAGGCATCTTCCCCGCCGTCCGCTACGGCGAGCACTGGCTGGTCGACGGAACGCTCTCGGCTGGGTGTCCCGCCCTCCAGGCCCAGGAGCTGGGTGCCGACACCGTCTACGTCATCACGACCAAGACGGCCCCGCGGCGACGCCCCCCGCGTGGGGCCGTCGCCATGGCCATGCACACCGTCTCGCTGGTCACTGCGGCGCGGACCGCGGAGCAGCTCGCCACCGCGCACCGTCGTGCGGAGCGGGCCGGGACCGCCGTGTTCGTGGTGCCGACCGGTGAGCCGGAGGCTCCGGGGCCCTTCGACTTCCGTCATGGGCGTCGTCTCTTCGATGCCGCCTACCGGCGGGCAGCTCGGTGGCTCGAGGAGCGCTCTGGTTCCCCGCGACGCCTCGAAGCTCGTGAGACCCCGACGACGCCCGTGGCTCCGGCGGGGACCTCAGGGGAGACCCTGTCCCACGCGAAGCCCTGAGGGAGGCCGCCGGGAGCCATCGTCTGTGCTCGGATGGGGGGTCCGAGCCCCTGCCACGCGCTCCCCGCTCACCCGGTAGGGTGAGGGCAGAGAGGAGGCGCCATGTGGGTCGTCGTCGGGGTGCTTCTCGGGCTGGCCCTGTTGGCGTACCTCCTCGGGTTCCACGCCGGCCCGCACAGCCACCTGATTGGGAGTGTGCTCGGGGTCGCCGCAGCCGTGGTGCTCGCGGTCATGGCGATCGGGAGTTACTCCGCGCAGTTGGCGTGGATGCTCTTCAGCATCGACGTGGTGCTCGCTCTTGGCGCGCTCGTCGCAGGGTCGAAGGGGTTCGGGCTCCATCGCGCGATGCCCTCGACGCGCGGAACGAGCGCGCTCGAGGGTGCCGAGGGGATCGCGGTCACGGATCTCGATCCCGATGGCTTGGTTCGTGTCCATGGCGAGGACTGGTCCGCGACGTGCCTCAACGGTCACGTGCGTGCCGGCAGCCGAGTGCAGGTGATCACCGCCGGTGTCCGCCTCGGCGTGTGGGGGGATCAGGGCGACGAGCTCGTCGCAGGTGACGAGCACAGGGCGAGCACCCGATGATCGCCGGCGTCATCATCGGCGTCGTCGTGTTCGTCGCACTGGTTACCCTCGGCCTGTCGCTGCGGATCGTCAGGGAGTACCAACGGATCGTCCTGTTCCGCCTCGGACGGGTGAGCGGGGTGCGCGGACCTGGCGTCGTCTTCATCAACCCCGTGACCGACCGCACCAACTGGGTCGATCTGCGTGAGCGCTATCTCGAGATCCCTTCCCAGACGGCGATTACGAACGACAACGCCCCGATCTCCATCGACTTCATCATCTTCTACAAAGTCGTCGAGCCGCAGATGTCGGTGCTCGCCGTGCAGAACTTCGCAGGGGCTGCCCTGAACGTGGCCGCGACGACCTTGCGCAGCGTCGTGGGGGACATGCCGCTTGACGACGTGCTGTCCAAGCGTGAGGAGATGAACGCGGCGCTGCGCGTGCGTCTCGACGAGGTCACCGAACGATGGGGCGTGAAGGTGACGAGCGTCGAGGTCCGCGAGGTCAATCCGCCGCCCGGCGTGCTCGAGGCCATGACCCGTCAGATGTCCGCCGAGCGGACACGCAGGGCACAGGTCACCGAGGCCGAGGGCCAGAAGGCGGCGACCGTGCTGGCCGCAGAAGGCGAACGACAGGCGGCCGTCACGCTGGCAGAGGGGCAGAAGCAAGCCGCGGTCCTCGCCGCCGAGGGCGAGCGGCAGGCATCGGTGCTCAAGGCCGAAGGGTTCGCCGGCGGGCTGGACAAGATCCTGGCGGTGGCCCGCGGCCTCGAGGAGAACACCTTGTTCCTCCAGTACCTCGAGACGCTCAAGCAGATCGGGGCCTCCCCGTCGACCAAGCTCGTCGTTCCGATGGAACTGGGCAATCTGTTGCGAGGCCTGCGCACGCTGCTCCCCGACCAGGCCGTTGCCGGTGACGGTGATCGGGTGGCCGGTTCCTCGTGAGCTGACGCCACGCAGGCGAGCAGCGAACCCCGGCGATCGTTGCGTGCTCCACGTCGATCGGCTGGGAGCGCCTCGCGCCCCCAGCCGCTCCGTGTGCCCTGCGCGTCAGGCCTTCACAGAGATTGGCTGGGACCCGCCACCGTCGTAGTTGGGGTCGGGCTGCTCGACGCTGAACGCGCACTCACCGAGCGCGAGGCCGCTCACGATGTTGGGCGCGGCACCCGAGTCGCCGAACTGGACGACGTGGTCGTTGCCGAAGCAGGCGATGTTCCCGCCAATCGTGTTGTTGACGACCTCATTGGCGTCGGGGTCTCCCATGAGGTTGTGCAGGGCAATCACGTTGCCACCGACGTCGTTGCGTAGCGCTCCGAGCCAACAACTCTCGAGACCGATGAGGGAGAGGTTGCCGCCGATGGCGTTGTCCTCGAAGTCGGAGTAGACGGGGGTGCCGTTCAGGCTGGGATCCCCGGTCCATGGCGCAGGAGGAGTGATGCCGAAGCACGCCCCGGATCCCGGTCCGCCGGTCAACATCACCGACCCACCTCCGCCGCGAAGCAGCGTGGCATTGCCCTTGATCGTGACGCCGTGCACGACGACCCCGAGCGCTCCGGTAGCGGTGAGGTTCCCGTCGACGACGTCTTTGCCGAAGGTGGTGGCAGTCGCGCAAAAGAGGTGGGGATCACAGCCCAGGAACAGGACCGCACCCGTCCCCACGACGACGTTCCCCCCGACGGTGACGATCCCTGGCAGCGGCGCAGGGCTTCCCGGGAAGCCGGCTGGGGTACTCGCATCGAGCAGCGCGCCGGGCGCCACGGTGAGGTTCCCCTCGATCGCCACGGTGCCCGAGGGGATGAAGCACGTCCCCGCCACGAGGACCGAGCCGTAGGTGCCGCTCGGGATGTCGCCATTCGAGCACACGTAGGTGCCTGATGGTGCAGCGCTCGCAGCATTGGCACCGAGCGCGCCACCGGCACCGGCCAAAAGGCTTACGGTTGCCAGCAACAACGCGGGGAGAAACCGGCCAACTCGCATCTTGTTCTCCTTCCTGGTGGGAGCGTTCGAGGCGCCCACAGATCTGGTGGGGAGTGGCGTGATGAGCGCATCCCCCAGCGACACCGCTGATTATCACCTCCTCCATCTCGACGTCAACGTGCAACGGGGTGAGCGCGTCTCCTCCAGGAGCCAACGAGCTTGTGTACCCCGAGGACGCCTCGACGGTTGGTCTGGGGCTCTGGCTGCGCCCGGGGGCCCAGTCGTTGCACCGATCACGGTGGAGCGGGCCGACCGAGGGCGGGCGTCGGAGCCGGCTCGTTGGTGCGCAGCCCGTCGATCAGTTCCATGACCGTGTCGCTGCTCGAGTGGGTCGGGTGCCAGCCCAGCTCGGTTCTCGCTCGAGAGGTGTCGAGGAGCGGGAGGTGCAACGCCATGTCGAGCCAACCGGGCTCGCTCGGTTGCAGATGCAAGCGCCAGGTGATCGCGGCGAGGGAGCGCAGCAGTCGAGGGGGGAGGGGTACCGGGCGAGCGCGCAATCGCCGAGCGAGCATCTTGGTGTCGACCACGTCGTCGCCTGCGAGGTTGAAAGCCCCGGACGCTGCAGCATGCAGCGCGAGACGAACGGCCTGTGCCACGTCCTCGGCGTGCACGGCTTGGAAGGCCAGGCCGCTGATGACCGGGATCGCAGGGATCCATTTCGGGTCGAGCAGCACGCGCGGGACGAGCGGACCGAGGAAGAGGCGGTGGATCTCCCCGGCTGCGGAGCGCTGGAACACCAGGCTGGGGCGGAGTCGCACGACGCGCACGCTCGGGTGGGCTGCTTCAAAGTGGTCGAGCATGCGTTCGACGTAGGCCTTCTGACGCGAATAGGTCGACGTCGCCACGCCGTCCGTCGGCCATTCCTCGGTCGCGAACGTTCCCGCTGGTGCGGGGGAGTAGGCGCCGATCGAGGAGGCGTAGACCAGCTGCGCACTACCGGCGGTGGCCACGGCGTCGAGGACCCTCCTCGTCCCTGCGATGTTGATGCGGTGCAGAGCATCCAGGTCCCACGACGGCTGCAGCGCCCAGACCAGGTCCACCACGGCGTCGGCACCGGCGAGCACCGCGGTGAGATCGTCGGTGGCGACATCCACCGATCGCCACTCGATCCCCAGGGTTCCCGGAGGAGGCACGCGGCGAGCGACCCCGACCACCGTGTCGACGTGCTCGTCTCGGCCCAGCACGGTGACGACTTGCGTTCCGATGTTGCCGGTTGCTCCGAGCACGACCACACGCATCGACGATCCCCTCTTTCGGAGCGGACGGCTTCCTTCGTCTTCCTCCACCCTTTCCCGAAGTGGCGGAGCGAGTCAATGCCGGTTACAACAATGGGGCGCTCGACGCTCGGTCTGCCCGGGCGAGGCACCCGAGCGAGGTCGCCCTGGGTCTCACGAGGTGGATGGGGGGCTTGGCCAATCGGATGGGCCGTGCGCACTCGGTCTGTCACGGTTGCGAGCCGATCTCGGGGGAACCTGAGGACAGGGGTGCAGGTCTGCCGATCGACAGATCCGACCGGACGCCGAGAGAGACCGGATGACCGAGAGAGAAAGGAACGACGATGGCCGAAGGTGTCCTGACGGTGCAGAGCACGCTGTTCCACGAGGGCGAGATGATCCCGATCTCCGCGGCACACTCGATGGTCGGGGGCAGCAATCTCAGCCCCGACTTGTCGTGGAGCCCGGGCCCCGAAGGGACGAGGAGCTATGCCGTCACCTGCTACGACCCCGACGCCCCGACGACGGTGGGGTTCTCCCACTGGGTTCGCTTCGGCATCCCCGCGGACGTCCACGCGCTCGCGGCCGGGGCTTCGGGTCCAGGGGTCGATGGCTTCAGTGATTGGGGGGAGAGCCGTTATGGTGGCATGGCGCCCCCTCCCGGCGACCCTCCGCACCGCTACCAGTTCACCGTCTACGCGCTCGACACCGACGACATCGGCGCGGACGCGCTGACCACCTATGCGAAGTTCCGCTTCCTCATCCGGGGCCATGTCCTCGCTTCAGGGACCTTGACCGGGCGCTTCCGAGTTCCCGCGACGAGCTGAGGATCACCCCGGTTCGGGGGCATCCTTCGAGCGTCGGGAGCCGGGCGCTCGAAGCGATGGAGTCCGGGTGTGGCGTTCCCAGAGGTAGCGGTGGGCGGGATCGGGCTCGTAGCGCACGGCCACCGGTCGCGCTGGCGTCGGGGTCGCAAAGAGCAGCAGGCCCCGACCGCAGCTGTTCGGGTCGAGGGTGGTCACCGTCGTGAGGCTCGGGTTCACCGCGCTCGCCAGCGGCGAGGGTGCGACCGCGGTCCCGTTCGCCAGGATCAGGGCGAAGTAGGCGAGCTGGGGCCCTTCGAGCGAACCCGAGGCGCCGGCGCACGTGGCGATGTCGGCCACCCACAGGGCCTGCCCGGGGGTGGGGCTCGGGGTCGCAGCGAGTGAGAAGACGGTGACCGAGATGATCCCGGTGCTCGCGGGATCCTCCACGCGCGCCTGGCGACCGAAGCCGAGCTCGATCATCGGCGGGCTCGATCGCGCCATCCGCGCTCGCTTTTGACCGCTCGAGGTGGCTGGCGGGCGTCGCCGTTGGAGGATGGACGCCTGTCCGGCGTGGGTCGCGCGGAATGTGCCGGCGAGATCGGCGACCCCGAGGCCTGCCCCGATCAGGACGAGGGCGACCACGACGGTTGCGAGGTGGCGCCGCAGCAGCGCCGGGCGGCCGCCGTGGCGACGGCGGGCGTGCTTCGGCACGGCGCCATCTTCGCCGCAGCACCGATCATCGGCAAGAATGCAGGGCCGATGAGAGCTCCCATCCTCGAGGGAATCGGCGCCTACCGTCCCCACCGGGTCGTGGACAATGCCGAGGTCTGCCAATGGCTGGACTCCACGGACGAGTGGATCCGTGAGCGCAGCGGGATCCGGACTCGTCGCTGGGCCAGTCCGGAGGAGACCCACGCGATGATGGGCACGGCCGCCGCCAGGGAGGCCCTCGAACGGGCGGGGCTCGAGCCCGAGGACCTCGACATGGTCATGGTGGCCACCTGCACGTCGACGCAGCCCATCTGGCCCGTCGCCCACCAGGTGTCGGCGTCGCTGGGCATCGAGCCCGCAGCGATGGACCTCAACGTCACCTGTGCCGGCTTCTGCTACGGCCTCGGGTTGGCACGGGACCTCATCCGCGGCGGCACCGTCGACCACGTCCTGGTCATCGGTGTGGAACGCTTGAGCGACATCACCGATCGCACCGACCGGGGAACGGCCTTCATCTTCGCCGACGGTGCCGGCGCGGTGGTGATCGGGAGCGGGTCCGAGACCGGCGTCGGCCCGCCGGTGTGGGGCTCGAGCGCCAAGCGCGGCGAGACCTTGCTGCTCTCCCCGAGCTACGCCGAGTTCATCGCCGACAAGGACCTCGGCAAGCCGTCGATCCGGATGCAGGGCCGTCGCGTGTTCCACTGGGCCGGAGAGACGATTCCCTCGGTTGCCCGAGCTGCGGTGGAGGCCGCCGGGATGCAGATGGGCGACATCGACGTCTTCGTGCCCCACCAGGCGAACCAGCGCATCACCGATCTCCTCGTACGGAGCCTCGGGCTCGACGACGACGTCGTCGTGGGTCAGGACATCGTCGATTCCGGGAACACTTCCTCTGCGAGCATCCCGCTCGCCGTGCACCGGTTGCTCGCCGACGGCAAGGCCCACTCGGGAGACGTCGCGCTGTTGATCGGCTTCGGTGGCGGCCTGTCCTTCTGCGGTCAGGTCGTCGTCCTGCCCTGACCCTGCTGGCGCCCCGCCCCGGGGCTACCTCACCCCCACGCCATGAGCACAGGTAGGAAATAGTGCTTGATTTCTCGCAGCGAGAAGGGGAGAATCGTCATGGTGGCGGCAACGGTTGTTGACCCCTGTGGGTGCCGATGGTCCGCGCTCGGGGCGGGATACCGCCTCGATCAGTGGTGCGACGAGCACCGGCGCCGGCTCGAGGCTGAGGCGCTGCAGCGGTGCCGGGAGCAGCATCCCCACCTGGGACCTTCCCTCTGCGCCGAGTGCCAGGAATGGCTCGATCGACCGGTCATCCGGCTCGCCAAGGTCAGCGCGAGCCAATACCACCCACGCTGATCGGGCGGTTGGGGTCGATCACGACGATCGGCTCGCAGCGATCTGCTCTGGGGCCGCAGCGTGGGGGGACGGTCGGAAATGAGGCGGGCAACCTCGATCGTTCGCGCGATCTCATGACGATCTCCCGACACCGTCGGGGGCATGATCGGCCTTGGCAAGCTCTCGGACTCCCGTCAAAGCTGCGCCGGGTACCCGTGCTTCACCCGAGAAGCCGATCAATGCACTTGGCTCCACAGGCACATCCGAGACGTTCCCGGCGCTTCGCCCTTCGGCCCGCGGGTTCGTTCGGGAGGTCGTGGCTCCGGTCGCCGCTGATCCTGCACCTTCCAACGAATCCCCGACATCGGCGTCCATCCGGACATGGTGGCTGCCGTTGCCCGATGCCTGGGGAACGAGGGGCCGTCTGGATCGACGAAGCCGGCGAAGGATTCGGGAGCCCTCGATCACCCTGCTCGAGCTGGCGCCAGGACAGTTCGCGATCTTCGACGGGTGCATCGGCTCCATGGCAAGGACCCGAACACGACGGCCGAACACGACCCGAACGACCCGGGTACGCATGAACCGGGTGCACATGACGTCGGTGTGCTGGCGGGTCCGAGCGACCCGCCGGGACGCCGAGCCGCTCGATCAACACCGCCACACCCTTTACGATCGGGCCCGACGACGAGGCCTGCTGACGCCGGCGAGCCATAGTCGGTTGCCGTCGTCGGCGTCTGGGCCGAAAGACGCCGCTGGTTGATGCCCAAGATCCTCTACCTGGTCCACGGTCTTCCTCCCGAGGAGTACACGGGAACGCCGCTTGTCGCCTACGGGTACGCCACCGCGGTCGCGGAGCGGGGGTGGGAGGCGACGGTCGTCTACGCGAGCCCGGGAAACGCCGACGCGAGCGATCCTCGACGAGCACGCGCTCCCGGGGAGCGCTTCTTTCGCGTGGCAGTGCCGCCGACGCCGTATTTGGGTTCGTACTGGTCGATCGAGGCACCGTCGGCGCCCAGACGCCCGGAGGGCCCGGTGGCGAGCGCGTTCCGTCGGCTGCTTCGCTCGATCGCCCCGGACCTCGTCCACGTCGTCGACAACGTCCACCTTCCCCTCGATTGGCCGGAGATCGCCGCTGCGGCGGGGATCCCCGTCGTGCGGACCGTCAGCTGTGCCGAAGATCTCTGCGGGTTGGTCGCGCCGGTCTCGCCGTGCTCCGGCCCCGCCGGCTACTGCGCGGCCCCGATCACCGTCGAGCACTGCGCGGACTGCATCGCGGCGCTGCTCCCGGGGGAATGGGGCCCGTTGCCGGAGCGCACGATGCCGGGCGCCGGGGACGGCCCGGGTTCCTCGATCGGTGCACAGCGGCGCGCGGTGCTCCTCGGGAAGCTCCGGGCAAAGCGCGCCCGGGCTCGAGGGCAGTTCCGCGCGCTCTTCGATCGCATCGTGTTCTCGACGCCAGGTTGGCGGGCGTACTTCGAAGCGACGCTGCCCCTGGATCCCCGCCGGGTCCGCGTGATCGAGATGGGCATCGACACGGCACGCTGGGGTACCCGGGAGCGGCCACCGCGCGACGGGCCCGTCGTGTTCTGCCTCGCCGCGACCTTCGATCGCGCCAAGGGCCAGAGCGCCGTGGTCGAGGCGTTCTCCGCGCCGCCGATGCTCAGCCGCGATGACTACCGCCTCCGGCTCTACGGCGGAGGGGAGGTCGAGGTGGTCGCGCCGCTGTTGGCTTGCAACCCCCGCGTCGAATGCGTCGGCCCGTACCGTTACGAGGAGCTTCCGGGGATCCTTGCTGATGCCGACGTCGGCCTGTCGACCTCGCGTTTCGAGACGTTCCACCGCGTCACCCGGGAGTACCTGCTGGCGGGGCTCCCGGTGATCGCCAACCGCGCGGCGGGCTTCGGGATGGTCGATGTCATCCGCGACGGCGAGAACGGGATCGTCTACGACCATGGCGAGCCCGCAAGCCTCCTGCGAGCGGTCACGAGCGTTCTCGACGACCCCGCCCTGCGGGCACGGCTGACCGCCGGCGCGCGTGCCACAATGGTGCGGTCACTCGACGACGAGGTGGACGAGTTGATCGAGCTCTACGAAGAGGTCCTCGAAGAGCGCGCCGCAACGACGGTGGCGCATCGAGAGGCCGGAACGGTCCGGTGAGCTGATGGCGTTCGTCGAGCTGCGCGGTGCGCGCCTGTTCTTCACCGACGAAGGTGGGCCAGGGTCTCCGATGCTCTTCGTCCACGGCTTTAGCTGTGACTCCCACGACTGGTCCTGGCAGCTGCCGGCCTTCGAGCGCCGTCATCGCGTCATCGCCTACGACCTGCGTGGCCACGGGCGCTCGAGCGATCCGGCGGAGGGCTATGGCATCCTGTCGCTGGCCGCCGACGCAATCGCCCTCGTCGAACACCTGGAATGCGCGCCGGTGACGGTGCTCGGGCATTCCCTCGGCGGTGCCGTTGCCGCCTCGGTCGGAGTCGAGCGCCCTGACCTCGTGCGCGGGGTCGTGGCGATCGACCCGGGCTTCCTCCTCCCCGACGACCAGGCCCCGTACCTGGCAGCAGCCCTCCGCGCGTACGAGGAAGGCGATCCCGGCGAGACGGCGGGACGGTTCTTCGACAACGCGGGCACCCACGGCCCCTCGACCCCGCGATCGCTTGCCACGTGGCACAACCGGCGCGCCGCGGGGGTGCCCGAGCACGTGCTTCGCAAGACCATCACCGGGCTCATCGGTGGTGCGCGGCCCTTCGCCTTAGAGTCGAGCTCGGCACCGTACCTCGGCCGCCTTGAGCGACCGGTCCTGTCGTTCTTCGTCGACCCTGCGCGCGCGGCAGTCGCCGAGCGGGTGTTCCGGCATCCCGGTTCGGCGACGGTGTGCTTCGAGGGGTCCGGTCACTGGTTGCACCAGGAGAGGCCCGAAGAGGTCAACGCCATCATCGAGGACTGGATCGCCGGCATCGGGGGCTGAGGGATGAGCGCCGCCATTGCCGTGGCGCTGAAGACCCGCGCTACGGCTTGGGGGTCGAGGAGGCCCTGGTGATGGTGGTCGCGGCGCGGACCCGCTGGACGAAGGTCTCGCTCGATCCATACCAGGCATCGGCGTAACGGGCGCCCTGTCGACCGAGCTGCTCCGCGACCTCAGGTTCCGCCATGAGCTCGACGGCCGCGATCAGCTCGGCGGCGTCCCGGAACCACAGACCGCCGTCGCCGTCGCGGGCGTGGGCGGCGGCGACGCCACCGTCAGGGACGATCACCGGGGTCTGGTAGCGGAGCGACTCGATGACCGTCAGCGCGAGGAACCGGCCGGGACGGAGGTCCACCGTGCAGAAGGCCCAAGCCATGAGCCGCCAAAGGTCGAGCGCGCGGGTGATCGGATCAAAGCAGCGGTGAACGCCGCGCTCCCAGAGTACGAGCGCGTCGGGGTGCGACACCACGACGGCGTGGGGGAAGCGCCGTCGTCCGAGGAGCCGGGCGAACGTCGCGGCGCCCGAGGGCGCCTTGAGTGGTTCCGGGCAGAGCACGAGCACGTAGCGCCGGTCGTCGACGACGGGATAGGGCTCGCGCCTGGCACCGGGGTGCACGGGGACGAACAAGCCCACCGACTCCAGGCGCGCCAGGGAGGCCGGGATCGCCTGCGCCAGGACCGCGCGTTCGTAGGCGGAGGTCGCCAGGACGACCGAGGCACGCGCGGCGAGCTGGTCGTAGAGACCGAGCGAAAGGAGGCGAGCGTCCTCTCCGAAGGGGAGGAGCGCCACCGGTGCGTCGACCTGGTCGAGCAGCTCCGAGATGCCGAGGTGCCGGGAACCGGCGACGACGACGAGGTCAGGCTGGAGCGCCTCGAAGAGGGCCTCGGCGCCGCGCCAGGGGTCTCGACCCGCACGCATCCAGCGCCGAGCATGGTCCACAAGGGTTGCGCGCCTGGGGGCACCGGGGGCCGACCAGTCGCTCCCGGTGCTCAGGTCTCGCTCGCCCCTCTCGGCAGGGCTCGGGGATGTGGCATTGGGCACTTCGCACCCCCCCGCGCGGAGGGCCTCGACCACCAAGGCCTCCTGCAGCGCGCGGTCGGGATCGACCCCGTGGCCGAGCGAGTGCACCGTGAAGGCGCCATCGGGCGCGACGGTGGAGCGGTCGCCTTGTGGGGTGACCACCGTGACCTCGGCATCGATCGCCAGCGCGCCGGCAATGCGCCGCGTGATGAACGGTCGTTCGTCCCTGTGCTGCGACGTCGAGCCGCCAGAGGGCCAATCGTTCGTCAGCACGACGACCGTTGCGGTCATCGGCTCATGGGGGCACCCGCGTCACGCGCCGTGTGGGTCGCGCGTGCCGAGCTCGGCGCGCGCAGGGACCCCAACGTGGTTGGTCCCTGCGTCGGCGGTCGGACCCTTCTCCTTGCTGGCGCGATCGGCCATGGTGCGATGGTGAAGCTGGACCATCAACTCCTCGATCGATTGCGTCACCATGCCCAGGCGATCGTCGAGCTCCTCGGCAAGGCGGTCGTAGGCGTCGCTGAGCGCGTCACAGCGCGCGGCCATGGCGTCGTTGAGCCGGACGAGGTGGCCGAGCAGCTCGCGCTCTTCATGGAGGTACCGCCTGAGGGCACGGAACACGACGCTTGCGGCTGCACGCTTGGCGCGTCTGGCGAGGCGACGCCAACCGTGGACCCTGGAGGGGTCGGCGACGTAGTGGTCGGGGAGGGCCCAGTGTGCATGCGCGTACGCAAGCCCCGCATGCTGGTGAAGGCGCGTTGCGTCGCCCATCCTCGGCAGGGGAGGGAAGACCGGCAACGAGGACCAGGCCGGGTCGTCCGCGCGCGCACTCAGGCGTTCGACAAGCTCCTCAGCCCGCAGATCTCTTCCCACCGGTCATCCTCGTCGAGCGGGCGCACGACACAGCGCAACTCTAACCGGCTGAGGTTCGGGCTGAAGAAGGGGTCACCGTCGCGCAGGATCTGCGACCAACGCTGGAGGAAGCGCCGGTGGTCGGGGCCGTAGCCGGACAGTCCTCGGGTCTTCGATTCGTCGTGGACCAGCTCGGCGTCCGGCGTGTAGACGACCCGGTACCCGGCCTCGCGCGCCCGGAGGCAGAAGTCCACGTCATTGAAGGCGACCTCGTATTCCTCGTCGAAGCCGCCCAACTCTTCGAAGACCTGGCGCCTGCACATCATCGTCGCGCCGGTGACGGCACTGTACTCCCGGGTCATCGAAGGCCAGGCCATGTAGCCGGTCTGATCGGCCGGGAGGTGGTGCATGAGGTGCGCGGCGAGCACCCCCATGCCGACGATGACTCCGGCATGTTGCACCGAGCCATCGGGGAAGACCAGCCGGGCGCCGACGACGCCGACCTCCGGCCGCAGGGCATGGCCGAGCATGGCCGACATCCAGCCCCGTCCTTGGGCCCGCACGTCGTCGTTCATGAACAACAAGACGTCGGTGTCGCAGGTCGACGCCGCCACGTTGTTGACGACGGACCAGTTGAACGGGCCGGGAGCCCGGACGAGGCGCACGTTGGGTCGCTGAATTAAAAGGTCGATGAGCGCGTGGGTCTCGGGTTCTTCGCTGTCGTTGTCGACGATGACGACCTCGAAGCGATCGTGCCCGGCATCGATCCCCAGCGCGTCGACGCAGGAGCGCAGGAGCCACGGGTGGTCACGGAAGGGCACGATGACGCTGACCGAGGGGTTCCCCTTGACCCTGCGCCGGACCCGGTAGGCACCGGGGAACGGACCGGGTGCGATGTCGGCATCCTCGCCCCGGCGTTCGAGGGCTTCGGCGAGGGCCCGGCGGCTCGCCTCGTGTGCCCAGGGTCGGGCCTGGGGGTCACCTGCGGAGGAGCCGGGGATCATGCGCCAGTGGTAGAGGACGACCGGGACGTGGACGACGGCTCGAGCGAGCTCGGTCGTCCGCAGCATGAGGTCGTAGTCCTGGCTCCCGTCGGTGTGCGGACGCAAGCCGCCCACGGCTTCGAAGAGGCTCCGGCGCACGACAAGGAGGTGGCCGAGGTAGGGGAACGACGCCAACAGCTCCGGTGACCACTCGGGCTTGAAGTGCGGGAAGCACGGCAGGCCCTCGCGGTCGAGGCGGTCCTCGTCGGTGTAGACGACGTCTGCGTCGGGGACGCGTGCGATCGCCTCGGCGACGAGCGCCAGCGCGTCGGGATCGAGCTCGTCGTCGTGGTCGACGAACGCAAGGAACTCATTCGTAGCCATCGCCGCAGCAGCATTGGACGCCCTGGAGATCCCCGTCGGGGTGGGGTTGGCGGTGAGCTTGATGCGGGGATCAGCCGCGGCGAGCCGCTCCAAGCGCTCGGTGAGCGCGGGGTCGGCGGATCCGTCGTCGCAGATGCACAGTTCCCAGTGCTCGTAGTGCTGCGCACGCACCGAATCGAGGCACCGCTCGACATACCACAGCTCGGGCCGGTGGACAGGCACGATGACGCTGAAGGTGACCGGGGGCTCGGGGCTAGGGCGCCGCGGCCGCAGAGATCGCGTCTCGAGCTGGGAGGCGAACCACCTGCGGTAGGTGGCGACGTCGGTCGAGGCGTCCTGCCAGGGCAACGCGGCTTCAAGCTCGTCTTCGTCACCAGCCGAGGGCCTGCCGAGGGTCTCGGCCAGCGCCGTGACCGACCACAGCAGCGAACGCCAGGTTTGCTCAGCGTCCATCGGCGGCCCCACGGCTGGGTCGTCGACGGGCGCGCAGGGCGCTGCGTCCGTGGCGCGCCACGGCATGCCCACGGCGCACGAGCGCGCGCATCAGGCGCCGTGGACCCGGGTGGCGGGGGCGTGCTGAGTCCGCGAGGCGCGCGTGCAACGTGGCGACCTCGGCCTGCAGCGCAGCGATCCGGCTCGTCGCGCCAGCGAGCGCCACGGTGGTCGCTCTGCGCTCTTGGCGCCAGGCCTGCCAGGACTCGGCCAACCGATCGCGAAGGACCACAGCCGGGAGCGGGACGGTCGACTTGCGCAGCACGTAGCCGAATTCGAACCCTGCTTCGCCAAGATCATCGGTGAGCAGGCCGTCGACGAACTCCCATCGCAGGCCGAGCGGATCGACCGTGTGGAGGAGCACGGGCAGGAACTCGTCCTCGTCCCAGCAGTGGACGTGGATCGTCCGATCACGTTGCAGTGCCATGCATGCGTCCCGCTCGTCGGGATCCTCAGGGAGACCGATGGTGTTGCGCAGGAACTCGATCATGTGGTCGTCGTCGACCTCGGTCACCCGGGCCGCATGGTCAGCGAGGAGGTGCGCGAGCGGGGTGGGCTCGCGGCGGCGATCGAAAGTTCGGTGCCGGTTCGGCAGCAACAGGACGGTCGTCCCGCCGGGTCGCAGCACGCGATGGATCTCCTCGAGGAAGCCGATGGGCTCGGCGAGGTGTTCGAGGACGTGGCTGCAGACGACGAAGTCCTGGCTCTCGTCGGCGATGGGGCGCAGGCGGTCGGTGTCGAAATTGGCGACGATGTCGGGGGCCACGAAGGGTGCATCGGCTCCGAGCTCGGGGAACAGTCGCCGGTTCTCCTGCGGTTGCCAGCGGTCGACGAAGCGGACGGCCGTCCCGGGGTATGGCAGCTCGAAGGGCTGGTGGCCCGGGCCGACCTCGATGCCCGATCCGATCAGGTGGCGGGCGAGCACGCGTCGCAACGCCAAGTGCGTGCGCGCCGGTGGGGCGTCGGTCGGCGGCTCGAGCCCTCCGGGCTGCCCGCAGGGATTTCGCTGGTGTTCCCTCACGCAGACCATCTTCCCCGGGCCCGACGCGCTGGGCAAAGGGAAACCGGTGGCAGAGGCTGCTGCGCGAGAGCGACAGCGACCCCTCTGGCACGCCTGAGCCCCGAACGAACGCCGCCGGGACCCCGGCGTCGAGGCCAAAGAGCCAGCGCAACCGAGGCCGCTACGATGCGGGCCCGTGGCTGCCGATGCCTCGAAAGGCGACGGACGACGGCGGTCCGACTCCTTCGCTCTTTCGAGACTGCGCCGCCTGGCCCGCCATCCCTTGGCCACGATTCGCGGTCGGCTGCGGCGCCGCCGCGCCGGAGCGGACACCACCGTGGCGGACCACCTCGAGGTGGAGCAGGCGCAGATGCGTGCGCTCGTCGACCAGCTGCTCCGATATTCAGCACTCCTCGCCGACGCGGTGACCGCAACGCCCGAGCGGGCCTCCTTGCCGACCCAAAAGGCGACGGTGCCGCCCGCGCCGCCAGCACGGCAGAACGCGTCGGCCCGCGCTCGGGCGACACAAGGAGCGGTCTCACACCCCGCGTCCACGCTCGTCGATGCCCTGGTGTGCCCGAGGTGCCGGAGCGCGGCCGAAGTGCGGGCGTCCGTGGTCACCGCCGACGGAAGGATCAAGACCGGCACCATCGCCTGCACCGGAGCCCACGGTCTCGTGGGGCTCATCGATCACGGCAAGCTCGACTTCCGGCCTGATCCGATGGCTCTGGCGCGTGCCGCTGCCGAACCCCCCGGTGATCCCATGGTGGTCGAAGCGATCGGCGAACGCCGGGTCGCGGCCGATGCCCACGAGGTACTGCGGGAAGGGGAGTGGCTGGCGGCCGGCAACGGGATGCTGGTTGCCGGCCAGCCGCTCGGAGCCGGTTTGCGATTGCGGGCTCCGTGCACCGATGCCTCGGTGCGGCTTCTCCGCCGACCTTCGGGGGGAATCGCCGACGTCTATCTCGACGGGCATCTGGTCTCCAGCGTGGACCTCTCCCAGGAGGAAGGCTCCCAGGTGCTCGCCGTGCCGGTCGCGGTCGACCTCCCGTTGGCCGTGCACGAGATCGCGGTGTGGGCACGGGTCCCCGCCGGGCGGCACGAGGAGCGGATCGCGGTCGAGGAGTTCGTCCTGTGGGGACCCCTGAACTCAGGGTTCGCGGCTCCCGCACCGCTCAACCGCGGCAACCCTTACAGCCCGAACATCGAGCGTTGGCTCGACCGCCTGCCTGCCGGCGCCCCCATCCTCGAGGTAGGGGGTGGCGATCGGCGCCGATGCCGCCCGGGGCTCTTCAACCTCGAGTTCTTGAAGTTCGAGCTGGCCGACGGCTATGGCGACGTGGCCTGCCTCCCCTTCGCGGACCACACGTTCGAGGCGGTGTGCTCCCAGGCGGTCTTCGAGCACCTGGCCAACCCCTTTGCCGCGGCGGCGGAGCTCGTACGGGTGACGCGACCCGGTGGGCTCGTCATCACCGAGGTCGCGTTCATGCAGCCGCTCCACGCCGTGCCCTTTCACTACTTCAACATGACCACCTGGGGGGTCCAGGAGCTCTTCTCCTCCTGTGAGACCGTCGAGTGCGGCTGGTTTGGTGCCCTCTCGTCGACGGTGGAGTGGTTGCTGACGAGCGCGGGCCTCGCCACAAAGGTTGGGCCAGAGGAGCTCGCCGATCTCGTGCAGCGGGTGCGTGCGCTCGACCCCCTCGTCGACTACGACGATCTCCGCTCGGTCGCGTCGGGCGTCTACCTCGTCTCGAGAACCCCGAACTGACGATGCCCATGTTCTGATGACTCTGCGCGTCAATTTGATGACTATCCGCGTCATCAGCCCTCGACGCGGATAACCTCGCTCGCCGGGTGGAGGAGGAGTCGTCGTGCGGAGTGGCACGCGGCTGCACCCGTTGAGTGTCGGACAATCTCGCGAGGGGCGGTCGATGCCTGCGCTGCGAGCGAAGTGGGAAGCCAAGTCAGCGGTGCCGTGGTGGGCGAAGAAGCGCCCGCGCCCGAAGGTCTTCGTGGTGCTGGCGTTCGTGCTCCCGCTCCTTGCGCCGGCGCTCTCGTTGCTCGCCAGCAGCCCGAGCGCACGGCTGGCGGGGGCGGCTTCCTCGGCAGCCACACCGTTGACCGAATTCGTCAACGACGGTGCCGGAGGGCGGCTGTGGAACGCCTATGACCAGACGGTCAACGCGGCGGGGCCGACCATCATCGGCCGGCCGAGCCCGGTCGAGATCGGCCCCTCGGTCAGCGTGTTCGTGCACGCGACGACTGGGGATCTCGCGGTGTTCACCAACGATGGCAAGAACGGCCGGGTGTGGAACAGCTACGACGTCAGCCAGATCGCTGGACTTTCAACCATTACTGGAGATCCAGCTGCGGTAACCGTGAACCAAAGCTCGATCTCAGTCTTTGCTGAAGGTTTAGGTGGAGACCTGATCGGCGCGCACGCCCCGGCCGGGTCAGAAGCCTGGACCGGCGAGGACCTCACGCAGATCTCCGGCGGCCCGACGATCAGCGGCGATCCCGCCGTGGTGGCGATCGGGCCGGCGATCTCGGTGTTCGCCCGCAGCGCCAGCGGGGACCTGATCCAGTTCGTCAACGACGGGATGGGCGGCCGCGCCTGGAACGCGTATGACCTCACGAAGGCATCGAACGGCCCGACGCTGGCGGGTGACCCCGGGGCGGTCGTCTACTCGGCGGCCTCGATCCACGTCTACGGGCAGGCCCCCAACGGGGACTTGATCGAGTTCGTCAACGACGACGCCGGAGGCCGGCTGTGGAACAGCTACGACCTCAGTGCCATCGCCCACGCTCCGGCAGTGACCGGGCGTCCCAGCCCCGTCGTCTACGGCGCGACGGTGCACGTGTACGCACAGGCCACCAACGGGGACCTGCTGGAGGTGATCAACGACGGTGCCTGGGGCCGGCTGTGGAACAGCTACGACCTCACCAAGGCCGCTGCCGGTCCACCGATCGTGGGCGACCCGGGCGCGGTCACCTACGGCGCGGGCCAGGTGCACGTGTACGCACGGCTGGGGGACGGCGACCTGGAGGAGTTCGTCAACGACGACGCCGGAGGCCGGCTGTGGAACAGCTACGACCTGACGCAGGCCTCCCTCGGGCCGGCGATCGGCGGCGACCCGAGCCCGCTCGTCTACGGGACGACGGTCCACGTCTACGCGGATGGGCCGCAACCGCCGGCGGTGATTCAGGCGATCGTGGCGGCGGCGACGAGCCAGGACCAGTACCACCTGGCCGTCGTCGAGGACCCGCCGGGATCGAACTGCAACATCTACACCGCCTACTGGGGGCGGGGGACCGCGACAGGGTGCGCGCCCGGCACGCGCGCCGAGGAATGGTGCTCGGACTTCGCGGAGTGGGTGTGGGCCGCAGCGGGGATCAACACCGCCGGGATCAACGGCTGGTCCTTCACCTTCATCGACTGGGGAGAGTCCCACACCGGGGCGTTCAAGCCTGGGGCAACCAACGATCCCCAGCCCGGTGACGCGGTCGTCTGGGGGGATCTGTCGAGCGGGTACGGAGCTCACGTCGGCATCGTGGTAGGGGTGAGCCAGGGGCAGATCGACGTCGTCTCGGGCAACTCGGGGCCACCGATTGACCCTCAGGGCGACGTCGACGCCGTGTGGGACTCGGGGTGGTTCAACCCGGCGACCTCCACCGTCGATGGGTACCCCATCATCGGCTACGTGTCGCCGACCAACTGGACCGGCTTCGCACCGGCGGCCGTGCCGGCGGCTGCATCACGGGCGCAGCGCGCCCTGATCGCCACGCAGGACGGTGGCAAGTAGGCACGCGCCGGAGATGACGCTGGCGCAGGATCCCGGGCACGCCCCGCCCTCGGAGGGGCGTGCCCGGCTCCTTGCTCCTTGCACCCCAACACCCTCGGTCACACAACAGCTGGCTCTGGTTGCCGCGGCATTCGACCCCAGGGCGTTGGGCCTCGCTCGAGGGCTCGACGGGCATCGGTTCGTTGGTCTTTTGCGAACGCCACCAGGGCCATCTCGAAGAAGCCTGCATTCGGACGGCTCACCCACTACGCTCTGGCGCCAGACGGCGGGGGATGGAAGTCCAGGGTCCTCATGTCGGCGCCGTGGCAGTTGCCGTTGTGGCAGGAGGCTGCAGAGGAGACGGTTGGTCCGAGGTGCTCGGGCGGTCACCCAGAGGGGTGCTCGAGCTGATGGTGAGGCGTCGTGGCGATCAAAGAGGAGTCGAGCGGGTACTCATCGACCTCCGTTGCGCCCCAGCGCAGCGGAGACGACCGTGAGCGCCAGCTCGTCCACGCCTACCTCGACGGCGACGTCGACGCGTTCTCGATCATCGCGGATGAGCACTACGACTCGCTGAAGGCTCAGGCACGCCGGCTCCTCGGACCGGTTGGCCAACCCGAGGATGCTGTCCAGGAGACCTTCGAACGTGCCTTGAAGGGGATCTGGCGGCTGACCTTGACCGGTGACTACCGCCTGCGGCCGTGGCTCGGGCGGATCCTTTGGAACGTGTGCTCGGATCAACGCACGCGAACGAGCCGGCACCGACAGCTCACCCAAATCGTGGCCGCGCAGCCCGACCACGAACCCGACGTCGCCGATCGCGTGGCCGATCCCCAGACGGTCAGGTCCCTTCGAGCGGCATTGCACCGCCTGCCGGCCCCGCACCTACGGGCGTTCGTGCTCCATGACATGGAGGGGCTCTCCTACGCGGACCTCGCCGAGGTGGAGAACATCTCCGAGGCCAACGCGCGCGCCCGCGTCTCGCGGAGCAGGAGTTACATGCGCCGGGCGTTGGGCGACCTCCAGCGCAGGCGCACGGGGCTGGGCACCTCGGCGGGCGGCGTGCTGTCGTTGCCGATCCTGCGATCCCTGAGCGGATTGGGGCGGCGGCTCTCCAAGCTTTCGAGACTCCTTCACCGCACGAAGAACGCGCTGACGTCCGCGGAGCCCTTCTCCGCGCCGACCGGGACGGCATCGCTCGTGGACCGTGTGGCCTCCCAGGTGGTGGTGAACCCAATTGGCCAGAGCGCCCTCGCGCTGGCGACGAGCGCACCGCGGGGCACCTTCGTGATCGGCCTCGCCGCGACCGTGGCGACCATCTCAGCATCGACCGCCCTCTTGCACGATCCGGCCTCGCGCCCCGCCGTCGAGGAGCCCGCGAGCACACTGGTGGCGGCGAACGCGCCGGGGATCCCCGGCGAGCCCCCCAACTCGGTGGCGCCGCAAGTTGCAGTGTCCGGCGGTGCCTCAGTGGCTCCCGTGACCCCGCGGACCCCGACGGTTCTGCCGGCGGCGGTGAATGACCCCTCCGCCTACGGCTGGGTCAACATCGGGACACCCGCAGGAGGGGCACCGACCGACACCGTCCCGGTTGCGAGTCTCGCGGCCGCCAGCTGCACCTCGACGAACGGGGTCACGCCCCCGGGGCCAGGGTTCAGTGTCGGGACCCCGCTCGACATGGCCAACGCCCTCTCCGTCGGCTCGACGCCGACGTCGGTGTTGCCGACCACGGGCTCATCTCTCAACCTCAACACAACGTTGACAGTTAGTTCTTTTAGCGGTGACAGCACAGGGAACAGCTACCCACTCAATGCGAGCGCGTGCGTCTCGTCGAGCGGGTGGCTGACTGCGGCGATCGGCGGAGCGGGGAACCTGGCGATCGACCTCAGCGGAACTCTCGAAGCAGTCATCGGGCATCCCGGGGACCTGGGGTATGTCTTTCGCGGTGCGGTGACCGATGCCGCCGGCCAGGCTCCGAGCCTCCTCGATGGGACCCAGTTCGTCGCCCAGGTGGTCGTGACGGAGCCGGCGAACACTGCCCAGCTCACCGTCGTGTTTCTCTCGCCCGACGCACAACCCGAGGGAACCGCGTCCCACCAGCAGTCCTCGGGCAACGAGGCGCCGGGCACGGGCACAGGGACCGGAGCTGGGTCGAGCGCCGCGATCACTGGGCCCAGCGGTACGGCGGCCCCGGATCCCTCGGGCGATGCGATCGGTGCGACCCCGGGGATCCAGGTGACGGCGAACGACAGCCAACCGGGCCTCAATCCACCCACCTCGAGCGAGCAGGACCCGGCTGCCGGGCTGACCCCCGCGCAGATTCAAGCGGCCCTGTCGACTTATTCTCCGGCGTGGCCTTCGGCGATGCCCTCGATCACCCAGACGACCGGGTCGGCGAGCCCCAACGGCTGAGCGAGCAGCGCCGGAGCTCTTCCTCCTCCCATCCGGCACCCACGGGTGCCCAGGATCTCGGGAGCCTTGAGCGCGCCAGCGCGGTCGACCTCAGCATCGTGGTCCCCTTCTACAACCCGGGTCCGGTGCTGCGGGACACGCTGAAGCGCCTCATCGCCACGCTCGAGGGCACCGGCAGGCGCTTCGAAGTCGTGGCGGTGTCGGACGGCTCCACCGACGGCAGCGTGGCGCTGATCGAGGACCTCGTGGGGGAGCACCTGCGGACGATCGTCCTCCGGGAGCACCGGGGGAAGGGAGCCGCGCTCCGGGCTGGCCTCGCACACACGAGCGGCCGATATGCGGGGTTCATCGACGCTGACGGCGACATCCCCCCGGAGCTCCTCGCTCGCTTTGTCGAGGTGGCGTTCAGCACCCACCCTGACATCGTCTTCGGGAACAAGCGCCACGCCGACTCCGTCGTGGAGTACCCGCGCCTCCGGCGGCTCTCCTCCTGGGGCTACCAAAAGGTGGTCGAGGCGTTGTTGCACCTCGAGCTCCCCGACACCCAGACCGGGATCAAGCTCTACCGGCGCGAGCT
>JAJPJV010000028.1 GCA_021324045.1 Actinomycetota bacterium | reverse complement strand
TCCCTTCAGATCCATCGCAGGTTCTTGAAGGTTGACGCGGTGGTCGTCGCGTCTGGGGGACCCTCAGGTCGGGCTATCCCTCGTACACCACTCTGGCGGACTCAACTGTCGAAGAGGCACGACGACTCCCCGAAGGCTTGCGTAGTCATGCTCAGTTCGAGGTCCAAGAGATCGGTTCGCTTCCTGGACGGAACGACTTGAAGTCACGCCTTGACGTGGTGACTTGTTGCGAGACGATCGAGCACGATCATCGATAATCGTTCGGCACTGTAAGCGCTTTGCTGGCCTTCTTCCCGTCGGGAGGTTCCCTTCTCCTGACAGCAGAGAACGCGGAATACGTGTCGATCGACAGAGGCGACGCTGGACTATTCGTGGAGGTCGAAGATGGCAGTTACGTCTGGAAGGGCTACGCGCCATTGATGTTCAAAGAGCTCGCAGTGCGGGCCGGTCCCGGCGTCGAAGAGCTTTATTGTTCTGGGTAGTTGAGCCAGAAGCTCACCCGTATTCTCAGGGCTCTTGCGAGCAGGATTGGCTACAAGGCTGCTTGGGCTATCACGCCCCCTTTGCGCTTCGTCCGGGATTCTTCGGCGGTGCGAATCGGCGTTATCCTCCGTATTCAATCTCTATGCGAGCGACGAAGACCTCGCAAGGTACTGAAAATCGACGCGTTATGACCAGGACCGTCGGCGGCAAGCTGGCGGACCGGCCCCAAAGGCCGCAGCGCTCAGGCCCGGGCCGGCCGAACCCGGCTTCGGCGTGCGCTGCCGGTGCTTCCTCGGGCGCTCCAGGCGTCGAGGGCGGCGACCGGATGATGTTGGCGGCGATCGCGAGCACTCAGGCATGGTTTTTCAGCACCCTGCTAGCGCTGCACCCTGCTAGCGCTAGAGTTCGGGAGACCGCCAGCCTTGAGGTGGTTTCGGTCCCAAGCCTCAAGGCAGACAAGGGCCCACCGCCGCAAGTGACGCGTCGAGATACCCCCGAACAACCTTGCCAACAAGATCGAGAGCCACCTTCGTGTCGACGAGGCCGGTCGTTTCCAGGGCAGCGATGCGTTCTCGAAGTTCGTTGCGGCGGTCGAACCGGAACCAGCTACGAACGGGAGCGCCGAATCCGGTTTTCTCGCGATGGAGGACGGGGGCGGGCACCAGCGATTCAGCGGCCCTCCGAAGACACGCCTTTGGCTTGCCACCGGCGATGAAGTCTGATGGGTTCGAGGTTGCTGCCAGGTTGAAGACTGCCTCATCGAGCAGCGGAACCCTGACCTCGATGCCAGCAGCCATTGACGCCTTGTCGACATAAGCAAGGTTGAGGTTTGGGAGGAACTGGCCGAGATCGAATGAGAGTGCCTCTGAAAGCGTGATCGAGGTAAGCGAGGGAGACTGCGCGTCGCGCTCAGCGAACGCATCCGCCGCGTTTCCTGGCATCAGCGCGTCCAGCTCCGCAAAGGTGAGCTGAGCCACCATGCGCCGGTAGTGGGGGATCCCGTGGGTTCCAAGGGCACGCGCGAGCTTTTGACCATGACGCCTCAATGCGTAAGGTCCGGGGCGCCCGGCGGGGAGCGCCGGGGCGAATTTCGAAGCAAGCGAATGGCTCACCTTCGGTGCCCGTCCGACCAGGGCGGCAACCCCGAGGTGGTGGTGGCGTGGGTATCCAGCGAACAGCTCCTCGCCGCCTGTTCCCGAAATGAGTACCTTCGTCGTGCTGGCACGCGCAAGGCGGAACAGCGAGATTGCGGCGGGATCAGCGACCGGATCGTCGAAGTGTGGTGCAAGAACGTCGATATGACCGGTCATGGCTCCATCCATCTCGATCTCTTTGAAGCGCACCCGAGCGTGCGCAGCGGCCACAAGCCTCGCATATCGAAGGTCGTCTGGCGCGACCTCGAAGCGCTGAGCAGTCGAGTCGTATCCTGCCGTCAGCGCAGGGATCTCATCACCCTTGTAATGAGTCGCCATCAATGCCAGCAAGAGACTCGAGTCGAGACCCCCCGAAAGGAGTAGCCCGACTGGGTGCGTTCACCCGAGCCGTCAGGTCCCCTACTCGACAGGGTCTGTCTGGCCCGGCGCAGGATCTGCTCATGCTCGACAGCCCCGAAGATGCCGACCCATCCGCACATCAGGAGGTGCCCCTTCGCCCTGCTCGCCCATCGGGCTTGATTTGCGCGGCTCGATCGGATCCCCAGGTGATCGTCGTTTGGATCCGAAGGGGGAGCTGGCCGTCGTCGACGACCGCGATGGCGGTCGACGGGCGTTGGACGCCGAAGCCGTTGGCGACGGTCACGGGGTGCGTGCGGACCCGCCCACCGTTGGCGCACAGGGTGAGCGGGCCGGCGCGAATTGTGCCGTCCTGCTCGATCACCTCACACTCGGGCGAGAGGTGGAAGTGGGCAGCGACGCGGTGGGTCCCCTCGCCGACGACCTCGTCGCGGATCTGGATGGACGTCTCGCCGATCGACCAGGATCGGCGGTGGACCGGCTGACCGGGCAAGCGCCGGTACCCGTCGTGGGAGGCGGTGATGGTGACGTCGTCGGGGTCCGCCCGCAGGTGTTCGAGTCGGGGGTTCGCGAGCCGCGCGGCCCGGAAGGTGCCCCAGACCTCACTCTGGTCCTGGCCGTCGACGTCGACGGTGTTGTGCGCCGGGGTGGATCGCTCGTAGCGACGTCGTGGTCCTGGGGCGTAGGTGGACGTGCCTGAGTCGACGATGATGCGGCGACCACCGACGCTCAGCTCGAAGCTCAGGCAATCGGCGTGCGCGTGGGCGGGAAGCTCCCTTGGGGAGGGCAGACCGACGTCGAGAACGACGTGCACGCCGGGCTGACGAACGACGAGGAACCCGGAAGGCTCCAAGAGGCTGAGCCGCGTCGTGGGCCGCTCAGGTTCGAGCGCGGCGATTCGTTCGATGCCGACCAAGGTGGCATCGTTGAACAGCGGCACGTCGCCGTCGGGATGGAGCATGGCCCCCAGCCACCGCCGCATTGAGGTGATGATCCGGTCGATCCCTTCGACCTGCGTCCTGTGTGCTGCAGCGAGAAGCTCACGGATGTCGATGAGATCCCCGAGGACCTGACAGTGATAGGAGGGAGAGCGCTCGAAGTGCCCGCCGTCGGGGAGGACCTGGATCTCGAGCTGCTTCGAGAGCTCACGGCAGGCGTCGTCTACCAGTTCCTCGTCGTCGAGGAACACCCCGGCGCCGATCAGTGCCTTGAGGTTCTTGACGAGGTGGTTCCCGCTCACGTCGCGCTCGGTGCTCGACCGGAGGTAGCCGGCGTGCAGGGCGATGTCGGCGAGGAAGTCGGCCTCGTCCTCGGTCCCCGCGACCAGGGAAC
The DNA here is from genome assembly GCA_021324045.1 of Actinomycetota bacterium. Classification (GTDB taxonomy): domain Bacteria; phylum Actinomycetota; class Acidimicrobiia; order Acidimicrobiales; family RAAP-2; genus JAJPJV01. The sequence goes on along the minus strand of JAJPJV010000028.1, from coordinate 117,205 downwards.
CGAAGACGCCGCACAAGGCCCAGGTCCGCAGCGACGCAGGGTACGGGTCCCAGGCATCGCCGCGCGAAAACGGCACGGCGCAGCGCCAGGAGCGCCACAGCGCTCGGAACGTCCGCTGCGCGTACGGCCGATCGCGATGGGCCAGGAATGGCCATGCCCATTCGAAGTAGTGCAAGTGGTAGCGCCAGAGCCTGGTCGCGCCGGCCTGCACCCAGTCCGGAGGATTGCCCAATGACCGCGTCTCGTTCAGGAAGCAAAAGATCCCATTGGCACAGGATTCGACCCGGCAGTCGCTCGGCGGTACGCGCTCGTCAAGCGGTTCGAACGCCGTCGGCCATCCCCGAGCCGACTGCGCTGATGGCCGCGCAAGGACGCCAGCGGATCGGCGAGGCAGGACGCCCAAGGCGAAGCGCAGGGCTCGAAGGCGCCCACGGTGGAGGATCTGCGCTGGGCGATGGTTCGAAAGCGTCCGCAGAAAGAGGGCAACGCGCGCCGCCGGCACCGCTTCGGGCGGGACGAGCGAGGATTCTGCGCTGATGCCGTCGAAGAACGGCCTGGGGGCAAAACCGAGATCGCGCTGTGCCGCGCCAATGTCGAACGCCTTGTCTTCAGCAAGCCGCTCGAGCTGCTCCGCGCGGATCCGGGGACTGGCGGCGAGACGCTCGTAGAGGCGGGCGGCGGCGACGAGGGGCTCGAGGGGGACCGGCACGAACCGATAGCGGCGACCGACCGCACGGCCTGCGTCCTCGACGAGCTGGCGCAGGCTCAGTGGCTCGGGTCCCCCAACGTCGTAGGCCCGACCGACGGCGTGGGGCGCTTCGAGCGCGGTCACCACCGCGGCCGCCACGTCGTCGACGTGCACCGGTTGCTGCAGGGTCGTACCGCCCCTGGGCAAGAAGACGAGGGGGGTCCAGCGGAGCAGGCGCAGGAGTCGGACCATGTTCCGGTCACCGAGGCCGCCGTAGATCATGGTCGGCCGGATGATGGTCCACTCGAGCGAGCTCGCTCGGATCGCTTCCTCAGCTGCCAGGCGAGTGGCCTTGGAGCGCGCGTCGAGCGAGGTGAAGATCGCCGTGGTCGAGACGAACACTGCACGGTTGAGGCCGCCACGTTGCGCCGCGCGCACGATGAGCGGAGCATGGCCGAAGCCAAGCGAGGCAAGGTTGACGAGCGCCTCCGCTCGGCTTTCGGCGAAGGCCCGCTCGAGGGAGGCCGGATCGTCGAGGTCACCGAGGATCGCTGACGCGCCCAGTTCGATGACCCGGATCGCCGCTCGTTCCGACCGCGCGAGCGCGCTGACGAAATGTCCGTTGCGGACCAGGAGTGGGATCACCGAGCTGCCGAGGAACCCGCTCCCACCGGTGACGAGGACCCTCATCTGCGCCCCAGCGTGACCGCGTCGAGGCGGCGGGGGTGCTCCCCGACGAGGTCGCAGAGGAGGCGGTGGTAGCGCGCTGCGAGCATGCGTCGGTCGTAGTGCTCGGCCACGTAGCGTCTTCCCCTGGTGCCCATCGCCGCTCGCTGCTCAGGGTTCGAAGCGAGGCTGCGGATGGCCGCGGCGAGCGCCGAGGGATCCTCGGGGGGGACGACGACCGCCCCAGCCGCGCGTAGGATCTCGGCCGGCTCGCCCGCCACCGACCCGACGACCGCTCGGCCAGCTCCCAAGTACTCGAACAGCTTGGAGGGGATGAACGTCGCAAACAAGGGGACGTCGCGTAGCGGCACGAGGCAGATGTCTGCCGCGGCGAGCAGCGCGGGCACCTCGTCCCGGGGGACGCCAGGGAGCAACGTGGTGTTCCTCAGGCCGAGGGCGGCGACGTGACGCTCCAGTTCGGTCTTGGCGGCACCTTCGCCGACGAAGGCGAACCGCACTGGTTCGTCTTGGAGCAACGCCGCTGCATCGGCCACCGCCGTCAGTCCATGGGAGATGCCATGGGCGCCGACGTAGAGGACGAGGATCTCCTTTGGGCCTGCACCAAGGCTCGCGCGCGCCGTCGGAGATCGCGCGGCGTCCGGGCGGAATCGCTCGAGGTCGACCCCGTTGGGAATGGTCGTCACCTTTGCGGCAGGGATGCCGCGCTCGATCAGGTTGTCGCGGAAACCTTGGCTGACGACGACAATGGCGTCTGCGGCGCGGTAGGCAGCCAGCTCCATGGCTTCGAGTCCTCGGATCAGCAGCCGGTTGGTGATCACCCCCAGCTCGACGAAGATGGCCGGCCACAGGTCGCGCACCTCGACCACGAAGCGGGCGCGGCGCCTTCTCGCCAGCACCCACGCCGAGAAGATGGAGAAGAACGTGGGCGAGGAGACCACGACGACGTCTTGCGCGCCGACGCGGCTGTGCCCGAGGACCACTGCGCTCACCATGAAGGAGAGGTGGCTGAGGGTCTTCTTGAGCACCCCTTCGTTGGGGGTCGCATACAGCCAGGTGCGGATCACGCGGTAGCCGTCGCGCTGCTCTTGGACCCGGAGTTTGCGCCGGTACTCCGGTGGCACGCGACCGGTGGGGTGGTTCGGCATGCCGGTCAGGACCGTGACGTCGTCCCCCTGCTGTCGCCAGTGCGCTGCAAGCTCTGACAGCCTGGCCTGTGGCGCCCCGATCTCCGGCGGGAAGTACTGCGTGACCAAGAGGATGCGCATCAGCGGTTTCCGGTGGCAGACGCACGGCCCCGGAGTTCGACAAGCCCGGGGCTGAGGACGTAGGCGGCAAGGAGTGCGCTGATGCCGACATCGGCGGCGACTCGTTGTGGAACGGAGCTCGACAGGCTCACGGCGCCGAGACACGAGAGGATCGCCATCAGGGCTCCGAGTGTTCCCGTGGTCTTGGCATGTGACCATCCGCGTTGGACGAGTTGCTGATAGACGTGGTTCCGATGCGGCTGGAGGATCGGCTCGGCGCGTCGCGCACGGCCGAGCAACGTCCATGCAGCGTCGACGACGAAGAGCGACAGCGGTGCGCAGACGGCTTCCGGTGGGAGGCCAGCCCTTAGGGCAACGGCCACGGTGATGGCGAGCCAGGCTCCCATGAGGTAGCTGCCGGTGTCGCCGAGGAAGACTTTTGCGTTCGGGAAGTTCCAAGGTACGAAGCCCAGGGCCGCCGCTGCGATGACGACGCCGCTCACCGCAACGAGCTCGTGACCAGTGGCGACGCCCAGCGCCAGCCATGTGGCGCCGGCCACGGTCGCTTGCGCCGCAGCGATCCCGTTGATGCCGTCCATGAAGTTGAAGACGTTGGTGAAGCCGACGATCCCGATCACTGCACAGATGGCGAGGATGACCGCGGTGGTGGGGCCGCCGTTCCAGTCACGCAGGACCAGCGGCACCGCCCCGATCGCCACGATCGTCTGCGCACCGAGACGTGCCATTGGGGGGACGCCAGCGGCATCCTCGGAGAGCCCGATCGCCCCGAATGCCGTCGCGAGGCTGCCCAGCTCGAGCTTGGGTGCCCACGGCACGTCCGACACCCCTAGGGCAACGACAGCGGCGACGGCGACGGCGATCCCACCGCCGCGCGGTGTTGGGACCGCGTGCAGTGAGCGCTCGTTGGGGTGGTCGAGGATCTTGCGATGCCAGAGGACATGCGTCAACCAAGGGGTGACGATGAGGGCGAGGCCTCCGGCGATCGCCCCGCTCAACGCCACGTCTTGGGTCAGCGACACCGCGAGCTCGGCCTCATGGCATCGTCGGTGTGGTCACCTGTCCACTGAGCAGTGACGCGGCCGCCGCCAAGGTCACCGCAGTGGTCTCGAAGGCGGACTGCACCGCCGACGCGCACCTCTGGCCGCTGACGATGCAGTCATGGAAGTGCTGGAGCTCGCGCCGGTGCCCCTTGTCCTGGGGGCCTCGCCGGGCGACGCGCTCGTCGAGGATGACCCGGCGGAAGTCCTCGATCACGACGCTGTGGCCCCGGCCGAGGACCTCGAGGCGCTCCTTGGGGCTGCGTGGACTCCCGCCGGCCGCATAAGAGATCGTCGCGACCGAGCCGTCGGCGTAGCGCACGGTGACGACGAGGTCGTCCTCGAGCAGCCGCTCACCTCGTCCCGAGCCCATGGCGAGGACCTCGGTGGGGGCCGCCCCGACGATGGCCGCGCAGGTGTCGAGGAAATGGCACACCTCGCCGAGCAGGCGTCCGCCTTCGCGTCGATCGTGGTACCAGTGGCGATCCGGGAGCCTTCCGGCGTTGACCCGGTAGGTGAGCACGAGCGGTCCACCCCTCTGACCGAGGTGCTCGCGTGCGAGACGGATTGCCGGCGCGTGTCGCCGGTTGAACCCGACGGCCAGCTGCGCTGCGCTCCGACACCACGCCTCGGCGACGGCGCCGAGCTCGTCCTCGCTCAGCGCGAGCGGCTTCTCGCAGAAGACGTGCTTTCCCGCTTCGAGCGCCGCGACGACGAAGCTCGCATGGCTGCTGTGCGGCGTAGCGATCATGATCACGTCGACGTCGTCCGCTGCGATGACCTCGGCGGGGTCTGAGACGGCCCGCTGGAAGCCTGCCTCGGCGACCGCTCGGGTTGCCGAGCGCCCCGCGGCGGAGGCGACGGCGACCAACGTGCGGAACCCGGCTTGGGTCGCGGCGGGCAAGAGCGTGCTCCTGGCGAACACGCCGTAGCCGATGAGCCCCAGCCGGTCCCCGGTGCGAGCATCGATCGGACGTGGCGGGCGTGGGCGCGCCGCTGACCGCTCCCACGTCCGGTCGTCGTTGCGATCGTAGGTGATCAGGACCCCAAGGTGCGGCTCGTCTCGGCGCTCGAGGAGCGCGTACGCGTCTTCGATCTCCTCGAGCGGGTAGCGATGGGTGACGAGGTCGGTGACCTGGAGCCGTCCGGCAGCGACGAGCGAGAGGAACGTCTCGAGGTTGCGGCGCTCCGTGAAGGGCACGTAGCCCGCCGGGTAGTCCACGCCCCATCGTTCATAGGCCATGTCGTAGCGACCGGGGCCGTAGGAGCGGGCGAACCGCAGGGTCAGCTCCTTGTCGTAGAGAGGGGTCCGAGCGAGCTCGAGCCCCACGTCCCCCACCACGACGACGGTGGCCCGATCGCGTGCGATCGCCGGCGCTCGGGTGACCGGTTCTGACGAGGCAGTCGCAGCGGTGACGAGGATCGCGTCGACACCGCGCCCGCCGCTCCACTCCACGACGGCGTTCGTGGTGGCTTCGCCCTGTTCGACCAAGGCCATCGCTCCGGACGCCCGTGCGCGATCGACGGCCCATGGCGCGACGTCGATCCCGGCGACCATGACGCCAGCGGAGTGGAGGAGCCGAACAGTGAGCTGGCCAAGGAGCCCGAGCCCGATGACGCAAGCGCGCGCGCCCGGCCCCAGCTCCGCGAGGCGGAGCGCGTTCAAGGCGATCGCGCTGATGGTCGCGAACGCCGCTTCGTCGTCGGAGACCTCATCAGGGATCGGGACGGTGAGGAGCCCCGGCACCACCTGCAGGTCGCCATGTCCAGCTCCCCCTGTGGCTACTCGCTGCCCGGGGACGATCCCCTCAACGGCGGCGCCCACCTCGATGGCGACTCCGGCGCCCGAGTAGCCGAGCGGGAGCTCGTCGTCAAGGCGACTGCGCACCGCATGGAGAGTCGAGGAAATGCCTTCCGCACGGGCTTTTCGGATCACTTCGCGTACGAGATCAGGGCGAGCTCGCGCCTTGCGCACGAGCCCCACCGCGGCAAGCCGCCTGACGGCTCGCTCCGTCCCGGCCGACAGCACGCTCCGACGCGTCGCAACGAGGACCTCGGTCGGTCCGATCCACGGCCGCGCGATCGGGGCCAGGCGCACGCCTCCTCCACCGGCTCGCTGGAGCACCTGGCGCGTCCTCGAAGCCTCCGGTGGCGCCACAGGGCAATCGTAGGTGACCAGTGCCACGGCACCGGGGTACCGTCGAGCCGTGCGAGCGATCTGCGTCGTCGGCGCGCGACCGAACTTCATGAAGGTCAAGCCGGTGATGGACGCGCTCGAACAACGGGGCGCAGAGGTGATCCTCGTCCATACCGGACAGCACTACGACCCCGAGATGAGCTCGATCTTCTTCGAGGACCTGGGCATCCGGGCCCCCGACCGTTGGCTGGGCGTGGGATCGGGAAGCCACGCCGAGCAGACGGCGCTGATCATGACGCGCTTTGAACGCGTCATCGCCGAGACCGTTCCCGATGTCGTGGTGGTCGTCGGCGACGTCAACTCGACGCTCGCGGCTGCGATCGTGACGGCAAAGGCTGGTGCGTTACTGGCGCACGTCGAAGCTGGTTTGCGCAGCCGCGACTGGTCGATGCCCGAGGAGATCAACCGAGTCGTCACCGACCGGGTGAGCGATTTCCTGTTCGCTCCCTCCCAGGATGCGGTCGACAACCTGAAGGCCGAAGGGTATCGGGGCGATCAGATCCATCTCGTCGGCAATGTCATGGTCGACACGCTGCTCGCCAACCTGGAGCGTGCACGTCGTCGCCCGATACGCAAGGAGCTCGGTGTCGAGGACCGGCCGTTCGGGTTGGTGACGCTGCATCGGCCGGGCAATGTCGATGACGACGCGGTGTTCGACGGGCTCCTCGGCGCGCTCGCCGAGATCGCCAGCGATCTGCCCCTGGTCCTCCCTGCTCACCCGCGCACCCGGAGCCGACTCCTCGTGCACCACCTGCCCGAGGGCATCATGGTGGGCGAGCCGCTCGGATACCTCGACTTCCTGGCGCTGGAGGCGTCCGCTTCGCTCGTGCTCACCGACTCGGGAGGTGTCCAGGAAGAGACGACGGTGCTCGGAGTGCCCTGCCTCACGCTTCGCGACACGACGGAACGGCCGATCACCGTCGAGGAGGGGACGAACCGACTCGTCGGTCGAGATCCCGATCGCATCGTGGACGCGGCCCGCGAGGCTCTTCGTCATCGTCCCCCGCCACGTCGGCCTGCACTCTGGGACGGCCGGGCAGGAGCGCGGATCGCCGAGGTGCTGCTCGAGGCACCTTCGCGTCACCGGCTCCGGCCATCCGCCCGCTGCGACGGCGCTGGGGCACACTGAGCGGGGCGCGAGGGAGCCCGGCACGCCGCTCGTCCGGCTTGCAGACAGGGGGCCGGCTCCCTGGGTCGGCTCACAGATGCTCGACCTGAGGCCCTTCGATGCGCCGTCGAGTGTCGAGGACGCATCGAGCATGCGTCGCGACCATGGGGTAGTCGAACGCATGGTGGGGCGTGAGCAGCACGACGGCGTCGGCCTCGGCGATCTCCTCGGCGTCGAGGTGGACGAAGGTGATGTTGGAGTCCACGGTCGAGGGGTTGATCCAGGGATCGACCGCCCGTACCTGTGCACCGAGGGCGAGGAGTCGTTCTGCGACCGCGATCGCCGGTGAGCCTCTCGTGTCCGCCGTGTCGGCTTTGTACGCGAGCCCCAGCAACAGGATCCGGCTGCCGTTGACGGCCTTGCGGCGGCGGTTGAGCGCAGCGATCAGGCGCTCGACGACGTATGCCGGCATGTGGTCATTGACGTCGTTGGCGAGCTCGATGAAACGGAAGGGTGACCCACCGTGCCGTTTCACCTGCCAGGACAGGTAGCTCGGATCGACAGGGAGGCAATGTCCGCCGACTCCAGGGCCGGGGTCGAAACGCATGAAGCCGAAGGGCTTCGTCGACGCCGCGTCAAGCGCCTCCCAGATGTCGAGCCCCAGCGCATGGGTCGACATGGCTAGCTCGTTGACCAGGGCGATGTTGACGTGGCGAAAGGTGTTCTCGATGAGCTTGGCAAGCTCGGCCTCGCCGGTTCCCCTCACCGGAACGGTTCGTTCGACGAGCGTGTCATAGAAGTCTCGCACGGCGGCAAGGGAGCCCGGTGTCACTCCGGCGACGAGCTTGGGCGTATTGACGAGCGTCCATCGCTGGTTGCCCGGATCGATGCGTTCGGGGCTGTAACCGAGATGGAAGTCGATGCCTGCCTGCAGGCCGGACGCGGTCTCCAGGATGGGTGCGAGCAGGTCGGTGGTCGTGCCCGGATAGGTGGTCGACTCGAGCACGACGCAGGCCTCAGGACGGAGGTAAGCGCCGAGGAGCCGTCCGGCTTCCTCGACGCAGGACAGGTCGGGGACTCCGTCGGTGAGCGGTGTCGGCACGGTGATCAGCCCGACGTCGAACTCGGCGCAGTCCTCCGGGTTGGTCGTGGGGTGGTAGCGCCCGGAGTCGAGGACGGCCTGGAGGGTGGCCCGGTGGACGTCGCTCACGTAGGAGTCTGCTTGGGCGAGGCGCTTGACCCGTTCCCCGTCGGTGTCGTAGCCGACCACGAGATAGCCGACCTCCGCTGCCCGCATGGCGAGGGGGAGGCCGACGTAGCCCTGCCCGACGACCACGACTCGTGTGGCACCGGGCGGCTTCATTCACCCGGCCTTCGCCATCGAGGCGGACCACCCCCACAGGGCGTCGTCGAACAGCGCAGCAGCGGAGGGAGCGGCGGAAAGGGTCCGGAGCACCTCGGGCAGCCCGGCGGTATCCGCGACGTCGATGCGTGCCACCGCCTCGACGTCGATCGGTTCCGCAGGGACGTGGGAGATGAGTGGGTGCTGAGGGCGGATGTCGGGCTCACCGGTGGAGAACAGCACTTCGTGGAGCTTCTCACCGGGACGCAGCCCCGTGTAGACGATCTCGATCGATGGGTCCACCTCGGCGACGAGGCGCTGGGCGACCTCGGCGATGCGCGCGGGGCTGCCCATGTCGAGTACGAGCACTTCGCCACTGGCACCGATCGCACCGGCTTGGATGACGAGCTGCACCGCCTCTTGCACGGTCATGAAGTACCGAGTCACATCGGGATGGGTCACGGTGACGGGTCCGCCGGCTTCGATCTGGGCGCGGAACACCGACAGCACCGATCCTCGGCTCCCCAGGACATTGCCGAAACGGACGCTGAGGTAGCTGGCGTGTGCTTCGGGTGCCGGAGCGGCCGCCGCCGTGAGTCGCTCGGCGATGCGTTTCGTGTAGCCGAGCACGCTGATCGGGTCGGCAGCTTTGTCCGTGGAGATGTTGACGAACCGGCTGACGCCGCTGTGCCGAGAGGCCTTGAGCACGTTGAAGGTCCCGAACACGTTGGTCCTGACGGCTTCGGCCGGCCACATCTCCAGCAATGGGAGGTGCTTCAAGGCGGCAGCGTGGAAGACCACCTCGGGGCGGTGCTCATCGAACACGGCGAGGAGTGCTCCGAGGTCGCGGATGTCACAGACAACGAGCTCCCGGCGGTCGAGGAGGGCGCGCCCCTCGATGGACAGCTGCAGCTGATGCAGGCCCGACTCGTCACGATCGAGCATCACGAGGCTCGCTGGCGCGTACCGCCATACCTGGCGGCAGAGCTCCGAGCCGATGGACCCACCAGCACCGGTCACGAGCACGCGCCGGCCGGTGAGGTAGCCGGCGATGCTGTCGACGTCGGTCTGAATCTCGTGGCGCCCCAGCAGGTCGGTCTCGGTCACGGCTCGGATGTCCGTGATGGTGACGGAAGGGTTCGGGAGCAGCTCGGCCGGTGGAGGCAGGACGCGCAGCTCGAGCCCCGCAGCCGCGGCGCGGTGCCCGAGATCGCGGATCAGTCCGGAGCTCGCGGTGGCGATGGCCACGATCAAGGTGTCTGCCTTGACCTGGCGGGCTACCTCGACGATCTGGTCCCGTCCCCCCGAGACGCGTAAGTGACGGAGCTGGAGATTGCGCTTGGCGGGGTCGTCGTCGAGGAGGGCGACCGCGACGAAGGGTGCCGGATGCGAGCGCCGGAGGACGTCGATGACCTGCTCGCCGCCTTCGCCAGCCCCGAACACGATCGCACGCTTCGTCGAGGCCGGTGGCTGCATGTGATATTCGTCGACCATCCGCCACCCGCCGCGGAGGCCGCCAGCGCCGACGAAGGTGAAGGCCCCTGCCGCGACGATGGAGCTCACCGGGAGGGGGTGATGGAGGAGTGCCGCGTTCGTGACGATGAGCAGCGTGGTCACGTTGGCGATCGTCGTCGCGAGCGCCATGACCTCTTCGAAGCTGGCGTTCTTCCAGCGCACCCGGTACAGCGTCGTGGCGTAGCCGATCGCGAGCTGCGAGATACACACGACGACGACTGCTTCGAAGACGCCGCGAGTGAAGATGGTCCTGGGGTCCAGGTCGTGGCGCAGCGCGGTCATCGCGAGGAGCGCGCTCGCCCACACGCACACATCGGCAAGTGGCGCGAGGGCTGCTCGATAGCGTCGGAGGAACTCCCGAAGGTCCTCAAAGGTGATGGCGACCGAGGGAGTCATCCGACTCACGTGTCGCTACCGAACCCGGTATTGGGCTTGTTCGTCGGCCAGCTCGGCGCGCGCCCGTCCCTTCCCGTTGGTCGATGCGGCGGGGAGCTGGTGCGGTGTGGGGCGGTACGTGTAGCCGTACCCGTAGGTGTAGCCGTACTCGGAGGGGTCGCCGGATCGACGGACGAGCTTGTTGAGGACCAGGCCGGTCGGCTTGACGTTCGCCTGCTCGAGCAGCTCGCAGGCCCGCTGCAGCTCGGAACGCTTGGTCTCGCCAGCTGCGGTGACGAGGAGCACCGCGTCGGCGTAGCGGGTGAGGACGAGCGCGTCGGCGACGGGGAGCAGCGGCGGCGAGTCGATGAGGACCGTGTCGAAGCTTGCGGCCAGCCACTCGAAGACCCTCTTCGCTCGCTCGGAACCGAGGAGCTCGGCAGGGTTCGGGGGGACCGGACCCGAGGGAAGCACGTAGAGGTTCGAGGTACCCGGCACCGGGCGCAGCGCCTGCTGGAGATCGCTCTGGCCGAGGAGCACCGAGGTGAAGCCGAGGGCCTCGGACTGATGCAGGAACTGCCCGACGCGCGGGCGGCGCAGGTCGCAGCCGACGACGGCCACCTTGTTCCCGCTGGTCGCCAGCACGACGCCCAGGTTCGCGGTGGTGGAGCTCTTCCCCTCCGCACCCGAGGCACTGGTGATCAAGATGGTCTTGAGGTTCCCGTCGGCGCCGGCGAACTGCAGCGAGGTCCGCAGCGACCGGTAGGCCTCGGTCACCTGGGAGAAGGGGTCGGACTCTGTGATGAGCAGTGGTTCTTCCCGGCGCTTCCAGCTCTTGAGCTTGGGGATCATGGCGAGGACGGGCACGCCACCGCTCAGGCGTTCCGCCTCGGCCTTCGTATAGACCTTGTCGTCGAAGTACTCGGCGCTGAAGGCGGCACCAATGCCGAGGATGAGCCCGATGGACAGGGCAATGACCCCGTCACGGAGCGGTCGTGGCGAGCTCGGGGACGACGGCGGGGTGGCGGGCGAGGTGATCGTGATCCCACCGGGGGACTGGGTGGCGGCGATCTGCAGCTGAGCGAGATCCTCTTTGAGGACGGACTCCTGACTCTCGAGAGCAGCGATGGAGGCGGCATCTGCCGAGGCGGTCGCACTCGAGGTCCCCTTGGCGCCTTCCTGGGTCTGTAACGACGCGATCTGCGAATCGAAGGTGTTGATCTGGCGTTGGTACTGCTGTTCGGCGGCTGTGATCTGGTTGATCGCGTTCTGGCGTTGGTTCGCGACGAAGACGTGGGCATAAGTGTTCGCTACATGGGCGGCCTCACCCGGTGTCGCGGCCGTCGCAGTCAAGGCGATCACGTTGGTCTGTCCGACTTGGGTCGCCGAGACCGAGGGGGAGAACCCGAGCTTCTTGGTGACCGCGCCCTTGACGGTGTTGTTCGTGATCAACTGCAGTTCGGTCAAGACGTCGGTCGGTGAGACCGTGTTCTGGGTCCCCGGGAGGGTGGCGCCGGCCGGCTGTACCAAAAGGTCGGTCGTCGCCGAGTAGCGCTTCTTCTGCACGGCGCTGTAGGCGATCGCAACGGCAATGGCGAGGACCGTGACGCCCACCACCCATGCCGCACGGCGAGCGAGGACTTGCAGGTACGTGCGGAGGTTGGCCTCGTGGGGTTGGATCTCGCTCATCTCGTTTCGCCCCGCTCGGAACCCCGGTCTGTCGGCATGCCCCCCTCTGAACGCTCACCCGCTTCGCCCAAGGCGCAGGCCCGCCACCGTCGCACCCCAGGTTGCTCCCTTCATTGCCTGTGCCCGGTGCCGAATGGGACCGGGCACGTGCCCGACTACGACCTGGACCGTGCCGTGGAGTCCAAGTCGGGACGCGGCCATGGTACGTCGGATGTCGCCCTGTGGCGAGGATTGCGCGTTGAGTGGTCGCTGCTGGCCGCGTTCGGGCGGTGATCGGCGCGAGAGGCATGCCCGGGCCATGCGGGGATGGCCGCGACGCTTATGGGCAGGAACGCCCCGTGCCCTCCGTCGCCGACGCGAGACGCCGGTAGGTCAGGTTCACCCGCTCGCCGACCGGTTTTGCCGTCCTGGGCAGCGCATGGAGCCAGTGCGACTGGGTCGTCCCAGACAGTACGAGGACCGAACCGTGAGAGAGCTCGATGTCGACGATCCGCTTCGAGGACCGGTGCTTGAGTACGAAGCGGCGAGAAGCGCCGAAGGACACCGACGCGATCGTCGGGCGAGGACCCCAGAGCTCCTCGCCATCGGTGTGCCAGCCGACCGAGTCGGCTCCTGTGCGATAGCGGTTGCCGAGCACGCAGTCCATCCCTGGTGCGATCGGCTCGATCGCGGCGGCAATTCGTGAGAGCACGGGGACGAAGGGCCGGGCGGGGTGGCGCACGCCTGAATAGCGGTACTCGACCGGACCGTACCACGCCGTCAGGCGGGGCAGCGGGACGGGCTTCCCGAAGAAGCGCGCGTGCGCTTGTGCCCACATGAGGCCGTCGACGAGGGCTTCGAACAGCTCATCGGCGTCCTCGGCGAACCAGTCCGGGTAGTACCTAACATCACCGTCGAAGGGCAACAGATTGGCCGGTGCATGGTGAAGAGGTGCGTGATGAAGACCGGTCATCCGACACTTGGGAGCGGTGGTCGTTGGGACTCAGTGCACCGCGACTCAGTGTGCCGGTGGCAGCGCCGCGGGGCGCGCACGAGCCACGGCGGGTCGGGATCCCGGAAGGGCGTGTCGCAGGGCGCTGGTGGTCCCGGCCATCCCCAGGGCGACGACGAGCACCCGGAGGAGCTTCGCGCCGGCCCCGGAGCGACGGGTGCGCACCGCTGAACGCGTCGTGTGCCGATGGCGGCTGGGGTCGAAGGCCAGTTCCTCGAGGATCGCAGTACCGAAGTGGAGGATTCGTGGTCCGCTGGCGTGCCATTGGTACACGGCGCGCCGATAGGAGCCTGCGGCACCGAGGTCAGCGTCGAGGATCGTTCGCCGCCACACGCCTCCATCGTCGCACGCCTCGTCGTGCCGTGCGCGCCCTGGTTCATGTCGTGCCGGGCAGGGCATCCCCGATCCCCCTGGGTTGGCATGCACCGTCGAGGGTGTGTTCCCGGCGCCGTGGTGAGGCTCAGCGTCGGCGGGCCAGGATGTTCAGCCGGACGTAATCGATCACCGGCTCCTCCATTGCCTCGATGACCGCCTGCAGGAATGCCGGGTGCTCAGCTTCGGGAAGTTCGGCAATCTGCGAGCGCAGGCATACCGTTCTGAGATAGGTCTCGAGCTGATCAGCTTCGATCGGCGTCGGCTCCGGATTCGTCCATACCTCGACCTCATCGAATCCCGAGGCGATCAGGCGATCGCGCGTCTGCGCTGGCGTCGCGTAGTTCCAGTGCCCTGCGCGCGAATAGCCGGCTCGATGGACGGCTTCGATGAGCTTGGCGATGTTGCCCGATGCGCCGCACTGTGCGACGAGCTGGCCGCCAGGCCGCAAGACCGCAGCCAAGTTCGCGAACAGTCGATCGTGATCGAGCACCCAGTGGAAGGTGGCGGTGGAGAAGACGGCATCGACAGGTGCGCAGGGCTCCAGGATCGTTGGCGTCAGGTCGAGGAGGTCGGCTTCGATAAAGCGGACCCGTGAACCGAAGGGTGCCAGGCGACGACGAGCCTCGGTCAGCATCGCCGGCGAGCAGTCGAGTGCCACGACCGTGCCGTGGGAGAGGCGGGCAGCGAGGCGCTCAGTGACCCTTCCTGAGCCGCACCCTGCGTCGAGCACGGTCTCGTGCCCCTCCAACGTCAGCCGATCGAGCACGGCCGTGCCCCAACGCGTCATGGGGTCGGCGATGCGGTCGTAGGTGGCAGCGTCCCAGTCGGTTCTCGTCATCTGGGGCAACGCTTCGGTCCATGTCCGGGCACCAGGGCGCCACGGTCGTCCTCCTCGCGGTTCACGACGCTGATGCGCACGGGCCCGAACCTAGCGTCGTCGTGCCGCCTGTGCCGGTCGTTGGGGGCGAGGGCCCGTTGGTGCGAACCATCGCGATGACGGGGTGGCGTCAAGGAGTGGGGTGCGATCGCCGGGGACGCTCGGTGGACCACGTCGCGGCACCGAATAGCATCCCATGAGTGCCCGCACCCGTTCTCCCAGGTGCAGAACCATTCTCCGCGCCTGGTGGCGCGAGCGGAGCGCTCGTGCTCCACGGCTTCAGCGGCAATCCGTCGTCGATGCGCGGTCTCGCCACCCGCCTCGCAGAGGCGGGCTTGACGGTGGAGCTCCCGCGGCTCCCCGGCCACGGCACCGCGTTCGAAGACCTCCTGGAGACCAGATGGCTGGACTGGTCTGCTGCCGCAGACGATGCCTACGCGGAACTGGCTCGACGGGTCAACCAGGTCGTGGTCGTCGGCCTGTCCATGGGCGGGACGCTCGCGTGCTGGTTGGCGGAGCGCCACCCCGAAGTAGCCGGGCTCGTGGCCATCAACCCGTTCGTGCAACCTTCCGAGGACTATCGCAACGTCATCACGTCGCTGCTCGAAGCTGGCATGACCTCGATCGAGGGCATCGGTTCGGACATCGCCAAGCCCGATGTCGTCGAGCTCTCCTACGACCGCACCCCGCTCGAGCCCCTGCGCTCGCTCTTCGACGCCGCCGATGCCGTTCGGGCGGAGTTGTCGGCGATTCGCTGCCCCGTGCTTTTGTTCTCGAGCCGCGAGGACCACGTCGTCCCCCCTGTCAACGGCGACGTGGTGGCATCATCGGTGAGCGGACCCGTCGAGCGCGTGTTCCTCGAGCGTAGCTATCACGTCGCGACGCTCGACTACGACCGTGAGGAGGTCGAGTCAAAGACGGTCGACTTCGTCTTGCGGGTGACCTCCGTGCCCGCCGGCGAGCCGGTGGCACCCAAGAGGAGGCCAGATGTGCGTTGATCCTCGGGACCTCGAGCGCAAGGATGCGCCATGGCGATAAGTCGTGACGATGTCGCCTACGTCGCTGCGCTGGCGCGGCTCGAGCTCAGCGAGGAGGAGCTCGAGCGCTATACGGTCCAGCTCGCTTCGATCCTCGCGCATGCCGCCGACATCGCCGCCCTCGATCTCAGCGATCTTGCCCCTATGGCGCACCCGCTACCGCTCAAGAACGTCTTCAGGGACGACGAGCCGCGCCCAGGGCTCGAGCGCGACGTCGTGTTGGCGGCCGCACCCGCTGTCGAAGACCATCGCTTCTGCGTGCCGCGCATCCTCGGTGAGGAGCCATGAGGCCGATGCTGGTTGCGGGTGAGCTGGCCGGGCAGATCCGGCGTCGGGAGCGCTCGGCACGCGAGGTCGTCACCGAGGCACTCGATCGCGTCGCAGGAGGCGACGCAGCGATCCGCGCCTTCGTTCGAGTCTGCGCCGATGCTGCGCTGGCCGAGGCCGAAGCGCTCGACCGCCGCATTGCGGCGGGAGAGGATCCCGGTCCGCTCGCTGGCGTGCCCGTCGCCTTGAAGGACAATCTCTGCACCAAAGGGCTGGAGACCACCTGTGGCTCCCGCATCCTGGAGGGCTGGCGACCGCCCTACGACGCCACCGTCGTCGAACGGCTCCGTAGCGCAGGGGCGATCACGATCGGCAAGGCCAACATGGACGAATTCGCCATGGGTTCTTCCACGGAGAACTCGGCAGCCGGGCCGACGAGGAACCCCCACGACCTCAGCCGGGTGCCGGGTGGTTCTAGTGGCGGTTCCGCCGCCGCGGTGGCCGCTGGGTTCGTGCCGGTGGCGCTCGGGTCGGACACCGGTGGGTCGATCCGTCAGCCAGCGGCACTGTGCGGGGTGGTCGGCGTGAAACCGACGTACGGGCTCGTCTCCCGCTACGGCTTGGTGGCGTTCGCCAGCAGCCTCGACCAGATCGGTCCGTTGACCGCGTCGGTTGGGGATGCCGCGCTCGTCCTCGAGGTGATTGGCGGGCATGATCCGGCCGACAGCACCTCGATCGACGCTCCGGTCCCGCGGCTTTCCGACGCAGTGGAGGCGGGCGTGGAAGGCCTTCGCGTCGGGGTGTGCCTCGAGCTGATCGACGGGGTGGCACGCGACGTCGAGGCCCGGGTGCGGGAGGCCGCAGAGGCTCTCTCTGGTGCCGGTGCCAAGGTCGAGGACGTCTCGATTCCAGAGCTGCGCTACGGCCTCTCGGCCTACTACCTCATCGCTCCTGCGGAGGCGTCGTCGAATCTCGCCCGCTATGACGGCGTGCGCTACGGCTTGCGGGTCGACGCCCCGGACGCCGCGGCGATGAACAAGGCCACGCGGACTGCGGGGTTCGGTGCCGAGGTCAAGCGACGGATCATGCTCGGCACCTATGCACTCTCCGCGGGCTACTACGACGCGTACTACGCGCAGGCCCAGCGCGCCCGCACCCTTGTGACCAGAGCGTTCGACCGCGCGTACGCTCAGGTTGACGTCTTGTTAGGGGCGACGTCGCCGACGACGGCATTCCCGCTCGGTGCCAAGGTCGATGATCCCCTTGCGATGTACCTCTCGGACGTCTGCACGATCCCTTCGAACCTCGCCGGCCACCCCGCCATGAGCGTGCCCTTCGGCACCGGGGACGACGGCTTGCCGGTGGGGGTGCAGGTGTTGGCCCCCGCCCTTGGGGAAAAGGAGCTGTTCCGGGTCGGTGGGGTGCTGGAGTCACTCGCGCCGCCGATTGCACTGCCGGCGCTCGGGGCACTGGGGTCGGTGGAACGAACATGAGCGCGCCCACGGCTCCAGGGATGGCCTGCTTTATGGTTGCTCGGGGGTGCCTGCCATGACGCCTGCCGCGCACGACAGCGGGGCATGGGAGTGGGTCGTGGGGCTCGAGGTGCACTGCGAGCTCCAGACCGCGACGAAGCTCTTCTGTGGTTGTCGGAACCGGTTCGGCGACGAGCCCAACACGAACATCTGTCCCGTCTGTTTGGGCCTCCCGGGATCGCTCCCGGTGCTGAACCGTCAAGCGGTGGAGCTGGCCATGCGGATCGGCGCCGCGCTGCACTGCAGCGTGCGGCCGTCGATCTTCCACCGGAAGAACTACTTCTACCCGGACATGCCCAAGGACTACCAGATCAGTCAGTACGACGAACCGATCAATGTCGGCGGCTTCCTGGAGCTGCCCGATGGGAGTCGCGTGGGCATCGTCCGCGCGCACCTCGAAGAGGACACCGGGAAGACCACCCACGTCGGCGGTGGCGGGCGCGTCGGGTCCTCCGAGTACTCGCTCGTCGACTACAACCGCGCGGGGGTGCCGTTGGTCGAGATCGTGAGCGAGCCTGACATCCGCTCGGCAGAGCAGGCGCGCCTGTACGTGTCGGAGCTGCGAGGCATCCTCGTGGCCACGGGCGCTTCCGACGGCCGCATGGAGGAGGGCTCCATGCGCGTCGATGCGAACATCTCGGTACGGCGCGTCGGGTCCGAGCAGTTCGGGACGCGCTGTGAGATCAAGAACCTGAACTCCCTGCGCTCGCTCGGCCGAGCGCTCGAGTACGAGGCCCGGCGCCAGATCGAACTGCTCGAAGCGGGAGAGACGGTCGTCCAGGAGACGCGCCATTGGGACGAGGAGGCGAACCGGACGACGGCGATGCGTTCGAAGGAAGAGGCCTTCGACTATCGCTATTTCCCTGAGCCTGATCTCGTGCCGCTGGACCCTGATCCCGCGTGGCAACGTGCCGTGGCGGCATCGCTGGGCCCAATGCCTGCGGATCGCCGCGCTCGGATCCTCGAGGTGCTCGGCGGCACCGAGGCGAGTGCCCAGCGGGACCAGGTGGGGGTCGTCGTCAACCAGGCGCTCGACGACCTCGTGCTCACCGCAGTCGACCACGGTGCACCCGGATCTCTCGCCCTTGCCCGCGCGGCGAATGAAGCCGCAGCGAACCCCGAGGCCGCGCGCCGCCTCGACCCGAAGGCGTTCGCCCAACTGATCCTTTTCGAGGCCTCAGGGAAGCTGTCGTCGACCCAGTCCAAGGAGGTCCTCGGAGAGCTGCTGGTCCGCGGCGGGGGGGATCCCGAGGCCATCGCGCGAGCGAAGGGCTTCGAGGCATTGGCGGCCGACGCCCTGGCCGCGGTGATCGACGAGGTCATCAAGGCCAACCCGGCGGAATGGGACAGCTACCTCGGGGGCAACGACAAGGTTGCAGGTGCACTGATCGGGAAGGTCATGGCCGCGACCAAGGGTCAGGCAGACGGCAAGGTCGTGGCCGCAGAACTCCGCCGGCTGCGGTCGAGCTCCTGACCTTCTTCTTCGCGCGGCGTGCGGTCCTCATGACGTTGGCGAAGCCAGGTTCCCGAGCGTCCGCCGCTCTTCTCCCATAGCTCGAGATCCGTGATCCTGACGCCCTCGTCGGTTGGCGACAACGCAGCGGTCAGGGTCAACGCGGCGAACGCACAGGCCGTGAGGGCTTCCATCTCCACGCCGGTCTGACCGATGACCTCGGCCGTTCCTTCGATCTCGATCGACGTGGGGCGGACGGATACCGACACGTCGACGTCGGAGACCGCCAAGGGATGGCAGAGGGGGATCAGGCGTGCGGTCTGCTTGGCTGCCTGGATCCCCGCCAGGCGCGCTTGGTTGATGAGCTCGTCGCTCAGCGCGTGTGCGGCACCGCCCATCTCGACGTGGCATCGGGCGAGGGCCCTGCGGTGCGTCCAGGGCTTGCCGGTGACGTCGACCATCCGAGCTCGACCAGCCCGATCGAGATGCGACAACTCGCCCGGGTGCTCGTCACCGTGGGTCTCCGAGGGCGCCACCGTTGGCCACGCTAGCTCTGTGGTGGCGATGGTGCCTCGAGGGTGTCGACCGAGAGGCGCTGCCGGGCGCCCGACCTGTGTCCCTCCCCGGCGTCGAGACGTGGATCAGCTCAGATCGAGAAGTCCGGCGATTTCGAAGGTTGATCACACATCGTGAGCTACCCTGGCCTTGACCCCCTGGACCATCGCCCGAGCACCCTAAACCGTGCTCCCGTCGGGATCGCGCCTCACCTTTTGACTCCCTTGTGCTGGCAACCCCCCGAGCTTCTCGCTTCTAGCGCGGCCTGATCCTGGGGTGCGCCAATTGTTCGCGGACAGCTCCGGGAGTTTATACCCCAGGGTTGAACCAGACCAACCCCGGGGTATAATGCGGGATGGCCAAAACCGTTGAAGAACTGTTCGATGACGTCCGGCAGACTAAGGCGGAGATGGACTGCCTTCGGGGCCTGATGGCCCAGTTGGCCCAGCGGCGAGCGCAGTCCCTCGCACAGCTTCGAGGATTGGGTGTTCCAGTCGCCGAGATTGCCGCACGTCTGGGAATTACCCCGGCGGCGGTCTACAAGGCTCGAGACGACACGGGTGTTGGCGCAACGACAATCTCGACCCCGGATATTGACCTTGACGATCTCCGGGGTCGTGTCGCCTCGCAGTTGTCGATCGTTCGGGATATCCGCGCTGGACGCACTCCCCCGGTCATGAGTCCTCACGGGTGGCAACTGTTGGAGAATGTCCTCGCGGAGATGTTCGAATTGCTCACCTTGAATCGCTGACACTTGCTTCTACCCTGCGAGGCTCCTAGGGCATCCGGCCGAACTGACCGCTACCGAGCTTCGGGGATCCGTCGACTCCCAGCTACGATGCCATGGGTGACGACCACGACGAAGGGATCCACGCTCGCCGACTGGATCGGGGTCAGCGATGAGCCCCTGCCGGTCGCCGAGGTCATGGCCTGGGCGGTCACTTCCGGATCAGGTGCCTCGGTCACCTTCTGCGGCACGGTGCGGGACCACTCGGAAGGGCGTCCCGGGGTGACGTCCCTCGAGTACGAGGCCTACCTGGAGCAGGTCGAGCCTCGCCTGGCGGCGATCGCCAGCGCGGCTCGCTCTCGCTGGCCCGACATCGAACGGCTTGCCATCGTGCACCGCGTCGGCCGCCTGGTCGTCGGTGACGTCTCGGTGGTGGTGGTCGTCTCGACCCCGCATCGAGCTGAGGCGTTCGAAGCCGCCCGCTTTTGCATCGATACCGTGAAGGAGTCGGTGCCGATCTGGAAGCGGGAGACCTGGGCGCACGGATCGGACTGGTCGACCTGCACCCACGAGCTCGTCGACCTCGAGGCTGGCTCGGGACCCCCGTCGTCGTGACCGTGGAGGTGCCGCCATGATCCCTCTCGCCGAGGCGCGCGAGTACGTACTGTTGTCTTGCGGGCGGCTCGAACGAACGACGCGACCCCTCGCGCAAGCCCTGGGTCACGTGCTGGCGGACACCGTTCGGGCGAGCGGGGCCGTCCCGCCCTTTGCCAACTCGGCGATGGACGGTTACGCGCTTCGAGCAGCCGATACGGCCGATGCGCCCGCGCGACTCCGGGTTGTCGGTGCACTGATGGCCGGAGCGGAGCGGAGCGCCGAGGTCGGGCCGGGAGAGGCGATCCGCATCATGACCGGCGCCCCCCTTCCGGCAGGTGCCGACGCTGTCTGCATGGTCGAGCGGACCCGTCTCGAAGCCGACGGGACGGTGGTCGTCATCGAGGATGCCTTGGCTCCAGGGACCAATGTCCGACCGGCGGGCGAGGACATCTCCCCGGGGGACGAGGTCTTTTCTGCAGGAACGCTGCTCGGCCCGGCTCATCTCGGGGTGCTGGCGAGCCTGGGCGTCGAGACGGTGGCCACCTACCGCAAGCCCGTGGTTGGTGTGGTGTCCACCGGTGACGAGCTGGCAAGGGATGGCGGCCCGCTCACGCCGGGAAAGATCTACGACTCGAACCGCCCGTCGCTGTTGGCGCAGCTGCGAGCCGATGGGTTCCCGACGCTTGATCTGGGGATCGCCCCCGACGACGAGACAGCACTCGCGGATCTGCTCACCGCCGGCGCGGCGCGTTGTGACGCCATCGTGGCGAGCGGCGGGGTGAGCGTTGGTGACCGAGACGTCGTCCGGATCATCCTGGAGAAGATGAGCGGCGGGACCATGCGCTGGATGCAGGTGGCGATCCGACCCGCCAAACCGCTGGCCTTCGGGAAGATCGCAGACGGCACGCCGGTGTTCGGGCTTCCGGGCAACCCGGTCTCTGCGCTCGTGTCCTACGAGCTCTTCGCACGCCCGGCGTTGCGGCTCATGGCCGGCTTCGAGGTGCTCGATCGCCCCCGCATCACCGTGCGGGCCGAGACCGACCTCCCTCGTCGCCCCGATGGCAAGCTGCACCTCGTTCGTGTCCAGCTCACCGTGGGCTCCGATGGCGAGCTGGGTGCTCGGTCATCGGGCGGTCAGGAGTCCCACATGCTCGTGCCGATGGCCCGAGCGAACGCGCTGGCACTGTTGCCCGACGGCGATGGGGTGCGGGCCGGCGCGCGGGTCGAGGTGATGCTCGTCGACGCAGAACGCTTGGTCGATGCGAACCGAGGTGCCGAAGGTAGGGGACCGGCTCCATGGTGATCGCAGGGGCACGCACGGTCCCTGTCGTCCTGCGCTCGAGGGCGGCGGTTTCGGGTACTGGCACCGTCGACCCGGCGACCGCCCGCCCCGAAGGCACCATGCCGCTTCGAGGTCCGCTCGTCGACCGCTACGGGCGGGTGCACACCGACCTGCGCATCTCGATCACCGACCGCTGCAACTTTCGCTGCACCTATTGCATGCCTGAGGAGGGTCTCCCGTTCAAGGCGAGAGCCGAGATCCTGACCTTCGAAGAGATCGCCCGGGTTGCAGGCGTGGCCCGGACCCTCGGCGTGACCTCGGTGCGGCTCACCGGGGGAGAACCGCTGATTCGCCGGAGCGTCGTTGACCTTGTCGCGCGCATTGCGGCCATCGGCTTCGAGGACGTCGCCCTGACGACGAACGGGACCGGCCTTGATCGCCTGGCACGGCCGCTGGCCGCCGCCGGGCTCCGTCGGGTCAACATCAGCTGCGACTCGCTTCGGGCGGACCGTTTTGCTGCGATTCGTCGGCGCGGGCGTCTCGCTACGGTCCTGGCCGGCATGGCGGCGGCGGAGGACGCCGGGCTCGTGCCCCTCAAGGTCAACGTCGTGTTGATCGCCGGTGTGAACGACGACGAGATCTGCGATTTCGCAGCGTTCGCTCGCGACACCGGACGGATCGTGCGCTTCATCGAGTACATGCCCCTCGATGCCGATCATGCTTGGAGCCGATCGCAGGTCGTTCCTGCCCACGAGGTCCTCCAGCGCATCAACGCTCGGTGGCCACTCGTGGCGGTCGACGAGGTTCCCTCCGGCGATCCGGCGCCGGCCGAGCGTTATCGCTTCGCGGACGGCCGTGGCGAAATTGGGGTGGTTGCCAGCGTGACGCGACCGTTCTGCGGCACTTGCAACCGGCTGCGCCTGACGGCCGACGGTGCCATTCGCAATTGCTTGTTCTCCGACGAGGAGACCGACGTCCGCAGTCTGCTTCGTGGCGGCGCTGACGACGCCGAGATCGCTCTGGCCCTCCGGCGGTGCGTCTGGGGCAAGCTCCCGGGTCACGGCATCAATGACCCCGGTTTCTTGCAGCCGGCCCGGTCGATGTCGATGATCGGGGGCTGATCGTGCCCTGGCTGCGACTCTTCGGCCCCCTTGCCGACGTCGCAGGGACCCGGCGGGACGAGGTGAGCGGGGCGACAGTCGACGAAGTGCTGGCGAGCGCTCGCGCCCGCTATGGGCCTGCCTTCGCCGAGATGCTCCAGGTCTGCAAGGTGTGGGTGAATGGTGTCCCCACGGCTCCCGGTCTGGTTCTTGACGACGACGACGAAGTCGCGCTCCTCCCACCAGTTTCGGGGGGTTGACCTCCCGCTTGGCACCTCCAGCACGCGCTGGTCATTGCGCAGGCGCCCCTTTGGGGAGCACAGGCAACGCTGAGAAGCGCCGAGAATCGTTCTGCGGATCATGCAGTGAGAGGCCGTGCTCGCACGCGGTCCCGACAGCGAGATCTCGCACAATCGAGCTTTTGATTCGTTTGTGTTCGCATTTTGGCGATAGTGTGGCGCCATATGTCGTGGATGCTGGAAAAGAGCCCGTGGGGAGGACGAGTGCTGTGTGCGGGGCTGGTGCTCGTCGGCTTCGCAGCCGCTGGGCTGCTGGGCGCTCCTGGCGCAGGCGCGACCCCCAGATCCCATCGCAGCGGAGGGCCCGTGGACGTGCTCTACGCCGGATCGCTGGTCACCCAGATGGAAGATGCGATCGGGCCGGCATTCGACGGCGCGACGGGGTACACCTTCAGCGGCTTCGCGGGCGGGTCGGACGCGCTCGCCAGCGAGATCAAGGGCCGCACCCAGCTGGCTGACGTCTTTATCAGCGCCAGCCCCGGGGTCAACGCAGAGCTCGAGGGGCCGAAGAACGGCTCTTGGGTGTCGTGGTTCGCACGCTTCGGCAGCTCGCCACTGGTGATCGGGTACAACCCATCGAGCTCCTTTGCCTCCCAGCTGCGCTCGCGGCCTTGGTACGAGGTGGTGAGCGAGCCTGGGTTCCTGCTCGGCCGGACCGATCCGGCGATCGATCCCAAGGGGAAGCTCACCGACGAAGTGCTCATGCAGGCCGCTGCTGCCCATAACCTGCCAGCCCTCGCGGCGATCGCTCGATCCACCACGGGCGTCTACCCGGAGGAGGCCTTGGTGGGTCGTCTCCAGTCCGGCCAGCTCGATGCGGGCTTCTTCTACAAGACCGAGGCTGCGGCGGCGAACATCCCCACCGTCTCGCTCGCCCCGTTGACCCTCGATGCGGAGTACACCGTGACCGTGCTCAACCGGGCGCCGCACCGCCAGGCGGCGTTGGCCTTCGTCAAGTTCCTCCTGGGTCGCCAAGGTCGGGCGATCCTCGAGCGTGACGGTGTGTCCATGGCCCCGCGACCGGTAGTGAGCGAGTCGGTGCACGTGCCGGTGACCCTCCGGGCGATCCTGCACGTGGGGTGATCGAGCCGATCGCGATCATGCCGGGCGCTTGACAGTCGAACGAGTCGGATCGGTGACCGGCAGGAGCGGATCGCCTGCGCTCCCCGCACGGCGCATCGTGGCCACCCCGCTGCCATGGCTCGGCGGCCTGTTGGCGCTCTACCTCCTCGTCCCGCTCGGCGCGTTCTTCGCTCGCGTCGCCGCCTCCAACGACCGGGGCTTCTCGACGCCGGGCCTGTGGGGTGCGCTGTACGTCTCGGTGGCGACGGCCACGATCTCGGCTGCGTCGATCGCGGCGCTCGGGATCCCGCTGGCGTACGTCCTGGCGCGTACCCGGACCCGCATCCTCAAGGCGGTCGGGGTGCTGGTGCAGCTCCCGCTCGCGTTGCCGCCGCTCATGGGAGGGATCGTCCTGGTCGCCGTCGTCGGCCCCTATACCCCGGTCGGCGAGGTCTTCGGGCGGCACCTCACCGATTCGATGGCTGGCATCGTCCTGGCGCAGTCCTTCGTCGCCGCTCCGTTTCTCATCGTGGCCGCACGGTCTGCGTTCGCCGCCGTCGACCCGTCCCTGCGGGAGCATGCAGCATCGCTGGGCCACCGAGAGCTGTCCCGGTTCTGGCGGGTCGATCTCCCCATTGCCGCCCCAGGGATCCGTGCCGGCTTGCTGCTCAGTTGGCTCCGAGCCTTCGGGGAGTACGGGGCGACCGTCGTCCTCTCGTACCATCCCTACAGCCTTCCGGTCTACACCTACGTTCAGTTCTCGAGTACCGGTATCCCCTCGACCCAGGCGCCGACGCTGCTGGGCTTGGCGGTGGCCGTCGTCGTCGCGAGCCTTTGGCGGGTGCGCCTGCCACGCCGTACGCGCCATCCGGTGCTCCCCACGGCTGGCTCTCCGAGGCCCTCGGTTCCGAAACCCGTCCGTTGCGACCTTGATGTTTGGCTCGGGGACTTCCATCTCGTGCTGGCCTATTCGGCGGTCACGCCTCATCTCGCCGTGCTCGGACCTTCCGGATCGGGCAAGTCCGCAACCCTGCGCGCGCTCACAGGTCTCCTCGGGCCCGGTGCCGGGACCGTCGCCTACGGGGCGGAACCCGTCCACGACGTGCCCGTCGAGCTGCGCCGCATCGGCTACGTCCCCCAGGGCTTCGGACTCCTCCCTCACCTCAGGGTCTGGCAGCAGGTGTGCTTCGGCGTGGGTGCCGATCCGGCGCTCGCCCGGTACTGGTTGGACCGCTTGGACCTGCGCGGGCTCCAGGAACGGTTCCCATCGGAGCTCTCCGGTGGGCAGCGCCAAAGGGTCGCCCTTGCGCAGGCGCTCGCACGGGCGCCGGAGCTTCTCTTCCTCGACGAGCCCTTCTCGGCCCTCGACGCCCCGGTGCGCGAGGAGCTGCGTGCACAGATGCGGGCACTGCAACGGGAGAACGAACTGTCGACGGTGCTCGTCACCCACGACCCAGAGGAGGCGGCCTACCTGGCCGAGGAGTTGATCGTGCTGAGCGAGGGCCGGGTGCTCCAAGCCGGGCCGCGAGAAGAGGTCTTCTCCCAGCCGGCGTCGCCCGAGGTCGCCCGGCTGATCGGCTACCGAAACCTGCATCGTGGCACGGTGGTCGCAACAGGTGCACTCGTCACCGGCAGCGCTCGTCTTGGCATCGGCGCCAACGGGATCGCTCCCGGTACGCCGGTGGTCTGGAGCGTTCGTCCCGAGCACGTGGGTGTTCATCCACTCCTGGCGCCGGCACACCAGCCCGGCTCCTACGAGGGGATCGTCGTGGACTGCACGGATCTCGGCGCGTCCACGCTCATCGTCGTCGATGTTGGCGGGATCGAGCTGGAGGCTCGGAGCGCCACCGATCACCGGTTTGCCCGCGCGATGCCTTGTCGCGTCGATCTGCCTCCTGAGGTCATCCGGGTCTGGCCGGATCCGGCGGGGTCCTCGCTCCCAATGCCGGCGACGACACCGCTTCGATCGAGCTGAGCTCCTCGGCCCCTTGAGCATGAGGAGCGACGGCCCTCCTGGAGGGAACCGGTCGTCGCGCTCGAGGACGGTCGAATCCCGTCCTGCGGTGGTGGAACCGGATCGCCGATTCGGGGTCGATCAAGTGGGCCAACAAGTGATCCGGTGCCGACGGCATGGAGCCTGCCGAGGTCATAGCAGGGCTATCGGCGTCCCTCGGCTCGGCTGGTTGAACCAGAGCATTTGAGCGGGGTCGCGCCGCCAGCGCGCAGGCGCGGCTGCGGGCGCGCCACGATGCTCGTCCCGTCCGTGTGCGGGCGGGTAGCGTCGTCGTACTCCACGAAAGGGCAAACCCGTCGCAAGGCGGGGACGCAACGTCACGGGGCCCTTCCGGGCCGGCCGGACTACCGAAAGGAGGCGACGTGCGCCACATCGAGCGCGGAGTCGAGGCAGCGCGAGGCGAGTGCCAGTGATCGGCGCGGCGCCTCTGGCGGGGGTCCCCACCACCTCGCGCGCAGACACCGGTTGGTCGGTGCGTGTTCGGTTCGCCTCCCGGCAGAACCGTCTCCGGTGGACTCCGTCGACCTGACGGCCGCGTTGGCCGAGGCCCAGCGGGGCGATCAGCGGGCGATTGCCCTCCTCTTCCGGACGTTCCAACCACCGCTGCTGCGGTACCTGCGGCACTACGCGCCCGATGTCGCCGAGGATCTCGCTGCTGAGTGCTGGTTGGCGGTGTCCAAGGTGCTTGCCACCTTCGAGGGCGATGCTCAAGACCTCCGGGCGTGGCTCTTCGGCGTAGCCCGTCATCAGGTAGCGAACCACTACCGGTCTCGACGCCGGCGTCTCCGCCTCTGGCGAGCTGAGGAGCCGATCGGTCCGATCCTCCTCGACCCCGCTGACGTGGTCGTCAATTCTTTTTCGGCCCAGGAGGCCGTGGAGGCGCTCGCGCGCTCCCTCCCCCACGACCAGGCCGAGGTGGTCCTCCTGCGGGTGGTGGCCGGGCTGAGCGTCGGGCAGGTGGCGACGATGCTGGGTAGGTCGCCCGGCTCAGTGCGGGTGACCCAGCACCGAGCACTGCGGCGCCTTGCCAGGACCTGGCAGCAGAAAGCGGTAACGCGATCGATTGCCCGGACCATGTAGAGGGTGAGATGCGCGAGCTCCCTTTCGACGACCACGGGATGAACGCACTCTTGGACGGGCGGGTCGTCGCTGACGACGCTCCTCCTGGTTTCCAAGACGTGGCCCGGCTGATTCAGGTTGCTCGACTGCCGGCCACTCCGGACGAACTGGCTGGACAGGACCACGTCGTCGCCATCCTGGCAGCGGCCGTCAACGGGGGCGCGGGCCTTTCCGGCTCAGTCGACGAAGGGAAACGACCGATGCTCACCAAGTTGGTCACGACCAAGCTGGCTGCTGTCGCTGCCGCTGCCGCCCTCATCGGCGGCGGTGCTGCCGCCGCCACTGGCTCATTGCCGACGTCGCTGCAGTCCGTCGTGTCGCGTGGACTGTCCTCGGTCGGCATTTCGGTGCCGAACCCCGCCGCTCACGCCACAGCTCACGCCGCGAGCGCGCTGTCGGGCACGACGACAGCGCAGGGAGGGGGTGCGACCGCGACCAAGCCCGCCACCCCGCCCACCCAGGCGGTTGGGCCCTCGGTGACGGGCCCCGCCTCCTACGGGCTGTGTACCGCATACACCGCCTCGAGCAGTTCCGCGGCGGCCAGCCACTCGGTGGCGTTCTCGAACCTGGTGGCCGCCGCCGCGGCCAAGGGTGAGTCGGTGGCTCAGTTCTGCGCGGGGGCCGTCCCACCTTCAACGGCCCCGAGCGCGACGGGTGCCTCGCACCCAGGCGGCACCGCGGGTCCATCCACTGGCGCCACCACAGCGAGCAGCGCCGGGCAGGCCTCCACCAACGCCGGCGGTCCTACCCCCACGACCGCGGGTCCGCCCGCGGGCACTCTCCCTGCGAGTGCCAGGGGTCTAGGGTCCGCCAGCGGCCATACCCCTGCTCCAGGCGGTCCGCCCGCGGGCACTCCAGGCCGTCACGCCGCCTCGTTGGGGAGCACCGGCTGACGGTGTGGCACCGATCTGATCCGAACACCACGGTCTGGCAGCGCGCGAGGTCGGGGAGTGAAACAGAACCCCAGCTGGGACGAAGCAGCGAGACTTGGTTGCAGGCACTGGAGGCCTTGTCGGGCGCGCTGGCGACTGTCGTGATCCGAGCTGGCGAGGTCTCAACTGCTCCCGGTCTCAGTGCCAGCACGAGACGAACCGCCCGAACGGCCTCGTCGGGATCTCCCAGCGCGGTTGCCGCTCGGTCCAACTGGTCACAACGCCGCATCGGAGTCGGTCGATCTCGTGGGTGCACCAGTCGAGATCATTCGAAGGATTCAGTCGCGAGAACGGGCTGACAGGAACGTGCTGTGCACAACGGGGGGTGCACAGCAGCGGGTAGACGAAGGCGTCCCTGTTGCTGTGCTCGTGGATGACCCGGGATGTCAACACCGCTCGTGAGGACGATGTCAACGATCGAGTGCCGGTTCGTCACTGTCCGTCGCTTTGCTCACGATCGAGAACAATGTGGTCGAGGGCAATGACCTAGGCAACCCAACAGGTGCACTGATCTCCAACTCAACTGACAAGGAGTGCAACGAGTCCCCATCTCGTCCGCCAGCTCCACCGGTGCCTGGTGATGGCGGCGAGGGGATCCATCTCATGGTCGTCACGGATTCAGTCCTCTCGGGCAACGTCGTCGTCGACAACTCGGGCGGCATCCTCTTGACCGACGAGTTCAGTCCTACTGCGCACAACACGGTCGAGAACAGCACGGTGAATACAACACCCTCGACTGTGGCATCACGCTCGCCAGGCATTCCGGTGCCGGGTTCGTGAACAGCAGACCCGTTCCGTCAACATCGCGCAACGCGTACTCGGGCGTGAAGGCACACGCGTTCAGCGCATAGCCACGCGTCTTGAGGACAGAGCCCACGACGACCCAGGGCCCTGGCCTGCATCGAGGTTCCTGCCAATGTGGCCCCATGACTCCTGCGAAGCGTCTCTGCATGGCGGACGCTTCGCAGGACCCGATGACCCCGGGCTTGACCGGCGTGGGTGCTTGCGGGTGGGAGACCCGGCCGAAGCGGGGGGATGGCCGGCAGTCACCGAGGGTTGCACGTTCAGGCCCTCAAGGCGATCGCCTCGAGGCAGGGCTCGTGGGCGGTCAGCACGTTTCGTCCCGTCGAGACGGCGACAGGAGCCAGGGATCTCGCGCTCGACCGGGACGTCGTGGCCCGATGTGTCGCAAGCGATGATCACCGCAACGGCTGCCCTTCCGTCAGCCCGTTTACGGTTTGGCCAGCTCGATCGAGATGTTCGTGGCCTTGATGACCGCGTTGACCATCGAGCCCGGGGACAGTTGGAGCTCGTCGGCCGCTTCGCGGCTGATCAGTGCGACGACGCGGAAAGGACCGGCCTGCACTTCCACCTGCGCCATGACCTTGTCCTTCACCACCTTGGTCACGATGCCGGGAAGGTGGTTCCGTGTCGATTGCTGGGAGGGGATCGTCGGCTCCGTCGTGCCGTGAAGCGCCTGGGCGAAGCTGGCGAGCACCGACGCCTCGATGCGGCGCCGCCCTCCGGGGGTTCGGGTCGCAGGCAGCTGTCCGCTGTCGACCCAACGGCGGACGGTGTCGGCGCTCACGCTCAGGATCGCGGCCGCCTCACCAACGCTGTAGTCCGGCATCACCCCAGGCTATCGACGTGATCGGCAGGCAGCGGATGGGATCGCATCGCTCCGGGGACAGTGCCGGCGGTCTGCGACTCGAGCTCGAGGAGCGCGGCCTTGCATGCGACTCCCCCTCCGTAGTTCCCGATCGAGCCGTCGCTCCGCACCACCCGGTGACAGGGGACGACGATGGGCACCGGGTTCGTCGCGCACGCCGATCCTGCGGCACGGACGGCCCGGCTGCCGACTGCCGCGGCGAGCGCGCCGTAGCTGATCGTGGTCCCGAAGGGGACCTCGCGCAGGCGCTCGAGCACGCGACGGCGAAAGCCACGGGCGAGGCGGAGATCCACCGGGAGCTCGAACACGCGGCGGCGGCGCGAGAAGTACTCGTCGAGCTGGCGCGCCAGCGCATCGACGCGCCCGGGTGCCGCCTCGATGCGCGCGCTCAGCCGTGCAGCGAGGTCTCCGAGGACCGCGTCCTCGTCGGCCGTGCCGAAGGCGATCCGGACCACTCCGGCCTCGGTGGCCGCGACGAGCAACGCGCCGATCGGGGTGTCGAGCGTGCGGTAGGAGACGGTGAGTTCGCGGCGCTCGGCAATGGGGATCGCCTCCACCATGGGCCCAGCTCTACCACGTCAGGGCGCCGGTCGCCCCTCCCGGCCGTCGATCCGATGGTCGGCTTCAGCCTCCGACCGAAAGCGTTTGGGGCGTGGCTTGGTAGGTGACGCCGATGTCTCCACCGACGTCGTAGCGCTTGAGCTCGGGGAGCACCTCGGCGGCGAACACCTCGAAGTTGGCTTCTGCTTCGTCGTAGGGCATGCCGCCGAAGGTCACGTCGATCACGAGGCCGCCGGCGTCGCAGCGCTTGGTGTAGTCGATCAGCTTCTCGGTCACCTCCTCGGGCGTTCCCCACACCTGCAGGTCGGCGAGGAACCCGTTGAAGCGCTCGAGCCCGTGCTTGGCGATGTTGGCCGCCAAGGCGCCGTAGTACTCGTAGCCGGGGATGTCGGCGAAGCCGGGATTGTCGAACTCGTAGCACTCCACGGTCGAGCGAGCCCAGCGCTGGAGGTAGACCTCTCGCATGCGCCGTGCCTGGCTCGGGTCGTGGCTGACCCCGACGACCAGGACCAGGATGGGCTTGGGCGCCTCGAAGTTGTTGAGCTCGAAGTAGCGCTCGCGGTACTGGTTAAGCTCCGCCACTGCGGTGTCCCACGGCTTCTGTGCGATGACGAGGATTCCGACCCCGAGCCGAGCCATCAGCTCCATCGAGGCCGGCGACACCGCCGCCGCGAAGGTGCGACCCCGGAAGCTGGCGAGGGGTCGGGGCCGGATCTCGGTGCGGGGCTGGTGGTAGTACTCGCCGTTGTATTCGATGAAGCCGGTCTCCAGCGCTTCGAGGATCGCCTCGGAGTATTCGGCGAACCGCTGGCGTGACTCGCCCATCTCGACCCGGAAGCCGTGGAACTCCCTTCGTCCGAGCCCCCTGCCGAGTCCCGCGATCGCCCGTCCGCCCGAAAGGTGGTCGAGCACCGAGTAGCTCTCTGCCACCCGGATCGGGTCGTGCCAGGGGAGCACGGTGACCATCTGGCCGAGCTTGATGTGCTTGGTCTGGCCGGCGAGCCAGGACAGCACCATCGGGGTCTGGGCCGTGAGCTGGTAGTCCTGGAAGTGGTGTTCGGAGAACCATACCGACTCGAAGCCAGCCTCCTCGGCACGGACCGCAAGTGCCAGCTCCCGGGCGTAGACCTCGGCGTCGCTGACCTTGCCGTCGAGGCTCTGCATGGTGAGGCCCAATCCAACGTGCATGAGTACCTACTTACCACATTGCGAGGAATAAGTAAATACGTACTTACCTCACGCCCCAGGCTCGACTGGGCGCGACCGCTCCCGGGTGGCGGCACCCTCGCGTCGGCAGCTGCGGGTGCGGGCCGAAGGAGGTGTCGAAGCCCTCGGCCGTCGGCTCACGGCGCTGGGGTGTCGCGGCGTCTGGTGGAATTGGCCGAAGATGTCAGGAGGCTGGGACGGCGCGCGCTGCACCGGGCCTTCGAGGTATGCGAGTCCGAGGACGAGCCTCGGTGATGGAAAGAGGAACGGTCATGAGTGAGGCGAGCGTCGAGGGTGCGGCCCACAGCCACGAGCGGCCCGGGATGAAGCCGCGCAGCTACGAGGTCACTGAGGGTCCGACGAGGGCGCCGGCGCGGGCAATGCTCCGAGCCGTCGGGATGACCGACGCCGACTGGGACAAGCCACAGGTCGGCGTCGCCTCGAGCTGGAACGAGGTCACCCCCTGCAACCTTCCGCTCGCGCGATTGGCTCGGCGCGCCAAGGACGGCGTGTGCGCGGCGGGGGGGTTCCCCTTCGAGTTCGTCACGATCGCGGTCTCCGACGGCATCTCCATGGGGCACGAGGGCATGCGGGCATCGCTGGTGAGCCGGGAGATCGTGGCCGACTCGGTGGAGACGATGATGCACGCCGAGCGATTCGACGCCCTCGTCACCCTGGCTGGCTGCGACAAGTCGCTCCCTGGGATGTTGATGGGCGCGGCACGGGTGAACCTCCCTGCCGTTTTCCTCTACGGAGGGTCGATCCTCCCGGGTCGACTCCGTGACCGCGCCCTTGACATCGTGAGCGTGTTCGAGGCGGTGGGGGCGAACGCTGCGGGTTCGCTGAGCGACGAGGAGCTGCGGATGATCGAGTGCAACGCGTGCCCGACCGAGGGCTCGTGTGCCGGGATGTTCACGGCCAACACGATGGCCTCGGTCGCAGAGGCGCTGGGCATGGCGCTGCCGGGCAGCGCGTCGCCGCCCGCGGTCGACCGGCGACGCGAGGATCTCGCGTTCGAGTCTGGCCGCGCGGTCATCGAGCTGCTTCGCCGTGGCATCAGGCCGCGCCAGATCATGACCAAGGAGGCCTTCGAGAACGCGATCGCGGTCGTCATGGCACTGGGTGGCTCGACGAACGCGGTGCTGCACCTTCTGGCGATCGCCCACGAAGCCCGGGTGGACCTCGAGCTCGATGACTTCAATCGTGTGGCCCGACGGGTCCCCCACCTCGCGGACACCAAGCCGCACGGGCGGTTCCACATGGCCGACATCGACCGCATCGGCGGCGTCCCGGTGGTGATGCAGGAGCTCCTCGCCGCAGGGCTGCTCCACGGGGATTGCCTCACCGTCACGGGCAAGACGCTGAGCGAGAACCTCGCGCAGCTGGCGCCGCCCGCGCCCGACGGCACGGTGGTCCACCGGCTCGACGATCCCATCCACCGAGACGGCGGCATTGCCATCCTGCGCGGGTCGTTGGCACCCAACGGTGCGGTCGTGAAGGTGGCCGGACTCGATGACCTGCGCTTCGAGGGGCGCGCCCGGGTGTTCGACGGCGAGGCCGGAGCGATGGAGGCCATCCTGAACGGCTCGATCAAACCCGGGGACGTGATCGTGATCCGCTACGAAGGGCCCAAGGGGGGTCCGGGGATGCGGGAGATGCTCGCGGTGACCGGGGCGCTCACCGGCGCGGGCCTGGGCAAGGACTGCGCGCTGGTCACCGACGGCCGTTTCTCGGGCGGGACGCACGGCTTCTGCGTGGCCCACGTCGCGCCGGAGGCCGTCGACGGCGGACCGATCGCCCTGGTCGCCGATGGCGACCGGATCGTGCTCGATGCGGGCGAGCACCGCCTCGATCTGCTCGTGGACGCCGCCGAGCTCGACCGGCGTCGGCGCGAGCTCAAGGACTTCGAGCCTCGCTATCGCAGTGGCGTGCTGGCGAAGTACGCGCGCCTGGTGACCGGGGCGGACCGGGGCGCGGTCACCGAACCCTGAGGTCGTCCTGGGCGGCGGCGCTTTAAATGCCGAAAAGTTGATCACTTAACTCGACATTCGCTACGCTTGGCCGTATGCGAACGCGACGTCGAGCACCGTTCCCCGATCGTGTCGAGCGGGCCGGGGACCGAGCCGCTCGCCGCCGGGCGAGGAGCCGGGCATGAGCGTGCAGGTGCGACCCTCCGGCGCCGACACCCGGTCGGAGCCCACCTGGGACCTGGTCCTCAAGCGCAACGCCATCGAGCGGCACAAGCGGGAGAAGTTCCCCCTCGACATCATCGACGAGCTTCCCGCGATGATCGCCGCCGGGTACGAGGCCGTGCCCGAAGAGGACATCGTGTTCTTGAGCTGGTGGGGCCTCATGCACGACAAGCCCAAGGTGGGGACCTTCATGGTCCGCATCAAGGTCCCGGGTGGTCGCATCCTTCCCCACCAGCTGATCTCGCTGGGGCGCATCTCGATGGACCAGGGCAAGAACTACGGGGAGCTGACCACCCGCCAGGGGATCCAGCTCCACTGGGTCCGCCTCGAGGCGCTGCCCGAGGTGCTGGACCGGATCGAGCAGGCGGGCCTCACGACGGCCGGCGGGGAGGGCGACACGGTGCGCAACGTGACGAGCTGCCCCGTGGCAGGGATCGACCCCCACGAGCTCTTCGACGTCAGCCCACTGGTCGCGTCGGTCGCGCGGTTCTTCTCGGGCAACCGCGAGTACTCGGACCTGCCTCGCAAGCACAAGTACACGATCAGCGCCTGCCCCGCACAGTGCAACGCTCCCGAGATCCACGACGTCGCGCTCGTCGGGACGGTCAAGGACGGGCGTTTCGGATATGCCGTTCGGGTCGGCGGGGGCTTGTCGGCGACGCCGCGCATCTCGCGCGACCTAGGGGTCTTCGTGCCGGCCGTGCCCGAAGAGGGCGTGATCGAGGTGTTGCGGGCGATCACCGACGTGTGGCAGCACAACCTCCGGTACCGGGTGAGCCGGGTGAAGGCGCGCATCAAGTTCATGGTCGACGACTACGGGGCCGAGGGGATGCGGGCCCTGGTCGAGGAGCATCTCGGCCGCCGGTTGGAGGACGGGGAGGCACCCGTCCCCGACCGTGATGCCGACCATCTCGGCGTCTGCCCCCAGAAGCAGGAGGGGCTGGTCTATGTCGGCGTGCCGGTCCCGATGGGCTGGGTGCGGGGCGACCAGCTGGTCGCGCTCGGGGAGCTCCTCGGGGAGTTCGGCGGGGAGGCTCGCTTCACCCGCTCCCAGAACGTGATCGTCACCAACGTCCCCAGTGCCCAGGTGCCCTGGCTCACCGAGCGGCTCGAGCGCATCGGGTTCGAACCGAACCGCAGCAAGCTCTACGCCCGATCGGTGGCCTGCACCGACCACCAGTTCTGCAACTACTCGGTGTCGGAGACCAAGGGCAAGCTCAAAGAGATCCTTCCCGAGCTCGAACGCCGCTTCGGGGAACGCGCGGTCGAGGAGCTGCGCGTCCACATGGACGGGTGCCCGCACGCGTGCGCCCACCACTGGGTGGGGGACATCGGCCTGCAGGGCACCACCGCGACCGACCCCGTCACCGGCGAGCGCACCCAGGCGTACAACCTGAGGCTGCGGGGCGGCCTGGGCCGTCGGGCTGCCATCGGGGTGCCGTTGCTGCGCCGGATCCCCGAGGACCAGATCGTCGAGGTGGTCTGCCGGCTCGTCGGGGCCTGGGTCCATGACCGGACCCGCCACGAAGACGCCCTCGCGTTCCAGGACTTCCTTGCCGCCCACAGCGACGACGACCTGCGGGCCATCTGCGCCGGGGAGGCCGGTGGTGGCCCCGCCGGCGAGACCGAGGAACCGGCGAAGCGACCGCTCGTGCGCATCCCGGGCATGCTGCTCTCGGCAACCGGTGGCGCCGACCTGATCGAGGTCGACGCGACCACGGTCGGGGGCATCCTCGACGAGCTCAGGCGTCGTCATCCCCAGCTGGCAGGCCAGATCTTCGGCGAGGACGGCGAGATCGTCCCTTCGATCAACGTGTTCGTCGGCGAAGAGGACATCCGTGCACTGGGAGGCCTCGACGCACCGATCGCACCCGGGCAAGAGCTCACCATCCTCCCCGCCCTCTCCGGCGGGGGGTGCTGATCGTCGCTTCGGACGGATCCGGACGGATCGGCAAGGACTCGTCAACGACAAGAAAGGGGACCAGGCAATCGTGTCGCAAACCGTCAGCTTCGACGACCTCGAGATCGGTGAGATTGCGATCGACCTCGACGATCGAGAACCCCAGGAGGTGATCGCGTGGGCGCTGGACACCTTCGCCGACCGCGTGGCGGTCGTGACCGCGCTCCAGGCAGAGGGCATGGCCATCTTGGACATGGCCGCCCGACAGCGCCCCGACGTCTCGGTGCTGACCGTCGACACCCTGCGGCTCCCGGCGGCGACCTACGACTTCATCGACGAGGTCCGCGCTCGCTACCCCGACGCACGCTTCGAGGTCCTGCGACCCGATGCGGGCGAGGTGGCGGAGATGGAGCAGCGCCACGGTCCTGAGCTCTTCCGGGAGTCCGTGCCGCTGCGCCTCCACTGCTGCCAGGTGCGCAAGGTTCGCCCGCTCGTGCGCGCCCTGGAAGGCCTGGACTGCTGGATCACCGGCTTGCGCCGGGACCAGTGGGCATCGAGAGCCGCCATTCGCAAGGTCGAACTCGATCACGACCACTCCGGGATCGTCAAGCTCAACCCCCTGGCGGACTGGACCAAGGCCGAGGTCTGGGAGTACCTGGAGGCCCATGACGTGCCGATCCACCCCCTGTACTCCCGGGGCTACACCAGCATCGGCTGCGATCCGTGCACCCGGCCGGTCGAGCCAGGCGAGGACGAGCGGGCCGGGCGCTGGTGGTGGGAGACCAACGCGCCGAAGGAGTGCGGGATCCACTGCCCCATCGAGACCGGGGGCTTCGAGCACGAAGCCCATGCGATCTTGGGGTCCTCGCACTGAACGACCGATCCGTGGGGGCCGACGCTGCCCTCGAGCTCTCCGAGGAGGAGGCGACGCTCCTCGCCGAGGAGGCCCAGGCTGCCGCAGGTGTCCTCCCGGAGCCCCGGGCCGCCCGGGCCGCGCAGCTGGCGCAGGCCGCCCGTGCCGCAACGGTCCCCGAGGAGCTCCTCGACGTCCTCGCGGACATCCTGCTCGCCTCCATCCAAGGGGGGCGGGCACGGCGCCGATATCGGGCGGAAGGGGAACGGTTGCTCACCGGGCTTTTGCTCAGGACGCCACGGGGGCGCCAGCTCCAAGCGCAGCTCGACGCCGTCAACACCGCCCTCCGATCACTCGCTGGCCAGCGGCTCGAAGGGGTTCGCGTCGGGATGCGGGCTCCGGGCAGCTTCACGGTGACGCTGACCGCCGAGCGCTTCGCGATCACCCTGGCGATTCGGCCAGACGGCGTGAGCGTGGACAGCGTCTCTGCCTGAACGGCCGCCCAACCGGCCCTGGGGGTCCATCGACCTGGGGCGCCGTGACGCCCCAGGTCGTCGTCACGTGGTCGCGCCTGCATCGCCTGCGCCCCCAGCGCGGGCGATGCAGGCGCCGCTGGGCGGGGGCGGCCCGGCGGGCTCGCCGGTCAGCGGGCCCTGAGCCGGCTCGCGGCGCTTACGACGGCTGCCAGCGAGGCGTCCAGGATGCTCGAGTCCAGCCCAACCCCCCACAGGGTCCGGCCATCGGGGGCCTCGACCTCGACGTAGGCGACCGCTGAGGCTCCGCTGCCCGAGGTGAGGGCGTGCTCGCTGTAGTCGCGGACCTCGAGCTCGATCCCCAGCGAGGAGCGCAGGGCCACCACCAGCGCGTCGATGGGCCCGTTCCCCTCGCCCCGAACGGTGCGGTGCTTGCCGTCGACCAGCAGCTGGGCCACGACGGTGGTGTGATGCCCGACCGTGGACACCTCGCTGCTCACGAGGCGGATCTGGGCGTCGGTGTCGAGGTACTCCTTCGAGAAGACGTCCCAGAGCTCGTCGGGACGGATCTCGGTCCCGCTTGCCTCGGTCACTGCCTGGACGGTGCGCGAGAACTCGATCTGGAGTCGGCGGGGGAGGTCGAGACCGTGCTCGACGTCCATGATGTAGGCCACGCCGCCTTTGCCCGATTGGCTGTTCACCCGGATGATCGCTTCATAGGTGCGCCCCGTGTGCTTGGGGTCCAGCGGCAGGTACGGCACCTCCCAGACGTCGTAGTCGTCGCCGATCGCTGCCATCCCCTTCTTGATGGCGTCCTGGTGCGAGCCCGAGAACGCCGTGTAGACCAGGTCGCCCGCATACGGGTGCCGTGGGTGCACGGGCATGCGGGTCGAGTGCTCCGCGACGCGCCGGACGCGCTCGATGTCGGAGAAGTCCAGCTCGGGGTCCACGCCCTGGGAGAACAGGTTGAGGGCCAAGGTGACGATGTCGACGTTGCCCGTCCGCTCGCCGTTGCCGAACAGCGTTCCTTCGACGCGCTGGGCTCCGGCGAGGACGGCGAGCTCGGCCGCGGCGACGGCGGTCCCGCGGTCGTTGTGCGGGTGCACGCTCAAGATGACCGACTCCCGGTCGGAGATGTTGCGGTGGAACCACTCGATCACGTCCGCGTAGACGTTGGGCGTGTACATCTCCACCGTCGCGGGGAGGTTCAAGATGATCGGACGATCGCTCGTCGGCTCGATCACCTCCATGACGGCCTCGCAGATCTCGAGCGCGAAGTCCGGCTCGGTGCCGGTGAAGCTCTCCGGGGAGTACTCGTAGAGGATCTCGGTGCCGCGTGCCCGGTCCTCGAGCTTGCGGCACAGCCTGGCTGCGCTCGTCGCGATGTCGATGATCCCGGCCTTGTCGAGCCCGAAGACCACCCGGCGTTGCAGCGTCGAGGTCGAGTTGTAGAAGTGCACGATCGCACGGGGGATGCCCTCGAGGGCCTCGTAGGTCCGCTCGATGAGGTGCTCCCGACACTGCACGAGCACCTGGACCGTCACGTCGTCGGGGATGCGGTCCTCCTCGGCGATGCGGCGGATGAAGTCAAAATCGGTCCGGGAGGCCGACGGGAACCCGACCTCGATCTCCTTGAAGCCGACCTCGAGGAGGATGTCGAAGAGCGCCATCTTGCGGTCGGGGTCCATCGGGTCGATGAGCGCCTGGTTGCCGTCACGGAGGTCGACGCTGCACCAGCGCGGCGCCTTCGTGAGCGCGCGGTCGGGCCAGGTGCGATCCGACAGGCGCAGCGGAAGGGTCGGCCGGTAGCGCTCGAAGGGCATCGGCGAGACGCCGCCGTGCCCCGCTCGGCGCGGCTCGTGCCCGCTCGGTCGGTCCTTGGCGATGGTTTTGGCTTGCCCGATCATCGATCTCGCTCTCCGTCCGTTTCCTTGTCTCCGTGTGCCGGTTCCGTGTGCTCGCCGCCTTGGCTGTCCTGTTCTGCTGTCACCTGTCTCCTGTCGGTCCTTCGTGGCGCTCGACGACCGCCGTCGGCCACCGAGCGCCGGATCCACAAAAAAACCTCCTGGCCGCTTCGGCGCAGGAGGTTGCAGGCGAACGCGATGTGGCGTTCGCCGTCAGGTAAGCAGGAGGATCCAGAGCTCGTCTCTCGCCCGCACGACGAACTGCCTGGTCACGCGCATAGTGAGCGACAGTGTCCCACTCCACGGTGACCGAGTCAAGCCAGGGAGCCCGGATGCCTTGTGCACGGAGGCCTGCGTATGGGACAATCCGCCCGTGGCGATCCTGTCTCGCTCCGGTCAGTTCCTGGTAGTCGTTCCCTGAGCGCGCAACCGGTCCCGTTGCGCGCCCTCGACCTCCCAGCCGGGAGGTCGATTCAATTTTGGGCCATTTTCGGGACCGCACGCCCGCTGGGCGCATCGACCCAGGACGGACCCGACCCGACAGATCCCACAGACCAACAGAGGAGACACCACCACAGAGACCAGAACCAGGTGGAGACGGACCCGACACAGCGAAGGAACGAACCATGAAGATGACCGGCGCCCAAGCCTTGATCAAGAGCCTCGAGACCCAGGGGGTCGAGGTGATGTTCGGGCTACCCGGGGGAGCCATCCTGCCCGTCTACGACCCGATCATCGGGTCGTCGATCCGTCATATCCTCGTGCGTCACGAGCAGGGCGCCGGCCACATGGCAGAGGGGTACGCGATGGCCACCGGCCGTCCCGGGGTTGCCATCGTCACGAGCGGGCCAGGCGCGACGAACGTGGTCACGCCGCTGTCGAATGCCTACATGGACTCGACGCCGCTGGTCGTCGTCTCCGGTCAGGTCGCAACGGCAGCCATCGGCACCGACGCGTTCCAAGAATGCGACATCACCGGCGTGACCATGGGCATCACCAAGCACAACTGGCTCGTGACCGACGCCGCGGAGATTCCCCGAACGGTCGCCGCAGCGTTCTACGTCGCCACGACCGGGCGTCCGGGCCCGGTCCTCATCGACGTTCCCAAGGACGTCTCGAACGCCCTCATGGAGTGGTACTGGCCGCAGACCGTCGAGGATCTCGACCTCCCGGGCTACCGGCCGGTGACCGAGGGCGATCCCGCCCAGGTGCGGCGTGCCGTCGAGCTGCTGCTCGCCGCGCAGCGTCCGGTCATCTACGCCGGTGGGGGGGTCCTCAAGTCGCGAGCGACTGACGCGCTGCGCGAGCTCGCCGAGCGCACCGGCATGCCCGTGGTGACGACGTTGATGGCCCGTGGCGCGTTCCCCGATTCCCACCCCCTGTGCCTGGGCATGCCGGGCATGCACGGCAACTACACGGCGGTCACCGCCATGCAGCGAGCAGACCTCCTCGTCGCCCTCGGAGCGCGTTTCGACGATCGCGTGACGGGCAAGGTCGCTGCGTTCGCTCCGGAGGCCAAGGTCATCCACGTCGACATCGACCCGGCCGAGCTGGGGAAGGTGCGCCGTCCCGACGTGGCCATCGCCGGTGATTGCAACGTGGTGCTCGAGGCGATGCTCGAGGCGCTCGACGCCGCTGGGCTCGGCCATGACGAGCGCTGCCGTTGGTCCGACGTCGGTGCCCTCCCCCGGCCGGGAACCCCGGCGGCGAACCGCCCTTCGCTCAGTCCCTGGTGGGCCGTCCTCCGGC
This sequence comes from Actinomycetota bacterium, assembly GCA_021324045.1. Classification (GTDB taxonomy): domain Bacteria; phylum Actinomycetota; class Acidimicrobiia; order Acidimicrobiales; family RAAP-2; genus JAJPJV01. Next base: position 76,576 of record JAJPJV010000028.1, on the reverse strand, counting down.
GCTGGCAGCAGGAGTTCCCCCTCACCTACCACCAGGAACCAGGCGGGCTCCTCAAGCCCCAGCTGGTCGTCGAGACCCTTCGCGACCTGTCCCCCGACGACACGATCGTGGTCGGTGGGGTCGGCCAGCACCAGATGTGGGCGTCGCAGTGGTGGCGGTTCGACTACCCCTACACCTGGATCAACTCCGGCGGTGCCGGGACCATGGGGTTCGCCGTGCCTGCCTCGATCGGGGCCAAGGTCGGACGGCCCGATCGCACGGTGTGGGCCATCGACGGTGACGGCTGCTTCCAGATGACCGCCCAAGAGCTGGTGACGGCGGCAGCCGAGCAGATCCCGGTCAAGGTCGCCATCCTCAACAACGCCTACCTCGGCATGGTCCGGCAGTGGCAGGAGATGTTCTACGCCGAGCGCTACTCGGAGGTCTATCTCTCCCCGGACCTCCCCGACTACGTGAAATGGGCCGAGGCGATGGGTTGCGTGGGCATCCGGGCAGAGAGCCCCGAGGAGGTGACACCGGCGATCGAGAAGGCGAACGCGATCGACGACCGACCGGTCGTCGTGGACTTCCGCATCGACGCCTTCGAGAAGGTCTTCCCCATGGTCCCCGCGGGGGCGTCGAACGACGACATCGTCGTCGCACCGCAAGGTCGCGAGGCGAAGCCGTGACCGGTCAGATCACCCAGCACTACATCCTGTCGGTGCTCGTCGAGAACAAGGCCGGCGTGCTGGCCAGGGTGGCGGGACTCTTCTCCCGGCGCGGGTTCAACATCTATTCCCTGGCGGTCGCGCCGACCAACGACGAGCGCTTCAGTCGGATCACGATCATCGTCGACGTCGAATCGGCCCCCCTCGAACAGGTCGTCCGCCAACTCGACAAGCTGGTCAACGTCGTGGAGATCTCCCAGCTGGATCCCAGCGACGCCGTGGAGCGCGAGCTTCTGCTGGCGATGGTCGGCGTGAGCGTCGCCGAGCGCTCGCAGCTGATCGAGTTGGTCGGCGTCTTCCGCGGCGAGGTCGTCAACGTTGGCCTCGATCGGCTGACGGTCATGGTCGCCGGCACACCCGAGACGATCGACAACTTCGAGCGGCTGCTCGAGAGCTACGAGATCATCGAGATCCAACGGACGGGGCGGGTCGCCCTGCCGAAGCTCGACCACAGCCGGTTCTCGGGGGCCTCGGCGGCGACCGCCTGAGCACGGCGTCGGTCGCCGGAGGACCGCGGAGTTGGCGCAGGGTGTCTGCACCGGTAAGGCTGGCAGAGCACAGCGAGCAAGAGAGGAGACGAAGCAGTGGCGCGGATCTACTACGAGGCCGATGCTGATCCGGCGTTGTTGGCAGGTCGAAAGGTCGCGGTGCTCGGTTACGGTTCGCAGGGCCATGCCCACGCGCTGAACCTTTCCGAATCGGGGATCGACGTCCGGGTCGGGCTGCGGGAAGGCTCCTCGAGCAGGGCGAAGGCCGAGGAAGCGGGCCTGTCGGTGACGAGCATCGAGCAGGCCGCGACCGAGGCGGACGTCGTCATGATCCTGCTCCCGGATACCGAGCAGAAAGCGGTCTACGACGCCGAGATCGCTCCGCACATGGAGCCCGGGGACTGCCTGATGTTCGCCCATGGCTTCAACATCCGCTTCGGCCAGATCGTCCCTCCCGAGGGCGTGGACGTGTCGATGGTCGCGCCGAAGGGACCCGGCCACCTCGTGCGCCGCACCTACACCGAAGGTGGCGGGGTGCCAACCCTCATCGCCGTGGCCCAAGATGCCTCGGGGAAGGCGAAGGACCTCGCGCTGTCGTACGCGCACGCCCTGGGGTCGACCCGCGCAGGCGTCCTCGACACGACGTTCGCCGAGGAGACCGAGACCGACCTCTTCGGCGAGCAAGTCGTGCTGTGCGGGGGACTGACCGCCCTCATCACCGCTGGCTTCGAGACGTTGGTGGCGGCCGGCTACCAGCCCGAGTCCGCGTACTTCGAGTGCTTGCACGAGATGAAGCTCATCGTCGATCTCATCTACGAGCAGGGCATCTCGGGTATGCGCTACTCGATCTCCGACACCGCCGAGTACGGGGACCTCACCCGTGGGCCCCGGGTCATCGACGCCCACGTGCGCGAAGAGATGCGGCGGATCCTCGAAGCGATCCGCGACGGCTCGTTCGCCGAGGAATGGATCGCCGAGAACCGTGCCGGGCGCCCCAACTTCTCCAGGCTCCGCGAGGCCGGCAAGCAGCACCAGATCGAAAAGGTCGGTGCAGAGCTCCGGGCGATGATGCCCTTCATCACGGCCGGCCGGCAGCGCCTCGAGGACGTCTCGGGGGGTTGAGCCCCGTCACGTCGGGGCTGGGGGCGTTCAGGCGTTGACGATCACCGAGCGGATCACCGTTCCGGCCGCCATGGCGTCGAACGCCCCGTTGACCTCGTCGAGGGTGATCCGGCGCGACACCATGGCGCCGACGTCGAGCTGGCCGCGCTCGACCATCCGCACCAGTCGCGGGAAGTCACGGCGCACCTGGGCGGAGCCGTAGAGGCAACCGAGCAGCCGCTTCTCGCCGAAGATGAGCTCGGCGGCGGGGACCGCCACGTCGAGCGCCGCCGATGGCACGCCCACGACGATGCAGGAACCGCCGCTTGCGGTCATGGAGAAGGCCTCGCGGATGGTGGCGACGTTGCCGATGACCTCGAACGCGTAGTCGACGCCGACCCCGTCGGTGAGCTCACGAACCCCTTCGACTGTCCCGGTTCCGCTGTCGGAGGGGTCGAGGGCGTCGGTCGCACCGAGGCGGAGCGCCGTCTCTCGCTTGTAGGCCACCGGGTCGACGGCGATGATCCGCGAGGCGCCGGCGATCTTGGCCCCCTGGATCACGGCTTGGCCGACCCCACCGCAGCCGACGACGGCGACCGTCGAGCCTGGCCGGACCGCCGCGGTGTTGAGCGCGGCCCCCACGCCTGTCGTGACCCCGCAACCGATCAGGGCCAAGACCTCGTCGGGGAGGTCCGTGCCGACGGGGACGACCGAGAGCTCCTCGCAGACCATCGTTTCGGCGAAGGTGCCCAGCCCGGTCATGGGGTACAGAGCCGTGCCGTCGGCCCGCGTGCCGCAGGCCCGTCCCAGGAGCCGACCGGCTTCCTCGCACAGGTGCGACCGGTCGGCCAGGCATTGACGGCAGCGACCGCACGCCGGCAGGAACGAGCCGATGACACGATCGCCGGGGCGAACGCGGGTGACCTCGCGGCCGGCCCACTCGACCACGCCGGTGCCTTCGTGGCCCAGGATCGCCGGCAGCTGGAGTGGGAGCGTGCCGTTGCACACCGACAGATCCGAGTGGCACACGCCGCTGGCGGTCACCCTGACGAGCACCTCTCCGGGACCGGGGTTGCCGCCGGTCACCTCCTCGATGGAGAGCGGCTCGCCGACCGCCCCGAGAACTGCCGCGCGCACGGATGTCAGCGTAGAGGGTGGGGGGCACGCTCGCTGGCGATCAGGTGCCCCCAGCGCCGGGCGGGACGGGCCCGCTCAGGCGCTCTGCTCGGTTGGATCGAGGCGGTAGACGGTGGCCACGTACTCGGCGAGCATCCGCTGGGCGTTGAAGAACGATCCGTTGAGCGCCATCGCCTGGCGGCCGATCCACGTGAAGCGCTGCGGATCCTCGTAGTAGGTGGGCACGACGGTCCCCTCCAAGACGTCGTAGAGGGCCGCGGCCGCGCTGTCGCCATCGGCGTCGATCGCCCACCCGGTCACGGCTTCGAGGTGGCCTTCGCACCACCATCCATCCAGGGTGCTCAGGCTCGGCACCCCGTTGATCGCCGCCTTCATCCCGCTCGTGCACGACGCCTCCCGGGGCGGGATCGGCGTGTTGAGCCAGACGTCGACGCCCGCGCAGAGCACGCGGGCGTCGCCCAGACCGTAGTCAGGGAGGTAGAGGGCGGCCGACGGCGGGCCCAGCGTGGCGACGGCGCGCAGGATCTGGCTGATCATCGCCTTGCCCGCTGCGTCGTCGGGGTGCGCCTTGCCGGCGAAGACGATCTGGAGCGGCCCGACCGCTCGGCCGATCCGGCCGAGCCGGGCAGGATCGGTGAGCACCAGGTCGTTGCGCTTGTACGCCGTGGCTCGACGCGCCACGGCGATCGTGAGCACGCCGGGGTCGAGCCTCGTCGCGGTTCTGGCGGCGACATGCTCGCAGAGCTGCGCCTTTGCCTCCCGGTGGGCGGCAGCGACTTCGTCGAGGGGGATCGACGACGCGTACCGAAGCAGCGTGTTGTCGCTTCGCCACCCGTCGATGTGACGGTCGAGCAGCCGGCGAGTGCTCGGCGAGGCCCAGGTGGCGGCATGGACGCCGTTGGTCACCGATCCGACGGCGACGGAAGGGAACAGGGCCTGGGTCACCTGCCGGTGCCGTCGGGACACCGCCGTGATCGCGCGTGAGGCCGACATGCCCAGGGCTGTCATGTCGAGGGTGCCCGACTCGATGCACCCCAGTCCTTCGAGGCTTCTGCATCCTTGTGCCCCGAGTACCGCGGTCACCGTGTCGAGGGAGAAGCGCTCGTTGCCCGCTGGTTCAGGGGTGTGGGTGGTGAAGACGCAGCGCTCCCGCACGGCGGCGAGTGCCTCCGGCGGGATCGGCTCCGGGTGGACGGGTCGAACCAGCGGTGCGCGCGCCGCAGCTGGCCCGGTTGGGGGCGAGTCGCTCGCCGCATCGGCCTGGGGCCCGGTGCCAGGACCCAGGCGACCGGCGAGCGCGACCGGGACGAGTGCTGCATGGCCCTCGTTGAGGTGGTAGACGCGGACGTCTTGATGCCCGATGGCCCCGAGCAGCGCGGGGCCGGCCAAGCCGAGCACGGCTTCCTGGGCGAGGCGCAGCGAACGGTCCCCGGTGTAGAGCTGCCCGGTGATGGCTCGATCGCGGGCGTCGTTCTCTGCGAGGTCGGTGTCGAGGTAGTACACGGGGACTTCGCCGCGGTCCCCGGCAAGGAGGAGCCGCCATGCGCCGACGGCGACCGGTCTTGCGAACAGCCGGATCGTGACCCGAGGTTCGAGAGGCTCGAGCACCGCGGCCGGGTCCCACTGCACCGCGAGCTCCACCTGGTCCTCGGCGCTCAGCGCTTGGCGGAAGTAGCCACTGCGGTACAGGAGGGTCACGCCCAGGACCGGGAGCCCGGCGTCGGCGGCGGCCCGGAGGAAGTCGCCAGCGAGCACCCCCAGGCCGCCGCTGAAGGTCGGGATGCGGTCGTCTACCGCCACCTCCATCGAGAAGAACGCGATGGCCGCGGTGGCGGCGGGGTCAGCCGGCAAGACCGCCGACGACGTAGTTGATGCAGGCGCACAGCGCAGCGACGTCCTCGGGCTCGATGGCGGGGAACATGGCGATCCGGAGCTGGTTGCGGCCGAGCTTGCGGTATGGCTCGGTGTCGACGATGCCGTTGGCACGCAGCACCGCCGCGAGCTGCTTCGCGTCGACGGCGTCGACGAAGTCGATGGTCCCGACCACGTGGCTGCGGTCACCGGGGTCGCTCACGAAGGGGCGCGCGAAGTCTGCCTCTTCCGCCCAGGTGTAGAGGATCTCTGCCGAGCGGTCGCAACGGCTCGCGCTCCACTCGAGCCCCCCGTTGCTCAGCATCCATTCGAGCTGGTTGACGAACAGGAACAAGGTGGCCAGCGCCGGGGTGTTGTAGGTCTGGTCCTGCCGGGAGTTCTCGAGGGCGATCTTGAGGTCGAGCGACGGGGGCACCCAGCGATCCGACGCGGCGATCCGCTCGATCCGCTCGAGGCCGGCTGGGGAGACCAGCGCGACCCAGAGCCCCCCGTCAGCGGCGAAGCACTTCTGCGGCGCGAAGTAGTAGACGTCGAACTGGGAGGCGTCGACCCGCAGCCCTCCTGCCGCCGAGGTCGCGTCGACCGCGACGAGGCCGCCCTCGCCCATTGGGCGGCGCCCGGGTCGCTCGATCGTCATCGCCACGCCCGTGGAGGTCTCGTTGTGGGTGAGGGCGTACAGGTCGACCGCGGGATCCGGGATGCACGTCGGGTGCGTGCCAGGCGCCGATTCGATGGTCTGGGGCGACTTGAGGTGCGGTGCCGCGCCCACCGCGTTGGCGAACTTCGAGGAGAACTCGCCGAAGACGAGGTGCTGGCTCTGCTCCTCGATGAGCCCGAAGGTGGCGGCGTCCCAGAACACGGTCGTGCCGCCGTTGCCGAGGATGACCTCGTAGTCGTCGGGCAATGCGAAGAGGTCCCGGAGCCCGGCACGCAGGCGGCCGACGACGGAGCGCACCGTTGGCTGGCGGTGGCTGGTGCCCAGGTAGCGCGGGGCGGCGGCGGCGAGTGCTTCGACCTGCGCCGCTCGGACCTTCGATGGCCCCGAGCCGAAGCGACCGTCGGAAGGGAGGAGCTCGGGCGGGATGACGATGTCGGGGGTCTTGGTCACGTATGGAATCATGGCACCCATGAGTGCCGCTCCTTCACGCGTCGCCGGCGCGTCCGCTGACGCGACCAGCGAGGCCCCTGCGCAGGCGATCCCGCGCCGGTGGGTTTCTCGCCGCGTTGGCGCGGTGGCGCCCTCGGCCACCCTGGCCGTGGACGTCGAGGCGAAGCGCCTGCAGGCGCTCGGCGAGCCGGTCATCAGCTTCGGCGCAGGCGAGCCGGACTTCCCGACGCCAGAGCACATCGTCGAGGCCGCGGTCGCGGCCTGTCGGGACCCGGCGAACCACCACTACACGCCGACTGCCGGCCTCCCGGCGCTGCGGGAGGCCATTGCGGCGAAGACCTTGCGGGACTCAGGCCTCAGCGTCGGGGTGAACCAGGTGCTCGTGACCAACGGCGCCAAGCACGCGGTGGCCAACGCGTTCGCGGTGCTGTGCGACCCGGGCGACGAGGTGCTGGTCCCCGCCCCGTACTGGACGACGTATCCCGAGGCCATCTCGCTCGCCGGGGGCGTGCCCGTCTTCGTCCCGACGGAGGAGTCGACCGGCTTTCGCGTCTCGCTCGACGCGCTGGAGGCTGCGCTCACCCCGCGGACCAAGGTGCTGCTGTTCGTCTCCCCGTCGAACCCGACCGGCACGGTCTACGGGCGAGCGGAGATCGAGGAGATCGGCCGGTGGGCACTCGAGCGGGGGCTCTTCGTCGTCGCCGACGAGATCTACGAGCACCTCGTCTACGGCTCGGCCGAGCACCATTCGATGCCCGTCGTCGTTCCGGAGCTGGCCGACCGCTGCATCGTCGTCAACGGGGTCGCCAAGACCTACGCCATGACAGGCTGGCGCGTGGGCTGGATGATCGGTCCAGCAGCGCTCATCGGCGCAGCCATCAACCTGCAGTCCCAGGAGACCTCCAACGTGGCCAATGTCAGCCAGCAGGCCGCCCTCGCGGCGCTGCGGGGGGATCTCGCGGCCGTCGTCGCGATGCGCGAGGTGTTCGATCGACGTCGTCGGACGATGCTGTCGCTCCTCGCCCAGATCGACGGCCTCAGCTGTCAGGAACCCGAGGGAGCCTTCTACGCGTTCCCCTCCGTCAAAGGGGTGCTCGGCCGGACCATCGCCGGCAGGCGCCCCACGTCGAGCGCGGAGCTCGCCACCTTGTGCATCGCCGAGGCCAAGGTCGCGGTCGTGCCCGGCGAGGCCTTCGGTGCCCCCGGGTACGTTCGTCTCTCCTACGCGCTCGGTGACGAGGACCTCGTCGAGGGCATGCGCCGGCTCGGCGAGCTGCTGGGTGCGGCGCGAGGGTGAGCGCACAACGACACCGAGCGCACAACGACACCGAGCGCACAACGACACAGTGAGCACACGATGAACGAGGTCGAGGCTGGAGCACGATGAACGAGGTCGAGAGGCCCTAGATGGCCCGGGTGCTGGTGACCGAGCGGATCGCCGAGCGCGGTCTGCGCCTACTCAAAGAGGCTGGCCACGAGGTCGACGTCGAGGAGGGGATCAGCCCGGAGGGGCTGCTGGCGGCGATCCCGGGGGCCGGCGCGCTCATCGTTCGTTCCGCGACCCAGGTGACCGCCGAGGTCCTCGAGGCCGGCCGCGACCTCGTCGTCGTGGGACGTGCCGGGGTGGGGATCGACAACATCGACGTCGAGGCGGCGACCGCCCGCGGCGTCATGGTGGTCAACGCCCCTGAGTCCAACATCCTCTCTGCAGCGGAGCAGACCTTCGCGCTGCTCTTGGCCCAGGCTCGCAACATTCCGCAAGCGCACGCCGCCCTCGTGGCGGGCCGCTGGGAGCGAACCAAATGGGAGGGGGTCGAGCTCTACGGCAAGACGCTGGGCATCGTGGGGCTCGGACGGGTCGGCGCCCTCGTTGCCCAGCGAGCCCTGGCCTTCGGCATGCGGCTCCTGGCCTATGACCCCTACATCGCCCCCGACCGAGCCCGCCGCATGAGCGTCGAGCTGCGCTCGCTCGAGGAGCTCGTGGCGGAGTCGGACTTCTTGACCATCCATCTGCCCAGGACGCCCGAGACGCTCGGGCTCATCGGTCGTGAGCTCTTGAAGCGGGCCAAGCCCGGGCTGCGGATCATCAACACGGCACGAGGGGGGATCGTCGACGAGGAGGCGCTCGCCGAAGCCGTCGCCGACGGCCGCCTCGGCGGGGCGGGCCTCGACGTCTTCGCAAAGGAGCCCACCACCGAGTCCCCGCTGTTCCACCTGCCCTCGGTGGTGGTGAGCCCCCACCTCGGTGCCTCGACGACCGAGGCGCAGGACAAGGCGGGCATCACGATCGCCGAACAGGTGCTTTTGGCCCTGGCTGGGGACTTCGTGCCCAACGCGGTCAACATCGCTGCGACCGAGGTCTCCGAGATCGCACGGCCTTTCCTCCCGCTCGCGGAGCAGCTCGGGCGGTTCTTCGCGTGCCTGCACGAGGGCCTCCCCGACCACCTCGAGATCGAGTACCTCGGCACGCTCGCCACCACCTCGACGGCGATCCTGACCCTTGCGGCGCTCAAGGGGTTGTTCTCGACGAGCACCGAGGAACCGGTGTCCTACGTGAACGCCCCACGCCTTGCCGAGCACCGGGGGTTGGAGGTTCGGGAGACCTCTGCTGCGACCTCCCACGACTACGTCAACCTGATTACCCTCCGTTCCGGCGAGCATGCCGTGGCGGGGACGCTCACGGGGGCGGGCGTCCGCCTCGAGCCACGATTCGTGATGGTCGACGACCACGACGTCGAGGTCCCACCCGCCCGGGACATGCTGGTCGTTCGCAACGACGATCGTCCCGGGATGATCGGCGTCGTGGGCACGACGCTTGGGGCAGCCGGCATCTCGATCTCCTCGATGGCCGTCGGTCGAAGTCCCCAGGGACGGACCGCGCTCATGGTGCTGGCGACCGAGGTGCCCGCTCCCGACGAGGTGCTCGACGCCCTACGCCAAGACCCGGGGATCTTCGACCTTCATCGGGTGACGCTCTGAGCGCTGCTCACAGCGAGGGCAGCCAGCTCGGCCGGCGTGCCTCGAAGGCATCGATGGCGTCCGCGTGGCGAAGCGTGAGCCCGATGTCGTCCCAACCGTTGAGCAGCCGCTGCCGGGTGAAGTCGTCGAGCACGAAGGAGCCGGCGAGGTCTGCGCCGGGGGCCTCGATGCGCAAGCGTTGGACATCGATGGTGAGCTCGAGCGATGGGTCGGCTTCGACGGCGTCGATCAGCGCCCTGGCGAGACGCTCGTCGACCTGCACGGGGAGCAGGCCTTGCTTCGTGCAGTTGTTGCGGAAGATGTCGCCGAAGCGCGAGGAGACGACCGCCTCGAAGCCGTAGTCGAGCAGCGCCCACACGGCGTGCTCCCGTGAAGAGCCCGTACCGAAATTTGGCCCGGCAACAAGGATCTTGGCCCCTGCAAAGCGGGGGTCGTTGAGGACGAAGGACCGGTCGTCCCGCCACTGCGCGAACAGGCCGGCGCCGAAGCCGCTTCGTTCGACGCGCTTGAGCCACTCCGAGGGGATGATCTGATCGGTGTCGACGTCGGAGCGGTCGAGCGGGACGGCTCGACCGCTGACCACGGTGATCGGCTTCACGAGGCGGGCTCCTGTGCGGTCGGGGTCATGGCACGGTCGTCCATCAGCCGAGCTCCTCGGGCGCGGCGAACCGGCCGGCGACCGCGGTCGCCGCGGCGACCGCAGGAGACACCAGATGGGTCCTGCCACCGGGACCCTGGCGTCCTTCGAAGTTCCGGTTCGAGGTGGACGCGCACCGTTCGCCGGGGGAGAGCTGGTCGGGGTTCATGCCCAGGCACATCGAGCACCCGGGCTCCCGCCACTCAAAACCCGCGGAGCGGAAGATCCGGTCGAGGCCCTCAGCTTCGGCCTGTTCCTTGACGCGGCGAGACCCCGGGACCACCAGTCCCCGCACCCGGTGGTGGATCCGTCGCCCATCGACGACGGCGGCTGCCGCTCGCAGGTCTTCGAGCCGCGCGTTCGTGCACGACCCGATGAAGACGGTGTCGACGGGGATCTCCCGGATGGGCGTGCCAGCGGTCAGGCCCATGTAGGCCAGCGCCCGTGCAGCGGCGTCGCGTACGGAGGGCTCGGCGAAGGCGTCGGGGTCAGGGACGGTCCCGTCGATGCGCACGACCTGGGAGGGGTTCGTCCCCCAGCTGACGTGGGGCACGAGGGTGCTGGCGTCCAGGGTCACCTCCTTGTCGAAGCGCGCCCCTTCGTCGGTGGTCAGGGAGCGCCACGCCTCCAGGGCTTGCTCCCAGGCCTTGCCCTTCGGGGCGTAGGGCCGACCTTCCAGGTAGGCGAAGGTGGTGTCGTCCGGTGCGACCATGCCGGCACGTGCGCCGCCCTCGATGCTCATGTTGCAGATCGTCATCCGACCCTCGATCGACAGCGACCGGATGACCTCGCCCCGGTACTCGATCACGTGCCCGGCGCCGCCGCCCGTCCCGATCTTGCCGATCAGGGCCAGGACGACGTCCTTCGCGCTGACCCCTGGGGGCAGGGCGCCGTCCAGGGTGACCGCCATGGTCGCCGGACGTGCCTGGGGGAGGGTCTGGGTCGCGAGCACGTGCTCGACCTCGCTCGTCCCGATCCCGAAGGCGAGCGCGCCGAGCGCCCCGTGGGTCGAGGTGTGGCTGTCCCCGCAGACGATGGTCATCCCGGGCTGGCTCAGGCCGAGCTCTGGTCCGATGACGTGCACGATCCCCTGGTTCGGGTGGCCCATCGGGAAGCAGGTGATCCCGAACTCCGCGCAGTTGGCCGCCAGCACCTCGAGTTGCTTCGCCGAGATGGGGTCGGCGATGGGGCGGTCGATGTCCGTCGTGGGCACGTTGTGGTCCGCGGTGGCGACCGTGAGATCGGGACGGCGCACGCGACGACCGTTCATCCGCAGACCGTCGAAGGCCTGGGGCGACGTCACCTCGTGGACGAGGTGCAGGTCCACGTAGAGCAGGTCGGGCTCGCCGGGTGCGGAATGGACGACGTGTCGGTCCCACACCTTCTCGACCAGGGTCCTGGCCTCCGAGGGCTGGCGCTGGGCCGCCGTCATGCGCTGCCGACCTGGACGATCTCGACTCGCAAGGTTCCCCCCGGTGCTTCGTACTCGACCGTCTCGCCCTCACCCCGACCGATCAGGGCCTGGCCCAGCGGGGCGCTGGGGGAGACGACCGGCAATCCCTCGGGACGCTCTTCGATGGAGCCGACGAAGAAGCGCTGGATCTCGTCCTCGTCGTCTCCTTCGTAGCGGAGGGCGACCGTCGAGCCGGTCGTCACGACCGAACCGGCGCCGGCGTCGTCGACGATCTCCGCGTTGCGCAGCAGCGCACTCAGGTGGCGGATCCTGGACTCCATCTTCCCCTGGGAGTCCTTGGCCGCGTGGTAGTCGCCGTTCTCGGAGAGGTCCCCGAGCGCTCGGGCGGCTTCGATGGCATGGGCGATCTCTGCCCGCCCTCTGGTGGTGAGGTCCTCGAGTTCCTGGCGCAAGCGTTCGTAGGTTGCTCGGGTGAGCTGGGTCCGTTGGGGTTGGTTCTTCGGCTCCATCATCGCCATGTCCCATCACTTCCTGGATCCACGTCGTCTCTTCGGGGAGGTCTCGGTGGGGATGTGCAAGGTTGTGCTCGCCAGGTTATCGGCGGGCCAGGCAGGTGGAGAGCCAGCCAAGCGTGCTCCACGCCGCGATTGGCGAGCGATGTTGACGGGCGGGCACGGGTGCGAGAGACTATCGGGTGATGGCCCTGGCTCGCCGCGTCATTCTCATTCTGTAGGCACGCGCCGTCTTGGTGCGTGCCTGTTCGACCGCCCGTCTCCGGGCGGTTTTTCATTGTCCGAGCGAGCGTGCGTCGTGCAGGCTTCACGGGAAGGACGCTCCGAGGGCAAGCCCGAACGCAGGAGTGGAGAAGCAAACCTGAAAGCGAACCCAACACCAAAGCGTCAAGTCGTTCCGGAGGACGAGGGGCGCCATGGTCCTCAAGCCGAGGAGCGTGCCTCGAAGGCCTCGCAGCCCCACCGGGTCGCCGTGATCGGCGGCGACGGGATCGGTCCCGAGGTGGTCGCCGAGGCCCTGAAGGTCGCGGCGGCCTCGGGGGTCAAGCTCGAGACCGTTGCCTTCGATCTCGGGGCCGGCCACTATCTCCGGACGGGCGAGGTGCTCCCCGAGCCCACCCTCGAGGCGCTGCGCGGCTTCGAGGCCATCTTGCTCGGAGCGGTGGGGCCGCCGGTCGGGGACACGAGCATCCCCGCAGGCACGCTCGAGCGTGGCCTCCTCCTGCGCCTCCGCTTCGAGCTCGATCTCTTCGTCAACCTGCGCCCCTTCGTCGGCGTCCCGGGGTCGATTGCCGCCGGCGCCGACTTCGCCGTCGTGCGGGAGAACACCGAGGGGACCTATGCCGGCGAGGGGGGCTTCCTGCGCAAGGGGACGCCTCAGGAGATCGCGACGCAAGGTTCGGTCAACACGCGCTTCGGGGTCGAGCGCTGCGTGCGGTTCGCGTTCGAGCTCGCCGAGCGTCGCCCGGCACGGCATTTGACGCTCGTGCACAAGACCAACGTGCTCACCTTCGCCGGCGACCTGTGGCAACGAACGGTCGACGAGGTCGCACGCGACTTCCCCGACGTGAGCTGGGACTACCACCACGTGGACGCTGCCTGCATCTACCTCGTCGAGCAACCCGGTCGCTACGACGTGATCGTCACCGACAACCTCTTCGGCGACATCCTGACCGACCTGGCAGGGGCGGTGACCGGAGGGATCGGCTATGCGGCGTCTGCCAACCTGAACCCGGCACGCACCGGGCCCTCGCTGTTCGAGCCCGTCCACGGCGCGGCTCACGACATCGCCGGCACCGGAAGGGCGAATCCGCTGGCGGCCATCCGCTGTGTCTCGCTCCTGCTCGAGCACCTCGGCGAGGTCGATGCCGCCGAACGGGTGCGCAAGTCCGTCGACGATTTCGTTGCCAGGAGCCTGCGCCTCGGTGACGGAGAAGGCAAGACCATGACCACTGTCGCCATCGGCGACGCGATCGCAGAAAGGCTTTGAACGTGCCCATCACGCCGAGCGAGAAGATCTGGATGGACGGGGAGCTGGTGGAGTGGGCCGATGCCAAGGTCCATGTGCTCAACCACACCATGCACTACGGATCGGGCGTCTTCGAAGGGATCCGCGCGTACCCGACCGAGCGCGGGATCGCGATCTTCCGGCTGCGCGACCACATCCAGCGGCTCTTCGCTTCCGCCAAGGTCCTGCTGGTGGAGATCCCCTACACCCCGGAGCAGCTCATCGACGCGTGCCGGGCGGTGGTGGCGGTCAATGGGTTCACCGACGGCTGCTACCTGCGCCCGATCGTCTACCTCGGCTACGGCGAGATGGGTCTGAACCCGCTCCCGTGCCCGGTGAACGTCGCCATCGCCGCTTGGTCATGGGGTCCCTACCTCGGGGACGAAGGGGTGCGCAACGGGGTCTCGGTGAAGGTGAGCTCGTGGCGACGCCACGACCCCAACGCCGTCCCGACCGCCGCCAAGGGGATCGGCATGTACGTCAACTCCTCGCTTGCCAAGGCGGAGGCGCTCAAGGCGGGGTACGACGAGGCGATCCTGCTGGCCCCGGACGGCCGCGTCTCGGAGTGCACCGGCGAGAACGTCTACGTGGTGATGGAGGGACGGATCGTGACGCCGCCGACCGCCTGGGGGGCGCTTGCGGGCGTGACGATGCGCTCGGTGGAGACGATCGCCGCCGATCTCGGGGTCGAGGTGGTGCGCGCGCCGTTGCTGCGCACCGACTTCTACCTTGCCGAAGAAGCGTTCCTGACCGGCACCGCAGCCGAGGTGGTGCCGATCCGCGCCGTCGACGACCGCCTGGTGGGCGACGGCACGCCGGGGCCACTGACGCGGACGATCCAAGAGACGTACTTCGCCACCGTGCGCGGGGAGGTCGACCGATACAAGGACTGGCTCGACTATGTCGAGTGAGCACCGAGCCGGCGGCGGGCACGGGAGCGCCAACCGCTCGACGCGAGCGAACGGTTCGCCGCGGGTGACCCATCGGCACTCGGAACGCTCGCACCGCTACGAGCTGCCGAAGCTTCCCGATGCGGTCGACATCTTCGACACGACGCTGCGGGACGGCAGCCAACAGGAGGGCCTGTCCCTCTCGGTCGAGGACAAGCTCCGCGTCGCCGAGCAGCTCGACCGGCTCGGCGTCACCTTCATCGAGGGGGGATGGCCTGGGGCGAACCCCAAGGACGACGAGTTCTTCGCACGCGCGGCCAAGGAGCTCCGACTCTCCTCGTCGACGCTCGTGGCCTTCGGGTCGACGCGACGCGCGCACGTCCGTGCGGAGGACGACGAGACGCTGGGAAAGCTGGTGGTGGCGGGCACGCCGATCGTCTGCATCGTCGCCAAGTCCTGGGACCGCCACGTCACCGACGCACTGCGGACGACCCTCGACGAGGCGGTCGCCATGGTGACCGACTCCGTGGCGTTCCTGAGGGAGTGCGGCAAGCGGGTCTTCTTGGACGCCGAGCACTTCTTCGACGGCTTCCGTCACAACCCGGAGTTCGCCCTCGAGATCCTTCGCGCGGCGGCGAGCGCTGGAGCAGAAACGCTCGTCCTCTGCGACACCAACGGCGGCTCGCTGCCGGATCAGGTCGCCCGCACGGTCGAACAGGTCGTCTCCGAGCTCGACGTGCAGGTGGGGATCCACTGTCACAACGATGCCGGGTGTGCGGTCGCGAACACGATCGCCGCCGTGACGGCGGGGGCGACCCATGTCCAGGGGTGCATCAACGGGTATGGCGAACGGGCAGGGAACGCCGATCTGTGCGCCGCCATCCCCGACCTGTCCCTCAAGCTCAACATCCGGACGATCCCACCGGATCGGCTTGCGCAGCTCACACCGGTCGCGCACCACATCGCCGAGCTGGTCAACCTCGCCCCCAATCCTCAACAGCCCTACGTCGGTGCTTCGGTCTTCGCACACAAAGGCGGGCTGCACGCCAGCGCGGTCGCCAGGCGCCGTGACCTCTACGAGCACGTCGACCCTGCGGTCGTCGGCAACGGGACGCGCGTCGTGGTCTCGGAGATGGCCGGGCGTTCGACGCTCGCTCTCAAGGCTCGCGAGCTCGGGCTCGACCTCGATGCCGAGGTGCTCGGGAGCGTCCTCGACGAGCTCAAGCGTCTCGAGCACGAGGGGTATCACTTCGAGGTCGCCGACGGCTCGCTCGAGCTGCTGCTCCGGCGAGCGTCGGGTTGGGTGCCCGACTTCTTCACCGTCGAGTCCTTCCGGGTGATCACGGACCACCGAGGACACCAAAGCGACGGTCGGAGGGGGGTGGGGATTCCTCCGCTCCATCTGACCACCGAAGCCACGGTCAAGGTCCACATCGCCGGCCAGCGGGTCGTGGCGACCGCCGAGGGCAATGGCCCCGTCAACGCCCTGGATGCCGCCCTGCGCCAGGCGATCGGGACACAGTTCCCGGCGCTGTCGGGGATCCACCTCACCGACTACCGCGTCCGGGTGCTCGACACGGGGCGG
The DNA here is from genome assembly GCA_021324045.1 of Actinomycetota bacterium. Taxonomy (GTDB): domain Bacteria; phylum Actinomycetota; class Acidimicrobiia; order Acidimicrobiales; family RAAP-2; genus JAJPJV01. The sequence continues at coordinate 60,639 of JAJPJV010000028.1, read as the reverse complement.
GGCACCGGAGCGGTCACGCGGGTCCTGGTGGACACCACGGACGGCGAGCAGACCTGGACGACGATCGGGGTCTCGGAGAACATCATCGAAGCCAGTTGGCAGGCGCTCTTCGATTCGATCGTCCTCGGCCTGCTCCGGGCGACGAGCCGCGATCTCGGGGCCTGAGGGTCCGTCGATCCGACCCGGCTATGGTCTAGGCGCCATGACCCAGCCGAGCTTCGTCCCCATCACGGACGCGGACCAGGTCCGCAACGGCCGTGCCCTGGCGGTGCCCCGGCATTGGGCGCCCCGGCGCCCCGGGGACCTGCGGGCGCCGGGCCAGCCACGAGGAGCACGATTCGGTACGCCTGGACCGGACCAGGGCTTCGCGCTCCGCCTCGCTCGTCGCTTCGTCCCGCGCCTGCACTTGACGAAAGGCGAGGACGTCGACGACGTGGTGACAGGGTGCGCTTTGCTGGCGGCACGGCGTGCCGGTCTCTTCGGAAGGGCCCCGAGCATCACCGACGTCGAGGTCGCCTTCGCGGTGTTCGGGTTCCTCGTGGCGGACCCCCCCGGAGACCTCGTCGCCGCCCGCCGGAAGGCGTTCCGCTCGGTCAGTCACGGCTACGCGGAGCAGCGAGCGCTCGTCGATTCGGTTCCCGAAGAGACGTTGCGACTCAGCCTGGACGAGGTGCGTGCACGGCTCGGGGACTGGCGGTCGCTGCTGGCGATCTGAGGGTGTCCGGCAGGGGTCCCTCGGCCACCGAGCGTGCTCGGAGCTCCTCGCCTGCCGGCACGGGGGCCGTCGTCTCCGTCGCCTCCGCGCCCGGGGCGGCGGGCTGCGGGCACCCCGCCGCTTGCCACGCCTTCCAGCGTGACCAGGTGAAGGCGAGCACCACCAGTCCTGCCACCGCCAGGGCGATCCCGGCTGCCTGAACGAGCACTGAACCCAGGTGCCCGTTGCGGGCGAGCCAGAGGTGCTCGTCGAAGTAGCGTTCGACGCCCCACAGCACCATGCCCGTGCCGACGATCGCTCCGGCGGGGGAGCCACGACGCGGCCGACCGTCAGGAGTTCGAGCGAGCCGACGCTCCAGCCCGATCAACAGCACGAAGATCGTGAAGTCCTCTGCGGCCTGGAAGATCGGGACGGGAAGGCGTTTGCCGGCTTGTCCGGCGTAGTACATGCCGAACCACTGGTGGGTCGGGTGGCCGCCGCCTGCGACCATGAGCTGAGGCCCGAGGAGCCTCCCCATCGCCCAGGCGGCCATGAGGACCGGGGTCACCAGGTCGGTCAAGGCGCCGATCGAGAGCTGGGGACAGCGTCGGCGGGCGAGCACCAAGCCGGTCGGGAGGGCGAAGAGGATCCCACCGAAGGAGGAGAGCCCTCCGTGCCAGATCGCGAGCACCTGGCCAGGTTGGGCGGTGTAATAGCCGAGGTTGGCCAGCACGTGGAGCGCTCGCGCGCCGATGACGGCCATGACGATGACCCAGAGGAAGACGCCGCCGAGCCAGTCGTCGGGGTAGCCCCTCGATCGCAGCCTGCGGGCGAGGTATCGGTAGCCGAACCAGAAGGTGATCGCGAGGCCGATGCCGTAGGTGTGGACGACGAGGGGGCCGAGATGGAAGGAGACGGGGATGGGCTTCATCGGCGCACGTCCTCACGAGAAGGTCTTGGGGCCCAGTATGCCGTCTCTTCGAACGGCGCAGGCCTCAACCGGAGGAAGCCGGCGGAAGGGTGGTCAGGGCCTTCCGGCTCCGACGAAGCCGTCGCCGAGGCGCAGGGGCGTGATCCAGACGACGGCACCGGTGTAGGGGGCCTCGATCATCTGGCCGCCTCCGACGTACATCGCGACGTGCTGGCTCCCCCCGGGACCGTAGAAGAGGAGGTCACCGGGTTGGAGGTCCGAGAGGGGGACCGGAGTGCTGTCGGCATACTGCGCACCGGAGTAATGGGGAAGCGGGACACCGGCCTGCCCCCAGGCCCAAGCGGTGAGCCCGGAGCAGTCGAAGCCCACGCCCGGGGTCTCCCCACCCCAGACATAGGGGACGCCGAGCTGGCTCTCGGCCGCACGCACGGCGATCGCACCAGCCCCGCCTGACGATGGCGGCGGAGGAACATTGGTGTTCGTTGTTTGCAGTCGCTGGGTCTGAAGGCGCTGCGTGGTGATGGCCGCGTTCTGTGCTGCCGTCTGTTGACTGATCAACGTCCCGAGCTGTCCCTTTGCCTGGCTGAGATCGGCCTCGAGCTGTGCTTGCTCTCTGTTTGCTTGCGCTTGGGCGTTGGCGGCCGCGTTGGCGGCTTGTTGCTCTTGGTTGAGCTGGTTCTGCAGGTTCGCCTTGTCGATGTTCAACAGCGCCTGCGCGCTATGGAGCTTGGCGACGTCGGTGTTGAGGTTTCCCTCGACGACCTGGCTGTACTCCTGCTCAGCGCCGAACGCGCTCTCGTTGGAGACGAACAACGGATTGGCGCTGGTGATCGAACCCGCTTCCATGTACGTGTTGACTGCCGTCCTGCGCAGCGTCACCTGATCGTGGGCGACCAGTTGCTCGTCTTGCGCGATCTTCGCTTGTGTCGCGGCGATCTGTGACTGGGTCGCATGGACCTGGTTCATCGCCTCGTCGTATTGCTGGCCGAGCGCAGAGATCTGCTCGCCGAGGGTCTGGATCTGAGCTTCGAGTTGCGACGCCTTCGCTTGGAGATCGCTGATCTGGCTCGCTGTGCTGGTCGTCACGGAGGCCATGGTCATGGCCGCCACGCACGACGAGACGACAGCGACGAAAGCGAGTGGCCTCAGCAATCGCCGAGGGCGTGGGCATCTGGCTGAAACGGGCGCGACCTGCGACGCAGGCCGCTCGACGTCAGTCACAATGGCCAACATCTTGAACGATCGATGGACGACGGTCAATTACCGTTGCCGCCACGCACCCGGCGAGCCAGGCTCAAAACGCAACACATCAGCAGAGAATTTCCTGGTGAGAAGACTTGCGTGGCGAACATGTGACAATTTCGCAACCGACGCAACGGCGCGGGACGAACGTGTTGGATCGTTCATCTCGTGTCGTCACTCGTCGCGGCAAGACCTCACGATCAGCGCGTCGTGCAACGCGCGGGCGATGAACGATCCACAGGACCGAACGCGCTCATGACCAGGTTGAACACGTACGCACGCCATTCGCTCGTCGAGATGATCCACGGATCGTCCACAGGTGACATGAGTGCCGCAGAAGTTGTCCACAGCCGCGACGTTGCTCGAGCATTTCCACGCGGCATGCGAGACATCTGAGTGGCCGACGGCCTTGGGTACGCTAAGCGCGTGTCCGCGCGAACGCGTGAGCTTCCGCGTCGATCGTGTTTGTCGACACCGGCATCGAGCGAACGATTCCTTGCGAAGGCTCCGAGCGTGTCGGCCGACATGACGTTCTTTGATCTGGAGGACTCGGTCGCACCAGCGGAGAAAGTGGCCGCACGCCGCAAGGCGATCGACGCGATCAGGGACCTCTCCTGGGACGAGCGGATCCTGTGCGTGCGCGTCAATGCGTGGGACTCGAAGTGGACCTATGGCGACGTCATCGAGGTCGTGGGGAACGCTGGCGAGCGTCTCGACGAGGTGATGCTCCCCAAGGTGCAGAGTGCGGCGCAGGTGGTGGCACTCGACCTGCTCTTGACCCAGGTGGAGGAGAATGCCGGGCTCCCGCGAGGCCATGTGGGGATCGAGGTGCAGATCGAGAGCGCCACCGGATTGATCAACGTCGAGGAGATCTGTGGAGCATCCCCGCGCTTAGAAGCGGTCGTCTTCGGTCCCGCTGACTTCGCAGCATCGATGCAGATGCCGATGCTCACCGGGGGGGTCGCCGTCCCGGAGTACCCCGGCGACCACTTCCACTACGCCTTGACCAAGATCCTCGTCGCTGGCCGTGCCCACGGGCTCCAGGTGATCGACGGACCCTACCTCTACGTTCGTGATCTCGATGGCCTGCGCGAGCTCGCGACGCGAACACGCGCGCTCGGTTACGACGGGAAATGGGCGCTCACGCCCGATCACGTCGGCATCCTCAACGAGGTGTACTCGCCAAGTCAGGACCAGTTCGACCGCGCGTTCGACATCCTCGAGGCTTACCGGCGCGCCAGTGATCAAGAGCGCAGGGGCGCCATCGTGTTCGGGGACGAGATGATCGACGAGGCGAGCAGGAAGATGGCCCTCCGCCTCGTCGCACGCGGGGAACGAGCAGGACTCCGGCGCTCCGGCTCGTGAGATTCGCGTCGCGATGCTGCGTGCAGTACCGGATCGCTCGGTGCTGCACGTGCGTTCAGCGGGCTCTTCCGATCGCGGTCACCAGCGGCGGGAGGACGATCGGTTCGTCGCCGGGGTCGACGCCAGTCAGTGTCGCGAGGTACGTGCTGACCGGGCCGGGGCCGATCCCAGCGGGTGCCTCGGCCCACGCGTCGACCAGTCGGAGGCCTGCGTCCCGAACGAGGGCAGGCAGCAGCGCGCCGACATCGGGGTGCGGGGCGTCCGCCATGGACAGTGGTCGGCCGCCGAGACGTCCGGCGGAGGTGATGGGTTCTTGCGCAACGACCCACCCGCCGGGCCGCACGGCGCCGGCCATCCGAGCGACGACCAGCGCGGGGTCCTTCACGTGGAGCAGCAGGAAGCGACAGAACGCGAGGTCCACGAGCTCGGGGAGGATGAGGTCCTCTGCGGCCTGGGTGATCGCGAGCACCTGGCTGTGTGCTGCCGCGGCCCGCGCGACCTCGTCACGGGCAAAAGGATCGCTGTCGACCGCGTAGACCCGGCCGGTCTGGCCGACGACCTCGGCCAGCGCGACGGAGACGTCGCCGCCACCGGCGCCGACGTCGACGCAGCGCCATCCGGCTCCGATGCCGAGGCGCTCCAGTGCGGTCGCCAACGGTCGCCGGTAGACGTCGTCACGCAACCCTCTGAAGGAGACCACGGTCGCCAGTCTCCCATGCAGGCGCTCCCTCTTCGTTCCCGCTTCCTCACCTCGGCGGTCGTTCCTCGACGAGACGCCAGTCGTCAACCGTCCCGGCGGGCAGCCGCCCGATAACCTCTTGGCCTACATGAAGGTGACGATGCTGCTGTGCGATGCGGCGCAGGTTGCAGACGGCAAGCTCTACATCCTCGGGGGCGGCTGGAGCATCACCGGTCCGGATCCGGTGCCCTCCGCCATCGCCCTCAAGATCGAGGTCGACTGGAACGAGGCTGGCGTGCCGCACCATTGGGAGCTGTTCCTCGAAGATGCCGACGGCAAGCCGGTCATGGTCGAGACGCCCGAGGGACTGCAGCCTGTGGAGGTGCGCGGCGAGTTCACCGTCGCGCACCCTCCCGGGATCCCCGAGGGTTCACCGATCGACGTCGCGCTCGCGGTCAATCTCGGCCCGATCCCGCTCGCTCCCGCCACGAGGTTCCTCTGGCGCCTCACGGTCGACGGCGACCCGCTGCCTGGCGCGACGCTGAGCTTCACGACTCGTCCGCGCGCCTGAGGCATGGCGATTCGAGGTCGCCGTTGAGCGGATCCTGCGCGGCGCGCGTGCGCGAGCTCGCGCATGCGGTGCTCGAATGGGGCGACGCGAACCGCCGCGCGTTTCCTTGGCGGACGACGCGCGATCCGTGGCTGATCCTGGTGAGCGAGGTCATGCTCCAGCAGACCCAGACCTCGCGCGTCGTCGACCGTTACCGCGACTGGGCGGCGCGCTTTGAGACCCCGCAGGCGTGCGTCGATGCCGGGCTCGCCGAGGTGCTGCGGAGCTGGACCGGCCTCGGGTACAACCGGCGGGCGAGGGATCTCTACCGGGCTGCGTCGATCATCGTCGAACGCCACGGAGGTCGTGTCCCCGCGGACCTGGCGGCCCTGCGTGCGTTGCCCGGTGTCGGGGACTACACCGCCCGGGCGGTCATGTCGTTCGCGTTCGGCACTGACACAGGAGCCGTCGACTCCAACGTGCGACGGATCCTGTGTCGTGCGGTCGCCGGGCGTCCCCTCCGACCATCGGAGGCGCAGGCGCTCGCAGACCGGCTCGTCCCCAGAGGCCGTTCGTGGGAGCACAACCAGGCGATGTTCTACATCGGTTCGCTCTATTGCCGGGCTCGCATGCCGAGGTGCTCGGGGTGCCCGCTCCGACCGCACTGCGTGTGGGCGGGCGGCAGGAACCCTGGGCCGCCGACCCCGGGCCAGGGGAGGCCGTCGCCGGCCCACCCCGACCCGGCGCGTCCGATGCGCCCGCGCGCAGCCCAACGCTTCGAGGGCTCCGACCGCCAGGGCCGCGGACGGCTGATCGCGACGCTGTGCCAGCGCACGGTCGATGCTTGGGAGCTCGGCCAAGTCGCTGGCTGGCCTGACGACCCCAACCGGGCGATGCGCAACGCGGAGGCGCTCGTCGCTGAAGGCCTGGCGATGTGGGTCGGGGAGGCAACGTTGGCGCTCGCCAATGGGCGTGGCGAGGGGCAGCGGTAGGATGAGTCGGTGAACCTGGTCCTCTTCGGAACCCGGGGGTCCTGTCCCTGCGACGGCGACCATTGCGGCTACGGCGGGAACACCTCCTGTGTCGTGGTCGAGACACAAGACAGTGGTCGGATCGTGCTCGACGCAGGGACCGGTCTGCGAGCGTTCGGCCGCACCCTGCTCGCGGGGGGTGGGGGGAAGCCGACGCGGCTGCCACTCCTGCTCAGCCACCTGCACTTCGATCACGTGCTCGGGCTGCCCTTCTTCGAGCCGCTGTTGCAGATGGACACCGTCTTGGAGGTCTTCGGTCCGGCACAGCAGCGCGGGTCCCTCGCAGACGCGCTCTCCACCATGGTCCGGCCCCCGTTCTTCCCCATCGGGCTCCAGGATTTCCCGGCCACCGTGCACGCACTGGACGTCGGTGCCGAGGACTTCGCGCTCGATGGCGGTGCCAAGGTTCGTGCTCGCTGGGTCCCGCATCTCGGGCCCACGTTGGGCTACCGGCTGGAGGTGGACGGTCAGGCCCTGGCCTACGTGCCGGACCACCAGGCACCGCCCAACGGGGACGGGGTGCCCGACGCCGTGCTCGAGCTCTGTGAGGGCGTGGACGTGTTGCTCCACGACGCGCAGTACTCCGTGGAGGAGCTCGCGCGACGGGCGGACTGGGGGCACTCCTCCATCGACTACGCGGTGCGGGTGGCAACCGAGTCCCGGGTTCGCCATCTCGTGCTGTTCCATCACGATCCCACCCACAGCGACGCCGACATCCACCGCCTCCTGCTCCATGCCAGGAAGCTGGCGCAGGGTTCGCCGCTCACGATCGCGGCCGCACGGCAAGGGGACCACGTCCGCGTCGATCGTCCGCTGCAGGCGCAGCGCTCGTGGTGATGGTGGCGGACGAGTCGACCGAGCTCCTCTCGTCGGGCGCCACCGAGGTCGATCCCGGTGCCTTTCGCCGGGCGCTCGGGCATTTCGCCACCGGCATCACGGTGGTCACGGCAATGGAGGGGGGGGAACCAGTCGGCTTCACGTGCCAGTCGTTCTTCTCCCTGTCGCTCGAACCGCCGTTGATCGCGCTCGCACCGGGCAAGTCTTCGACCAGTTGGCCGCGGATCGCGCAGACCGGGGCATTCGGGGTCAACATCTTGTCGATCGGCCAAGAGGAACTTGCCCGCGCCTTCGCGGTTTCCGGCGGCGACAAGTTCGGCGGGTGTGCCTGGCGCAAGGGGCCGGTGACCGGCGCGCCGTTGCTCCACGGGACACTGGCCTGGCTCGAGTGCGCCCTCGAGGCGATCTATGACGCCGGCGACCACGAGCTCGTGGTCGGTCGTGTGCTCGCGCTCGAGGTCGGCGAGGGCGAGCCGCTCGTGTACTTCAAGAGCACCTTCCGGACACTGTCGTCCTGATTCCCGACGCCGTCCCCGCTGGCCATGGCCTCCATTCGTCCGTCCAAGGAGATCGAAGGCGTGGTGATCGTGGACCCAGATCCCCACGGCGACAGCCGTGGGCGCTTCGTCGAGGCCTATCGACGGGAGTGGATCCCCGGGAGCCGTGAGATGCTCCAGGCGAACCGCTCGGAGAAGGTCGCCGGCTCGGTCGTCGGCCTCCACTATCACCTGCACCAGGCCGACTACTGGTACGTGCTCCGAGGAACAGCGCGGGTCGTGCTCCACGACCTCCGCCGTGGCGCCCCGACGGCTGGCGCCACGTTGGTGCTGGAGCTGACCGGGGATCAGGACCGTGGCCTGTACATCCCTCCCGGTGTCGCCCACGGCTTCGCCGCGCGATCGGATCTCTTGCTGTGGTACCTGGTCGATCGGTACTACGACCCCCAGGACGAGCTGGGCGTCGCCTGGGACGACCCGACCCTGGGGATCGACTGGGGCGTCGCGGACCCGATCGTTTCCGCGCGCGACCGGGCCAACCCCCCCTTGGCGGCGATCGCGCCCGAGCTCCTCCCCTTGGCCTGAGATGTCCCCGCTGCCTGACGTCGCGTCTCGCTCGCTGCCATCTTCCCTGACGGCGGGTTCATGGCCCTCCTCGACCGAGGTCCGTCCCCGGGACCGGAGCGCTCCGGCGACCTCCCCGGCACCGGGACCCGGCCCGACGCCTCCTCTCGGAGCGACCCCGGTGCTTCCCGAGGTCGCGTCCAGGCGGCGGTTTGGTTGAATGGTGCGATGGTCGTCGTCATCATCGTCCTCCTGATCGCGGCCGTCGTGCTCGGAGGCCTCTGGCTCTTCCGACGGCAGGGGAGCGACGAGCTGCACTCGGTCGACGGCTACCGCCAGGCCCTCCACACGCTCCAAGAGGTTCGCTCCCGGTCGTCCTCGGTGCGGGTGATCGGTGCCAGCTCGACCCGGTCGGCTTCCGACGAGGAAGCGCACGACCCGCTCGGTCCCGAGGGCGACGACCGTCAAACGCTGCGGATCGGTGGTCCTCCAGCGGCTGGAGGGCCCCGCCGCTTGGTCTTCGAGGACGATCGCCGGGACTTGGGCACCCGCCAGGAGCGCCAGCACCACCGGGGAGGCCGGCAGCGGCACCGCAGGGATTCGGCGATGTCGGCGATGAACCGTCCGCCGAGGCGGCTCGGCGGGCCGGCGCTCGCCGCGGTCATCGTGATCGTGGTCGTCGTGGTGCTGGCGATCGCCGGGTCCCACCTCCACAGCAGCTCCAAGTCCACGGCGAGGCAGACGGCCGGGACGACGGGGAGCACCGGGACGAAGCACCGGGCCGGGACGACGGCGAGCGCGCCCAGTCGACGGCAGGGCACCCACCATGCTTCGGGTGCTGGGTCGAGCCCGTCGTCGACGACGACCACGTTGCCCTCGACGATCTCCCCGGTGTCCTCGACGGCATCAGGGGCGGTCTACGACCTTCCGAGCTCGTCGTACAGCCTCAGCTTCACCGCCACGAACGGGAACTGCTGGGTTCAGGTGACCGAGGAGTCCAACGGCCAGGTCCCCTTCGCCCAGACCGTCAAGGCGGGTCAGACCTTGTCGACGTCGACCATCACCGGCAGCGCCCAGGTCGTGCTCGGGGCCCCGACCCACGTGTCGATCCAGGTCGACAGCCGGCCGGTGTCGCTGCCCTCGAACGGCTCCAGCGTCTTGACGCTCACCTTCTCCGCTCCAGGTTCGGCCGGCGCCGGGTCCACGTCGACGACGACGCCGTCGGGGACCTGAGCGTCCTCGGACGTGGCGCCGATCGAGACCTCGGGCTCGGCTCGGAATTCGTTGGTCCTCGCCCTCTGGCGCGCTGATCCGACGTCGATGGACCGATCCCAGGTGCTCGGCGAGTTGTTACTATCGAGATAGGGAGAATTCCAGCCGAGGGGCACCCGCCCCCTGAATTCCAGCCAGGAGGCCTGATGGCCAACGTTGACCTCGATCTCGGCCGTTACCAGCTGGGATGGAGCGACGCCGAGGATTACGTGTTCAAGCCCAAGAAGGGGTTGAGCGAGGACATCGTCCGGGAGATGTCGTCCATCAAGGGGGAGCCCGAGTGGATGCGGGACTTCCGGCTGAAATCGCTCAAGCGCTTCGAGCGCAAGCCCATGGCCGAGTGGTTCGCCGTCAACATGCCCGACCTGGACTTCGACGACATCTACTACTACGTCAAGCCGACGGAGAGCCAGGTCAAGGATTGGGCAGACCTGCCCGAAGCCATCAAGAACACCTATGAACGGTTGGGCATCCCCGAGGCCGAGCGCAAGTACCTGGCCGGCGTCACCGCGCAGTACGAGTGCCTGCGTGGCTCGACCCAGGTGTGGACGACCCGGGGGATGCGCGCGATCAAAGAGCTCGTCCCCGGCGACGTCGTGTTCGCCCTCGACTTCGCCACTGAGCGCCTTGTCGAGGCCAGGGTGCTCGCCAGCGGCCAATCGGGGGAGAAGGAGGTCTACGAGGTCCGTGCCGGAGGCCGGAGCATCGCCGCCTCGGCGAACCATCCCTTCCTGGTCCGCAGGAGGGAACCGGGTCGCTGCGCCGTCCCGCGTTGGGTCCCCCTCGAGGAGCTTCGGGTGGGGGACCTGGTTGCGGTCGCTACCGACGTGCCGGATTTCGGCGAACCGTTCGCGCTGGTGACACCCGACGGCGGGGTGCGCACGACGAACGACGACCTCTGCTGGTGGCTGGGCCTCTACACCGCCAGTGGGCACGTCGAAGGCCTGGGCGGGTCGCTCGCCGTGCACCTTCGGCTCGATCGCAGCGACGCCGCGTTGGCAGCGGAGGTGTGCAGGGTCGGGCGTGAGCAGCTCGGGGTTGAGTTCGTGGCCGCTGCCGATGGTCTGGGCCTGGTTGCCCGAGGGGCCAGCGCGCTGTCAGCGCTTCTGGAGCTCAACGGCTTCGGCGCCCCGGCCGAGGCGCGCCGAGTGCCGGCGTGGCTGTACGCGCTTCCTCGTTCGCAGCGGCTCGCGTTCCTCGCCGGCGTGCTCGACGCGAGCAACCCCGGTGCCCTCGGTCCGTGCCCTCGGCGCCCGAGCGAGCTGCTCGTCGACGACCTGGAGGAGTTGCTCGCCCTTTGCGGGATCGACGCTCGGCCATCCCTTGCAGGCGGCCCTCCGCGATCCCGGACCAGCTGGGCCACGCTCGATGAGCTCCTGGGCGCCTCCGGCCGGATCCCGGCTCGTTCTGCCCGTCGCCGTGCGGCCACGGACCGTCGTCGCGAGCTCGGCGGTTCGAGCGATCCCCGAGCGCCGCGCAACGCCATGGTGGGCTTCGTCCGGGTCGACGCCATCGAGCCGGTGGGCACGGAGCCCGTCTACGACCTCTCGGTCGCGGGTCATCACAACTTCGTTGCCGAGGGCTTCGTCGTGCACAACTCCGAGGTCGTCTTCCATCGCAACCGCCTGGACCTCGAGGCCCAAGGGGTGCTCTTCTGCGACATGGACACCGCGGTGCGGGAGTACCCCGACATCGTTCGTCGGTGGTTCGGGACCGTGATCCCGCCCGGGGACAACAAGTTCGCGGCACTCAACTCCGCCGTGTGGTCCGGCGGGTCGTTCATCTACGTGCCACCAGGGGTCAAGGTGGACATGCCGTTGCAGGCCTACTTCCGGATCAACGCCGAGAACATGGGCCAGTTCGAGCGGACGCTCATCATCGCCGACGAGGGCGCGCAGGTGCACTACGTCGAGGGGTGCTCGGCACCGGTGTACTCGACGGACTCGCTGCATTCCGCCGTGGTCGAGCTCGTCGCGTTGCCGGGGAGCCGGATCACCTACACGACCATCCAGAACTGGTCCACCAACGTCTACAACCTGGTCACCAAGCGTGCCCGTGCCGAGGCCGAGGCGCACGTCGAGTGGATCGACGGGAACATCGGCTGCCTCGCGCAGGGTTCGGTGGTGACGACTCCGGGAGGGACGAAGCCGATCGAACTGGTGTCGCCTGGAGACCAGGTGCTCTCCTACGACGAGCGCGCGGGGCAGCTGGTCTTTCGGACCGTGACGGCGAAGCGCTTCTCCGGCTACCAAGCGGTCCGCGTCGTGCGCTGCGGGGAGCGGCGCCTTCGCGTCACCGACCACCATCCCTTCCTCTCCTTGTCCCAGCGCTCGCAGCGATCGGGGGAGCGCGGCGGTCCGGAGCTCGCCTACGTCCGAGCGGACCAGCTGCAAAGGGCGGTCATCCCGGTTTCCTCCCTCGACTATGGTCATCCCCACAAGCTGGAGCGCGGGACCGCGCGGATGGACACAGCCGGGTCCCAGGGATCGCTCGCCTCGATCGGAGAGACCACCAAGGAGCTCATGTGGCTCTTCGGGGTCTTCGCCAGTGCCGGCTCCATCGACCGCCGCCCGGCCCGGGTGGGTTCCGGAGCCCAAGGGGTGACGTTCTCGGTCTCGCCGGACAGCCCGGCGACGGCGCGTCTGGTCAGTGTCATGGGACGGCTCGTGCCCGAGGTCGAGCCAGCGGAAGGCCCCAATTCGCTGCGCTGGTCGGACGTCGAGCTCGCCGAAGCGCTCGAAGCGAACGGCTTCAGCGGCCCTGCAGCCGACAAGGGCTTGCCGGCATGGGTGCTCGACGTCCCCGAGGACCAACGCATCGGGTTCGTCGCTGGGTTCTTGGACGCCGCGGGCGCCGTGTCGAGCGGCGGGTCGGGCTTCTCGATCGCTTCAGCGCATCGGCCACTGCTGGAAGACCTCGCTCGGGTGCTCACCTCGCTGGGGATCCCGGCGCGCCTCACCACGGGGCCGGTTTCCACGGACCCGGCCGAGCGCATCGAGCCGCGGGCGTGCGGAGAGCCTCATCGGCTCGAGGTTCGCGCCGACTGGCGGCTCGTTGCCGAGGTGAGCGAAGCGCTGCGCCAGGCGCTGCAGGCACCGGCGTCCCAGGACAGCGGTTCGACGGCCGCGCCGGGGAGCTTGGTCGAGGTCCACGACGTGGAGATCGAACGCCCGCTCGTCCATGCGCCGACCTGGGACATCGAGGTGGAGGGGACCGGGAACTTCGTGAGCGAGGGCTTCATCGTCCACAACAGCCGTCTGACCATGAAGTACCCGTCGGTCTACCTCGTCGGGCCGAAGGCTTCCGGCGAGGTCCTCTCGGTCGCGTACGCCGGCGTGGGCCAACACCAAGACGCAGGGGCGAAGATGTTCCACGTCGCACCCGAGACCACCTCGACGATCGTGTCCAAGTCGATCTCCAAGGACGGAGGCCGGACGACCTATCGCGGGAAGGTGCACGTGGACGAAGGCGCCAAGAACGCCAAGGCGTTCGTGCGTTGCGATGCCCTGCTCCTCGACGATGTGTCCATCTCGGAGACCAAGCCCTACATGGAGGTCGGGGAGCGAGACGCCAGCATCGGCCACGAGGCGACGGTCTCGAAGATCGGGGAGGATCAGCTCTTCTACCTGATGAGCCGAGGCCTCTCGGAGAGCCAGGCCATGGGCATGATCGTGAACGGCTTCATCGAGCCGGTGACGCGCACGTTGCCCATGGAGTACGCGGTCGAATGGAGCCGGCTGATCGAGCTCCAGATGGAGGGGTCAGTCGGCTGAGCCGGGACGACGAACCGGGACGAAAAAACGGTGAACCGGCCGGTTCACGGGTGACACGATGGAGTAGTGCCGATGCGGGAGGAGTGCAAGCACTTCCAGAGCCGCACCTACGCCTCCGGTGAGGTGGCGCGGTTCTGCGTCTTGGATCTCGCGCCCGAAGCCCCGTGGCGCTGCCCCGAGAACTGCCCGGCATACGAGCGACGCCTCGCCGACGCCGGCTGGGTTCGAGGCAGTCTTGTCGAACCTCCCCTCGAGGACGTCCCCGACGTCGCCGGCGGGATCGCCACGGTGCTCGGCCAGGCGGAGCTGATCGTCAACGAGGTGGCCCCAGAGGTCCTTGCCGAAGTGCGCGCCGAGGACCGCAAGGCCCAGCGCCAAGAGCTCGGCCCGCCGGGAAATCGCGGGCGTCGTTGGTGGCGCTGGCGTCGCTGAGCCGCATCCCTGCCCTCTTCCGAATTGCCAACCGAGGAGACCCCAACTGCACCGCTTCACCGTTGACGCCGCCGCCCGTCTCGGCGGGCCCGACTGGCTCCGCCGGCGCCATCGCGAGGCCGCGGAGGCCCTGGCGGCCATGCCACTACCGAGCGAGAAGGAAGAGATCTGGCGGTATTCGCCCATCGACGCCTTCGATCTGGATCGCTACGTGCCGGTCGGCGAGGAGCAGCGAGACCGGCCGATCCAATCAGGCCGAAGCTCGGCCAGCTGGATCGCGCCGGAAGAACTTGCTCCTGGCATCGTGGCGGTCACCGCCAACGGGTGGCTCCAGAGGGTTGACCGGGTCGAGGCACCCGGTTCGGTCGTGGTCCGTTCGGCCCTCGATCTCGATGCTTCCCCTCCTGCGTTCGGCGCGGTGCTCTCCGACGTCGACGCCTTCGTCTGCATGAACGACGCGTTCCATCCGGGCAGCGTCGTGCTCGAGGTTCCCGCTGGCGTCCAGATGGATGCCCCGATCGTGGTCGTGCACCTCGTCGAGCCCGAAGGCCTCGACGGCGCCCCGGCGATCTTCCCTCGGATGACCGTGGAGGTGGGCGAAGGTGCTCGGGCCCGGCTCGTCGAGCTGCTCGTTGCACGCTCCGACCCCGGAGTTGCCCTCGTGGTCCCGGTGACCGAACTGCGCGTGGGCGAAAAGGGCGATCTCTCCTACGTCGCCGTCCAGCAGCTCGGGACCCGGACCTGGCACATCGCACGGCTGTGCGGGGAGGTCGAGCGCGAGGGTCGGCTCCGGACCCTGACCGTCGGGCTCGGCGCCACCTACGACCGCTCACGAAGCGACGTGACCGCCAAGGGCGAGGGCGCGGCAACCGAGCTCCGTTCCGCGTACTTCGGGTCGGATACCCAGGTCCACGACGTGCGGACGATCCAGGAGCACGCGGCCCCCAGGACCACGAGCGATCTGCTGTGCAAAGGGGCGGTCGCCCAGGAGTCGCGATCGATCTACAGCGGCCTGATCCGCATCCGCCATGGCGCCACGAAGTCCAATGCCATGCAGACGAACCACAACCTCGTGCTCGACCAGCGCTCCCACGCCGACTCGGTGCCGAACCTCGACATCGAGGAGAACGACGTTCGTTGCAGTCACGCTTCCAGCGTCGGACCCATCGACGAAGACCAGCGCTACTACATCGAATCGCGAGGGGTTCCCCCGGAGCGAGCCGAGCGGCTCATCGTGCTCGGGTTCTTCGACGACCTCATCGATCGCTCACCGATGCCCGAGGCGATGACCGCGGTGCGCCGGCAGATCGGTGAGCGCGTCGTGCGAGCGCTCGCCTCACGGAGCGCTCCGCCAGGGGACGTCTGTGACTGAGCCGGTGAACCGGTGGGCGTTGGCCGTCGTCGGTCTCAGCCAGCCGGATCAGCAAGGAGGTGCCCATGGGTGAGCGGGTGGTGTTGTGCGCGATCGACGACCTGTCACCAGGCGAGGCGCGCCGTTTCGACGTCGCGGGGGCTCGGATCGCCCTCGTGCGGATCGGCGACGAGTTCTTTGCCATCGGCGATCGTTGCAGCCACGAGGACTACCCGTTGTCAGAGGGTGAGGTGTGGACCGATACCTGCGAGATCGAGTGCCCGCGCCACGGGAGCACCTTCGACCTGCGCACCGGAGCCCCCTCCTCGTTGCCGGCGACCCAGCCGGTGCCCGTCTACGACGTCGTCATCGAGGACGGCAACGTCTCCGTGGTGCTCCCGTGACCGCCCTCGAAACGCCCGAACGGAGCCTCCACGACGACGGGGCGAGCCTCTCGGTCAGGGGGCTCCGTGCGGAGGTTCGCGGGAAGGTGGTGGTCCAGGGGGTCGACCTCGAGGTCCGTCGCGGGGAGGTCCAGGTCCTGATGGGCCCGAACGGGTCGGGCAAGAGCACGTTCGCCCATGCGCTCATGGGTCGGCCGGGGACGAGGGTCACCGCCGGGAGCATCACGATCGGCGGGCACGAGCTCGTCGGCCTTCCGAGCTGGGAGCGCGCACGTGCCGGCCTGTTCCTCGCGCTGCAGGACCCCATCGAGGTGCCCGGCGTCCGCCTGGGCCCAATGCTCGAAGAGGCCCTCGGCGAGCCGGTCGAGGCGCGCCTGCGCGCGGAGGCGGCAGCGATCGGCTTCGACGTGCGGATGCTCGAGCGCTCCTTGAACGTGGATCTCTCGGGCGGGGAGAAGAAGCGCAACGAGATGGTGCAACTCGGCGTGCTGCGGCCGCCGTTCTGCGTGCTCGACGAGATCGATTCCGGCCTCGACGTCGACGCGCTCGGCGCCGTTGCCGCCAGGCTCGAGCGCGCCACCACCGAGTGGGGCCTCGGGGTGGTCGCCGTGACGCATTTCACGAGGCTCCTGTCGGTGCTCCATCCCGACGTCGTCCACGTGATGATCGGCGGGCGCATCGTCGCAACCGGGGGGCCCGAGCTCGCCGACCAGCTCGAGGCCACCGGCTACGGCACCTTCAGTGACGGCGTGCCGGGCTCGGAGCAGTAGGGGAGCGCCGGACCCCGACGATCACACGGTGCGGACTTCAGCCGTGGGCCGCTTCGAGCTCGCGCAGGCCCTGGGCAAGGGCGTTCCAGCTCAAGGTGGCACACTTGATCCGGACCGGGAACTTGACGACCCCCTGTAGTGCTGCCAGCTCACCGAGCGTGGAGAGATCGCCGAGCGCGGGGTCAGGTGCTTCTGCACCTTCTTCTGCTTCTGCACCGTCGGGACCAGAGGCTGCTGCTTCCGGCGCGCTCGCCGCCGCGCGGGAACGCTCGTCATCCGTGCCGGGGGGCTCGCCGAGGGTCGCCTCGTGGATCGACATCATCCCTTTGAAGGTGCGGACCAGCGCCTCGACCTCTTCGACCGGCTTGCCCTTGACCGCAGCCGACATCAACGATGCCGAGGACTGGCTGATCGAGCACCCGGACCCGGCGATCTTGATGTCGGTGAGCACGCCGTCGTCGACGAGCATGGTGACCACGACCTCATCGCCGCAGAGCGGGTTGAACCCCTCGACCCGGTGGGCGGGAGGCACGGGGAGCTCGCCGCGGTTCCGGGGCGAACGATAGTGATCGAGGATGATCTCCCGGTAGAGCTCTTCGAGGTCAGCCACCGCTGACCCCCACGAGACGGCGGTCACCGGGTTCGCCGGAGCGGTCCACACGCGCCTGCATCAGCCGAACAACCTACCGACTTCCTTCAGGGCGCCGATCAGCGCCTCGATGTCCCCAAGGTCGTTGTACACACCGATCGATGCCCGTGCGGTCGCAGGGACGCCGAGCTTGCGCATCAGCGGCTTCGCACAGTGGTGGCCGGGCCGGACGCAGATCCCGAACTGGTCGAGGACCTGTGCCACGTCGTGGGGGTGCACGTCTCTGTAGGCGAGGGAGATCACCCCGCCGCGGTCGTTGCCCGCAGGGGGGCCGAAGATCCGGCAGTCCGCACCCAGCGATTCTTCGATCGCCTCCAGCGCGTCGGCGGTGAGGGCTCGCTCGTGCGCACGAACGCGCTCCATGCCGATCCCCGACAGGTAGTCGATGGCCGCCGCGAAGCCCACTGCCTCGGCGATCGGCGGCGTGCCGGCCTCGAAACGCGCCGGGGGCTCGGCAGGCACGAAGCGGTCGAGGCGGACGTCGAGGATCATCCCACCCCCGCACAGAAACGGTGGCATGTCCTCGAGGAGCTCCGCCCGTCCCCACAGCACACCGATTCCCGTCGGGCCGTAGAGCTTGTGCGCAGAGAACGCCAGGAAGTCTGCACCGAGCAGGCCGACGTCCACGGGCGTATGGGGCACCGATTGGGCGCCGTCGGCGATGACGATCGCACCGTTGTCGTGAGCGGCAGCGGCCAGCTCCTGCACCGGATTGATGGTCCCGAGCACGTTGGACATCGCGGAGACGGCGAGCACCCGTGCCCCGTCGAGCAGACGGTCGAGGGTGGAGAGGTCGAGGCGACCCTGGCCGTCGACGGGGATGTAGCGCAACTCGAGGTCCCGCTCCTCGGCGAGGGCGAGCCACGGCACGAGGTTGGAGTGATGCTCCATCTCGGTCAGCACCACGACGTCGCCACGAGCGAGGTTCCTGCGGCCCCAGCTCTGGGCGACCAGGTTGAGTGCTTCCGTCGCGTTCTTCGTGAAGACGATCTCCCGCCCGGGGTCCCGAGCCCCGATGAAGCGGCCGACGCGGGCACGCGCCCCTTCGTAGAGGTGGGTCGCCTCCTCGGCGGTGGCGTAGACCCCTCGATGGACATTGGCGTGGGTGGTCTCGTAGTAGCGGTCCATCGCGGCAAGGACGGCCCGTGGCTGCAACCCGGAGGCCGCCGAATCGAGGTAGACGACGGGATGCCCGTTGACGACCTGGGACAGCAGAGGGAAGTCCTTGCGCAGCACCTCGACGTCGAGCGGCCGACACTCTGGCGGCTCGGCGAGCGTGTTCTTCGTGGCCGTCCTCGCCACTGCGGCGCGATCCGAGATGCCCGGGGGCTGGTGCTCTTCGGTGCTCATGTCGACCGCCATGGTTCGTACCCCTCGGCTTCGATGCGTGCCGCGAGCTCGGCGCCTCCGCTCGCCACGATGCGCCCGTCGATCATGAGGTGCACCCGGTCCGGGAGGAGGTCTTCGAGGATGCGCTGGTAATGGGTGACGACGAGCACGCCGAGCTCGGGGTGCTCACCGCGCACCGCCTGCACGCCGCGGCCCACGATCCGCAGGGCGTCGATGTCGAGGCCCGAGTCGGTCTCGTCCAAGATGGCCACCTTGGGTTCGAGGAGGGCCAGTTGCAGGATCTCGTTGCGCTTCTTCTCCCCGCCGGAGAACCCTTCGTTGAGGTGTCGCTCCGCGAACGCGGGGTCCATTCCCAGTCGCTTCATCCACTCGGCCATCGCGAAGCGCACCTCGAGGACGGAGAGGTCGATGCCTCGTCGGGCGGACATGGCTTGGCGGAGGAACTGCACCACCGAGACGCCCTCGATCGCTTCTGGGTGCTGGAAGGCCAGGAAGATCCCCGCCTTCGCTCGCACGTCGGTCGGCCACTGGGTGATGTCCTGGCCTTCGAAGCGGATCGAGCCCCTCGTCACCTCGAGGTCGGGACGCCCGAGCAAGGCCGCGGCCAGCGTCGACTTGCCTGCCCCGTTGGGACCCATGAGCGCATGGACCTCGCCGCGATGGAGGCAGAGCTCCACGCCCTTGAGGATCTCGAGGCGCTCCGCGCGCACGTGAAGGTCCTCGACTTGCAGCAGCGGAGACGCAGGAGCGTCGGGCACGGTCACGTCAAAATCCTACGGGTCGAGTCAACAATTCCCTCCGCTGGCGGCGCGTGCCGGACCGGCGACGAGCGCGTCGGCGAGGACAGCGACTACCACCCCCGATCGATCCATTCCTGCAGGTGCGGCGACTCTGCGCCGATCGTCGTCGAGGCGCCGTGCCCCGGCAGGACCAGGGTCTCGGATCCAAAGCGCGCGAACAGCCGATCCTCGATGGAGCGGATGATCCGCGAGAAGTCGCCCCCGGGGAGCGAGGTGTTCCCCGGTCCGCCCGGGAAGAGCGTGTCCCCGGTCAGCAAAAGCGGGGTTCCTTCGACGGCGAAGCACATCGACCCCGCTGTGTGACCAGGGGTGGCGATCGTGCGGACCCTCAGGCGGCCGACGGTCACGATGCTGTCGTCTTCGAGCAGCAAGTCATAGGAGGGGAGCATCGAGGCGTCCTCCGGGGTGACGGCGACGCTGATCCCAGCGTCACGCACGGCTGGGATCGCCTGGATATGGTCCCAGTGCCCGTGGGTTTCGACGACGTTCCTCACGCCGAGCCGCTGGCACGCCTCGAGCAACAGCTCGTGCTCGTTTGCCGCGTCGATCAGCAGCGCCTCACCGGTGCGCCGGCATCGGACGATGTAGACGTTGTTGTCGATCGGGCCGACGACGGTGCGGTGCACCTCGCAGGTGGCGTCTTCCCAGATCCGTTCCAGCGGCGTCATCCCTCCAAGAGGTCGGCGACGAGCTCGTTCGACCCGTCGAGCTCCAGCCTATCGGCCGGCCCGGGTCGCAGGGTTCTGTGGGCCTGGCCGCGGCGACTCGGTGGGTGGCCGGTTCCCGGTCGCGTCTGCTATACGGGCAGTGTGATCTTCGCTTTCACCGAGGAACAGGAGGAGCTGCGACGTTCGATTCGCCGCTTCCTCGAGGACAAGTCGCCGGAGTCCGAGGTGCGCCGCCTCATGGAGACCGAGGAGGGTTACGACCCCGCGGTGTGGGCTCAGATGGCTGACCAACTGGGTCTCCAGTCGCTCATCGTCCCCGAGGCCTACGGCGGATCCGGGTTCAGTTACGTCGAGCTCATGATCGCCTTCGAGGAAATGGGCGCGGCATTGCTGTGCGCGCCCTTCTTCTCGACGGTGGCGCTCGCCGTGAACACCCTGCTCGCCTCCGACGACGAATCGGCGAAGAAGGATCTGCTCCCGGGCCTCGCCTCTGGCGAGACGATCGGGACGCTTGCGGTCACCGAGGACAACGGACGCTGGGATGCCGGCGGGGTCGAGCTCGTCGGACGCCATGTCGCGGACGGGTGGGTCCTCGATGGGCACAAGTCCTTCGTCGTCGACGGGCTCATCGCGAACCTGATCCTCGTCGTCGGCCGGACGCCCTCGGGGCTCTCGCTGTTCGCCGTGAACGGCGATGCGCCGGGCCTCACTCGGCAGTCGCTCACCACGATGGACCAGACCCGCAAGCAGGCACGGCTCGAGTTCGCGCAGACGCCGGCACGGTTGATCGGAGTCGAGGGCGGCGCAGAAGCCGGCCTCGCCAAGGCGCTGGACCGAGCCGTCATCGCGCTCGCGGCGGAGCAGGTCGGGGGGGCGCAGCACTGTCTCGACAGCTCGGTGGAGTACGCGAAGCACCGCATCCAGTTCGGCCGTCCCATCGGGAGCTTCCAGGCGATCAAGCACAAGTGCGCCGACATGCTCTTGGAGGTCGAGTCCGCGAGGTCCGCGGCCTACTACGCGGGCTGGGCGGTTGCCGAGGACTCCGATGAGGTTCCGGTGGTTGCCAGCCTCGCCAAGTCCTACTGCTCGGAGGCCTACTTCCATGCTGCCGCCGAGAACATCCAGATCCACGGTGGGATCGGCTTCACCTGGGAGCACGACGCCCACCTGTACTTCAAGCGGGCGAAGTCCTCCGAGCTGCTCTTCGGCGACCCCGCGTACCACCGAGAGCTGCTCGCTGCTCGTATCGGCCTCTGACCGAGGGAGCGGCCCGCGTCAGTTGCGGTCGCGTTGCGCTTCGTTGTGCTCGTCGGCTCGCGCGATCGCTCGGTCGATGGCGCGGCGAAGCAACCGGGCTGCTTCCTCGGGGTCGGATGCCTGCGTCAGCCATCGGACCGCCACGAAGTGCCGGGCGCCGACCGCCACCAGGCGCTCGACGCAGCTCGGCTCGACGCCACCGGTGACGAAGACGGGCACTGTCGATCGGTGCGTTGCCGTGGCGACGTAGCCTTCACCGGTCCCCGGCCGACCGGGCTTCGTCGGGGTCGGATGCACCGGGCCCGCCGAGAGGTAGTCGACGGGCTCGCTGAGGGCCTCCTCGAGCTCGTCATCGCGGTGGGTGGACAACCCCACGATGGCGTGATGACCGAGGATGCGCCGAGCAAGGCGGACAGGGGCGTCGTCCTGTCCGACGTGGACGCCGTCGGCCCGCACCTCGAGCGCCAAATCCGGGCGATCGTTCAAGATGAACGGGACGCCCAGGTCGTGGCAGACGGCGCGCGTGAGCGCTGCCCGGCGGAGCAGTGGCCGAGCCTCGAGCTCCTTTTCGCGCAGCTGTACGAGGTCGACGCCGCCGCGGATGCACGCAGCGACGAACGCGGCGAGGTCCGGGCGGTCAGGCGTGCAGAGGTAGAGGCGCCGCTCCCTCAGGTCGGATCGCGAAGGCATCGGTTCAGAGACAGGGGTTCCCTGGCTGGGAGCATCTCGGTGAGCGGCCCTACGTGCCCGTCTTTCTGGCAGAGGCCTTCAGGTCACGTTTGAAGTTGCGCACCGCTGCCAGCGAGGCCTCGTCCACGATGTCGGCGACCGAGCGCCGTGCCCCGGGCTCACTGAAGGGTGCTGAGGCCGCTTCCCAGCCCGGAGGCCGAACGCCCAGCTGCTTTCCCAGCAGGGCCACGAAGATCTTCGCCTTCTGCTCGCCGAATCCCGGCAGAGACCGGAGCCTGGAGACCAGCTCTGCACCGCTCGACGCGCTCTGCCAGATGTTCGCGGCGTCACCGCCGTAGCGGTCGAGGACGACGCTGCACAGGGCGCGGACCCGCTGGGCCATGGAGGTCGGGTACCGGTGGAGCGATGGTCGCGCAGCGAACCAACCGGTGAAGGTCTCTTCGTCGACCGCCACGAGGGCGTCGGCACGGATGGGGAGCCCGGAGCGGCGGGCGAGCTCGAGCGGACCACGAAACGCCCACTCGAGAGGGACCTGCTGGTCGAGCACCATGCCGATCAAGAGCGCGAGAGGGTTCTCGGACAACAGTGCGTCTGCCTCGGGGTCCTGTGCCAAGTGAAGCGCTACGGTGCCGGGCTTTCCCATCGCCGGCAGCCTAGACGTCGGCGGTGCCCAACGTCGTCGGAGGCGTCGCCCCCGGTACCGCTGCACAAGGGAACCCTGCGGGTCATGGGCAGCACCCTCGACGTGCGATGCCACGGGTACTGGCTCGGGCGCGCCGGCCTGCACAGGCGGCTTGCGTGGCCGGTTCTTTCGCCCGTGTTGCAGGGTGGTGGCATCGGAGTGTGGTGTGATGGATGCCAACCGCAAGGCAATCACCACGACCCACGGGAGGATCGATCATGGCACTCGACGCGGACGTCGTTCGCTTGGCCAAAGGAGCCAATCTCGCCACCATCGTCACCTTGATGCCCGACGGACAACCCCAAGCGCAGCTCCGTTGGATCGATTGCGACGAGGAGCACCTTCTCGTGAACACCGAGCCCCAGCGTCAAGCGGCGAAGAACGTTGCTCGGGACCCCCGGATCACGATCCTCATCCACTCTTGTGAGAACGTCTACGACTGGGCGGAAGTGCGGGGGACGGTGACCGAGACGGTGGGTGGAGGCGAGGCCAGGGCGCACATCGACACCTTGTCGACGAAATACACCGGCGCGGACTATCAGCTGCCGATCGGCCCTCAGGGTCGGGTCATCCTGCGCGTCACCCCCAAGAAGGTGCTGACGCCAGCGATCATCTCCAGTCGGTGAGCGCTGGCCGGGCGCCTTGGCGCTGATCTTGGCCCGCGGCGCTCGCGGGGTCCCAGCAAGGATCGATCACGGCGTCCCGACTTCGACGGCCCCTGGGCACCGTTGCAGCCGAGGTGGTCTTTGCGTGCTGGATCCCGAAGTGAAGGACACCGTCTGGAGGTCGCTCGAACCGCCCATCGTCGCCCAAAAGAGAAACCCCCTCGGCGGGCAGCGCCGGTGCAAGTCCGACCGGGCGTGCCGGGAGGTGATGGTCGTGCGGCTGGCACGGGATGCCCTTGGGGGGACGCCGAACGCCTGTGCGGCGACGTGGTTACCGACACGACGGTGCGAAGCCGGCGCGACGAGTGGATCGCAGGCTATGACTCGACTCGGGGCCATGCGTGAGCGGCTCAACGAGCGCGACAGCAGCGAACGGTGATCGCCAAGAAGCGGAGCCGCGGCACGACCGGTGGGAAGAAGAACAACCAGCCGGTGGTCCGCGTTGGCTGTCGACCGGACCGACTCGTGCTGTCCCACTTGGTCAGCTGCGCCGCAACGCCGACTGCAATGCGATTCACGAACCCCCGTCGTTACGCCAGCGCCAAGGCTCACAACAACGACGCCGGCACGTCACCACGCACGTCGCCTCGGGCAAGAAACGGGCGGTGCTCGCCCGACACCTCCGCAACCGGCGCCGCTATGACGCCATCGACCAGTGGGCGCTCTGGTCGATCTCGGCGAGTCCGGGCTGTCGGGCCTACCACGACCAGCGACGAGCGGCCGGAGACCGATGCCACCAGGCCCCACGGGCAATCGGCAACCGCTGAGTCGGCATCCGCCACGGGCGCCTCCAGGGTCGGAGCAGCGACGAGGAGATCACCGCCTGGGCGCACCGCTATCCCGTCGACACCGACATGCCGCTTGACCAGCTGCGACCCTGGGGGGTCTAACTCGTCGCACAGTTGGCGTAGATCTCATAGGTGGCTGACGAGCGGAACGACGGTTCGATGACGATGGTCCAGGTAGCACTGTCGCTCGGGTAACTTCCCAGCACGGTGCCCGGTCGATCTTCGCCCTGGTTGGTCAGTGCGTAGCCTCCGCTGATCACAGTGTCGCCACTGGGGCAGCTCAGGCTCTCGGTGACGACGGGCATCCTGTGACCGTTTTCGTCTTGCCCGCGAGGATCGTGCGCTAGCTCCCTGAGGCCCGGTTGTACCGTCACGGTCCGAGCGACCTGAGTGAAGGTCGCGGTGCCACCTGGGGGACCTTGGGGTCCGGGGGGACCTTGGGGTCCGGGGGGACCTTGGGGTCCGGGGGGACCTTGGGCCGAGACGATCGGGATGGAAGCGCCGTTGTCCGTACAGGTCAGTGGGTATCCGCTGCAGCTGACGGACATGAGGTTCTGCGTCTGCCCGAGGATCCAACTGATCGCGCCGGGGGATTGCGCGCAGGCCTGCACCCCGGGGGGCAGGGAGGCGCCACACGGGGTCGGTTCAACCATGATGACCATGACGTCGTCGTTCATGCCCGGTGCGAACGTCGTCGGTATGTCGCTCTGGTTCGGGGTGAACAGGTTGATGGCCGGGGTCACGGTGGTACCGGACAAGTTCAGCACGCTGACATACAAGAAGGTGTCCGGGCCGCTGTTGACTCCGACGGAGACGAAGGGGTACAGCGGTACGTCAGAAGAGCTCTGCGCCTGTGCCCGACTCTGGGTCCACACCACGGCACCACCGGCCAGCGCCAACGAGAGCGCGATGACGAGCGCGAGGCCCTTGTGCCATCTGATTGCTCGCTTGACGACCGTGCGGACCTTGCGCTCCACGGAACCCACTGTGGCCTCCTTCGCATCTCGAGCGTCATGGGCAATGGCCCCAAGGTAGGCGGGGTGCTCCGCCGGGGGCAATGAATGGTCGAAGTGGGGTCCTGGTCTCTGCTGCGTCAGCGACGCCCGGCCGTACCCAGGAATGACCCCCCGAGCCGCGCGAGGTCAGTGATGGAAACCGGATCCCTGATCGGCTGTTTGGAGCGGTCCGCTCTGGCGGGCGAGCTCGGGGACCACGCGCGCGAGGTCTTCCATGAACAGTTCCGCCATATCGTGGGAGAAACCGTTGCGAACCACGACCCGCAGCACACTCAGGTTTGTGCAGTGCTCTGGGAAGCGGTACGCGGGGACGAGCCACCCTCGCTCTCGCAACCGCCGGGAGACGTCGAAGACGTTGAAGGCCTTCACGTCCGGGCGAGTCGTGGCTGCGAACACCGGGAGCTGGTCGCCTCGGGTGATGAGCTCGAAGGGTTCCAGGGCTTCAATACGCGTGGCGAGCTCCGTGGCGACGTCACGTGCGGCCTGATGGACGGAGCGGAAGCCTTCGAAGCCCAACCGGAGGAAGTTGTAGTACTGCGCGGCGACTTGCGCACCGGGACGGGAGAAGTTGAGGGCGAACGTCGGCATGTTGCCGCCCAGGTAGTCGACGTCGAAGATCAACTCCTCAGGGAGCCGCTCGGCGTCGCGCCACACCACCCAACCAACGCCGGGATAGACAAGGCCGTACTTGTGGCCCGAGGTGTTGATGGAGCTCACCCGGGGCAGGCGAAAGTCCCAGAGCAGGTCACCATCCAAGAAGGGGGCGATCATCGCACCCGAGGCGCCGTCGACGTGGATCGAGATGTCGAGTCCTGACCGGGCTTCGAGCTCGTCGAGAGCACTGGCGATCTCGGCGACCGGTTCGTAGCTCCCGTCGAAGGTGGACCCGAGGACCGCTATGACTCCGATCGTCCCCTCGTCGCAGTGCGCCGCCGCTTGTTCTCCGCGCAGGTGGTAGCGACCGGCCTCCATGGGGACCATGCGGGGCTCGACGTCGAAGTAGCGGCAGAACTTTTCCCAGCACACCTGGACATTCGCCCCCATCACGAGGTTGGGGGCGATCTCGGACTTCCCGGTCGCGCGTCGCGCATTGGCCCAACGCTTCTTCATGGCGAGGCCACCGAGCATGCACGCCTCCGAGGAGCCGGTGGTCGAGCAGCCAACCGCCCGGTCTGGGTGGGGCGCGTTCCACAGGTGCGCCAGGATGCTCACGCAGCGCCGCTCGAGCTCGGCGGTCTGGGGGTACTCGTCCTTGTCGATCATGTTCTTCTCAGCGCATTCCGCCATGAGGCGCGCTGCGGGCTCCTCCATCCACGTGGTGACGAAGGTGGCGAGGTTCAACCGGGCGTTCCCATCCAGCATGAGCTCGTCGTGGACGAGTCGGTAGGCAACCTCTGCGGGGATCGGCTTGTCGAGGAGTCGGTGAGTGGGGAGCTCCAGCGAGGCACCGAGCGAGGGGTCCGCGAGGGTGTGGATCGGGTTCGCCCTGTGGTTGACCCGACCGCGTGTCGGCGTCGCTCGATGCAGGGGCATCGATCAATCCCAGTCGTGAAGACGTTGAGGGGTCCGCACGCGCGCTGACCGCTCCCCGATGCAGAGCGGGCTCACCGGGGCTTCATCGTTGCCCTGGTCCTGACTGCGGCGCGCGGGCACGATGACCCGAGCGCACGACACGAGACCAAGCACCACGGCGTGCCTGAGGAGCTCCAGGTGCCAGGAGCCACGATGGCCCTCGACCTGATGCTCCTGAACCTGCCTGCAGGCGCTTCCTCACGGGCACTGCGGTTCAGGTTTTGGTCGCTGCCGTCCGGAGTGATGACGCCCTCGGTGGCCTCAAGGCTTTGGCCAGGCGACGGACTTCACCTCGAGGTACTGCTCAAAACCAGCCAGTCCGTTCTGCCGGCCGATGCCGCTGTACTTGTACCCACCGAAGGGGATGTCAGGCCCATGGGGGGCGCCGCCGTTGATGCTCATCACGCCGGTGCGGATCCGTCGAGCGATCGCTTTCGCACGCTCGAGCGATCCCGAGTAGACGCCTCCAGCAAGGCCATAGATGCTGTCGTTGGCGATCCGGACGGCGTCGTCGTCGTCCTCGAAGGGGATGACGACGAGCACGGGGCCGAAGATCTCCTCTTGGGCGATCTTCATGGAGTTGTCGACGTTCGTGAACAGGGTGGGCTCGACGTAGAAGCCCTTCGGGAGGTGCTTGGGGCGACCTCCACCGAGGGCCAGGGTAGCTCCTTCGGACACGCCAGCCTCGATGTAGCCCATGACCCGATCCCGCTGCTTGGCAGAGATCAGCGGTCCCATCATGACGTCGGGGCGCTGGGGGTCTCCATAGGGGGCGGCGGAAAGGTTGGCCTTGAGGATCTCGACTCCCTCGTCGTAGCGCGAGCGTGGGAGCAGCATGCGCGTCTGGATGGCGCAGCCCTGGCCTGCGTGGAAGCAGACCCCCATTCCGGCGAGCAGCGCCGTGGAGAAGTCGGCGTCCTCAAGGACGATGGTCGCGGACTTGCCCCCCAGTTCGAGGAACAGCCGCTTCATCGTGGCCGCCCCCTTCTCGTAGATGCGCTTGCCGACCGCGGTGGACCCCGTGAAGGAGATGAGGTCGACCTTTGGCGAGAGGGTGAGCTCCTCACCGACGAGGTGGTCCGACGCGGTGACGACGTTGAACACTCCTGGCGGCATGTCGGTCTTCTCGACCGCCAGGCGACCGAGGCGAGTGGCGTTGAACGGTGTGTCGGGTGCTGGTTTGAGGACGACGGTGTTGCCGGTGGCCAGAGCTTGGCCGAGCTTGTTGAGCGTCACCTCGATGGGGAAGTTCCACGGCACGATGGCACCGACCACCCCCACCGGCTCCTTCCAGATCTGGCGTGAGTTGAGCTCGCCCATCTGGCCTGGCGCGTCGGGAAGGTCGACCTCCCAGGCGAACTCGTCGATGAGCTTCGTCGGGTACCGCAGCGCCCAGTCGAGGGGTCCATCGAGCTGAGGGCCGTGGGTCGTCATGCGTGGGCACCCGACCTCCAAGATGAGCTCTTCCCGGAGTGCCTCCCGCTCGGACTCCAGGGCCTCTTGGAACTGTTCGAGACAGCGCTTCCGGAGGGCGCGGTTGGTCGACCAGTCAGTCTCGTCGAAGGCTCGGCGCGCAGCATCGATCGCGCGCTGCATGTCGACCGCGGACCCGTCGGCGACCACGCCCAGGACTTCTTCGGTTGCCGGGTTGATGTTCTCGAAGGTCTTGCCCGACGCAGCCTCGGTCAGCTGTCCGTCGATGAGCATCCGAGTCTCGTGGTGGAGGGTGGTTTCCGTCGTCATGTCTCCTCCTCATCTCTCGCGCGCTCCCGAGCGTAACACGACCGATTTGCTCACGATCTCGGTGTCCTGCCCACCGCGAGCGCATCGGAAGCGGATGGGGAGCCATGCAGTTCGGGCGGTTCGAATGCGTGACCCCAGAGACTGGGCCAGCGATGTCGACCCGCATCGGCGCGGCCGGCGGGTGCCGGCGCTCGTCATCGCATCGCCGCGTCGGCGTGTTCCCATCCCGGCAAGCGGCCTCGAGCCTGGCGCGTGGCGATCGCGGTCGACTGCATGAGGCGCTGACCGAGATCGAAGACGTCCTGGACCCGGACAGGGTGGTTCGGTCCGGTGATGCTCATCGAGAGCAAGACCCGGCCGATCGCATCGAAGATCGGTGCGGCGACGGTCTTGAACATGATCTCGTCGGTGGCGGACAAAGGGTCGAGGAGGAGCAGCATCTCGTCGGTCTGCTGGAGTGCCGAGGTGAGCTCGTGCTCCGCCCCGGCGTCACCGGGTTCGTCGCGCAGGTGCTCGATGGCCTTGGTGACCGCCGGAGACACGATGGCGGGCATCGGCACACTGAACCCGCGGACGCGGACTTCTTCGAGCACGCGCCGGTACAGCGCTGCAGCCCGACCGGTGACGGCTCCACGCTGAAGCCATGCCCTCACGGCGTCCTCGTCCGCCCACGCCATGAAGACCGCCCCGAAAGGTGCAAGCAGCGGCGATCGGTCACCGGCGTAACCGATCGCGTTGGCGAGCGGCTCCGGACCGCGTCGGCCGAGAAAGACCATGTCGCGCCCGGCGATGGCAGTGACTCCGACCTCAGCGCCGAGTTCGTCGGCGAGCAGCTCGGCCTGCTCGAGGGCCGCTTCGATCGCCGGGTGCTGCTCGAGGGTGGCGAAACCGGTCGCGGCCAGGGCCGGCCCCAGCACGTAGGTGCGATGGACCGGGTCGCGCACGACGAAGCCGAAGTCGCAGAGGACGGCCAGGGTCGCGTGCGCCGAGGCGATGTTCATGCCCAGGTGGCGCACGAGCTCGCTGATCGTGAACGCACGGGTTCGGTGCGCGGTCAAAAAGGAGATGATGCTCGCCGCTCGCGCGGCAGCGGGGGCGGCTCGGGCCATGGCTGCACCGTACCGGGGATTCTCGCTGACCGGGCATGATTGCAATAGCAATTTTGTGATAGCAATATCTGGTGTTTGACTTGACGGGCCGGGTGATCGTGGTGAGCGGGGGCAATGCCGGCATCGGCCTGGGATTCGCTCGGGGGATCGCACGGGCTGGCGGTGATGTCGTGATCTGGGGACGCCGGTCCGACAAGAACACCGAGGCGGTTGAAGCACTCCGGGTCTTTGGTCACCGGGTGTTGGCACAGTGCATCGACGTCAGCGACGAGGCCCAGGTCGTTCGGGGCATGGCTGAGGTCGTCGAGGAGCTGGGGCGCATCGACGGAGTGATCGCGAATGCGGGCGTCATGCGCAACGACGGGAGCTTCCTCGACATGACCACCGAGGCCTGGCACAGCCTGCTCGCGATCGATCAGCACGGCGCTTACTTCACCGTCCGCGAGGGTGCCCGGCACATGAAGCGTCGCTACGACGCCGGGGACCCCGGCGGGTCGCTTTTGTTCTGTGCCAGCCTTTCCGCGCTGACCGGCAGCCCTGGAATGCAGCACTACAACGCGGCAAAGGGCGCCATCGTGGCCATGGCGAGAGGCATTGCCGTGGAGGCGGGGCGCTACGGCATCCGCTGCAACGTAGTATGCCCGGGGCACACGGTGAGCGAGTCGGTGCGGCTCCCTGAGGACCATCCGCTCGTGGATCATGTCCGGCGCTTCAACCCGATGGGCCGCATGGGGACGCCGGAGGACTTCGAGGGGATCGGGGTGTACTTCATGAGCGACTGGTCCCGGTACCACACCGGGGACGTCGTGATCATCGAGGGCGGCTGGATGGCCAACGCCGGCAAGACGGACATCTCGGGGCTCCCGCCGTGGCCGTGAGGGTCCTGCGCATCGAAGGGATGCGCCGGGACACGCGAAGTCCTGAGGAGCGCGCGGCACTCGAAGCGGCCGAGGCCAGGCCGGTTGACCTGAGCGTCGGGCGTGTACTGGAGGAGGCATGCCGCCAGACCGGGCTCGATGACTTCGGCCCGATGGAGTTCACCGAGCGCCTCGGGATGCTCCTCGCTGAGGTCGAAGCCGACGACAACGTGTGGAAGGCCCACAAGGAGGCCTTCGTCGGGTTCTGCGTCTCGGCGGCGGCGAACCGGCTCCGGATCCAGCACTACTGGGTGGAGCACCCCGACTCCTTGGAGGTCGCGATCGAACGTCCGATCAACGTGATCGCCCTGCCGCGATCGGGGAGCACGCACCTGGAGAACCTCCTGGCAGCCGACCGACGGCTGCGGCACCTTCCCGTCTACCTGGCCGCACAGCCGGCTCCCCAGCCCGGGGAGCCCCTCGGTCCTGGCGGGGTTGACCCGCGCTGGACCAGGGCCGAAGCCCGCTGGGAGCTCCAGCGCCGCAACGAGGTCATGGCTGCGATGCACGAGCACTCACCGGGCCATGCCTGCGGTGAGAACGAGCTGCAGATGCCGGACTTCTCGAGCTATCAGTGGGAGTGGATGGCACAAGTCCCAGGGTTCCGGGACTACTACCTGTGCCACGACCAGACGCCGCACTATCGCTACATGCGCGACGTCTTGAAACTGATCGCCCACCAGTTTCCTGGCGATCAGCGCTGGATGCTCAAGTCGAACCAACACAGCGAGCAGCTGGGCCCGTTGCTCGACGTGTATCCAGACGCGACCGTCGTCATGATCCACCGGGACCCGGTGGCGACGCTGCAATCATTGCTGATGATGCGCGCGCTGGCGCTCAAGAGCAGCCAGAAGGCGCTGGACATCGATGCGCACGTCGACTATTGGGTCGACCGGATCGAGCGGATGCTCCGAAGCTATCTGCGGGACCGCCTCCAGGTGCCTCAGTCCCAGCTGGTGGAGCTCATGTTCGAGGAGATCGTGAGCGACGACGTCCGAGCGGCATCCCGGGTGCTCGAGCAGGCCGGCCTGCCCGTGACCGAGGAGTGCCTCGCGGACCTCGAGGCGTACATGGCATCGCACCCCCGCGGCAGGGACGGGCGCGTGATCTACGACCTCGAGGGTGATTTCGGTCTCAGTGCTGACGAGCTGCGCGAGCGGTTCGCGTTCTACATCGACGCCTTCGGGATCGCTCCCGAACGCAGAAGGGAATCGTGATGAGTCCCGGCCAGTCCCTCGGGCAACCCCTCAACGCCCTGATTGTCCACGAGGGTGAAGGTGCCCAGGATGCAGTGCCCATCAACGATCACATCTTCATGTCGCGGGGGATCTCGAACTGCTACCTCGTGACGACACCCGACGGTGATGTGCAGGTCAATACCGGGATCCATTGGGAGGCAGCGGAGATCAAGCGTCGATTCGAACGCGTGAGTGCCGGTCCGCTGCGAGTCATCGTGTTCACCCAGGGGCATAGCGACCATGTGGGTGGCTGGTCGCTATTCGATGCGCCGGGGGTCGAGACCATCGCGCAAGCCAATCATGCCGTTGTACGCGAGTACTGGCGTCGCCTCCAACCGTTCTTCTCGCGCCGGACCGAGAAGCTTTGGGGTCGCGACATCACCAACGTTGACCGCTCGTTCCAACCACCCGAGCCAGTGGTGACGACGACGTTCCTCGATCGTCACGCCTTCAGCGTGGGCGGCCGCCACTTCGAGCTGTATGGGACCCCCGGAGGGGAGACGACCGATTCACTCATCGTGTGGCTCCCCGAGGAACGAACGCTGTTCACGGGCAACCTGATGGGGCCACTGTTCGGCCACGTGCCCAATCTCTACACGGTGCGCGGCGACAAGATCCGAAGCGCCATCGGGTTCATCCACTCCCTGGACCGGGTCATCGCCCTCGAGCCGGAGCTTCTGATCACCGGGCATGGTGAACCGATCAGCGGCTCGGCCGAGATCCGCCGCCGGATCACCCGGGTCCGAGATGCCACCGAGTACCTACGGGATCGGACGATCGAGGGGATGAATGCTGGCGCCGACCTGTGGATGCTGATGGGGCAGATCAGCTTGCCGCCAGCGCTCGACATCCCCCAGGGTCATGGCAAGGTTCCCTGGATCGTCCGGGCGATCTGGGAGGAGCACGCCGGCTGGTTTCGCTACGAGTCCACCACCGAGCTCTACGACGTGCCACCGTCGGCAATCTGGGGCGAACTCATCGAGCTCGCCGGTGGGCCAGCGCCGCTCGTCCAGCGCGCTCGACGGCATCTCAGTGCGGGGCGACCCCTGGAGGCCCTCCACTACCTCGATGTGGTTCTCGCGAAGAACCCCGCGGACCGTGATGCCCTCCACGTGAAGCTCGATGCCCTCGAGCTGCTCCTGGAGCGCAGCGGCCGGGAGAACTTCAGCGAAGTCCGATGGCTCGAGGCAGAGATCGCCGAGACGAACACCGCGCTTTCGTGATGCACGCACGTCTGTCGGTGAGCGAGATGTGCACCTTTCCCTGGCCTTTGTTCGAGGAGCTCGCGCTCTGGGACGAGCTCGGCATTCGCCAGGTGGGGTTGCTCTCGAACAAGGTCGACGCGTTCGGCCGGGAAGCAGCGATCACCACGATGAAGGCGCGAGCGATGGTTGCAACCACCGTGATCACCGCGCACTTCGACTTGTCGGCGCCGGGCACCTGGGACATGACACGAAATGCGATCAACCGTTCCGTCGACCTCGCGGCGACGCTGGGGGGATGCACTTATTTCACACCGGGCCGACGGGACGGTCGCTCCTTCGACGAGCTCACCGCATCGCTAGCTGACGCGGTCGCGCCGTGCATCGCGTACGCAGAGGCACGCGGCGTACGCCTGGCAATCGAGCCCTCCCTGCGCACCGATGTCTCTTTCGTCCATACTCTTCGTGACGGTCTCGATGTCGCGGAGCAGTGTGGGATCGGCGTCGTTGTGGATCTCGGGAACTGCTGGATGGAGCGTGACTACGAAGCCACTGTGAGGCGCGCGGGTGAACGCATCGCCGTGGTGCAGTTCGCCGATGCAGTCTTTGGCACTCCAGCGGAGCCGCCTCGAGGTGGACGCGCCGTACCTGGTGACGGCGATCTCCGCATCGACAAGTTCATCGAAGCTGCTGTTGATGCCGGCTACCGCGGGGCGTTCGAGCTCGAGCAGGTGGGACCAAGGATCGAGGCCGAGGGCCATGGGCCAGCGCTGCGTCGAGCGGTCGAGCGCGCGAACGCCCTTTTGACCGAGGTGTTGGGGTGAGGCGGGCCTCCTCGGCGACCTCGAGTGGCGATCATGACGGACGTGGACTCGCGCAGGAGGAGCAGCGGACGTGATCGAGCCGGGAACCAATGCGCGCCCGGACCAGGAGCTCGCTGTCGTCGTGGGCGCAGGGGCCATGGGCATGGCGGTGGCGCGCCGACTCGGCGCCTCGTATCGGGTCCTGCTGGCGGACTACGACGCCGGGCATCTCGAACGCCAGGTTGGGACACTGAGGGCCGAGGGCTACGATGCGCTCGGCGTCGTGTGCGACGTCACCGATCGGTCGGCCGTGGAGGGTCTTGCAGCGGCCGCCCATGCAGCAGGGCCGGTGCGGGCCCTCGCGCACGTGGTCGGGCTGTCGCCGAGCATGGCCGACGCGGAGAGGATCCTGAGGGTGAACCTCGTCGGTCCTGCTCTCGTTGCCGACGCGTTCTTCGCACTGGCCCGGCGCGCAACCGCGGCGGTGTTCGTTTCCTCGCTTGCCGCACATCTGGGTGAGATCGCTTCCGAGGTCCTTGGCGCGCTCGCAGATCCGTTGGCACCCGATCTCTTCGAGCGAGTGAGAGACGCCGTCGCTGCTGAGATCACGCCTGGTCTTGCCTACCAGCTCTCGAAGGCCGCCCTGATCCAGATGTGCCAGCGACGGGCACCGACATGGGGGGAGCGCGGAGCGCGGATCCTCACCGTTTCCCCGGGATTGATCGCGACTCCCATGGGTGCGCGGGAGTTCGCGGCCCAGCCTGCCAAGTACCGCCTTTTGGAGCTGACGCCGTTGCGACGGGAGGGCACCATGATCGAGATCGCAGATGCGGTGGACTTCCTCATCTCCGATCGAGCCTCTTACATCACCGGCACCGACATTCTCGTCGACGGGGGAACCGCTGCTGGCATCCGCTACGGCATCTCCCCGACCCCAAGCCCATGAGCGCAACGAAGCTGTCGGAGCGAGGGCCGCGCCACCTCTTGAGATTGCTGCCTAGATCGAGAGGGCGAACCCGGCGCTCACGCGCAACGTTTCGCCCGTGATGAACCGGGCGGAATCCGAGCAGAGATACAACATCGCATCCACGATGTCGTCCTCGGTCCCGTCCAGCGGGAGGATCTGCTGTGCCTTCACGGCGGCGAGTGTCTGAGGGGAGAGCTCGGCACGGATCGTGTCGGTCAGGTGCAACCCTGGGGCGACTGCATTGACCCGGATGCCGTCAGGGCCGAGCTCACGTGCCCAGGCCATGGTGAGGCCACGCACTGCGAGCTTGGAAACGCCGTAGGCACCTCCTGACGAGTAGGCGGCCGAGGAGGAGATGTTCAAGATGCATGCCCCTGGTCGCCCGAGCATCGCCGATCGAGCCGCCATCGTGCAGATGATGATCCCCATCACGTTCACGTCGAAGAGCCGACGGAGCTTGGGGAGCCCAAGCTTCATCATCGGCTCGCTGTAAGCGGCCGAATGCAGTCCTGCGTTGTTGATCAAGATGTCGATACCGCCCAGGTCGCGTACCACCTCGGCCACCATTGCCTCGACTTGGTTCTCGTCGGCCACGTCGCACGCAATCGCCGTGGCCCGACCCCCTGCGGCACGGATCCGAGATGCTGCCTCTTCGCCCGCAGCATCGTCGATGTCGGCGATGACCGCATGCGCGCCTCGGTCGGCGAGGGCAATGGCGAACGCTTTGCCGAACCCACGTCCTGCACCGGTGATCACCGCAACCCGGCCCTCATATTCGCTCATCGTCGTCCGTCCTCATGAGATCGCCCGAGCTTTTCTCTTAGGGATCGTACAGAGGCGATCGTTTCCGAGCGAGGGTCGCTGCAAACGAGGCGGTGGCGCTTCCAGGTGATCAGCAGCAACGACGTGCTCATCACACCGTTGCCAGGGACGGACCGCACGGATCGAAGATCTGTGCTTGCAGGGCAATGGAAGGTGCTCAATCGAGTTGTAACGCCACGCGTATCGAATCTCGTCCTGGGGTGCTGCGAGTGAGGAGTGCAAACGCGTCCTCGAAGTGGTCGAGGGAAAAGGTGTCCCCGAGAAGGTCAGCAGTGGGAACCCTTCCTTCGTTGATGAGCCTGACCGCACGCTGCGTGTCGAGACCCGCGCCAGGGTGGATGGTGATCTGCCTGGTCGGGATCCAGTCACTGTGAAAGCCTTCGAGGGGGCCGTCCTTCATGCCCGCGATCACGACGTGTCCGCCTCTGCGCACGAGGTTCATGGCGACATTCACGGTGACAGGGCTACCTGATGCGGCATCGATCACCACGTCTGCCATGTGGCCGTCAGTGATGGTCCTGACTCGCGCGACGACGTCCTCGGACTCGACATCGATCGAGTGGTCAGCGCCGATATGGCGTGCACGCTCGAGGCGGAGGAGATCTCGTGCGACGCCGGTTACGATGATCGTCTTCGCCCCGGCAGCACGCGCAGCGACGATTGTCGCCATACCCATGTGGCCGGGTCCCTCGATGACGACGACATCACCCGTGTGGATCGGTTCGACCCAGGTCACCGCGCAGCTCAGAGGTTCGAAGACGGTGAGCTCCGTCGCAGGACGGTCCTCGCGGAGGCGATAGACCATCGAGCCGGGCAGAAGCTCGAGATGCTCGGCGAAACCGCCGTAGAGCCCGGAACCCTCCTCGACAGAGAAGTCGTGCCCGTAGATGCGGTAGCCCTCGGGGGTGACCACGAAGTCCCGAACCGCCACGCGATCGCCCTCGCCGACCCCCCACGCCCTCTGGGCTGCCGGATCGATCCGCTCGATCCGTCCGACGATTTCGTGGCCGGGGATCGAGGGGAACCTCCCACCCCACGACGTGTGGACGTGGCCGCGGAAGTGATCGACGTCGCTGTGACACAGGCCGGTCGCCTCGACCCGCAGCACCGCACCACCGGGCTGGGGGTCCGGGACAGGAAGATCGCGCAGCTCCCACGTCTCGTCACCGTTGAAGACCACCGCACGGCTCACAGCGAACCTTCCTTCGGGCACTGCTCAGCCATCGATCAAGCCGCGCTGAGCGGGGTTCAAAAGGAACGATCATATTGCAATCGCAATATCAGTATTATCATCCGATGCTCGTCTGGCGATTCGGCGACGGAAGCCACACGACGATGGCGGGTCGACACGGTGGTTGACGCAGTCGGGGATGCCAGGAGAATCCCGCGGTGAGTGCGGGGTAGCGGGCATGTGCAGCGGTTCGTGCAGCCGCTGTGCGTTGCCGCCACGGATCTGTCATGCTGGCCGCGGGCAACGGAGTGGAGGAGCGACGCATGAGTCGCGTGGTCGAGGACATTTGCCGTCACTGTGGCCGACCCATTCGCAAGGTGGGGGGAACGCATGGGCTTTGGTACCACTCGGAGAGCACGCTCGTTCCTTGCGAACCGCCGCGGGAAGTTCCGGTCG
Source organism: Actinomycetota bacterium (assembly GCA_021324045.1). GTDB lineage: Bacteria > Actinomycetota > Acidimicrobiia > Acidimicrobiales > RAAP-2 > JAJPJV01. The sequence continues at coordinate 23,682 of JAJPJV010000028.1, read as the reverse complement.
CCGCCCCTCCGCCCTAGCCCGTCGGTTTTCTGAGGTGGTGGTCGCAAGCGCTTGATGGGGACTTCCGGCACGGCCCTCACGACGCGTGCCTCAGCGGTGCGCGACAGAGAAGAGCACGTCGGCTCCGGAAGGGCGGAGGCGCCTGAGGAGGTTCCCGACCGCCGGTGGGTGCGAATCCAGCAAACGAAGTGCCTCGAGATCGCCGACTCGGAGTTACCGCTGATGGTCGCTTCGAGTTCTTTGCCAATGGACTCTGCCACGAGACGGCCACAGCAGGTAGCTTGCTCTGTATCGGTGGTGGTCCCCTTGCTGGTTTGGTGTTTTCACGGGACGCCTGAACACCGTGCCTACTGACCGGCGGGGCACTGCCACCTCAATACCCACAAGCTTTGGGAGAAGCTCCTTCGCTGTGGAGTGAGTGGTTTGACAACCCCAGGTCCTCTCCGACTCGGACCTCCAGGCCGGGGGAATCGACTCCGTCGTTCTGCGACGTGCGCACCGTCGTAGCCTTGCGTCCACCTCGCCGGGGCCTGATCCTGGGTGCACTTCGGAAGTTTCGTGACGCGGGTGTGGCGAGGCGCTCCTTCGTCACAGCCGTCGGCGGTGGGTTCGTGAGCGACGGAAGTAGAGGCACCACAGAACATGGGCAAGTGATGGCGCTGCTCAAAGCGCAGACCGCCGACAGGTTCGGATAGGGCCGCTACCGGCACTCGTTCCTCGCGGTATGGCAACGAAGGCACGCGTGCACCGCAGGAGCCAATACGTGAAGCGATGAGCGGGAGGTGCCATGATCAGCGAGATTTGGGTCGGTCGCCGACAAATGGCGCACTCCATCGAGCCTTCGTTGTCATCGAGCATCGCATCACTCGCCAACTCATCGCGGCACCTTCGCCAGCAACGCATTGACGTGGTCTACAGCCGCTTGCCCGCGACCGAGCAGGTCGATCGCCGCCGCCAGTTCCCGGGCGGCAGCCGTGTAGGAGGAATCCCCTCGCACCGTCGTGATCGCAGAAGCGATGGCCTCGGGTTGGGCGTCCATCTCCAGGCTGATTCCTGCTCCGCAGGCTTGGACGCGTTCGGCGTTGAGAGGCTGCTCTCGCCCCTGGGGGATGCACACGAGGGGAATCCCGTGGGTGAGCGTGGCCATCACTGTGCTGAGGCCGCCATGGGTCACTACCAATGAGACCTGCGGGAGGATGGCGGTGGGCGGGAGGTAGTCGTGCACGACGACATTGTCAGGTACCGAGTCGTATGGGAGGTCGACGGCGATCCCTCCGAGCGTGACCAAGCCACGGACGGGAAGTGCGCCGAGCGCTGCCAGGATCGGGGGAAGCGCCTCGTGCTGGCGCATGGGCGTGGTCCTCAAGGAGACCAGCACCAGCGGGCGATCATCGGAGGCATGCAAGCCCAGATCGCTCAGCGGACCACCAGCGCGCTGGCTGAAGATGGGACCGACGTAGTGGGTCTCCTCGGTTCTCGGGGCATCGGGATAGTCGAAGGCCTCGGGTACGAGGACGAGCACCTTGGCACAGCGTTTCAGTTGTTCGAAGACGACTGGCGCGTCCAGCTCGGGCATACCGAAGACCTTTCGGCAGCGACGCACGTCCACGGAGATGTCCGCCCAGTACGAGACGAAGGGCTGGTAGAGCACGTGGACCAGCACGGCGGTGGGAAGGTTCAGCTTTTCGGCGGCGACCAAGCCCGCGGTGGGGACGCCGTTTCGCATCTCGTCGAAGCGCACGGGGTCCTCCTCCAGGCTGAGGCCGGCCGGCCAGGGCTCCACGGAGCGGTACTCGAAGAGCTGGGCTCCGCAGCCGGTCAGGCTTTCGACGACTGAGCGATCGGTCGGGGCGGCACCGGCCATGACCCCCACTTCGTGGCCGCACTGGACGAGACGATCCGAAAGGTCTCGGGCGGGCGGGAAGTTGCCTCCCCCGCTTCAGCTCACGATGAGCACGCGCCCCATCAGGAGCCTGATTCGGCTTCGGCGAGGACCTTGATGCGTCCGAGCGTCTGGCGCATGGCCTGTTCCCGGCGCCGGTCCCGGTCGGCCATGAGGTAGTCCTCGGCAATGCGGGCTGAGATCGGCAGCCAGTGGACCTCGAAAGACTCGACCAGGTCCACCCCGCCCCCCGATGGTTCGAGGCGGTAGGTCCAGGTGACCATCTCCTTCCCCCGCACCAGGGTGGACCAGCTGAGCTCCTTCTCGGGAACGGCGGTCTTCACCACGCAGGCGACCGACCACTTCAGGAGTCCGTAGCGGTTCCAGCCTCGAAAGCGCGCCCCGGGCACGGCCGGCGATGATGCGCCGTCCTCCCATTCGACCCGGTAGCACTCAGGGCTCCACTCCCCCATGCGGTCGAGGTGCGAGAGCAGGGCCCACACTCGCCCAGGAGGGGCGTCGATGTGAACCTGGACGCTTCCGGTCCTCGCCGTTCTCATGCTTGACCTCCTTCCGATCGGCTTAGGTGGCATGGCGCCCCCTCCGTCGCTTCTTCTTCATCACGTGGTCGTAGGCCATGTCAGCCACGGTGTCGACCAGCCTTGCCCAGCGGTCGCCGCCTGGGTCGTTGGCGACTTGCTGGTCGACCAAGCCTGAGCTCAGCGCGGTGAGAAGGTCCTCGTCCTGTTGGTCGCCGGCCAGTCCGATGCTGGCGAGGTCCTCCCGGAAGAGCCTCAGTACTTCGATCGCCTTTGCGTAAGAGGCCTCCGAGGGTTCGAAGTCGGGGATCGTCCGCTGGAACAGCAGCTGGTAGCGAACCGGATCTTGTGTGCAGAAATCGAAGTAGATGTGAAACGCTCCTCGGAGCCGCTCTCGGGGATTCTTCGGCAGGCTCGCCTGACGATCCTTGATGAACTTGATGAACTCGTCGTTGCCCTGGGCGAACATGGCGTCGTAGATCGCATTCTTCGACGCGAAGTACGAGTACAGCGACGGCACCCGCATGCCGACTCGGGTCGCCACGTCCGAGAGGGAAAGACCGGCGACGCCCTTCTCTCTCGCCACCTCCCAGGCCGCGTCGACGATCGCTGCTTTGGTCTCCTCGTGGCGCCGGGCTCTCCGATCCTGGATCGGTTGTCCTAATGTCACTAGGAAATTCATAGGACGATAGGAGAACGCCGTCAAGGGTCTGCCCACGAAACCCACGTGCAGTGCACGGACTTGGTGCACGCTGCGGTGGCTGCGTCCGATCCGCACGACGATTTCTTTGTTGTGGAACCTGCTCGAACCATCTGCGGATCTGCTCTGGCCACCTCCGCGGCAGTGGCGTGGGTTTCACGCCTTCGCGGACGTGGCCAGAGCACCTCGTCCAGCGCGGCGCTGGCTGCCTTCCTCAGCCCGCGTGCGACGGCGAGCTCGTGCCCGAGGCCTCCCGCACGGCCCGTGAGGTCGCGTTCGAGACGTTGCGTCGCCTGGGGTTCGAGGAGCTGGTCGCGCCGGCGCCGTTCAAGGCGAAGGAGTGGTCGCGACATCTCGAACGTGTTATCCAGTCCGATGGGGTGCCGGCTTGCCTGAGCGTGACGGCCATCAGAGGGGCACCCTTGTCATCGGGCCAGCGTCAGGGGTTCGCAAGCGTCGGGCTCCTCAACGTGTGCTCGCGCAAGCTCTCAGGCAAAAGCACCACCGCTGGAGCCGCATGCTTCGGCACCGATGTCACCGACCATGACGACCGACTACGTTGCCAACCAGCGATTGCGAGGATCTGTAGTCCGAAGATCCTCTCCATTGCGTGACGAGGTCACCGCCGCCTGGCAGGTGCACAGGCCCAGCTCGGGGCGACGAGGGAGACGACGAGCAACTGGAAACTCGACTCGTAGCTCGGTGGTCCGATTCGATGGTGCTCCCCTTCGTCGTCAAGTCGGACGAAACGGCGGAGCCGCTTCCGGGTCGATACCGAACTGCTCGATTGCCTCGGCAACCTCGGACCATTTGGCCTGATCCATTCGAGCCAGTCCGGACAGGACGGCGACGACCACGTGGCCTGTGTCGACTTCGAAATGCCGGCGAAGGGCGTCACGGGCGTCGGACAGGCCGAACCCGTCCGTTCCGAGGGACGTGAACGGCCGCGGGACCCACCGTGCGATTTGGTCGGGCACCGCCCGTAGGTAGTCGGTGACGGCAACGACGGGGCCCTCGAAGGAGCTCAGCGCAGAGGTGACGAAGGGGATTCGATGCGGTTCGCCGGGGTGAAGGCGATTCCAGCGCTCCACCGCGAGCGCCTCGTTCCGAAGGTTCGACCACGAGGTGACCGACCAGGTTTCGATGCCGACGTTCCACTGGGCTGCCAGGATGCGCCGCGCCTCCATTGCCGCCTGCCACATGGGTCCGGAAAAGCAGACCGTCGCTTGTCGTTTGCCCCCTTCGGGCGGGCCGGCGAACCGGTACATCCCGTCGATGATCCCGGCACGGATGGTCTCGCTCTGCGGGCCCTCGGGGAACGGGGGCATCGGATACGTCTCGTTGTAGAGCGTGAGGTAGTAGAAGCGATCCTCCGGACGCGGACCGAGGATCCGCCGGATGGCATCCTCGACGATGATCGCGAGCTCGTAGGCGAACGATGGGTCGTAGATCGTCGCCGCAGGGTTGGCCGATGCTAGAAGCGGTGAATGCCCGTCGTCGTGCTGGAGCCCTTCCCCCTGGAGCGTGGTTCGTCCAGCCGTACAGCCGGCCAGGATGCCGCGGCCGCGCATGTCTCCGAGGGCCCACAGCAGATCTCCGACCCGCTGGAAGCCGAACATCGAGTAGAAGAGGTACACCGGAAGCATTGGGCGTCCCCAAGTGGCGTACGACGTCGCGAGGGCCGCGAAGGATGCGAGCGCGCCGGCTTCGGTGATCCCTTCCTCGAGCAGTTGGCCGGACGGGCTCTCGGCGTAGCGCAGCGGCAGGTCGGCGTCGACGGGTGTGTAGAGCTGGCCTTGGGGGGCGTAGATCTTCGCCTCGGAAATGATCGCTTCCAAGCCGAACGTCCTGGCTTCATCCGGGACGATCGGCGCAACCAGCGGGCCGACCGTCGGGTCGCGAACGAGGTTGCGCAGGAGGCGAGCGAACGCCATCGTCGTCGAGACGGCCTGACCGCCGGACCCTGCCAACAGATCGGCGAAGACCTTCGAGGCCGGAAGCGCCGGGGCCACACGCCGGACGACCCTCTTGGGCACCGGACCGGCCAGCATCTTCCTCCGGGCCATCAGGTACTCGTGCGCTTCGGACCCCTCCGGGGGGCGATAGTAGGGGGGGCGCTCTCCTTCGAGGGCCGAGTCCGGGATCTCCTCGCTGAGGTAGAGACGATCGCGCAAGGCACGCAGCTGCGCGGTTGTCATCTTCTTGATCTGGTGGGTCGCATTGCGGGCTTCGATCTCAGGGCCGAGGGTCCAGCCCTTGATCGTCTTGGCGAGGATCGCCGTCGGAGCATCGCGTTGTTCCGTCGCGAGCTTGTAGGCGGCATAGAGCTTGCGGTAGTCGTGGCCACCCCGAGGGAGCGCTCGGAGCTCGTCGTCGCTCAAGTGTTCGACGAGCTTGCGGAGTCTTGGATCGGGGCCGAAGAAGTGCTCCCGAATGTAGGCCCCTGACTCGGTCGCGTACTTCTGGAACTCGCCGTCGACCGTGGTGTTCATGCGATCCAACAGGACGCCGTCGACGTCGCGGGCAAGCAGTTCGTCCCATCGAGATCCCCAGATGACCTTGATGACGTTCCAACCGGCACCGCGGAACAAGGCTTCCAGTTCCTGGATGATCTTGCCATTCCCTCGCACGGGTCCGTCGAGCCGCTGGAGGTTGCAGTTGACGACGAAGATGAGGTTGTCGAGGTGCTCGCGCCCAGCGACACCGAGTGCTCCGATGGACTCTGGCTCGTCCATCTCGCCGTCCCCGACGAAGCACCAGACGCGACTCTCGCTCGTATCGACGAGTTGGCGGTGACGCAGGTAGCGGTTGATGTGGGCCTGGTAGATCGCAAAGATCGGACCGAGCCCCATCGAGACGGTCGGAAACTCCCAGAAGTCCGGGAGCAGGCGTGGATGGGGGTAGCTGGGGAGCCCGCCCCCGCCGACCTCGTGACGGAAATTGTCGAGCTGTTCCTCTGTCAGGCGTCCCTCGACGTAGGCACGCGCGTAGATGCCGGGAGACGCGTGACCCTGGATGAACACCTGATCGCCGGGACCGCCGTTGGACTTGCCTCGGAAGAAATGGTTGAACCCGACTTCGTAGAGCGACGCTGAGCTGGCATAGGTCGACAGGTGTCCGCCGATGCCCTCGGTGCGCATGTTGGCCCTCGTGACCATGACCGCGGCGTTCCAGCGAATGTAGGCCCGGATTCGCCGCTCAAGGTGCTCGTCCCCGGGGAACCATGGTTCTGCGTCCGCGGGGATCGTGTTGACGTAGGGCGTCGACACGGTCGCCGGGAAGTCGACTTGGCGGGTACGCGCCCGTTCGAGGAGCTTCATCAGGAGGAAGCGCGCTCGGCTGCGGCCGCGCGTTTCAACGACCGAGTCGAAGGAATCTAACCACTCAGCCGTCTCGGCGGGGTCGACATCGGGAACGCTGTGGGATATGCCGTCGAAGAGCACGGTCTTTACGCTCGCATCTCGTTGTCGCAACCACATGGCGGGAAGCCCTCGGCCTCCTCGTACACCCTAAGGGCGGCGGGAGGATTTGGCGCGCACCGCGGTTGGCAAATGCCTCATGCGCCGTTGTTGGCTCGTCACGGCACACTGGCCGGATAGGGTCGCCTGCGATGACGCCGCCCTCCAATTGCGAACCAACGTGGCATCGAGCGTCGAGGGCGGATTCGCCCCGCCTGCGAGCGCGGCCGTTGTCCTTGGGGCCACCCAGTGATTCGACTCGCTCCGTCGCTTCCGGACCTGCTCGTTGTGCCCTACGAGCAGCCCGGCGATCAGCGACGGGGGGTCTCGCTTGCAGGACCGCGCCGTGAGCACGGTGTCGCCTGGCGACGCAGCACCGTCTCGCGGGGTCGTCTACACCGACGGGTCGTCGCTTGGGAATCCAGGTCCTGGGGGATGGGCCTGGGTTGTTCCCCATGGGCCCTACGCCAGCGGCGCCGATCCGCACTCGACGAACCAGCGAATGGAGATCACGGCGGTGCTCCGCGCACTGCAGGCATTCAGTGAACCTGCCGGTGCCCGGTGGTGGCCAGTGAGCGGGCTCGAGGTGGTCAGCGATTCGGCATACGTCGTGAACTGCATCCGGCAGCGGTGGTGGGAGGGCTGGTTCCGGCGGAACTGGCGGAACGCACAAGGAAAGCCAGTCGCCAACCGCGACCTGTGGGAGCAGCTCTTCGCGCTGGCCCTGGAACCGCCCCGGCCACTCACCTTTCGGTGGGTCCAGAGCCACGGAGTTGACAAGTGGAACGATTTCGCGGACCGGCTTGCCGTCGAGGCCGCGTCCAGCGGACAGGGGACTTCAGGACTGTTGTCGTAGCGGGAGGATGTCGTCACCCTTGTCCTCAGCGGCTCCCGGTAGGGTTGGAACCCGGTTGGATGGCTCGGGGGTGGACCAGCACCACAAGAGAGCGGAAGGCGATCAGGAGGAGCGACCGTCGTGACGGCTGATGCGGAGGAGTTCGACGTTGTCGTCATCGGCGGAGGCCCTGGAGGGTACGCGACCGCCCTCTACGGCGCAGCCGCTGGCCTGTCGGTCGCGATCGTCGAACGAGACAAGGTCGGTGGGACGTGCCTGCACCGTGGCTGTGTGCCAGCCAAGGAGTTCCTCGAAGCCGCAGCCGTGGTCCGTACCGTGCACGGGGCAGGCGAGTTCGGGCTCTCGGTCACCGCTGCGCCGATTGACTTCGCGATCAATCAGGCGAGGAAGAACCGCGTGGTCGACGGGTTGTTCCGCGGTCTCTCAGGGCTCCTCCGGGGCCGAAAGGTACGGGTTGTCTCCGGAACGGGGGCTCTCGAGGTTGGCCACCGGGTTCGGGTCATCGACGGGGCCGAGGCCGGAACCGAGCTGATCGGTCGCAATGTCGTGCTTGCGGCCGGTTCGGTGCCACGGACGCTCCCCGGCTTCGAGGTGGACGGGAGGCTCGTGGTCACCTCCGACGAGTTCTTGGATCTCGACCACGTTCCGTCATCTGCTGCGGTGATCGGTGGCGGGGCCATTGGTTGCGAGTTCGCCTCGTTGCTCTGCGACCTCGGCTGCAGGGTCACCCTCGTCGAGGCGCTTCCTTCGATCCTGGCCAACTGCGACGCTGATGTCGTTGCTGTCGTCGAGCGGTCGTTCCGTAAGCGCGGCATCGAGGTCATCGCCGGCGCCACGCTCGTCGATCACGTTCCGCGGCCCGACGGGACCGGGACGACGGTCCGTTTGGCGGGTGGTCAAGAGATCGATGTCGAGCTCGTGGTGGTCTCGATCGGTCGACGACCGCGAACCGAGGGGCTTCTCGCGGAAGGGACTGGCGTGGTCCTCGACCGCGCCGGGTTCGTGGTGACCGACCAGTACCAGCGCACGGACGCCGAGGGCGTATGGGCAGTCGGTGATCTCGTTGCCGGAGCTCCGCAGCTCGCCCATGTCGGTTTCGCCGAGGCGATCGTCGCGGTCCGCTCGATGCTTGGCGAGCAGGTCGCCCCCGTCGACTACGAGCGGGTGCCGTGGGCGATCTACTGTCATCCTGAGGTCGCGTCCGCGGGGCTCACCGAGCAGCAGGCGCGTGAGCGCCGACTGGACGTCGTGACGAAGACGGATCCCTTCGCCGGCAACAGCCGGGCAAGGATCCTCGGCGACATCGATGGGATGGTGAAGGTGGTCGCGGAGCGAACATCGGATGGTCGACCTGGCCGGATCCTCGGTGTTCATCTCGTGGGTCCCTGGGTGACCGAGCAGCTCGGCGCGGGCTACCTCGCTGTCAACTGGGAAGCGACTCCGGAGGAGACCGCACAGTTCCTCCTGCCGCATCCATCGCTGTCCGAGACCTTCGGGGAGACAGTCCTCGCTCTGACCGGAAGGGGGCTGCACCTTGCCTGACGTGACGATGCCACAGCTTGGCGAAACCGTCGTCGAAGGGACGATCACCCGTTGGCTGAAGTCAGTGGGGGATCGCGTGAGCCGGGACGAACCGCTCTTCGAGGTGTCCACGGACAAAGTCGACACCGAGGTCCCCTCGCCGTCCTCGGGCATCCTCCAGGAGATCATCGTTCAAGAAGGGGATACGGTCGAAGTTGGCGCGCGCCTTGCGGTGATCGCCGAGAGCGTGGCTGACGGGGAAAGTCCGGCAGCCAGGGGGCCGGCAGCCACGGTTCCACCCTCGACTGCGCCCCCTCAGGCCCAGCCTCCGACAGCGGCAGCGACGCCATCGGCATCGCCGACCGGGGGGACCTCGGCAGCTCCCGAGGCTCCTTCATCCCCACCGACACCACCACCGACACCGGGGTTCTCCATCAGTGCGCCGCCTGCGCCGACGACGGTCCCTCGGCCGACACCGACGTCCGAACCCGCAGCTCCTTCCGAACCCACAGCATCGGTGGCCTCAGGTCCGAGTCCTGGGGCAGGGGGTGCTGCGACCCCCTCGGCGGAGGGCTCAGTCCAGGCGTCCCCTCCCTCCGCCCCTCCGGGTGGAGGGGCGGAGGGAGGCCATCTCCTGCTCTCCCCGGTGGTCCGTCGACTCCTGGACGAGCACGGAATCGATCCAAGCGACGTGCCAGCGACCGGCGTCGGGGGCCGCCTGACGCGCGAAGACGTGCTCCGGTTCATCGACGCACAACGGGCGGCGTCGAGGACCGCACCGTCGACTGCATCCCCCGCCGCGCCAGCGAGCGTTCCGTCGAAAGCCGAGTCCTCGACTGCGCCCGCCACCGCCGCGGCGCCGTCGGCGACCGCCACGCCACCCGCTTCGAGTGCTGGGCGCGAAGCGGCGCTCGTGTCGATGCACCCTTCGAGGACACAGGTCGTCCCGCTCTCCAACATCAGGCGGCGAACGGCCGAGCACATGGTTCGCTCGAAGGCGACCTCGCCACATGCGTACGTCACGGTGGAGACGGATTTCGAGGCCGTCGAGCGCGTACGGAGAGAATGGGGACCGCGTTTTCGGGCTGAAGAGGGCTTCTCGCTCACGTACCTGCCCTTCGTCGCCAGGGCCACGGTGGAGGCCCTCCGCGAGTATCCACACCTCAATGCCTCAGTCACCGAGGACTCGTTGGTGGTGTACCAGGACATCAACCTGGGGATCGCCGTCGACCTGGACCACGAGGGGCTGATCGTTCCCGTCGTGCATCGTGCGGAAGAGATCACGCTCCGAGGGATCGCGAGGAGAATTCGTGATCTCGCCGATCGAGCTCGCACGAAGCAGCTCCGGCCTGACGACGTTCTCGGGGGCACCTTCTCCATCACCAACGACGGGCCTTTCGGGACCTACTTCACGGTGCCGATCATCAATCAACCTCAGGTGGGGATCCTCTCGACGGACGGCGTGAAGCGAAGGCCCGTGGTCGTCGAGCTGCCGGACGGATCGGAATCGATCGCCATCCATTCCGTCGGGCTGATCGGCCTGGCCTGGGATCACCGGGCGGTCGATGGCGCCTACGCCTCCTCGTTCCTCCGCCGGGTGAAGGACGTGCTCATGACCAGGGACTGGGCGTCGGAGCTCTAACGGCGCCAATGCTTCGCGTTCGGTGGCTGGGGCGAGTTCCCTACGAAGAGGCCTTCGATCTGCAACGCGCCCTCGCCACCCGTAGTCGGGAGGACTACCTGCTCCTGCTCGAGCACCCGCACGTCTACACCCTCGGGGTGAGAGCGCGGCCCTCTCACGTGCTGGTGGACCCCGAACGCGTTGGTGCCGCCCTGATCCGCTCGAACCGGGGAGGTGACGTCACCTACCACGGTCCAGGGCAGCTCGTGATCTACCCGATCGTCACGGTCACGGCCGATCCGTCCTCGGGCCGCGAGCACGTGGCGCGCCTCGAGCAGGTCCTGATCGATGCATTGACGGGGCTCGGGGTGGACCGCAGTGCCGGAGGCCTCGGCCGACTCGAGGGATTCCCCGGCGTCTGGGTCGGCCTCTCGGACGGGCGACCGAGGAAGCTCGCCTCCATCGGCGTGCGCACGATCCGCACTGCGGATCGTCGACGTCGCACGCTTCATGGTGCGGCACTGAACATCGATTGCGACCTGTCGATGTTCCGGCACATCGTGCCCTGCGGGATCACCGAGTATCCCGTGACCTCCTTGGCCAACGAAGGGCTCGGCATCGGCCTTCGCGATGCGATGGACGCGATCGTGGAGCGAGCGTCACGGGAGTGGGGAGCTGCCAATGCGCCAATCGATCGCCAAGGCGTCGCGAGCGCTCGGCTCCGCTTAGGGGTGCGCGTGCGAGGCGAAGCGCGATCGGACGACCAAGGACCCGGTCTCCAGCCACTGCGAGATCCAGGGCCTGCCGGTGCGAGCCCTGACCGCGGCGCGTGCGGAGACGGACGTCAGCCGGGTTCGCCGGGCCCTGTCTACGACCGGCCACTGACGCGTCGCCTGCGACAGGCTGGGGTGGATCCCGATCAGGGACTGTCGATGGCTGATCGCAAGCCCCCCTGGCTCAGGGTGCCGGCACGGATGGGTGGCGAATTTCTGCACCTCGGAGGAACCCTGCACGCACTGAACCTCGTCACGGTCTGCGAGGAGGCAGGTTGCCCGAACATCTTCGAGTGCTGGAACGACGGGACGGCAACCTTCATGGTCAATGGCTCACGCTGCACTCGTGCGTGTGGATTCTGCAAGGTGGACACACGACGGCCCTTTCCCCTCGATCCCACCGAGCCCGAACGCGTCGCCCGAGCAGTCGAACAGATGGGCCTTGCGCATGCAGTGGTCACTTGCGTCGCGCGAGACGATCTCCCAGACGGGGGTGCCGGCGCGATTGCCGCGACCATCCGGGCGATTCGCGAGCGATGCCCCTCGACCACCGTCGAGACCCTCGTTTCTGATTGCAAAGGGGATCCCGAGACGCTGGCAACGATCTTCGAAGCCCGTCCTGACGTCTTGAACCACAACATCGAGACGGTGGCGCGCCTTCAGCGAGCGGTTCGTCCCTCAGCTGGGTACTCGAGAAGCCTTGCCGTGCTTGCGCGCGCCGCTGACGCCGGGCTCGTCGTCAAGTCCGGCCTGATGGTTGGGCTCGGCGAGGAGCGCGACGAGGTGCTCGGGACGCTCGCGGACCTGCGCGGGGTCGGCGTGAGCATTGCGACGATCGGTCAGTACATCCGCCCCAGCCGAGACCACATCCCCGTTGCCCGGTGGTGGAGCCCAGAGGAGTTCACGGACCTCCGTGAGGAAGGCCTGCGACTTGGGTTCACCCACGTCCAAGCCTCGCCGCTCACGCGCTCGAGCTACCACGCGCGAGAGGCAGCAGAGGCGAGTGGTCAGCTCCGCTGGGCGACGTGCTCAGTCCAACGAGTGCCATCCCAGTAGCGGAGCGTGTCCGGCGCACCACTGGGATCGGGCAACCATCCCGGGGGGGGTCCAGGCGGTGGGGTCGGAGCTACCGGTGGCGAAGGCGGCTGCTGCGGAGGGGCGGCAGGCGGGCCGAACATCGCAAAGGGATCAGGTTGCCCGAGGGACGAAGACCCGATCCCCGTCCCCGACGATGCACCGACCAAGGTGTTGAGGTTCCCGTAGTACGAGGAAGCATCGTTGCTGTGCGACGCGCTGTGCCGGGACTTCGTGGGCGCCTTGTTCTGGCGCCGATAGAGGACGAGCAACCCCAGGAGCAGCGCCACGACAATGACGAGCACCGCGACCTCGGCCATCTTGGTCGAGCTCGAAAGGGCGGCGAGCACAGCCGAAACAAGAGCCACGAACCGAACCGTAGTGCGTCGAAGGCCGGAATTCGCGGATCCTCTCCGGCGGGGGGCTCCCACCGACCTGGGCCGAGCCGCCGGTTATCCTCGACGTCGGTGGCGCGGATCTACACGAGGAAGGGCGACGACGGGACGACCGGCCTGCTCTATGGGGCGCGGGTCTCCAAGGCCTCGCCCGTGATCGAGGTCAATGGCGCCGTCGACGAAGCGCAGGCCGTCCTCGGGCTCGCGCGTGCCGAGGCCGAACCAGGATCCGAGCTCGACGAACTCCTCGTCGGGATCGAACGAGACCTGTGGATCCTCATGGCCGAGGTGGCCACCGCTCCCGAGCATCGTGACCGGTTGGTGCCGGGCAAGACTGCTGTCACCGACGACATGGTGACGGCGCTCGAGGGGCGGATCGACGACCTCACGACCCGCACGGCGATGCCCAGCGAGTTCGTGGTCCCCGGGCAGAACCGTCGCGCTGCGGCGCTCGACTTCGCGCGGACCGTCGTCCGACGCGCCGAGCGATTGGCGGTGGGGCATGTCCCGAGCCAATCGTTGGCGGTCAAGTACCTGAATCGGCTGTCCGACCTGCTCTGGACCATGGCCCGCTGGCAAGAGGGGCACACGCACGTGACTGCCCGCCAGGCGACCCGTGGCGGTCGCCCGAGGTGACGGTGACTGTGAGCACGCTGTCCGTTGCTGCTGCACCGCGAGATCTCGCTCTGTCGGACTTCACGGTGGTGGGCGTGCCGATGATGGAGGCTTCGGACGCGGGCGCTCCCGAGGCGGTCCCGGGGCTTCCGGGACACGTCGGCGGGATCGCCGTGCCCGAGCGCCTCGATCCTGAGTGGGCGAAGGGCCGAGGGTTCTCTGCCCGCCCCGGGGAGACGGTGGTCCTCGCCGCCGCACCAGGTAGTCCGACGCTGATCGGCTTGGGGATGGGCAAAGGAGAGGGGCTCGGCGTCGGGGTCGGCGGAACCGCGGAGCTGGACCGAGAGCGATGGCGCCGGGGCGCGGCGGCACTGGTCCGTTCGTCTGGGAACGGTGTCCCGGTCATGGTGCTCCCGGCGCGCCGGCTCGAGCGCGCAGCGGAAGTGGCCTCGGCGGTCGTCGAGGGCGCGACGCTTGCTGCCTACCGCTTCGATCCCTATCGCAAGCCGGACGAGCGAACAGGAGTCGAGCGCTTTCTGATCGCCGGCGGTGACGGGGGCGAAGAACTCGCTGCAGGGATCCGCTACGGGCGCGAGGTTGCGGCTGCCGTGTGCTTTGCCCGGGACCTGGTGAACACCCCTCCGGGGGACCTCACGCCAGCCCGCCTCGCCGAGACCGTGGCGGAGGCGCTTTCCCAGTGTTCCAGGACCAGGGTCGAGGTTTGGGACGAGGCGCGAATTGCCAAGGAGCGCCTAGGGGCGTTGCTGGGCGTCGCCCGGGGGTCAGCGGAACCGCCTCGACTCATCTGGGCCAGTTACGAACCACAGGGCGGTTCGCTCGTCACGCCGCACGTGGCCTTGGTGGGGAAGGGGATCACGTTCGACTCGGGTGGGCTCTCGCTGAAGACCGCCGACGGTATGACGACGATGAAGACGGACATGAGCGGAGCGGCCGCGGTGATGGCGACGATCAAGGCGTGCGCTGCGCTCGACATCTCGGCGAGGGTGACCGCGATTGCTCCTGCGACCGAGAACATGCCGGGCGGGCGGGCGATCAAGCCCGGCGACGTGCTCACCGCCAGGAACGGGTCCACCATCGAGGTGCTCAACACCGACGCAGAGGGGCGCCTCATCCTGGCTGACGCGCTTTCGCTTGCCACCGAGCTTCAGCCTGATGCGATCATCGACGTGGCCACGCTGACCGGTGCAGCCGTGGTCGCGTTGGGTCGTTCGATCGGCGCGTTGTTCGGCACCGACGATGTATTGATCCGCCGTCTCCGTGATGCAGCGACGCGTGCTGGTGAGCCACTGTGGCAACTGCCGCTCCCCGAGCAGTACGCGGACCACATCGACTCTGAGATCGCCGACATGAAGAACGTGGGGAAACAGGGCGAAGCCGGTTCGATCGTGGCTGCGCTCTTACTGGCGAAGTTCACGGGCAAGATTCCGTGGGCACATCTGGACATCGCCGGTCCCGCGCGCGCAACCGAGACGAGCGGTTACCTCACCAAGGGGGGCACTGGGTTCGGCGTACGAACCTTGATCGAGTTGCTCTTGGACCTTCAACCGACCGCGACCTTGTCGAGCCGCCACTGAGTCGCATCCTCGCGTCGTTCCTCGGCCCCCTTGGGGCGTCCTCAGCATGGGTGATTCCACGGCGGGCGCTCGAGGGCGGCTTATCGGTTTCGATCAATCACTCTCGGGACCGGCCACCGTTTCGGGGTCCTCGTTGGACCATGCCCATCGAGCGGAATCGAATGCGATGCTGGGGTGGAGAGAGCGCCGGAGCAGATGGCGTTCGATCCCGGATCGGTCGACGCCGAGCGAGCGGAGCTCGAGCGCGATCAGGCGGGCACGCCGACGAAGCAGCCATGGTCCGGGTTCCCGGGCATAGTCGTTTTCCCACTGGGCGTGACGGACCTGGAGCGCAGAGGGCAGGCGCGACAGGTGACGGCGAGGAACCGGGGCCACGAAGCGCCGAACGGCGAGCTCGTTGATCCCGAGTGGGCGCGCAAGGCCAAAGCGTACGCACCGTCCGATGGCACGCGTGACCGGGGTATGCCTACTGGTTGCCGATCCGATCCCAAGGGAACCCTCGAGCTCGTGCAGGTCGACGTCGACGCCACCGGGTTCTTCCTCGAGGAGGTCCGCGAACCTGCGGAGGACCCATGTTGCCGATGGACCGAGCACGCCCAACCAGAAGCTCTCGACGTACAGCGAGCGAGCATCGATTTTCATCTTGTCGATGATGGGGTCAGACCAAGGAACGATCCGCATCGATCCCTGCTTCGGTGCCACCTGGGTACTCGAGATCAACGAGAGGGCCGGCTCGCCAACGCGTCCTGGCCTCGGGGCAAGGACGCGCTCGGTCGCTCGAAGACCGCCACGACGCAACGCGCGGGGCGCGCTCTGCAACGAGGGATCGTCTCCATGGTGGGGAGCTGGATCGTGGAGCTGCGAAGGGTCATCTACTCCAGACCGGGCGCTGGTGTCACGGGGAGAACCAATGGTCATCTGCGCAGGATGCTCGTCGCATCTTGCAGACAACCTTGCTGAAACGCCGGCGCCGGGCATCGTGCGAGGCGCGTGGCTTCGACCAGGGCACAGGGCCCTTCGCCGCGAAGGCTCGGAGAGGTGAAGTGGGCACTCCAGGGCTTCTCGGTCGTCGTCTGTTTCGGTCGTCGTCTGTTATCGAGTCGATCCCCATCTGCCCCAATGGATCGTTGCGGTTCGCGGGCCGAGGCGGTCGAGGGACGCGGATCGTGGGTCATCTCCGCCAGGATGCCCGATGAGCACGGCGCCAAAGAGCCGCCAGGATCGGGGGACGCTCAGGGCCTCGAGCAGCTGGCGCTCCCCTCTGAAGTTGCCCAGAAAGCACGCGCTGAGCCCGGCGTCCACGACCGTCAGGAGCACCAGCATGGTGGCGAACGCGGCGTCGCCGAACCAATAGGGGACCGACCATGCCGCTTCCCCGCCACCACCGTTCTCGGTCACCCCGAGACCGGAGGACGCCTTGTCAGGTTCGCTGTAGCGCAGGACGTACGCCGGCGGTGAGCAGAGGGACAAGGCGATGACCGGGGCACGCGACAGGCCGGGCCACCGGCGGGAGCGGCGGCGCCACGCGTCCGTCGTGGTGTGCTGCCAGTACAGCGATGTCTGCTCGGGGCCCGACAAGACGATCCAGGCGACGCCGTTGGTGTTGCCCGCAGCCGGCGCCCTGGCGGTCACCGCCAGCAGGCGTGCCAACAGCTCATCGGGGACCGGGGTCTCGCTGAAGCTCCGGACCATGCGCCGTCGCCGAATCGCTGCATCGAGCTCCACTGGTCCTCCTTATTCCTCGTCGCTGCCGTTGACCTGGGGTCGCAAGCCCAACGACGACCTGTTCGAACCTCCTCGGTCAGCCGGTGCCTGCGCGGGGCTGGTCGCCCGAGCCTGTACGCCGAATCCGTCGTGAGCCAGCCAAGACTGCCGGCGCTGGTCTGTGCGAACGCGGTCGGGCGGGAATGTCGACCCTTCTGGTAGGGTTTTACTATCAACGCAGAGTCGGTGGAACGCTGTCCGCTGTTCGGAGGGTCCAAATGCCCACAGTGCGAGAACTCCTGAGCCAGGCGAAGGCCGCCATCCGCGAAGTCACGGTGGACGAGGCGGAGGCGCGCCTTGGCAGTGCGGTCTTCCTCGACGTTCGAGAGCCCGATGAGCACGAGCAGGGAGCAATTCCTGGCGCGATCCACCTGCCCCGAGGACATCTCGAATTCCAGATCGAGGGCCTGGTGCCGGACAAGGGCACCCCGCTCGTCGTCTACTGCGCCGGCGGGGTTCGGTCGGCGTTCGCGGCGAAGACCCTGGGGGACCTCGGGTAGACCGACGTGGTGTCGATGGACGGCGGCTTCAATCGTTGGAAGGACGGCGGCAAGCCATGGTCTGCGCCGCGGACCTTGAGCGCCGAGCAGCGGAACCGTTACCACCGCCATCTCCTCTTACCCGAGGTCGGGGAGCGGGGGCAGCAGAAGCTGCTCGACTCCAAGGTGTTGCTGCTGGGAGCCGGCGGTCTGGGTTCCCCTGCTGCGCTGTACCTCGCCGCCGCTGGCGTCGGGACGTTGGGGATCATCGACATGGACGTGGTCGACGCCTCCAACCTGCAACGCCAGGTGCTGCACAACGTCGACCGGATCGGCGAGCGCAAGGTGGACTCGGCGAAGAAGACCATCACCGCGCTGAATCCCGATGTCACTGTTGCGACCTACGACGTGAGGCTCGGGGCGGACAACATCTTGGACATCATCGATGGCTACGACGTGATCGTCGACGGCACCGACAACTTCCCAACCCGCTATCTCGTCAACGACGCCTCGTTGCTCAAGCGGATCCCCGTGGTGCACGGGTCGATCTTTCGCTTCGAGGGTCAGGTGACCGTCTTTGACCCGTATCACGGGCCTTGCTACCGGTGCCTGGTCCCCGAGCCTCCGCCCCCCGAGCTCGCCCCCTCGTGCGCCGAGGCCGGCGTCCTTGGGGTGCTCCCGGGGATCGTCGGCTCGATCCAAGGCCTCGAGGCGATCAAGGTGTTGCTCGGTCTCGGGGACCCATTGGTCGGCCGTCTGCTCTCCTACGACGCCCTGGAGGAGTCCTTCCGCACCTTCAAGGTGCGTCGAGACCCGAACTGCCCGGCCTGTGGTCCGAACGCGGGCGAGATCGTGATCGCCGAGTACGACGAGCTCTGCATGCCGCACCCCCGCCAGCCAGCAGCCTGACTGGCCATGGAGCGCTCCCAGCCGGCAAGCTCTGATAATGATGGCTGAGGAAGGGTCGAACCGAGAGAAAGAGCCGCTTCACCGCACCGATTCGGGGATCGCCATCAAGCGGGTCTACACCGCGAACGACCTGGAGGGATGGGATCCGAAGACGGCGCTCGGCGATCCCGGCGAGTATCCCTTCACGAGGGGGATCCACGCCGACATGTACCGGCAGCGGCTCTGGACCATGCGCCAGTACGCCGGTTTTGGCAATGCCGAGGCGACGAACGAACGCTTCCGGTTCCTCCTCGAGCACGGCCAGACGGGGCTTTCGTGCGCGTTCGACCTCCCCACCCAGATGGGGTACGACTCCGACCATCCACGGGCCGAAGGAGAGGTCGGGAAGGTCGGGGTGTCGATCGACTCGCTCGCCGACATGCGCCTGCTGCTGGCAGGGCTTCCCCTCCAGAGCGTGACCACGTCGATGACCATCAATGCGACGGCTGCGATCTTGCTGTTGCTCTACGAGCTGGTCGGTGAGGAACAGGGGGTCCCCGGTTCCGAGCTCCGGGGAACCATCCAGAACGACATCTTGAAGGAGTACGTTGCGCGCGGCACTTACATCTACCCGCCGCGGCCGTCGATGCGCCTGATCGTCGACACGTTCTCCTACTGCGCAGAACGGTTGCCGAAGTGGAACACGATCTCGATCTCCGGCTACCACATCCGTGAAGCCGGAGCGACCGCGGTACAGGAGCTGGCCTTCACGCTCGCCAATGGGATCGCCTACGTCGAGGCAGCGATCGCCGCGGGCCTCGACGTCGATGCATTCGCGCCCCGGCTCTCGTTCTTCTGGAACGCGCACAACAACTTGTTCGAGGAGGTTGCCAAGTACCGGGCGGCCCGCCGCATGTGGGCACGCATCATGACCGAACGCTTCGGTGCCAAGGACGAGCGTTCGAAGATCCTCCGATTCCACACCCAGACCGGTGGGTCAACGCTCACGGCTCAGCAGCCCGAGAACAATATCGTCCGAACGACGATCCAGGCGCTCGCGGCAGTCCTCGGCGGCACCCAGAGCCTGCACACGAACGGCTTCGACGAGGCCTTGGGCCTTC
Source organism: Actinomycetota bacterium (assembly GCA_021324045.1). Lineage (GTDB taxonomy): Bacteria > Actinomycetota > Acidimicrobiia > Acidimicrobiales > RAAP-2 > JAJPJV01. The sequence continues at coordinate 4,401 of JAJPJV010000028.1, read as the reverse complement.
CGACCGAGAAGGCGGCCAAGTTGGCGCTACGGACCCAACAGGTCATCGGGTACGAGTCCGGCGTCACGGACACCGTCGACCCGCTCGGAGGGTCCTACTTCGTCGAACGTCTGACCGACGAGGTCGAGCGGGGTGCGCAGGCGTATCTCGATCGGATCGACGAACTCGGCGGCGCGGTCTCGGCGATCGAGGCGCGTTTTATGCAGGACGAGATCGAGAGTGCCGCCTACGCGTATGCGAAGGCAATCGAAGATGGCGAGAAGGTCGTCGTTGGGGTCAATCGGTTCGTCGAGCCCGAGCAAGAGCCGGCCGAGGTCTTCCCGATCGATGTCGAGCTCCAGCGAGCGCAAGCCGAGCGTACGAGGCGAGTTCGCGCCGAGCGCGACCAAGCAGCCGTGGATGCCGCGCTCGACGACCTCCGCAGAGCAGCGCGGGGGACCACGAATTTGCTGTACCCGATGAAGGAGGCGCTGCGGCGCATGGCAACGCTTGGTGAGGTCTCCGATGTCCTGAGGGAAGAGTTCGGGACCTACCAGCCCACCGGGTAGACGCGAACTCGCGGCGCTTCGTCGTCAGCCGGTCAGGCGGCCGCACGGCCCAGGAGGCGGTCCCGAAGCGGCGGCAGCGTGGCGGCATCGATGCCCGTCCAGGCCAGGGCAAGGGCGCCGTCGTGCAGTGCCGCGTCGGCTGAAGCGCTGATGCAACGGGCAGCGAAGCCCGGCTGGTGATTGACCGTGCCATCAGCCTCGATGCCGATCATCGGGTGGATGGCCGGGATCTGCAGGGAGACATTGGCCATGTCTGTTGAGATGACCGGCGGCGGCACCCCGCGGTCGTCGAGCTCGAAGCGCCGGCCGAGCCGCTCTGCGTTCTCGCGATAGCGCGCGAGCAGCTCGACGTCCGGCTCCATGTGCGAGTACACCGGGCAGAGCTGTTCGTAGGAGACCGTTGTGCCGCTCGCCAGCGCGCCGGCCTCGAAGCAGCGGCGGACCCTGGGCTCGAGCACCGCCAAGGCGTCGAGCGAGCCGGATCGGCACATGAAGCGCCCGGTGGCTTCTCCGGGGATGACATTGGCGGCACGGCCACCCGACAAGACGACGCCGTGGACCTGGTCGCTGGGCGCCAGCTGCTGACGGAGCAGCCCGATCGCGACCTGCGCGATGGTCATGGCATCACCGGCGTTCAGGCCCTCCCATGGCGCGGCAGCCGCGTGGGCCTCCTTCCCGGAGTAGTGGACGTCGAAATGGGAAACCGCCAGGCAGGTTGCAGTCAGACGATCGGCGGGCCACGGATGGACCATCATCGCGGCGTGCACCCCGGCGAAGGCCCCACGTTCGAGGAGCAGGATCTTGCCACCCCCACCTTCTTCTGCCGGGGTGCCGATGACCGAGACACCGATCCCGAGCTCCTCTGCCACCGAAGCGAGCGCGATTCCCGCGCCCACCGCGCTGGCGGCGATGACGTTGTGGCCGCACGCATGACCGATGTCGGGAAGGGCGTCGTACTCGGCACACATGGCGATCACGAGCGGGCCGTGGCCTGCTCGGGCCGAAAAAGCCGTCGGGAGGTCGCAGATGCCTTCTTCGACGCGAAATCCGCTGTCCTCGAGCAATCTCATGGTTGCTGCGGCACATGCGTGCTCCTCGAAGGCAGTCTCTGGGTGGCCGTGGATCCAGTGACTCAGGCCGATCAGGTCCTCCAAGCGCGCAGCGAGCGAGGCGCGCGCGATCTCCTTCAACCGGTCGACCGCTGGGCGTTGCGTCTCCGGCGCACGGTGCGGTGGGACCCCGGAGCCGGGGTCCGGCTCGAAGGCATCCCGGTCCTTCCCGAGGGTCTGCGCTTCCCCGTCAGGCGCTTCCTGTCTGGGCACGCGCCTATTCGATCACGGCGACGACGTCGCCGGTGCCGACCGAGTCTCCAGCCGCCACCCGCAGCTCCTTGACGACGCCGGCCTTGTCCGCGTTGATGGCGTTCTCCATCTTCATGGCTTCGAGGACCGCGATCGTCTGCCCAATCTCGACGTGGTCCCCCTCGGCGACGGCGACCGAGACGATGGTGCCCTGCATGGGGACCGAGATCGTGCCGGATCCTGCCGTGACGGCGACAGGTCCCCGAGGGCGCTGGGCGGTCCGACGCGGCGACCCCGGTCCGAGCACTTGACCGTCGGCGATCGGGAGCCAGAGCTTGACGCGATATCGACGACCGTCGACTTCGGCCGTTACCTCCTCCATGGTTGCCGTGCCCCCGTTCCTCGCCGGATCCGGCAGGGGCGATTCCTCCGACACCACGTTGGAGAGGTCGAGGACCTCTTCGACCCACTTCGTCGAATGCGTGCCGTTCGCGAAGTCGGGATGGCTGAGGATGGCCTTGTGCGCCGGGATCGTCGTGGCGATCCCTTCGATCCTGGTCTCCTCGAGGGCTCGAAGGCCCCGCCGTCTGGCAGCCTCCCGGTCCTCTGCCCAGACGATGAGCTTGGCGACCAGGTTGTCGAAATGCTGGCTGACCGTGTCCCCGGCCTGGTACCCCGCGTCTAGCCGCACACCGGGGCCCGCAGGCACGTCGAAGCGCGTGATGGTGCCCGGGCTCGGCAAGAAGGCCCCACGTGCGGGGTTCTCGGCGTTGATGCGGAGCTCGATGGCATGGCCGTTGTGAGGGATGTCGTCCTGCCCGAAGGGAAGGGGCTCTCCCGCTGCCACCCGGAGCTGCCATGCCACTAGGTCGAGCCCGGTCACGAGCTCGGTCACCGGGTGCTCGACCTGCAACCGGGTGTTCATCTCGAGGAAGTAAAAGTTGCCGTCCTCGTAGAGGAACTCGACGGTTCCGGCGTTGGTGTACCCGCAGGCCTTTGCGACCCGGACCGCGGCCTCGCCCATCGCGCGTCGCACCTGCGGTGCCAGGTTGACCGCTGGGCTCTCCTCCACGAGCTTCTGGTGCCGCCGCTGACAGGAGCAGTCGCGTTCTCCCAGCCAGAGCATCGTGCCGTGGGTGTCGCCGAGAACCTGCATCTCGATGTGTCGAGGCCAGGAGAGGTAGCGCTCGAGGTAGCACTCCGAGCGACCGAAGGAGGCCTGAGCCTCGCGCTGCGCCGACTCCAGCGCTGCCGCGGCCTCTTGCTCCGAGGCCACGACCCGCATGCCACGGCCGCCCCCACCGAATGCGGCCTTGATCGCAACCGGCCAACCGTGCTCGCGTCCGAACTCGATAACTTCCTCCGCCGAGGTCAACGGTTCCGATCGCCCTGGGACGCCAGCGACATCAGCTTTCTCAGCTGCGTGGCGGGAGCTGATCTTGTCCCCCATGATCTCGATCGCCTCGGGCGGAGGGCCGACGAACACCACACCCTCCGCAGTGACCGCGCGGGCGAAATCGGCATTTTCGGAGAAAAAGCCGTACCCAGGGTGGACTGCCTCGGCGCCGCTGTTCTTGACTGCCGCCAGGATCGCCTCAACGTTGAGATAGCTCTCAGTGGCAGTATTGCCACCGAGAGCGTAAGCCTCGTCGGCGAGGCGGACGTGGTACGCCTCGCGATCGAGCTCGGAGTACACCGCGACAGTACGGATGCCCATTTCACGGCAGGTGCGGATGACCCGCACCGCGATCTCCCCGCGGTTGGCGATGAGCACTTTGCTGAACATGGTGCTTACCTTGCCACCTCGGGCCTGGTTCTCATGCGCTCACCTTTCCGCCCGAACCGGGCTCCTCTACCCCTTGGCTCCCTGAAGCTCTTCAGTGCCCCATGTATGGGCTTAACCTGTTCATGAGGGTAGCCAACCCCCAGCCACCGATTTCACCCCCAAGGTCCAGGTCGTTACGGACCGCAAAGGTCCACCTCGATATGGCTTTGATATGGCTCCGCGTCGGGGCTTGGCGGGTTTCCAGGATCTACCTGCCCCAAGGCAGCGAAAGAAAGCGGTCCTGACCACGATGAGCATGGCTTGCCCTCCGGTGGTGCGCGGAGAGTCGTCGCGCGCTCTTCGCACAGCGAAAGCTCGGGATACCACTGACCACAAGATGGCAGCGCCACCCCGATGAGGTCTCGCGAGGAGGTGGCTGACCTCCTCGGTCACCGGAGCGGGAACCTGGCGATCGACCTCTGCAGGACCTTCCAAGCGACCCTCGGGTCTTCCCGAGGACTTGGGGATGTGGTCCGCGGCACGGTGACCGATGCTGCCGGCCAGGTTCCCAATCTCCTCGAACGGACCGAGTTCGTCTCCCAAGTGGTCGTTCGGCTCTGGCGAAGACTGCTTCTGGCTCATCTTGGTGTTCTTCTCACCTGCGGCACCACGGGTGGAAACGCCTCCGGCGGCTCTCCTCCTGGGGCTACCAAAAGGTGGTCGAGGCGTTGTTGCACCTCGAGCTCCCCGACACCCAGACCGGGATCAAGCTCTACCGGCGCGAGCT
>JAJPJV010000009.1 GCA_021324045.1 Actinomycetota bacterium | reverse complement strand
GTCGGCAGAGCACAGCCATGGTAAGGCTGGTGTCGTCGGTTCGATTCCGACAGGGGGCTCCCCGGCGGCGTAGCTCAGTTGGTCAGAGCACACGGCTCATAATCGTGGGGTCGCGGGTTCGAGTCCCGCCGCCGCTACCAAGCACGGCGAACGTCCGAGGGAACCAGCGGAATCGAGGAGCACGAGGGCGATGGCGAAGAACGAGCGACGAGTTCAGGTGACCCTGGCCTGCGAGGTGTGCAAGCGGCGCAACTACATCACGACCAAGAACAAACAGAACGACCGCGAGCGGATCGAGATGCGAAAGTACTGCCGGTGGGATCGCCGGCACACCCTTCACAAAGAGACCCGCTGAGGACGCCGTTCTCCTAGATGGTAGGGTTGGCAGTTGCTCCCAGGTCAGGTGGAGCTCAGACCACTGGCCGCCGGATGACCGAGGGCGGTGGATGACCGATGGCGGTCCACCGAGGGCAGTAGCTCAACTGGAAGAGCACCGGTCTCCAAAACCGGCGGTTGGGGGTTCGAGTCCCTCCTGCCCTGCTGGGCTCCCTTCGGGGACCATGAAGAGCGTGATGAGGCGTCGACCGAGGTGTTCGGAGCAGGACCATGAGCATGAACCGCGAGATGAAGCGCATGCTGCAGCGGCAGGGCCAGCTGGGCGCAGATGGCGCGCCCGTGGTCGCTCGTCGTCAGGCTCCGGCGCCTGCTCAGCGGCGAGCCGCACCTCGGCAACGGACCTCGCCGGCACAGTTCCTTCGCGAGGTTCGTGAAGAGCTTCGCCAGGTCGCCTGGCCCAGCCGCGAGGAGATGATCAACTACACCAGCATCGTGCTGACGACGCTCGTCATCATGATCAGCCTGATCTTCGTGCTGAACCTGGCCTTCGGCAAAGCCGTCCTCTTCATGTTCCAGAAATGAGCGTTGACGCTCGACGAGTGAGGTTGACGATTTCGTGAGTGCCGAAGACCGGATCGAGGCGCCTGAGACTGACGAGGCCGAGCGCTCGATTGGTGTATCCACAAGTGGGCCGGGCGATGCGAGCGAGACCGCGCCCGACGACGTCGAGTTGTCCTCCTTGGAGCCGGCGGAAGCGCTCGACGAAGAAGGCGAAGAAGAGGAGGAGGAGCGACCTCCGAGTCCGTACGACCGACCTGGACGCTGGTACGTCATCCACACCTATTCGGGCTACGAGAACAAGGTTCGTTCCAACCTGTTCAATGTGATCGCGTCCCGGGGGATGGAGGACAAGGTCTATGAGATCGTCATCCCGATGGAGGACGTGGTCGAATTCAAGGGAGGCAAGAAGGTCACGGTCCAGAAGAAGATCTTTCCTGGTTACCTACTCGTACGTTGCGAGCTCGATGACGACACCTGGGGCGCGATTCGTAACACGCCTGGCGTCACGGGGTTTGTCGGGCCCGGTACGAAGCCGACCGCATTGCCGCGTCGGGAGGTCGAAAGCATCCTTCAGGTTCGGCCCGAGGGTGCGGAGGCACCGGCGAAGCGCACCCGTCCTCGACTTGAGTTCGAGATCGACGAGACCGTCCGCGTCAAGGAAGGACCGTTTGCCGATTTCTCCGGACAGATCGCCGAGATCAACGAAGACCAGCTCAAGCTGAAGGTGCTGGTGAACATCTTTGGCCGGGAGACGCCGGTCGAACTGGAGTTCAGCCAGGTCGCCAAGCTGTGATGTGCAGGCCGGAGCTCGGGATCCTTCGAGCCTTCGGACCCCAATGAAAAGGTGACGAGAATGCCCCCGAGAAAGCGAGTGCTCGCTCGAGTCAAGATCCAGCTCGAGGCTGGCGCCGCCACGCCAGCGCCTCCGGTTGGGACGGCCCTGGGCCCCCATGGGGTCCAGACCATGGAGTTCTGCAAGCAATACAACGCGGCGACCGAGTCCCAACGGGGCACGGTCGTCCCGGTCGACATCACGATCTACGAGGATCGCAGTTTCAGCTTCGTGCTCAAGACTCCGCCGACCCCCGTATTGCTGCGGCAGGCGGCCGGAATCGAAAAGGGGGCTGCGTCAGCGGGCAGGGATCATGCCGGAACGGTGACCGACGCCCAGGTGACCGAGATCGCCAGGGTCAAGCTTCAAGACCTCAATACCGACGACCTCGAGGCTGCCAAGCGCCAAGTTCTCGGGACTGCGCGCTCGATGGGGATCACGGTTGCGGGCTGAGAAGGGATCTGCTCGGATCTGTACAGCATCTGGCATTGACCGCAGTGGCCGAGAGGCGTGCCACCGGTAACGAAAGCGGACGAGCGAGGCAAGCGGAGCGATTCGAACGATGGCAAGACACGGGAAGAAGTATCGAGCGGCGGCTGAGCAAGTAGATCGAACGGCGTTGGTCGCTCCGGGTCAGGCGGTCGACCTCGTCAAGAGCCTGGCCAGTGCCCGTTTCGACGAGACCGTCGAGCTTGCTGTCCGTCTCGGTGTCGATCCTCGCAAGGCCGACCAGATCGTCAGGGGAACGCTTACGCTCCCGGAAGGAACGGGTCGCCAGGTGCGAGTTGCCGTGTTCGCCGCGGGAGAGAAGGCGGTCGAGGCTCGCAATGCCGGAGCTGACGTGGTTGGTGCCGACGACCTTGTTGCCAGGATTCGAGATGAGGGGTTGCTCGACTTCGATGTGGCCATTGCGACGCCCGATCTCATGGGCCAGGTCGGGACGCTCGGCCGGGTGCTAGGGCCGCGAGGCCTGATGCCGAACCCGAGAACCGGGACGGTGACCCAGGACATCGGGCGCACCGTCGCTGAGTTCAAGGCGGGACGGGTCGAGTACCGCACCGATCGTGTGGGCAACGTTCACTTGCCGATCGGCAAGGTTTCCTTCACCCGCGAGCAGCTTCTCGCAAACATGCACGCCGTCATCGACGAGCTGCAGCGGGCAAAGCCTGCCGCAGCGAAGGGTCGCTATATCCGAGCGGTCACCCTCTCTTCCACGATGGGTCCGGGGATCCGGGTCGATCCTGCACGGCTCCGGGAGATCGAGCAGCCGCTTGCGGCAACTGCCTGACGGTACAGGGCGAGCCCGAAGCAGCGCCTAGCGTAAAGGAGGGGCGGCGACCTGGCGTGCCCCTCAAATGGGATCAATCAGCGTCAGCGAGTGTCGCCCTTTCGCGGCCGCGAGCCTCGGGGATCAGTCACGTCCTTGTCCGAACCGGCGTTCTCTTCGCGCGTCCTTGTGTTTTGCACGCAACGGTATGCCCCTGACGATGCATCTACGATATATCGATGATATAGTCGTAAAGACTCCCCACAGAAGCGACTTGCCGCCAGTCCGGTCGAAGACGCGGCCACGCAGCGACGGCAAGTCCAGTGCGACGGAGAGAGGAGGATGGAATGGATACGGCGTTCACCAGGATGGGAGGGCCAGGCCGAACACGTGCCGAGGCATTCGGCCATCCGGGCCTGCATGAGCATGCCGCGGCCCGCTATCGCCGCAGAGGGCCGTGGTGGGAGGACTGGGGTCCGGAGTGGTTGGGCCACTCGGGCGGCGGGCCGTTTCGTGGCGGGCGGCGAATGCGACGCGGGGACATTCGAGCAGCGCTGCTTGAGGCGCTGTTGCAGGGGCCTGCTCACGGGTACGAGTTGATCAATCGACTCGAGGACCGGACCGGCGGGATGTGGCGACCGAGTCCGGGTTCTGTGTACCCGACCCTTCAACTGCTCGAGGACGAGGGATTGGTCCGTTCGGTCGAGCGCGAGGGGAAGCGGGTCTACGAGCTGTCCGATGCGGGTCGGTCGGAGGCTTCGGCGCGTGCCGAGGCAAGCGGCACTTGGGAGGAATGGGCTCGTGGTGGCTTCCAGGACGGAATTCGCGGCTTGCGGAGATCGGCCGAGAAGCTCGGACCACTGGTCCGGCCCTTCGTCGTCGCGATGCGCCAGGTCGCGATGAACGGGGAATCCACGAAGCTCGATCGCGCCGGTGAGGTCCTAAAGAGGGCGACGAAAGAGCTCTACCAGATCCTCTCGGAGGACTGACGTGGTCGGTTGAATCGCCACCAGCCAGAACGGGTCGGTGCCGGGGAGGCCGGCGGCACCATGGCAATCCGGAGGCCGGCACCGCAGGTTGACCGAGGCCTTCCATGCTGTTGGCGTCAGCGGCGCGACCCAGCATGCAGACCACCGGACGATCGCGTCGGCAACGACCCTGCGGGCGCGAGTAGAGTGCATCCTGGCCCGGGGTCGGTGATGGAGCTCGGGTCGGCAGTGACGCCAGAGACATCCGGTTGCACCACGAGGTGCCGAAGGGGCCCGGTTGGGCCCGCCTGACGAGGCGGTCCTGGTTGTGCCAGCGCGACCGTTGCGCTGACCGCAGGCTCTTCGGTGTGGCGGCTCCGGAACTGTCAGATGCCCTTCGGCACCCACCGGGAGTGCCGGGAGCCAACAGGAGCCAGGAGCGAGCCAGGACACGATGCAGACCCGATCTCGGAAGAAAGAGCCGCGGGCTGAGAAGGTCGCGGTCGTCGAAGAGGTCCGGAACCGCTTGGCCGGCACCTCGGCCGCCGTGGTGACGGAGTATCGCGGGCTCACCGTTGCGCAGCTGGCGGAACTTCGGCACGCGCTCGCCGCTGTTGGCGGCGACTACCGGATTTATAAGAACACGTTGGTTCGGCGTGCCATTGCGGGAACCGATCACGAGAAGCTCGCGGATCTCCTCACCGGCCCGACGGCCCTCACCTTCGTGAGCGGGGAGCTCAACACTGTGGCCAAGGCCCTACGGGACTTTGCCCGGCTGAATCCTGCACTGGTGGTAAGGGGTGGACAGCTGGGAACCGAGCTTGTATCGGCGGCAACGTTGTCCTCCCTCGCCGACCTGCCGAGCCGGGACGTGCTGTTGGGCCAACTGGGTGGGGCATTTGCGGCGCCACTTCGCCAGCTCGCCGGACTCATGGAGGCTCTCCCGCGAAAATTCGCCTATGCGCTGTCGGCGCTCATCGATCAGCGCCGCGGAGCAGAAGCGCCATGAGCTCGAAGGAGGCGCGAATCGGACTGGGCCTCGGGGCGCCATGTCGGTGGCAACGTTGCAGGTCCGGAGCCCATGGAACTCGCATTGAGGCTGTCTGAAGAGCAAGACGAAGATTTGAAGAAGTGATCAGCTCGAAGCACAAGACCCAGCGACAAGGACCACAAGGAGCAGACAGGAAATGGCAGGAACGCTGAGCAAAGAGCAGATTCTCGACGGCATCGCCGAGCTGTCGGTGGTCGAACTGAGCGAGCTACTCAAGGCCTTCGAAGAGCGGTTCGGGGTGACCGCAGCGGCGCCCGTTGCGGTCGCGGCTACACCGGCTGCGAGCACCGGGGAAGCCGCTGCCCCCGAAGAGGAGCAGACCGAATTCGACGTGGTACTGACTGCGGCCGGCGACAAGAAGATCCAGGTGATCAAAGAGGTGCGCGCGTTGACCAGCCTGGGTCTCAAGGAAGCCAAGGATCTCGTCGACGCAGCGCCGAAACCCGTCCTCGAGCGGGTCTCGAAGGAAGAAGCGGAGAAGGCGAAGGCTGCTCTCGAAGGCGCCGGCGCAACGGTCGAGGTGAAGTAGATGTTCCGTGGCCGAGGGTTGCTGCAACAGGGTCGCCGTCGCCGAGCGACCACCGCCGGCAACGCTTGACTCCGGCAGCGCTTTTCTTTACCCTGTCGGTCGGCTGTCGGGTACGACCCGTCTTGTTCGGCGCGGGCGACTGTTGCATGGTCTCGCGTCTCCGGGTAGCCTATGAGGTTGCCGTGCACCGCCCTGTCGCTCCTGTTGGAAGCAACGCGTGAACCGCGCGCGCCAGGGTGGGGTCCAGACCGGCCCGTTTGGGACCGGCTGGTGGTCCAAGCGTCGTAATTCCCCGTCCGTCCGTCATCCCTACTGGGAGGTGTAGACCGTTGCCCGTACGGTCCCGCAGCCCCGAACGCGTTTCGTTCGCCAACATCAAAGAAGCCTTGCCCCTGCCGGACCTGATCGCGATCCAGAGGGACTCGTTTCAGTGGTTCCTCGACAAGGGCCTGGCGGAGGCGTTCAGCGACATCAGTCCCATCGAAGACTTCACCGGTCAGCTCAGCTTGGAGCTGGAGTTCGACCCGACCGACCCAGACCTGCGGCCTCCGCCCAAGTTCTCGGTCGAGGAGTGCAAAGAGAAGGACATGACCTACGCCGCGCCGGTTTTCGTCCGAGCGCGGTTCTTGAACGCCACGACCGGCGAGATCAAGGAGCAGACCGTCTTCATGGGGGACTTCCCCATGATGACGGATCGGGGGACCTTCATCATCAACGGCACCGAGCGCGTCGTCGTGAGCCAGCTCGTGCGGTCCCCAGGCGTGATCTTCCAGCCGGGGCGTGATGCCAAGACAATCTTCACCGGAACGATCCATCCGTACCGAGGCGAGTGGATCGAGCTCGACATCGAGGCAAAGCCGTCGCGTGACGTCACCGCTGGGGCGCGTGTGGCTCGCAAGCGCCGCCTGTCGCTCTTCGTGCTCTTGCGGGCTCTGGGTTACGGTGACGAGTCCTTTCTCGAGCGTTTCGTTCGCCATTTCGACTTCCTCGAAGGCCAATGGGAAAAGGAGCGCGGTCTTGCTCCCACACGCGAGGAGGCCCTGCTCGAGATCTACAAGCGGGCACGTCCTGGAGAGCCGCTGGCCATCGAAGCGGCCAGGCAGTACTTCGAGAATGCGTTCTTCAACCCCAAGCGCTACGACCTGACCCGGGTCGGACGGTACAAGCTCAACAGGAAGCTCGGGCCCGAGATCGAGCGGATCTCGGAGCTCTTCGATCTCGACCTGGAGCGGCCAGCGCCTGACCAGAGCGTGCTCAGCCCTTCGGAGATCCTCGCAGCAGCGACCTACATGCTCCATCTGGCGCTGCACATGGCTGATGGCGACTCGACCTACCGCATCGACGATCAGGACCATTTCGCCAACCGTCGTGTCCGCTCGGTCGGCGAGCTGATCCAGAACCAGGTTCGGGTCGGCCTCTCCCGGATGGAGCGCGTGGTTCGGGAGCGTATGACCACCCAGGACGTCGAGGCAATCACCCCCCAGACCCTCATCAACATCCGTCCAGTGGTTGCCGCGGTGAAGGAGTTCTTCGGGACGAGCCAGCTGAGCCAGTTCATGGACCAGAACAACCCCCTCTCGGGCCTGGCTCACAAGCGACGGCTCTCTGCGCTCGGTCCCGGAGGGCTCTCCCGGGAGCGCGCAGGTTTCGAGGTTCGGGACGTGCACAGCTCTCACTACGGGCGTATGTGCCCGATCGAGACCCCTGAAGGGCCCAACATCGGGCTCATTGGCGCGCTTGCGACGTACGCCCGGGTCAACGAGTACGGCTTCATCGAGACGCCGTACCGCCGGGTGGTCGACGGGCGAGTCACCGATGAGGTGGTCTACCTTGCTGCAGACGAGGAGGAAGAGCACGTCATCGCTCAGGCGAACGCGGCGGTCGACGAAACCGGGCGCTTTACCGAGGAGCGGGTGCTCGTTCGGCGCGGTCCGCAGGGAACAGGTGTCCGCTTCGGTGCAGCGAGCACCACGTACGGGACGACCAGCGAGATCGACTTCGTCCCTCCCTCAGAGGTCGACCTGATGGACGTGTCCCCGAAGCAGATCGTCTCCGTGTCGACCGCGCTCATCCCCTTCGTGGAGCACGACGACGCGAACCGCGCCCTCATGGGAGCGAACATGCAGAAGCAAGCGGTGCCGCTCGTGGTGACCGAGGCGCCCTACATCGGCACCGGGGTCGAAGGGCGCGCCGCACGCGACGCCGGTGACGTCATCGTGGCTGAAGGTAGCGGAATGGTCACGGAGGTGACCGGCGATCATGTCGTCGTCGAGTATGCCGCCGGCCAGAAGGACCGCTTGGGCCAACCGCTCGGCCGCAAGGTCTACCGGTTGGCCAAGTTTCGGCGATCCAACCAGAACACCTGTATCAACCAGAAGCCGTTGGTCGATGAGGGCCAGCAGGTCTCTGCGGGCGACCTCTTGGCAGACGGTCCGTCAACGCACAACGGTGAGCTGGCGCTCGGAAAGAACCTGCTCGTCGCCTTCATGCCCTGGGAGGGCTACAACTACGAGGACGCGATCATCCTTTCGGAGCGCCTTGTTCGCGATGACGTGTTGACCTCGATCCACATCGAAGAGCACGAGGTCGACGCGCGCGACACCAAGCTTGGGGCCGAAGAGATCACCCGGGACATCCCCAACCTCTCCGAGGAGATCCTCGCCGACCTCGACGAGCGAGGGATCATCCGGATCGGTGCCGAGGTCGGTCCCGGCGACGTCCTCGTCGGGAAGGTCACGCCGAAGGGGGAGACGGAGCAGACACCGGAGGAGCGCCTCCTGCGGGCCATCTTCGGCGAGAAGGCGCGCGAGGTTCGCGACACCAGTCTTAAGGTTCCACACGGCGAGGAGGGCAAGGTGATCGATGTCCGGGTCTTCTCCCGGGACAGCGCGCACGAGCTCCCGCCGGGAGTCAACGAGCTGGTACGGGTCTACGTGGCCCAGAAACGCAAGATCTCCGAGGGCGACAAGCTGGCCGGACGTCACGGGAACAAGGGGGTGATCTCGAAGATCCTCCCGATCGAGGACATGCCATTCCTCGCGGATGGAACCCCGGTGGACATCATCTTGAATCCTCTGGGCGTTCCCAGCCGGATGAACGTTGGTCAGGTACTCGAGTCGCATCTGGGGTACGCGGCCCGCTTCGGGTGGGAAGGCGCACCCATCCAGGAGGGAGCGGGGACGAGCGGTCGCAACGATGGTGTTCCGCGCAAGACCCGTCCACGGACCGAGCCAGCGACATGGATCTCGACCCCAGTTTTCGACGGGGCACATTGGGACGCCGAGACCGAGGACACCGGCGCACACCCCTCGATCAAACAGCTCTTCGAACGCCTCAACAGCGACTCGGCGAACGGTGGGGTCCAGATCCGACCCGATGGGAAGGCGATTCTCTACAACGGTCGGACCGGTGAGCCCTACGACAACCCGATCTCGGTGGGCTACGTCTACATCATGAAGCTCGCCCACCTCGTGGACGACAAGATTCATGCTCGGTCGACCGGGCCGTACTCGATGATCACCCAGCAGCCTCTTGGGGGGAAGGCTCAATTCGGAGGTCAACGGTTCGGAGAGATGGAGGTCTGGGCCCTTGAGGCCTTCGGCGCTGCCTACGCCCTTCAGGAGCTGCTCACCATCAAATCCGACGACGTGCTCGGAAGGGTTAAGGTCTACGAGGCCATCGTCAAGGGCGAGAACATTCCAGAGCCCGGGATTCCAGAGAGCTTCAAGGTGCTCATCAAAGAGATGCAGTCGTTGTGCCTCGACGTTGATGTGCTCTCGGTCACGGGCGAGGAGATCGAGATGCACGAGCTCGACGAGGATGTGTTCCGCACGGCCGAGGAACTCGGCATCGACATCAGCAGACCGGAACGTGGTTCAGACGAAGAAGACGAGCGGCGTGCCGCCGAGAGGAGCTTCTCGTGACGACTTTGGATGTCAACACCTTCGACCAGTTGAAGATCGGCCTCGCCACGGCTTCGGCAATCCGGGCATGGTCGAATGGGGAGGTCAAGAAGCCCGAGACGATCAATTACCGCACGCTGCGCCCGGAAAAGGACGGGCTCTTCTGCGAGAAGATCTTCGGTCCCACAAAGGACTGGGAGTGTTACTGCGGGAAGTACAAGCGTGTCCGCTTCCGCGGCATCATCTGCGAGCGTTGCGGGGTTGAAGTCACCCGATCGAAGGTGCGGCGGGAGCGCATGGGCCATATCGAGCTTGCGGCGCCCGTCGTCCACATCTGGTACCTGCGTGGTACTCGCAGTTGGCTCGCTTACCTCCTCATGGGCACCGAGCCGCGCGAGGAACTGAAGGCCAAGCAGCTCGAGAAGGTGATCTACTTCGCGGCCAACCTCGTCACCTGGGTGGACGAAGAGAAGCGTCATCAGGATCTTCCGGCCCTGGAGACCGAGCTTGCCGAGGAGGTTGCCGAGATCGAGCGGCGACGAGACCTCGAGGTCGATCGTCGTTTCAAAGCTCTCGAAGAGGAATTGACTCAGCTGGAGTCTGAAGGCGCACGCGATGCCGAGATCAAGGCCCGTCAGCGTGCTGCAGAGCGCGAGATCGCTGCGCTGCGGGAACGTGCGCAGGAAGAAATTGAGCTTGCCCAGCGCGCCCTGGACGAGTTCCGCAACCTCTACGCGCGCAAGATCATCGAAGACGAGTTGCTCTGGCGAGAGCTCCGACTTCGGTTCGAGGACTACTTCGAGGGCGGAATGGGTGCCGAGGCAATCTCGCGCCTCATCGACCGGATCGATCTCGACGCCGAAGAGGCGAAGCTCCGTTCCATGATCGACAGCGGAGACGGTAAGCGACCGCTTTCGGCCCAGCGTCGCCAGAAGGTGATCAAGCGACTGCGGATCGTTTCCGCCTTCAACCGACGTGACGAGCATGGACGGCGGATCAACGACCCTCGCGCCATGATCCTTGAGGCGGTGCCCGTGATCCCGCCGGACCTACGCCCGATGGTGCAGCTCGATGGTGGCCGGTTCGCGACCTCGGATCTCAACGATCTCTATCGGCGAGTGATCAACCGGAACAACCGGCTGAAGCGACTTCTCGACCTTGGGGCCCCCGAGATCATCATCAACAACGAGAAGCGCATGCTCCAAGAGGCGGTTGACGCGCTGTTTGACAACGGTCGCCGTGGTCGTCCAGTCACCGGTCCGGGAAACCGCCCCCTCAAGAGCTTGTCGGACATGTTGAAGGGCAAGCAGGGCCGGTTCCGCCAGAACCTCCTCGGCAAGCGCGTTGACTATTCCGGCCGCTCGGTGATCGTCATCGGCCCGACCCTCCAGCTCCACCAGTGCGGATTGCCGAAGCTGATGGCCCTCGAGCTCTTCAAGCCCTTCGTGATGAAGCGGCTCGTGGATACCGAGCTCGCGCAGAACATCAAGTCAGCCAAGCGGATGGTCGAGCGTCGGCGGCCCCAGGTGTGGGACGTGCTCGAAGAAGTGATCCGCGAGCACCCTGTGCTCCTCAACCGTGCACCGACCTTGCACCGCCTCGGGATCCAAGCGTTCGAGCCGGTCCTGGTCGAGGGGAAAGCCATCCAGATCCATCCGTTGGTGTGCACTGCTTTCAACGCGGACTTCGACGGTGACCAGATGGCCGTCCATCTTCCGCTCTCGGCTGAGGCTCAAGCCGAGGCCCGCGTCCTGATGCTGTCTGCCAACAACATCCTTTCTCCCGCCACCGGCCGTCCGATCACCGTGCCCACCCAGGACATGGTGTTCGGTGCCTTCTTCCTTACCCTCATGGTGGAGGGGGTCAAGGGTGAAGGTCGCATCTTTCGCCATCCTCACGAAGTCCTTGCTGCGTTCGACGCCGGCGACGTGCACCTTCACGCGAAGATCACCCTGCGCCCTGCCGCGGGCTCGCCACTCGCTGCGCGCCTGCGCGCTGCGGGGATCAGCGTGGATGGCGACGGCCCTCTCGCCGTGGAGACGACGCCGGGGCGCTTGCTGTTCAACGAGGCGCTGCCTGAGGGTTTCCGGTATGTCAACGACGTGATCGGGAAACGCAACACGCCGATCGGCGTGATTGTGGAGGAGCTGTCCGCGGCCCATCCCAAGCACGTCGTGGCCGCCAGCTTGGACCGGATCAAAGCCCTCGGATTCCGCTATGCGACCCAGTCGGGGTTGACGATCTCCATCGACGACGTCCGTACGCCCCCGGAGAAGCGGGCCATCCTCGATCGTTACGAGAAAGAAGCCGAGAAGGCCGAGATGCAGTTCAAGCGCGGCATCATCACCGACGACGAACGCCGCCAGAAGGAGATCGAGATCTGGACTTCGGCGAACTCCGAGGTTGGACGTGCCATGGAGCGGACGCTCTCGACAATGGCATTCAATCCGCTCGACATGATGGTCGACTCGGGTGCTCGAGGGAACGCTCAGCAGATCCGCCAAATCGCTGGTATGAAGGGTCTGGTCTCCAATCCGCGAGGCGAGATGATCCCTCGACCGATCAAGTCCTCGTTCCGGGAGGGCCTCTCGGTCCTGGAGTACTTCATCTCCACCCACGGCGCTCCAAAGGGGCTCGCGGACACTGCACTGCGGACAGCCGACTCTGGTTACCTGACTCGTCGACTCGTCGACGTCGCTCAGGAGTTGATCGTCCGCGAAGAGGACTGTGGCACCGCGCGCGGTATCTGGATCGACAACATCAGGCCCGATACCGCCGGGCATCGCAGTCACCTCGAGACCCGTGTCTACGGCCGGGTACTCGCTGAAACGGTTCACCTTGCCGACGGATCGCTCATCGAGGCAGGAACCCTTCTCGGTGACGAGCACGTGACGCGGATGCGTGATGACGAGACCGTCGAACGGATCCGCGTTCGCTCTGTGCTCACGTGCGAGACGGCCCACGGTGTGTGCAGCGCCTGTTACGGGCAGTCCCTGGCGACGGGTCGGATGATCGAGCTCGGCGAGGCCGTCGGGGTGATCGCCGCCCAATCGATCGGTGAGCCCGGTACCCAGCTCACCATGCGAACCTTCCACACCGGTGGGGTGGTCGGGGAGGACATTACGCACGGGCTGCCGCGAGTGGTGGAGCTCTTCGAAGCTCGGACCCCCAAGGGAGCGGCGGTCCTGGCGCGCCACAGCGGTGTCGTCCGCATTGAGGAGGACGAGACCGGGCGGCGCATCACCGTTGTCGCCGATGACGGGACCGAGGAGACCGCGACGGTTGGCTTGAGGGCTCATCTCGAGGTGACCGACGGGCAGGAGGTGTCGGCCGGCGATGCGCTCGTAGAGGGGCCCAAGGATCCCAAGGAACTCCTCGAAGTCAAGGGGATCCGGGAGACTCAGCAGTATCTCGTGGAGGAGGTCCAGAAGGTCTACCGGGATCAGGGTGTGTCGATCCACGACAAGCACGTGGAGCTGATCGTGCGCCAGATGCTCCGACGCGTGCTCGTCGCCGAACCTGGCGACGCACCGTTCCTCCCCGGTGAGCGTGTCGACAGCCAGGTCTACGCCGAGGTGAACCGCCAGCTGGTCGAAGAGGGTCGTCGCCCAGCGGAGGGGCGCCCTGAGCTCATGGGCATCACGAAGGCCTCGCTCGCAACCGACAGCTGGCTCTCCGCGGCCTCCTTCCAGGAGACGACACGGGTGCTGACCGAGGCGGCAATCGAGGGTCGCTCCGATCGCCTGTTCGGCTTGAAGGAGAACATCATCATCGGCAAGCTGATCCCTGCCGGGACCGGCATGGCTCGCTACCGCAACCTCGTCCTGGACATGCCCGAGGCCGAAGCGCTGCCATTCTGGGCGACAGGTGCAGGGGGCTCCGACACCGCGACGGAGGACCTCGCTGCATGGTTGCGCGACGTGGGCTCCGAGGGCGTCAGCGACGAGCCGTTCGATACCTCGATCGACGCAAGTTGGCTGGGATCGGCTCCCGAGGAGGCTCCCGGTCCGAACGGATCAGCCGGTCGGATTGAACCGCGAGCCGACCAGGCAGAGGCAGGAGGCGTCTGAGGTAGACTGAAGGTGCTCTGACGCACGTGCGGCTCGCGGCGGCGAGGAGCACAGGCTGATTCCACCGAAGCTCCACTCTTTGTGGCTCGACTCAATGGGGTAGAACGCGTGCCTACGATTGCCCAGCTGGTCCGCAAGGGTCGGCAGAGCAAGGTCACCAAGACAAAGACCCCGGCGCTGAAGGGAGCACCTCAGCGTCGGGGCGTGTGCACACGCGTCTATACGACGACGCCTAAGAAGCCCAACTCTGCCCTGCGGAAGGTGGCACGGGTCCGACTCAGCAGCGGGGTCGAAGTCACGGCGTACATCCCGGGCGTCGGTCACAATCTGCAGGAGCATTCCATCGTGCTTGTGCGAGGCGGCCGGGTGAAGGACCTCCCCGGTGTGCGTTACAAGGTCATCAGGGGGGCACTCGACACCTCGGGCGTCCGCGAACGGAGCCAGGCTCGTAGCCGCTACGGGGCGAAGAAGGAGTCCTAGTGCCTCGCCACGGTGCCGTTCCTCGGCGCGAGCTCGTGCCGGATCCTGTGTACCGGTCGGTCCTCGTGACCCAGGTCGTCAACAAGGTGCTCAGCCGCGGGAAGCGGACGCTCGCCGAGCGCCTCGTCTACGGCGCGCTGGACCAAGTCGCGCAGCGCACTGGCGGGGATGCCCTCGGGACGCTCAAGCGTGCAATCGAGAACACTCGTCCCGAGCTTGAGGTGAAGAGCCGGCGCGTCGGAGGTGCCACCTACCAGGTCCCCGTCGAGGTTCGTCCTCGGCGGGCGACGACATTGGCGATCCGTTGGCTGGTCGGATATGCACGCCAGCGGCACGGGAAGACCATGGCGGACCGGCTTGCTGCGGAGATCCTCGATGCTGCCAACGGGGTTGGCAATGCCGTCAAACGGCGCGACGACATGCACAAGATGGCCGAGTCGAACAAGGCCTTCGCACACTACCGCTGGTGAACAGCGGTGGCATGCCGGTGATCGACATGGGCCGATAACGACCGAGAACAACGACGAGAAGCCGCCACCGAAGCGGCGCGTGAGGCGATGATGGCTGAACCCTTGCCAATCCGCGAATTCCCGCTTGCCAGGACCCGCAACATCGGGATCATGGCCCACATCGACGCGGGGAAGACGACCACGACCGAGCGGATCCTCTATTACACCGGACGCAATTACAAGATGGGCGAGGTCCATGAGGGCGCCGCAACCATGGACTGGATGATCCAGGAGCAAGAACGCGGCATCACGATCACCTCTGCCGCCACCACCTGCCGGTGGCGTGACACCTGGATCAACATCAT
>JAJPJV010000049.1 GCA_021324045.1 Actinomycetota bacterium | reverse complement strand
GGCCACGATCTCACCCTAGGAATCGACGTTCCTCGCCACAGCGGTGGTCACCGGCCGGCGGCTCGGAACCAGCCTCATCCAGTCACTGGGTGAGGTGGTCGATCCCCCTAGGCCGCGAGGTGCTTTTCGAGGTTGGCAGCCGCACGTGTGAAGATGCGTCGCATCAGCGGCTGGTAGAGCCCCATGAGTGGGCGCAGAACGGGGTAAGGGTCGGTGGCAAACGTCCACTCGAGTACGCACTCGTCTGGGTGGCCGACGATACGGTAGTCCTCTGCTAGTGCTCTGGCGATCGGTATCGTCGCGCGGTCGACT
Source organism: Actinomycetota bacterium (assembly GCA_021324045.1). GTDB lineage: Bacteria > Actinomycetota > Acidimicrobiia > Acidimicrobiales > RAAP-2 > JAJPJV01. The sequence goes on along the minus strand of JAJPJV010000049.1, from coordinate 51,216 downwards.
CGGAAGGCGAAGCGGTTCGGGGGTTCCCAGGCGATGATCGTCTCTTCAAAAGTGATTCCCCCGACGCGAACGACTCGGCGGCTGCCAACACCGGGCGGCGAGTTCGTGATCCAGTGCCCGCTATGGTCGAAACCCGGGAACCAATCGCCCCATCGGACCGGGTCGGCAAGCGCGTCGAACACCATTTGCGGAGGTCGTTGGACCACTGCGCTCTGGACGAATCGACATGGAGCCGTCTCGAAGAAGTCGCTGGAGACGGAGCTGAAGTCCCTTCGCACCTTCTCATCATGGCGCAACGGTGCGCGGGGCTGCGCTGGAACCGATTTTCGGGAGGTGACGAGGGTCCAAGGACATGACGGGTCCGACGCCCCAACCCTCGTTGCTCGGGGATACTCAAGGAGTGGGTCAAGATCGAGCATGAGTACACCGAGGCGGTTATCTTGGACCTCCGAGGCGTCCCAGCGGCGGCGGGCTGGCGGGCGCAGGACTCGATGAGCTCCGTGCGGCACCCGGGGAGCTGGCACGGGCCAGCCATTTTCGTCGAAGACCTGCACAAGTCCTTCGGTGGGGTCGAAGCCCTCCGTGGGGTCGACCTGGCTGTCGAGAAGGGACACGTGCTCGGATTACTCGGGCCTAACGGTGCCGGGAAGACCACTGCGGTCAAGATCCTGACCACCCTGCTTCTGCCTGACAGGGGACGAGCTCTCGTAGAGGGCCGTGATGTCGTTCGATCGGCCGCAGCGGTTCGGGAGATCATCGGACTCGCGGGCCAGTCCACCGCCATCCAGGAGGAGCTGACGGGCCGCGAGAATCTCGAGATCATGGGCCGGCTCTACCATCTCGAGGCGGATATGCGAAAACGACGAACCGAGGAGCTGCTTGCGCGTTTCGACCTCCTCGACGCTGCTGACCGGCCCACGAAGGGCTACTCAGGGGGCATGCAGCGGAGGCTCGATCTTGCGCTCAGCCTGGTGTCCGAACCAGCGGTGCTGTTCCTCGACGAACCCACGACCGGCCTTGACCCGAGGAGTCGCCTGGGCATGTGGGAGGTCATCCGTGAGCTCGTATCGGCGGGGACGACTTTGCTCCTCACCACCCAGTACCTCGAGGAAGCCGACGCGCTCGCGGACGAGATTGTCGTCATCGATCACGGCAGAGTGATCGCTGCCGGGACGGCAGCGCAGCTCAAGAACCGGATCGGGGGTGAGGTGCTCGAGTTCGGCGTGGTGGAGCAGCACCGCCTGGAAGAGGCAGCTGACACAGTGAAGACACTCTCTGATGTCGAGCCGAGCGTTGACAAAGGTGCCGCCCGGATCAGCCTGCGGGTGGGCGAACACGCTTCCGATGCGTTGGTCGAAACCGTGCGGCGTCTCGATGCCTTGGGCATACATCCAGAGGGGATCGCTGTTCGCAAACCTTCCCTTGACGACGTTTTCCTCGCCCTCACTGGTCATTCTGCCCAAGAAGACCTGCCAGCTCGCACCGGCGGTCGCTCCAAGATCGTCCGGCCCTACTGATCGGAGACGCTCATGGCCACGACCATGGTCGAGCCGCTCGTTGCCCTCGACATCCCGAGGCCGTCGGTAGGTACTCGAGTGAAGTTTGGCCTCATCGACACCATCACGCTCACTCGACGAGAGCTTCTCATCTGGCTGCGGAACCCTGCATTCATGTTCTTCACCGTCATCCAGCCAGTGATGTTCGTGCTGTTGTTCCGCTATGTCTTCGGAGGAGCCATTTCCGTGACGGTTCCCGGTGGATATGTGAACTTCCTCATGCCCGGCATCATCGCTCAGTCTGCCGCCTTCGCTTCGTTCGGCACCGCCATCGCCCTGGCGCGACAACTGCAAAAGGGGGTGATCGATCGCTTCAGGGCGATGCCAATGGCACGGTCGGCCGTGCTCCTCGGCCGTCTCGTCGCCGACACGCTGCGCCTTGTGCTGACCGTCCTGGTGATCTTGGCCGTCGGGTACGCAGTGGGCTTTCGGTTTCACAACGGCTTCGTGCCGGCGTTGCTCATGGTGGTCCTCGCTGTCGTGTTCGGCGCGGTGATCTGCACCGTGAGCGGGTTCGTTGGGCTCGCCATCAAAGACGAGGAGTCAGTCGGGTCCTTCGGGCTCGTCTGGTTGTTCCCGCTCACCTTCGTCAGTGCTGCCTTTGTACCGGTCGGCTCCATGCCTGGCTGGCTGCAGGCATTTGCCAAAAACCAACCCGTCACGATCGTGATCGACGAGATGCGATCTCTCGCCATTGGGGGCCCCCTGGGTCTTCATGCCTGGCAGAGCGCCGCGTGGCTCGTCGGGATCGTGGCCGTCTTCGTACCCTTGGCCGTGCGAGCGTATCGGCGCGCGAGCTAAGGCCGACTCGGTCGTCCATCCCGAGCACCTGTGCGGGGTCTCCGTACGTCGCTACATGCGACTTCTGGTCGGGCTGCCCGGATTTGAACCGGGGACCTCTGCGTCCCGAACGCAGCGCGCTAACCAAACTGCGCCACAGCCCGCTCTGTCGGTGCCAGCCCCTTGAACGTCTCTTCTCCGCCGGGTCCGGGTCTGTCAACCGAGACTCCAAGCCTATCCGAGGGAGGCATGGCGTCTTCGGGCGAATCTGGCATCGTGTCGCAGACCTGAGCGATCCTGCAGGGCATAGGACGCTGTTCAGCGACGTGAGGCGGAGGCTGAGGCGGGTTCGGGCGACGACCCTGCGGGTGGTATCTCCTTCGTGCCATGGGCGCTTTCGGACGCCGCAGGCGGAGGCGCTTTCCGCTCGGTCTCCGATAGCCGTTTGGCGACCACCTTTGAGATCCGGCGCCTGTCCATCTCTACGACTCGAAGCGTCCAATCTTGCAGTGTGAGCTCTTCGCCTTCCTCGGGAATGTGACCGAAGACGGCAAAGAGGAAACCTCCGAGTGTGACGTACTCCCCTTCGGGAATGTCGATTCCGAGTCGCTCTGCCACATCGGCGACACTGGTTCTTCCATCGATGAGCCAGCGACGGCTGTCCACAGGGACGATCGAGGGTTCGTCGTCGGCGTCGAACTCATCTCGGATCTCACCGACGAGCGGCTCGAGGAGATCCTTGACGGTGAGAACGCCTGCGACGCCACCGAACTCATCGACCACAACGGCGAAAGTTCGCCGCTCCTTGCGCATCTGCGCGAGTGCGTCGAGTACTCGGCCAGACTCCGGGACGATACAAGGTTGTCGGAGGCGCCGTGAGATGTCGAGTGGACTGAGTTCCTTTCCGCCACCGAATGTCCATGGCCGACCGGCGCGAAAGAGATCGTTAACGAACAGGACGCCGACAAGGTTGTCGAGTTGGCCCTGGACCACAGGGAAACAGCTGTGCCCGGTTTGGCGGACCGCATCGGCGACGTCTTCTGCACGCACCGGGACAGAGAGCGCCACGACATCGACGCGCGGGGTCATGACCTCCCGAACGTCCATGCCTCGCAGATCGATGAGCTGCTCGACAATGAGGCGCTCTTGCTCATTCGCGGGAAAGAAGGCCTCGGCTGGAGCCTTGCTGTTGGCGAGCGCACGAGTGCCGAACGGAAACCACCGTCGCCAGCCACCTTTGGGCTGGTCGGTATGACCTGGTGGAGGCTTCTCCTCTCGCATCCTCAGCTCAATTTACCCGCCTGCCGACGCCGTTGGGTCAGGGCTCCGCTCCACTCCTGACCGGGGTGGGCAGGTAGGAATCATCGTGGTACTCGCCGCCCGCCAGGAGCGTACGAGTCGCTTGGCGAAGCCGGAGGGCGTCGATCGGTTTGACCAACCAGCCTTCGGCGCCAGAGCGACGAGCAAGAAAGACATCTGGTCGCCGGTCGACCAACATGAGCACTGGGACGTGGGGCAGCTTGCCATAAGACTCCTCGAGCCGGAGCTCGAGACAAACCGCCATGCCGCCCATATTGCCCATCTGCATGTCGACGATGACGAGGTCCGGCGGATCGGCAGCGACGGCTTTCAAGACCTCCGGCCCGGAGGAAGCTTGCCGAACGGCGATCTCATTGCTCTCGAGGTCCGACGCGAGCGTCCGGCGAACAGCGTATGTGTCGCTTGCGACGAGGACCGTTGGCACGAGCATCTCCTCTTCTGGGTTGGCGATCGACTCCTCCAGGCAGGCCGGTCAAGGCAATGGCCGGCGCCAGTTGCCGCCGAGGTTATCCGAGTGTGTGTGGGGCTGGTTGCCGCTGTCGCTTCGGAGCGACAGACCTGGGGATTGGGCCCCCGAACAGGTGATCAGCGAGCCTCCCGAGAGAATCGAGATCGTGAACGTCGAAATCGAGGAGAGGGACGGTGACGAGCGGCGCGTCGACCCGGCTGGCGAAGGCTGATACAGCATCCTGGTCGAGCCGAGCAGCAGTCCGCAGCTCATCGAGGTTCTTCCGAAGCACTGACAGTTGTTTTCGCAAGGCTTCATCCTCTATCACAGGACCTGGCACGTTGGAGTCGAACGAGGGCAGATCGCGGACGGTATCGAAATTCGGATGCATTCGATTGACGATGACGGCGGCGATCGAGATGTCGTTCAAAGCCAAGCGCGATGTGAAGTACTCGGCTTCTTCCAGAGTGTCAGGCTGCGGCGAGGTGACGATCACGTATGCCGTCGCCGGGTCTGCCAGCACCGCGCGAATCGAAGCTGCTCGAAGGCGGAAGCCCTCTTCGAGCCCATGGAAAGCTCGGAAGAAATCGACGGCGTCGTCCACGATCTCTCTACCGGCAACTCTTGAGATCGTTCGAAGGAGCGCATGAGTTGCGATACTCAGTGCCCGAAGGTAGGCGCGGGTCGGCATGAACAGCGCCCGAAAGATGCGGTTCTCGAGGAAGCGGATGAGACGTGTGGGCGCATCCAGAAGGTCGAGCGCATTGCGAGATGGTGGTGTGTCGATCACCAATGTGTCGAAATCAGGGCGTTCGTTCAGTTCGTATAGTTTCTCCATCGCCATGTACTCCTGAGTGCCCGAGAGCACGCTGGTTAGGCTCTGGTAGATCGGGTTGGCTTGAATCGCGCGTGCCTGCTCGGGGCTTCGGGCATGGCGAAGGATGAGGTCGTCGAAGGTCCCCTTCGTATCGAGCATCACGGCGTGGAAACCACCGGTCCAGTTGCCTGAGAGTCGGCTGGGGTTGTTGTCGAGTGATTCGACCCCCAGTGCGTCGGCAAGGCGCCGTGCCGGGTCGACCGTCACCACGCATGCCTCACGTCCTTGGCGTGCCGCCTGGAGCGCGAGTACTGCGGCCATGGTGGTCTTCCCGACGCCGCCTGGCCCACAGCAGATGATCACCCGGTGGTTGGCTACCAAGACGTCGAGGGCGCTAGGGGTTTGGTCTGGCTTCCCAGGTCGGTCGAGGCCTGCTTCAGGATCCTGCGGAGGCATCTCAGGATCCTGCGGAGGGGCCCGCAACGGACTCGGGCTGGACTTTGGTGAGCGAAAGCGAGAGTGAGCGCGCAAGGAGCTTGGTCTCTGCGGGGCCGATGGAGGGCGCCTGGATCGTCGGAACTCGCAGCTGCGGCAATGGCAGCTCGCGTGCGAGGCGGTCGATCTGCTCTTGTTGGACTTCGTGGCGTCGGAGACGAAAACGTTGGGCCTCTTCGAGCACGCGTATCTCGGTGTCGCCCAGCCCGGCGGTTGTGGCTGCCCGGTGATCGAGCGAGCGGCGCAGACCATCAGGCAGCGGGTCGAAACGGTTGACGACGAGAGGGCCAAGCTGAACACCGACCCTGTCTTCGAGTTGGTAGGCCGCTTCGATCGTTTCGCTCACGGGGAGTTCTTCGGGGAGCGTTATCAAAATGAGGCGACAACGCGATGGGTCTCGAAGCATTTCGAGCACCTCGGCGGCTTGAGTGCGGACAGGCCCTGCTCGTGCCGCATCGAGAAGGCCTCTCGCCGAGGAGAGGAACGTCACCGCATGCCCAGTGGCGGGTGCGTCGACGATGACCAAGTCGGCGGACTCGGCCCTCTCGAGTTGCTTGATCTTTCCGAGAACGAGTACGTCACGAAGTCCGGGAATGGCCGTCGAGACGACCTCGAGCAGCCCGGAAGCGACCAGGCGCTTGGAGAAACGTTGGAGGCCGTGATCGTTCAAATACTCGAGGAGTGAGTCATCCGGGGTGACACGTCGAGCCCGAACTGCACCGACCTGCACCTCGTCGTAGCGCAGCGGACCCGTCCCCCCGAGGGCAGCATGAAGTCCTGGTTTCCCCTCGAGCTCGACGACGAGCACCGACACCCCAGCTTCGGCCGCCATCACCGCAAGGGCTGCGGCGATCGTCGTCTTTCCGGTCCCACCTTTGCCGGCAACGATCAGCACCCTGGTTTCGCGGCAGAAGGTGACCACATCCATCCCTGGCGGAGCGTAATGGCCGCAGCCCGCTGACTGCCCAGCACAGAGTCCCAGCTCAGAGGCCTTGTATGTCCGACGCCGCAGCGGTACCTTCGCGACCCGTCGAAGTCGGGGGTGGGCATGTTGAAGGCAGTGGAAGCGTGGCAGACGAGAGCCGCGTGTCGGGGACCACAGTCAAGCGTTTTCTTTCCTCCGTCGAGGCCAGAGCGCAAGGAAGAGAAGCTGGCTCGGGAGGCACGCGCGAAGGCGATCTGCGCAGGCTGTCGGGTCTGTCGAGAATGCCTCGAGTATGCGATACGGATTCGTGAACCCCATGGAATCTGGGGCGGGTTGAACGAGGCAGAGCGAAAGCAGCTCCTCGACCGCCGCGCCGGCTGACTGTAGCGATCCCGTCGCGGCCAGGTCCCTGCGCCGGGTCCGAGCGGAGCGGAGCAGCGGCTACGCCGGCCGAACGCACTCAGGGCCGACGTGGGGTCGACGAGGTGTCGTTCGCGAACTCCTGCGGGTGGTTCCAGCCAAGCATTGCGGGCACCGTGGTGACCGTCAACAACAAGAGCAAGAACGTGACGAAGTGCACGCTGGTGCACCAGACACACACCGCATGGATGATCAGCAACTCGGCGGAGATGAGGTAGAGCACGAACGCCATCCCCGCGATCGAAAGAAACAAGCGTGCGAGATGCACCCGCCGATCCCGGGCGTACCAGGCGACCGGGAGATTGAACGCGGTCATGACGACGTAAAAGGCGAGTCCCAGCACAGCGACAGGGATGCCCAAAATGTGGGACTCCGGGCTCGTCGTGACGGCTTCGCAGTTGAAAGTGCTGGTCGCCGGGCAGGCAAGGGCGCTGGTCCCGATGAAGTGCGCCGCCGTCAAGTACGACGAGATCCCGACTCCGATCATTGCCAGAAGCAACGAGGCGATCACTCGCCACCGAGCCGGCTCGAAACTGTCTTGGGCATGACGATCCGAAGAGCTGCCGGGCGCTGAGGCCCGCATCGCCTTCGATTTGCTCGTGGCGGCGCGTCCTGTTTGCTTCGTTGAGGCGCGGGCGGGGGCCGTGGACGGCCGAACGCTCATTTGGATGCCCCAAGGACCTTTGCTGCGGCGAGCACGCCCTTGCTCGTGCAGACCGAGGAAGGTTGTTGCCCCGTCGCTGAGCAAATTGCCGCTGTGAGGTAGTTCGCGCTGGCCACGATGGCCTGCGTGACCGGGTTCTTTGGATCGTTCAGATGAGCGGCGATCTCGTCTCGGCTGAGGCCTGCCAGGATCGAAGGCGAGTAGTTCGTCTCGGAGAGGAACTTGTTCCCGATGTCGATGAACGGGAAGGCGTAGCCCCCGGAGCTCGATTGGTTCCCAGGAAAGTACTTGGACGTGTCATAGGTCGTGATGAGGCGTTGCTCCGCACGGGTGGGCGGCTGCTCGACGACATATCCGGCGCCAGATGACGCGACCTTGTTGCTGTAGTACTCGTCAGGCTTGAAGACGAGGTAGGGGCTCTTGAACTTGACATGGAAGAAGGTGAAGGTCTGGGTGTTCGGGAAGACGTCAGTCGAAGACGATTGCATGTTGTGCAGGCCGCTGAACGTGCCGAAGCGCGAAAGGGCCGCCAGCAGGACCCACCGTTCGGCAGCGCAGTACGGGCACCACTCGGCGCCGAAGTAGTAGACGCCGGGAAGTTTCTTGCCATTGGTGGCGGTGAACTCCAGCAATGGCTGGCCCGATACGGCGACCGGAGGGGTGACCTGGGTGAGTGTCGAATCGACACCGACTTGGTCGTACACGCTTGCCGGGATGTGGGTGACCTCTCGTGCGACGGTCGGAGAAGTCGGCGTTGGGGGAGGGCCACTCGAGTTCGACGAGGACGTGTTGATGTTCACGATGACGAGCACAAGCACCACGATCGCCACCACGGCGACCGTTCCCCACGTCAGAAGCGTCGAACGCGACCAACGCGAGAAAACACTGCCGCTGGTCGGGTGCCGTCGTGCCCGGGCAGTTGCCGGGCGCGGTGCCGGTCGGCCTCCCCGGCGAGTGCCGTCGGATCGGTTCGTTCGGGACGACTGACGACCGTTCCGGGTGTCACCGTTGGCTCGACCGGGCCGTCCGCCCTTCCTGGGCGGTTGCTGACCGGAGACCGGCCTACTCATCTGCCGACTCCGTTCCTTGTCGGCCTGTGTTCGACCTCCCGGGGATCCAGGCTTGTCAGGCATAAGAGATCCTCGCCGTTGTCAAGGGCCCCATCGCTGTGGGGGTCTGGGAGCAATGCTTCGCTCGGGAATCGCCTCAGCGTAGACGAGGCGCCGCCTGGACCGGGTTCGCCGGGATCCCCTGGCCGATAGGGTCGTCCCCGTGGCCGGCTCCCTGGTGAAGGAAGGAGCCCAACCGCAGCCACGTCCTGCCGCTACCCTCGTGCTGGTCCGAGGTCACGGAGGTCCTGAGGGTCCGCTCGAGGTCTTGCTGCTCCGGCGAACCACACGCGCCGTGTTCGCGCGAGGGGCTCACGTGTTTCCGGGTGGCGCGGTAGAGGATGCCGATCGCGATCCTCAGATCGCATCGCTTTGTGCTGACATGACCGATGAGCAAGCCAGTCGGTACCTCGGTATTGCCTCCGGAGGCCTCGCGTACTGGGTGGCCGCCATCCGCGAGTCATTTGAAGAGGCTGGGATCCTTATGGCATATCGCTCCGATGATGGGAATCGATCGCTTCTGTCCTTGGTCGATCCGGCCATATCGCGTCGCTTCGCCAGGTATCGCAAAGCCCTGCAAGCAGGGACGCTCAACCTCCTCGAACTATGCCGAGTCGAGCAGTTGATGCTGGCGACCGACCGGCTCCATTACCTGAGCCACCGGATCACACCGGTCGGGCCGCCTCGCCGTTTCGACACGCGCTTCTTCCTGGCCGTGGCGCCAGACTGCCAACCGGTGGCTCATGACGCAGCTGAGACGACAGGTTCTGAGTGGCTGACCCCTGGGACCGCGCTCGAGCGATCCCGTCGCGGCCAGATGGACATTCTTCCGCCGCAGGTGCAACACCTTGAGCTGTTGGAGCGCTTCTCTGATGTGGAAGCGCTCCTGGAGGCCCTGACCGGCGTGTCGTCGCCATGAGGGCGCCGCCCTGACCCGATTGGCCGTCGAGGACCCTCAGCTCGGCTGGCTGGTCTCCGCGCCGGCGCCGGCGGGAGAAGCGGCAGATGCTGGAAGGGCGCGCTCGAGCTGTTCGAGCATCCGCGCACTGCACGATGACGTCTCGATCAATGGGGCGATGTCTGCGAGGATACGGCCAGCTAGTGCCGAGAACTGTGCAGCGAGCTCGCCGTCACCCGCCGCGACCGGCATTCCGGCATCGCCTCCCGCCGCGAGCGCCGGGTGGAGCGGGATCCGGCCCACGAGTGGCACCCCGACGTCCGTTGCCAGACGTTCGCCTCCTCCCGATCCGAATAACGCGTACGTCGTGCCGTGTTCGCAGGTGAAATCCGACATGTTCTCGATGACTCCGGCGACCCGCAGGTAACCGCGACGCGCCATGTCGGCTGCGCGCGCAGCGACGCGCTGAGCCGTGAGCTGTGGCGTGGTGACGATGAGGAGCTCGGTGCGGGGCAGCATGCGGGCGAGCCCCATCTGCACGTCGCCGGTTCCAGGTGGGAGGTCGATGAGCAGGTAATCGAGATCCCCCCAATGGGCGTCCTCGAGAAACTGCTGGACCGCTCGGTTCAAGATGAGGCCCCGCCACATGATGGCACGTTCCTCGTCTGCGAGGAAGCCCATCGATAGCACGCGTAGGCGTCCGTCACCCATTCGGCGCTCAAGGGGAACCATCTTCCCCTTGCGCGCCTCGATCTCTCCTTGGAGCCCGAGGAGTCGGGGAACCGAGAACCCCCAGATGTCTGCGTCGAGGAGGCCGATCGTCAACCCTCGCCGTGCCAGAGCAACGGCAAGGTTGACCGCGATCGAGGATTTGCCAACCCCGCCCTTGCCGGAGCCAATCGCCAGGACTCTGGCCGAATCGGGCACCATGGTCGGAGGGGCGCTCTCTCGCGCCTTCCACCGTGCTCGAGCCATCAGTGCTTCCTTGCTGCGTCGATCCATCTCGGTGGTCCGGATCTCGACCGAGGTGACTCCGGGCTGGTTCTCGAGCCGTATCCGGACGTCGCGCTCGATTTGGGCGCGAAGGGGGCATCCCGCAACCGTGAGCGCCACCTCCACGACCACGTTCCCGGCTGGGTCCATCCGGAGCGATGGGACCATGCCAAGGTCGACGATGTTGTCCCCCAGCTCAGGATCGATCACTGCTCGGAGCGCCTCACGCAACGCGTGCTCGCCGGTCACGAGGGAATTCTACGGGCCGGTCCCCACTGCCGGGCAGGGCTGAGACGACCTGGAACGCCTCGCCATGGCAGCCAACTGTGCCCGATGTACCTTGGATCCGGATCGGCGGAGGCCGTCCGCCGGATTAGCATGGTCGTGAAGGCGTAGGACTGGGATGGCGAGGAGGCATTTCGAGATGACGATTGCGACGGCGGTCAACATCGGGAAGAAGCCCAACCCCGTGACCCTCACCGAGGCCGCCGCGGCAAAGGTTGCGCAGCTCCTTGCTCAAGAAGAGGGGGAGGGACTGGCTCTCCGAGTCGCAGTACGTCCAGGCGGTTGTTCGGGTTACAGCTACGAGATGTTCTTCGACACCGAGATCGCCGCTGACGACATCGTGAGGGAGTTCGGCGGCGTCCAGGTGGTGGTCGATCCGACGAGCGCCGAATTGCTGACCGGGGCGACCCTCGACTACCACGACGGGCTGCAGGATGCGGGGTTCCACATCGAGAACCCCAATGCCACGAGGACCTGCGGCTGCGGGTCGTCGTTCAGCTGATTCGCCGTGCCCCGAACTCTGAGGGCTCACGGCTTCGTCGCCGGTTGGCGTGTGCCGGCTGGTATTGGCCGATGTCGTGCAGCCGTCCGTTGACCGTCGCGTAGCAGTTACCACCTCAGACGAAGGAAGCGCACAAGCGGCTCCTGGACCGTTGCGGTTCTGTCTCAATGGTGAGTGGGTCGCGCTCCCGGACGAAGGAGCTTCGCTCCTGGAGGTCCTACGAGAGCATCTGGGGTGCCTTTCCGTAAAGGATGGCTGCAGCCCCCAGGGTCAGTGCGGGTGTTGCACGGTCTGGGTGGACGGATCGCCGAGGGTTTCTTGCGTCACGCCGGCACGTCGAGTTGCGGGCCGTACCGTGACCACGATCGAAGGTCTCGATCCCGAGCTCCGGGAGCGTTGGGCTCGGCAGTTCTCGGCAGTCGGAGCTAGCCAGTGCGGTTTCTGCACGCCGGGGATCATCATGCGCCTGGCAGCGCTTGCTGGTTCCGACGCTGCGTTGCGGAGTGCCTCGGGTGAGCGTGCCAGTGCGCTTCGCCGCGCCGGCCACGAGGGAGCGCTCGATGGCCGTATTCGCTCAGCCCTCCGGGCCCACCTCTGCCGTTGCACCGGTTGGCAGACGATCGTCGAGGCAGCCACCGACCTGCTCGGTGGAGCAACGGGTGAGGAGAAAGACCACAAAGGATCGGCTCGCCGAATCCGGAGCACCGACCCGCTGCTCTCCGCCTGGCGAGCCCAGCTCGAAGGTGGCCACATCCAGTCGAACGGCCCTTCCATTGCCCTGGGTGGGGGCGGGTTCGCCGACGACACGGCTCCCAGAGATGCGTTGGTGGCTTTGGTCGGTAGGGACGGCGGTGTCGTCGTTGGGGAGAACCTCGTCGAGGCTCGCCGCCTCTCGGGAAAGATCCAGGGCCGCAACAGCAGCCGTCCGCTGGCGTATCCACTGGAGGTCCCAACGGGTGAATGGGCACTGACGCTGCGGACCACCTGGGTGGAACCTGCGTATCTCGAGCTGGATGCCAGTTGGTGTCGACCCGGGCGAACTCCAGCGTCTCCGCTGGCCAATGGGGGTGCCTTCGGCGGGAAGCGCCGCTCCCCCGTGCCAGGCTTGGCGCGCCGACTCGCCGACGAGACCGGTCGAGCCGTACGGGTGCTCTGGTCCCGGGAGGACGTCGTTCGCAAGGGGCCGAAGCGTCCGCCGGTGGCCATCGGGGTGCGAGCGGATGGGACCGGCGTCATCCGGGTCGCGAGGACCCCAGGATCTCCCAGCCTTTCGTCCTTGCACGATTCGATTGTGTCGGTTGCCGGAGGGTTCGTGGTCGAGGAGGTCGATGTCGCCGGTCCCCCCGTCGACCCCGGGCTGCGGTGTGCGGGATGGGCGGAAGCGGCTGTCGTCGAGGCTTGCCTGCGCCTGCAGGAGAATCGGGAGGCCAGAGTGGGCGTCCCGGTTGAGATCACAGGGCTCGACGGGGGGCGTGCCCGAGTGGCTATCGTCGAGGACGGTTCGGTTGCCGTCGAGGTGTGGGCAGGCGAGCCCCTTGACGAGGTGGTGCTGCGGTCGTATTGCATTGGTGCCGTTCACCAGGCACTGGGGTGGGTGCGCAGTGAAGGAGTGGCCGTCGACGAGACAGGGCAGCCGTGTGACCTCACGATCCGGTCATTTGGAGTCCTGTCGGCTCTCGACACTCCCAGGGTCGAGGTGACCATTCATCCCTCGGATCATTGGCCCCTGAACGGCTCGGACGCCGTCTTCGTCGCTACGGCGGCCGCTGCATGGTGGGCCGATGGGCTGCCTCCGCAGTGGCCGACCCTGCGCGGGCGCACATGACCTCGGTGCAGTGCCCACCGTGCGCCGACGGCATGACTGCCGCCAGCGGTCATGAGTCGGTGGTGCAACGGTGACAGCTCCGCGCGTGATCGGTCCGTACTCGCCCGTCGTCCGTGCGGGTGAGTGGATCGTCACCTCGGGCCAGCTCGGCACCCGTCCTGGACCAGATGGGCAAACGGAGCTCGTTCCCGGGGGAACCGCTGCAGAGCTCTCCCAAGCCCTCTCCAACCTCGCCGACGTGCTCGCACAAGAAGGAGCGGCGCTGCACGACGTGGTCAAAGCCACGGTCTACCTCGTGGACATGGCTGAATTCTCCCTCGTGAACGAGGTGTGGACTGCGGCGTTCGGCGATCACCGCCCTGCCCGCTCGGCAATCGGCGTTGCGGCGCTCCCGCTTGGGGCAATGGTCGAGGTCGAAGCCTGGGCACGGGTCTCGTCGATGCGAGTCGCCGACCACGCCCCCTGACCGAACCGGTATCCCACCGATCGCACGGTCTGGATCAGATGGGCGTGCTCTTCCCCGAGCTTGGCGCGTAGCCGGCGAATGTGGACGTCGACAGTCCGTGCCCCGCCGTAGTACTCGTAGCCCCACACTCGATTGAGCAAGGTCTCGCGGGTGAAGACCTTGCCCGGGTTCGTGGCGAGGAACCGCAGGAGCTGGTATTCCATGTAGGTGAGGTCGAGTGCCCGACCGGCGATGGCAGCCTGATACGTCTCGAGGTTCAAGACGAGCGGACCATGCTCGACGATCTGTTGATCGACGGCTCGGCCGATCAGCCAGAACATGCGCTCGATTCGCGCCGCGAGTTCTCCCGGGGGTGGGGGAGCCACGCAGAAGTCGTCGAAGAGCTCGTTGCGCAGTCTGAGTTCAGGAAGTTGGTGGCGCGCGACGACGAGCAGGAGCGGATTCAGTGGATCTTCGCGCCGCCGGAGGTGACGACAGAGCGCCAATGCACCGCTTAGGTCATCGACGGCTGAAACGACGGCGCCTGCCCAACCCTCCGTCGTGACCGACCGTTCAGCGGCGTCGGCGAGCTCCCAGTTGCTCACGCAGTAGAGGCTGTAGCCGGCTTGCCGGATCTGGGCTGCAAGCTCGGTTGGCAGCGGATCAGGGAAACACAGCAGAGGGTCCATCAGGACCGAGCCCCCGTCATTGTGGTCCGCCACGGGAAGGTCGCCGGTCGCTCCGGGGCCCAGGGACAGCCTGTGTTGCCGGGACAGCCTGCATTACAGCACCGCGAGATAACGATCGAGCTCGAACTGGGTGACCTCGGAACGATAGGCCGACCATTCCGCTCGCTTGTTCCGGAGGAACCATTCGAAGAGATGTTCGCCGAGCGTCTCTGCCAGGAGCTTCGACCGCTCCATTTCGTCTACCGCGTCATTGAGGCTAACCGGCAGGCTCCCGATGCCCTTTGCCGAGAGCACGGCAGCGGAAGAGTTCTGCAGATCGACGTCAGCTTCTGGTGGCAGCTCGTAGTCTTCTTCGATCCCCCGCAGGCCGGCAGCCAAGATGACCGCAAAGGCCAGGTACGGATTGCAGGCGCTGTCAGGTGCGCGGTACTCGATACGGGTCGACTCGAGTTTCTTGTGCTTCACGACGGGCACCCGGACGAGAGCAGAACGGTTGTGCCGAGCCCAAGCGATGTACACGGGCGCTTCGTAGCCGCTCACGAGACGCTTGTAGGAGTTGACCCATTGGTTGGTGACCGCGGTGATCTCGCGCGCGTGACGCAGCAGACCAGCGATGAACTTGAGCGCGATCGATGAGAGACCATAACGGTGGTCAGGATCGACGAATGCGTTGCGCTCGTCCTGCCACAGCGATAGGTGTGTGTGCATGCCCGATCCCTGGACTCCAGCGAGCGGCTTCGGCATGAAGCTGGCGTGAAGGCCTCGCTTCCGTGCGAGTTCCTTGACGACGAGGCGCACCGTCATCACCGTGTCGGCCATGGTCAAGGCGTCGGTGTAACGCAGGTCGATCTCGTGCTGACTGGGGGCATCCTCGTGCTGGGCGTGCTCGACAGGAATTCCCATCTCCTCGAGGATGAGGACAGTTTGCCGCCGCAGATCGCTGGAAGGGTCGGCGACGGTGAGGTCGAAGTATGAGCCCGCATCCAACGGTATTGGTCGATGAGAAGGATCGGCGTCACCAAAGTAGAAGTACTCGATCTCGGGAGCGGCAAAGAACCGGTACCCAGCAGCGTGGACCCGGTCCAGCATCCGCCGGAGAGCGTTGCGCGGGCAGCCCTCGAAGGGGGTGCCGTCGAGGTTGAAGATGTCGCAGAAGACCCGGGCCACCGGTTCGTCATGCCCGTACCAGGGAAGGACTTGGAAGGTGTCCGCATCGGGTCGGGCGAGGACATCGGCCTCCTGGAGACGGCTGAAACCGTCGATCGAGGAGCCATCGAAGGTCATGCCCTCGTCGAGGGCGTTCTCGAGCTCGGCGGGGGTGATGTTGAATGCTTTCGGCATGCCCAGGACGTCGGTGAACCAGAGTTGGACGAAGCGGATTCCACGCTCTTCGACGGTACGGAGGATGTAGTCCCGATGCGCTTGCATGTGATCATCTTCGCAGCTCGGAAGGGATCTTTCTCGCGCCAAACGTTGCCACGGGTGTGCCGAGCCACGAGTTCACGCGCTGTTCACATCCAAGCAACGCCACGGAAACGCCTGGCGGTCAGACTCGGGGCACGTCGAGCGCCGAGGAGCGCACCTGCGCTGGGCTGGTCTAGGGTCCTCCCTTCGAGGACCGGTCCTGAGCTGCCGGCCGCCGATGCGAGGGTCTCCTGAGATCGGGCGCGACGGCAGCGAACGGAGCGAGACGAACCCAAATGACAGATCGAGTAATTGGAGGCACGGTGACAAAGCGCAGCCCGGCGGAGGTGGTCCGCCTGATCCATGATGAGGGCATTGAGCTCGTCGACGTCCGATTCTGCGACCTCCCGGGCATGATGCAACATTTCTCGGCTCCGGCTCACGAGCTGACCGAAGAGGTCTTCACGGAGGGATTCGGCTTCGATGGCTCGTCCATCCGTGGCTTCCAGCAGATCCAAGAATCCGACATGATTTTGCTGCCGGACCCCGACACAGCTGTGATCGACCCCTTTCGGCGTCACCGGACACTCAACATCAACTGCTTTGTCCACGACCCCGTGACCCGAGAACCCTACTCACGCGATCCGCGCCACGTTGCCCGTAAGGCTGAGCAGTACTTGCTCTCGACTGGCATCGCGGACGTGGCCTACTTCGGTCCCGAGGCAGAGTTCTTCATCTTCAACGAGGTGCAGTACGGCCAAGATGTCAATTACGCCTCTTACCGAGTTGATTCGATCGAAGGTCACTGGAATACGAATCGGCCCGAAGGCCCCAACCTCGGCTACAAGTTGCGGCCGAAAGAGGGGTACTTTCCTGTTCCCCCGTCGGACAAGTTCCAGGATCTGCGTTCCGAGATGATCCTAACGATGGAACGCATGGGCATCGAGGTAGAGATCCAGCACCATGAAGTTGCGACCGGCGGGCAAGCCGAGATCGACATGCGATTCGACTCTTTGCTGTCGATGGCTGACAAGTTGATGCTTTACAAATACATCGTGAAAAACGTCGCTCATGAGGCCGGATTCACTGCGACGTTTATGCCGAAACCCCTTTTCCAGGACAACGGTTCGGGAATGCACTGTCACCAATCCTTGTGGAAAGAAGGGGAACCCTTGTTCTTCGGAGACGGCTATGGGGGTCTGTCAGACATCGGCCGTTGGTATGTCGGTGGTCTTCTGCAGCACGCGCCCGCCCTCCTTGCTTTCGTCGCACCGACTACCAACTCGTACAAGCGGCTCGTTCCTGGCTACGAGGCACCGGTGAACCTCGTCTACTCGCAACGGAACCGGTCCGCGGCCGTACGAATCCCTTTGTATTCGCAAAGTCCCAAGGCCAAGCGCATCGAGTTCCGCTGCCCGGACCCGTCGTGCAACCCGTACCTCGCCTTTCCCGCCATGCTCTTGGCTGGACTTGACGGCGTTCAGAACAAGATTGAGCCGCCCGAGCCGGTAGACGAAGACCTCTTCGACCTCCCCGCTGAGGTTGCCGCCAAAATGGCTCAAACCCCAGGATCGCTTGAAGCGGTTCTCGATGCCCTTGAGGCGGACAACGGTTTTCTTAGGGTCGGTGGTGTCTTCACTGACGATCTTCTTGAAACTTGGATCGACTACAAGCGGACCCAGGAAGCAGAGCCGGTCCGGTTGCGCCCGCATCCCTGGGAATTCGCCCTGTACTACGACATCTAACCGCTGGGAGAAGTGTTGTAGTCGCTGGGTTCGTCCGGTACTGCACTGCTTGGAGGAACCATCCCGGAGAGCCTCTGGGAAACGCACGCCTTGCGCGCCGGATCGCCGCTGCCGCGCCGTCCCGGAATCCCTGGGCTCCAGCCGTGGGGACGTCCGTAGGCGGTGGGCCCGTGGTCAGCCACACCTCGGGGATGCTGCACTTCGGTGTGGCGACAGGTTGCCTACAGCGATGCGTTCTGTCGGTTCGAATCCGCTCTTTCTGGTTCGGCACTGGTCAGGCTTCAGTGTTCCCTGCTCTCCGCGACATCCGAAGCGTCCGATTACCTCATCATGGTGAGCCCGCGGTCTCGTAGACGCGGGCGGTCGGCTTTCCGTTGACGATCTCTGCATGCGCGGTGACCACCCGTCGACTCCTCCCTACGACCCGTGCTCGGGCATGGAGCGGCTCGTTGACTCGCGTCGGGCGCAGGTACATGGGTCACCGAGGCGAGATCACGGTAGATGACGTCCTCGCCTCGAGGAGGATCGCTGATCCGCTCCACCTCCTCGACTGTTCTTTGGGTGGGTACGCAGTTGTGTTGACCTCGGTCGAGCGCCCTCGGGATTGTCCGAAGAAGCCCGTGTAAATCCTCGGCGGGGCAGAGGCGGTCTACACGGACTTCTATGTCAGCTTCACAGATCCTTGGTTCTTCGATGAGGGGAGGTCCGTCCGCAAAGCGACCGATCGGGCGTTTGGCTTGGCCGGTGTTAGTCGTAATGATGTCGATGTCGTGGGGAGGACTGCGTCACTGTGGCTGGATTGCGCAATCTTGAGGAGATGGGTTTTTGTGGGCTCGGCGAGCTGCCTTTGTCAAGGAAGGCCATACCCGACTCGGAGGGTCCTTGCCGGTGAACCCTGACGGTGGCGTACTTTCGAACAGCCACTGCGGGGATCCTTCGGGTCTCATGGTGATTGGAGTGGTCAAGCAGCTGAGGGGCGAATGCGGCGCCCGTCAGGTTCCCGGTGCAAAGATCGGCGTGGCGCAGCAGCAAGGCTTCGCGGTGCACGGAATCGGCAGCACGCTGGTCATGGCCGTGGATTGAGGACGGACGCGTGATGACTGCGAGTGGAGCCCGGGGTGATGAAACCGCCATATCTCAAGCTGCTTCCGGAGATCTCAGAAGCGAATCGCCCGTTCTGGGGAGCACTGGAGCGCCACAAGTTCCTCTTCCCGCGGTGTTCTTCTTGTGGTGATTACAACTGGCCACCGTATCCTGCATGTCGCTCGTGCTTGTCCGAAGGGCTGGAACGGACAGAGGCCTCAGGAGATGCAGAAGTCTTCAGCTACACGATCGTGCATCGGGGCTACGGGCGATTCAATGACGAGGTTCCGTATGTGATCGATGGCCAAGCTCGTCGAGAAACCACGCCCGTGCATCGTCGTCGGGAACACCCGTGGAATTCCTAACGAAGACCTCACGGTGGGCTTGCCGGTCAAGATCGTCTACGAAGACATACCGGGTGAGCGGCTTGCATCGACGAATGGCCCTACAGCATTGAATCACACGTCTGCTTCCGGCCCGGGAACCTTGCTTGTGCCGCACTCGCAGCGCAGTTGCCGACGTAGTTTCCACCCAGAAGGTTGGCTCCATGGCGCCGGCCAACGTTGCACGCTTCGGCGTTGGCTGGAGTGAGCGACCAAGGCGCCGTGCCCTCTGCTGAGACAAACGGGCGGGCTTCTCGTTTCGCAGAAAACCCGAATGCTTCGAGCCGGGCGTCGCCGCCCACCATCGTCAGGGAGCGGCGTCGGTGGGAGCGGCGTGGGGAAGACATTCGTCGGGCTGCGCGGGACTCCCGGGAGGCTGAGCGTCGCGCTCGCTGACAATCTGCCTCTCACCGGTCTCGACGCTCCTGGCGAAGGCAGAACATAATGCAGGCCCGCGCCTGGACGCTGGTCGCCATCGCGGGGGTCGACGCAGGCCGGAGCACGAACGTTGCCGCGATCGGTCGAGGCATCGGTCGGGGAGGAGCCGAGGGAGGACTTCGATGGACAGCACGCTGGTGCCCCTAGGTGAGCGATCGGAGCCGTTTACGCACTATTGCGATCCTGACGAGATCTATGCCTTCGCCTTGGCGATCAACGATGACAACCCGTTGTATCGGGATGGACTGGCCACGCCGCCCACCTACGTCGTGGTGCCAGTGCTTCAGGCCTTCCTCACTGGGTTGGCGCCACTGCCTCCCGAGGCAACAGCCGGGGCACGTGGTGGCGCTCATGGGGAGCACGATCTCTACATCCGGAAGCCGCTGATGCCGGGCATGACCCTGCACACGACGGCGGAACGCTGCGCGGTGGTGACGAGCAAGGCGGGCATGAATGTCTTCACTCGCCTTGTGAGCGTCGACGACGCTGGGGAGACGGTGGTGGAGCAGTTCTGGTCGACCATCATGATGGGAGCGGCGACTGGCGGGAGTCGGGGAGCAGAGGTACCGGATCACGGCTTTCCTGAAGAGGCACGGTCCAACCCGGTTGGCACTATGTGGCTGCCGACGACAAGGGATCAGACTTACCGGTATGCAGGAGCGTCGGGAGATCGGGCGACCATCCATGTGAGCGACGTGGCCGCCCGCAGCATCGGGTTCCCCGGAAAGTTCAACCAGGGCATGTGCACTCTTGGCGTGGTCAGCAGGGCACTGATCGCCCTGGCGGCTGGTGGCGATCCGCGGCGCGTCCGACGCATCGCGGTTCGCTTCGCGTCTCCGTCCTTTCCGGGCCAAGACATCGCGGTTTCGGTGTTCGACAACGGAACGACCTCAGAGGGGTCGCGGAGCTTCGCCTTCGAGGCAACGTCCCAGGAATCGCTGATTCTGCGGCACGGGCGGGTGGAGGTCGAGGCTCCCTAGGCTGATTCGTGGCTATGCCTGGGTAGTCCTCGTGAGGCAGGACCGCTTGCCCTGAGCACCGTGGACATTCCTCCGCCACGTCTGCCCGGAAGGCGTGGACCGGAACCTCATCCGGAAGTGACGACTGGCGCCGTTAGGATGGCGCCGTGGCCCACCTTCGGATCGCGGCCGCACAACTCGACACGGTGGTGGGCGACCTCAAGGGCAATATCGACCGGGTCCGCCGCGCCCTAGAGCGGGCCGAAGCCGCAAACGCCGACCTGTTGGTCGTACCGGAGCTCGCCATCACCGGTTACCCCCCCGAAGACCTCCTGTTGAAACCCGGGTTTCTCTTCGATACGGCCTCCGCCCTAGGCGAGCTCGCACGGGCAACGGCGGACTGTGCCGTCGTCGTCGGCTTCGTCGAGCCCCTCGAGGACGGGAGCCGGTCTGGTGCCGATGACAGGGCGGGAGCGCTTCCTCCGGTACCGATCGCCAATGCCGCAGCCGTCTGTGCGGGCGGCACTGTGTTCGGGACGTACCACAAGCGCCTGCTTCCCAACTATGGAGTCTTCGACGAACAACGATGGTTCGTCCCGGGGCGCCAGATGCAGGCGCTCTACCGAATTGGTGGGGTGGTTGTAGGGATCTCGATCTGCGAAGACATCTGGGCCACCGCAGGTCCAGCGTTAGAGCTTGCCCAAAGCGGTGCAGAGTTGATCGTCAACCTCAACGCCTCTCCTTACTCACGTGGAAGACGAGAGGAGCGCCTGGCGATGCTCCGTCGACGTACGGCAGAGACCGGCTGCCCTATCGTCTATGTCAACCAGGTCGGTGGTCAAGACGAGCTGGTCTTCGACGGAGCGAGTCTTGTCTTGTCAGCAGACGGCGAGTTGCTCGCGGCGGGGAAGCAGTTCGAGGAGGACCTCGTCATCGTCGACGTTTCCGTAGGGCGCGGCCACAAGAATTCCTCAGTCCCGAGCGCTGAGCTAGGGAGACGGCCGGTTCCCCAGGTGGTCCCGGTCACTGCGGCACCACGCGACGCCGGGCGTTGGCGACCGTCTCCTCTCCCCCCTGTCCTGTCACTGGAGGCCGAGGTGTATGCGGCGCTGGTGCTCGGAACCCGGGATTATCTGGAGAAGAATGGCTTCAGCGAGGTTCTCGTGGGGATCTCGGGCGGCGTCGATTCGTCCCTCGTGGCGACGATCGCAACCGATGCCGTTGGAGCCTCGAGGGTCCATGCCGTCTCGATGCCTTCCCGATATTCCAGTCCCGGATCGCGTTCGGATGCCAAGGAGCTTGCGGCTCGATTAGGGATCGACCTGTGGGAAGTGCCCATCGAGGCGGCTCACGTCGCACTGGCTTCGATGTTGCGTCCGGTCCTCGGGAGCGAGCCCACCGGGCTTACAGACGAGAACCTACAGTCGAGAATCCGCGGGGTCGTGCTCATGGCTCTTTCGAATGCCACAGGCTGGATCGTGCTGACGACTGGGAACAAGAGTGAGATGGCTACGGGGTACTCCACTTTGTACGGAGATTCCGCAGGGGGCTTTGCCGTGATCAAAGACGTGCCCAAGACCCTCGTGTACGAGCTCTGCCGATACCGCAATGCGATAGAGCGGGAACCACTGATGCCGATCCCTGAATCGGTGCTCAAGAAGCCACCTTCAGCCGAGCTCCGGCCGGACCAGCGCGACGATCAGACCTTACCGCCCTACGAGGTGCTCGATCCTGTGCTTGCTGCCTACGTCGAACAGGACCTCACTCCTCCAGAGATGGTGGCAGCCGGCTTCGATCCCGACGTGGTCGCTTCGGTCGTCGCGCTCGTCGATGCCGCCGAGTACAAGCGCCGCCAGATGCCTCCGGGCGTACGGGTCACGACGAAGGCATTCGGCAAGGATCGTCGAATGCCGATCACCAACCGGTATCACTGAAATGGATCGTTCTGTGCGCTTGTCCCGTAGTCCCGAGGCCGGTGTCGTCCCCTTGGGGTCATCCTCGCCGCTCACGCTCGAAGAGTCGGCTGAGTTGGTTGGACGCTATTGCTTCTTCGAGCGACGACTCTTCGAGATTCTCGGATCCTGGTCGACGGGGCTGGCCGAGCCTGCGGTGCAGGTGCATCTCGACCGGATTAGCCGCCACCACGCGTGGCATGCCGAGCTCTTTGGAGAGCGATTGCCCGTCATCGGCGAAGTCGCGGCCGAGACATGGGTGCGTCCCGATGAGACGACGATTCAGGCGCTCTCCTCGTCGCTGGCCTCGCTCGAGATCGACTCGAGCCGTCATGCTGCCCTGCGCTGCGTGGGAGCGCTCTACCGAGTAGTGGTGCCCCGGATCGTCGCCACCTACGACCGTCATTTCAGCGCGACGGCCTCGGTGTGTGACGGACCACTTCAGCGTGCCTTCGATCTGGTCTTGCGGGACGAGGTGAGGGACTGGCGTGCCGGCGAGGCCCTCCTGCAAGACCTCATCACTGGTCCCGACGATGTCGCGGTCGTCGCCCAGGTAGCGCATCGCCTGGAATCCCAGATCGTGGCGGCCCATCGGGGTGGGGGATTGCTGCAGGGACCATTTCGGACCGGCCGGACGGGTTGACGAAGCCGGCCCGGTTAGACGGGTTGACGAAGTCAGTAAAATGCCGGTACACCGACTCGTCCCCAGGACCCTCGAACCCGAAGGCTCGGGGGCGGGGCCGTTTGCGGTCGGCGAGGCGGTCGTCCGGGGAACGGGGCGTGATCCGGGAGTTTCGCCCTCGAGACGAAGGGTGCCGTAGACGTTGGCGAAGGAACGCATCGAGCGGGATGACGAGGACCTGGTCCGGCTCTACCTCACGGACATCGGGCAGTATCCCCTCCTGACCAAGGACGACGAAGTTCGGTTGGCCCAGGCGATCGAGGCTGGTCGTGAGGCAGAGGTGGCTCTCCGGGAGGCGAAGGGCCTCACTGCGGCCCGGCGACGGGAGCTGCGTCGTGCGGTCATCCGAGGCGAGCGTGCACAACAGACCTTTGTCCAGTCGAACCTCCGGCTGGTGGTCTCGATCGCAAAGAAGTACCAAGCCTCGGGTTTGCCCCTCCTCGATCTCATCCAGGAGGGCAACCTCGGCTTGATGCATGCGGTCGAGAAATTCGATTGGCGCAAAGGCTTCAAGTTCTCCACCTACGCGACCTGGTGGATTCGCCAAGCGATCACCAGGGGGATTGCGAATACGGGCCGAACGATCCGCCTCCCCGTGCACGCCGGGGACACCTTGGCGCGTGTCCAAAAGGCCCAGGCGCGCTTGGAGCTCAAGCTCGGTCGTCCTGCGACGCTGGCAGAACTCGGCGTCGAGGTCGAGATGCCAGAGGACAAGCTGATCGAGGCCCTTCGGTTTCGTGCAGAGCCGCTCTCACTGTCTGAGCCGCTGCGAGAAGACGGGGATGCCGAGCTCGGTGATGTGGTTGAGGACCGCTCCGCGGAGTCACCTTTCGAGGTCGCAGCGGTGTCGCTCCTCCCCGAGGAGATCGGGCGGTTGCTTTCGCCTCTCGATGAGCGTGAGCGGGAGATCCTCCGTCTCCGCTTCGGTCTCGATCGTGGCGAACCTCGGACCCTCGAGGAGGTTGGCGAGTACTTCAACCTGACCCGTGAGCGGATTCGCCAGATCGAAGCCCGGGCCATGTCCAAGCTGCGTCACCCCTCGTCAGACACCGGGGCGAGGGACCTCCTCACTGTCTGAGCGCCCCACATCCTAGCTCCTTGACCTGGTGTTTCGCCGGGGTCGTCGACTCGAGCGATGGGCGCGCCGAGATCAATCAAGATCTACCCCTCGACGGCCGAGGGTCCGAATACGATCGGGGGGATGAAGAAGCTGATGTTTGTGGCATTGCTTGTTGCCCTCGGTGTCATCGCGGCTCGCCGCCTGCGTACGGCCTGAGGGCAGGGAGGGGCAAGTCCCGGATCCGGTAGTGGCGGAGAGGGGAGGGGCCCGGTCAGAGACCGACGGGCGCCGGGCTAGTCGTCAGTCGGTGCCGTCGCCTGGAATGCGCTCGGAGCACTAACGCGGTCAGCGCGAGGGCCAGCCCGGTGGACAAGACGGACGTTCGTCCACTCAAGCGGTCT
This sequence comes from Actinomycetota bacterium, assembly GCA_021324045.1. Classification (GTDB taxonomy): domain Bacteria; phylum Actinomycetota; class Acidimicrobiia; order Acidimicrobiales; family RAAP-2; genus JAJPJV01. Next base: position 26,938 of record JAJPJV010000049.1, on the reverse strand, counting down.
CGGATCCTGACCGGGCGGGTGAAGTTGCGGATCTCCCAGCCCCGTTCACGGGCGATCCCCGCGAGGACCCGATCGGGATTGACGGCGACGGGATGGCCGACGATCTCGAGCATCGGAAGATCGGTTGCCGAGTCGGAGTAGGCCGTCGACGCCGTGAGGTCGAGCTCATGGGTCTTTGCCAACTCGACCATTGCTCGTGCCTTGTGGGGGCCGTCGGCATACAGCGAGACCCGGCCCGTGTAGCGGCCATCTTCGTCGACTTCGGCCTTCGAGGCGATACAACCGTCAACACCGAGCAGCTCGGCCAGAGGGCGAACGATCTCTTCAGGAGCGCCGGAGACGAGATAGACCCGATGACCTGCGGCGCGATGCTCGGCCATGAGCTCAAGGGCCTCAGAGTAGATGAGGGGTTCTATTGTCGGCAGCAGGGCGTCTCGCACGGCTCTCATGACCCGCTCACGCTCCCAGCCCCTGGTCACCGCCAGCATCGATTCGCGGATCCGTGCCAACCGACGTTCGTCAGCGCCTAGCTGCAGGTAGAGAGCTTGGAAGATGAGCGTTCGAAGCATGGTTCGCCGGTTGATGAATCCCTGCCTGCGCAGCGGTCGTCCGAAGGCCGCGATGGAGGGCTTGGCAATAACGGTCTTGTCGAGATCGAAGAATGCCGCCTCCATGGTCATCATGCTAGGAGGGGTGTCGTCGCTCTGGGCGTATGCTCTGGTCGGCGGGTCCCAGGGGTGATCGGACTCGGGAGCCGGCCGGTGTATCCTCGGCCGGCTTGGCGGACCCTTCGGGGCCGCGAGAACGTGACCTGGTGGCCGCCGCGCGCAACAGGCACGGGAAAGCAGGAATAGGAACTCGTCAGAACAGGGAATGAAAGCTTGGTAGCAACGATCGGACGAAAGGAACGTCGAACATGCTGAGCATGACTCGGCTGGCGGCCGAGGGCGGGTACCAGGCGTTCCACATCGGAAGCACCGACAGAGCGTGGCTGGTGGTGTCGCTCGTGGCTGGTCTCGTCGGCATCGGAGCCGGATTGGTGCTGATGCGCGGCGTGCTGCGATCGGACCAGGGCACCGCCAAGATGCGGGAGATCGCCAGGGCGATTCAGGAAGGCGCGGAGGCCTTCCTGAAGCGGCAATTCCGCGCGATCGCCATCATTGTCGTACCCCTTGCAGTCCTCATCTTCTTCACGGCGACCAAGGTCGTTCGACCGGATGGATCGATCGCCCTGTCCTTTGGGGAAGCTGGTCTGTATCGCGTGATCTGTTTCCTCTTTGGTGCGGCGTTCTCGGGTCTTACTGGGTTCATCGGGATGAGCCTCGCTGTCCGTGGCAACGTTCGAACCGCTGCTGCAGCGTCGCGCGGTGGAGGACTTGCCGGCGCCCTGAGGGTGGCCTTTCGGACTGGAGCGATCACTGGGATGCTTTGCGTCGGGCTCGGGCTGCTCGGGGCCACGACCATCGTGTTCATCTTCCAAAACGATGCGACGGCGGTTCTTGTGGGGTTCGCCTTCGGAGCTTCATTGCTGGCGCTGTTCATGCGTGTCGGCGGTGGGATCTTCACGAAGGCAGCGGACGTCGGTGCCGACCTTGTCGGCAAGGTTGAGGCTGGGATCCCCGAGGATGATCCGCGCAATGCGGCAACCATTGCAGACAACGTCGGTGACAACGTCGGTGACTGTGCCGGCATGGCCGCCGACCTCTTCGAGTCCTATGAGATCACGATCATCTCATCGTTGATCCTCGGCTTCGCCGGGTTCCGGACGATTCATCAGAACCCGACACCGGCTGTCCTCTTTCCGCTCATTGTTCCGGCGATCGGTATCTTTGCTTCGGTCATTGGCGTGTACGTAGTACGCGCCCGGCCCAAAGATCGTCATGCACTGTCTCCGATCAACCGTGGTTTCTGGACTGCTGCCGTACTGACGGTCCTTGGTGCTTTCTTTGTGGCCCAGTACTACGTCCACAATCTCAAGGTCTTCTATGCCGTTTTGACCGGCGTTCTCCTTTCTCTCGTGGCGACCCAGATCACCGAGCAGTTCACCTCTACTGAACGGCAGCCAGTTCGCGAAATTGCCGAGTCCGCACGTACGGGCCCGGCGACGACGGTCCTGGCGGGATTCTCGATCGGGCTTGAGTCGTCGGTCTGGGCCATCATCGCGATTGCGATTGCCATCGGCGTTGCCGTGGGTCTGGGTCACGGCAACATAGAGCTATCGCTCTATCTAGTTGCCCTGATCGGCATCGGGTTACTGGCGACGACCGGGATGATCGTCTCGGAGGACAGTTTCGGGCCAGTCTCGGACAATGCCGCCGGCGTGGCCGAGATGTCGGGGGAGTTCACCGGAGAAGGTGAACGGATCATGGTGAGCCTTGACGCCGTGGGGAATACCACCAAGGCGATCACCAAGGGCGTGGCCATCGGCTCGGCAGTAATTGCCGCGGTCGCCTTGTTCGCCTCCTTCGTTGAGACCATTGGATCGCAGCTCGGCCTGCGTGCGACCGGCACGAAGCTTTTCCAAGACGTCGCCACTCAGATCAACGTAGCGAACCCGACGACGTTCATCGGGTTGCTGGTGGGGGGCTCGATTGCCTTCTTGTTTTCCTCATTGGCAATCCGAGCGGTGGGCCGTTCCGCAGGCACCGTCGTCCAGGAGGTGCGCCGGCAGTTCCGAGAGCACCCTGGGATCATGGACTACACGGAGAAGCCTGAGTACGGGCGGGTGATCTCCATCTGCACTGCAGCGGCGCAGCGAGAGCTGGCAACCCCGGCATTGTTGGCCATACTCTCGCCGGTGATCATCGGATTCGGCATCAACTACCTGGCTCTTGGTGCATTTTTGGCGGCCGCTATCCTGACTGGCCAGCTGATGGCCAACACGCTGTCCAACTCCGGCGGGGCGTGGGACAACGCGAAGAAATACATCGAGGACGGCAACATCGGCGGAAAGGGATCAGAGTCCCATCGGGCTGCGGTGATCGGTGACACCGTCGGGGATCCCTTCAAGGACACCGCAGGTCCGGCGCTGAATCCGCTGATCAAGGTGATGAACCTCGTGTCATTGCTCATCCTCCCCGCGGTCATCACCCTCCGGCACCATGATGCCGCCCGCTATGCGTTGGCAGCTGCAGCTCTCGTCGTCTTGCTGGGCGCGGTTGCTTTCTCGAAACGCAAGACGGAGGCGATGATCGGAGCGCAGGCTCCGATCGCCGCGCCGGTCACCCAGCAAATTGCCCAGCTCGAGAGTTCCTTCGAATAGGTTCACACTCGGGTTCTGGTCGTGAGACGAACTGCGGTTCGCTCAGGCTCGAAACCTTCGGAGGCATGACACGTGGCTAGAGCACTCGTGATCGTGGAGTCGCCGGCGAAAGCCCGAACCATCGCATCCATGCTCGGACCCGAGTTCACCGTAGAGTCGTCGATCGGTCACATTCGCGACCTTCCCCGGAGTGCGCGGGAGATTCCGTCTGCGTACAAGGGGGAGGAATGGGCTCGGCTTGGCGTCGACGTGGACAACGGCTTCAAACCGCTCTATGTCGTTTCGCCGGAGAAGCAGACCGTTGTCGCCAATCTGCGTCGGCGCTTGAAGGAGGCTGACGAGCTCTACCTGGCCACCGACGAAGATCGTGAGGGAGAGTCGATTGCCTGGCATCTGACCGAGGTCCTTGCACCCCGCATCCCAGTCAAGCGAATGATCTTCCACGAGATCACGCCCACCGCCATTCGACGGGCAGTCGAAGAATGGCGTGAACTTGACCGACGACTTGTCGACGCGCAAGAGGCGCGCCGGATCTTGGATCGCCTTTACGGCTATGAGCTTTCGCCAGTCCTGTGGCGCAAAGTCATGCCAAAACTATCCGCCGGTCGCGTGCAAAGCGTTGCCACGCGCATGGTGGTTGAGCGAGAGCGTGCTCGCATGCATTTCCGGTCGGCGACATGGTGGGGAGTCGACGGCACCTTTGCAGCTGAGGGGACTCCGGTGCAAGAGCCTCGCAACGGCAGGTCCTCAGCGGTGGCCCGGGAGGGGTCATCGAGCGACCAACCCACTTTCCGCGCATCGCTCGTCTCGCTCGATCATCGGCCGATTGCTACCGGCAGAGATTTCACGGCAACCGGTGAGCTGGCTCAGCCCGGGAGTACGGTGCTGCTCGAAGAGCAGACGGCTCGCTCCCTCGTAGAGGGCCTCGAAGGCGTGCTGTTCACGGTGCGTTCGGTTACGGAGCGACCGTTTCGTCGGTCCCCGTCACCACCCTTCATCACCTCCACGCTCCAGCAGGAAGCCGGGCGCAAGTTGCGTTTCAGTGCTCAGCGAACGATGCAGGTTGCCCAGCGCCTGTACGAGCAGGGCTGGATCACCTACATGCGAACCGACTCGACGACGTTGTCAGAAGAAGCGCTCTCGGCGGCACGCAAGCAGGCCGCTGCACTTTACGGTCGTGAATACGTTCCTGCAAAGCCGAGGCGCTACGAGCGCAAGGTAAAGAACGCGCAGGAAGCACACGAGGCAATCCGACCGGCTGGCGAGACGTTCCGAACCCCGGAGGAGGCTGCAGCTGTCCTTTCCGGAGACGAGCTTCGCCTCTACGAGCTGATCTGGAAGCGCACCGTCGCTTCTCAGATGGCAGACGCAACGGGGACGAGTGCACAGGTGCGTCTGACCGGAATCGTGTCGAGCACGGCGCGTGCCTTCGCGGGCTCGGAGGCAGAATTCTCCGCCAATGGACGCGTGATCGCGTTTCCAGGGTTTTTGCGTGCGTATGTCGAAGGGGAAGACGACCCGGAAGCGGAGCTGGCGGACCGCGAGGTCATTCTTCCCCCATTGCGCGAAGGGCAAGGGGTGTCTGTCATCGAGCTCGACGCGACTTCCCATGTCACCCAGCCTCCGGCCCGGTACACCGAAGCATCGTTGGTGAAGGCGATGGAGGATCTCGGTGTCGGGCGGCCGTCGACCTACGCCTCAGTGATCTCGACCATCCTCGACCGCGGCTACATCTGGAAGAAGGGTTCGGCACTGGTTCCCACGTTCACCGCGTTTGCGGTTGTCGGGCTCTTGGAGCGCTATTTCGGCGACTTGGTCGACTATGGGTTCACCGCCGTGATGGAGGACGAGCTTGATGACATCGCAAATGGGCGTGAGGAGGCTCTTCCCTGGCTGACTCGCTTTTATTTCGGCAGCGAAGGCAACGCGCAATCCGATAATGCCGACAGTGAACATCGCGAAACTCTTCGCCTCGGCCTCAAGTCGGCGGTCGCACGGCATCTGGGTGAGATCGATGCCCGAGAGATCAACTCGATTCCGATCGGCACGGACGCGCAGGGCCGTGAGATCGTGGTGCGGGTCGGGCGCTACGGACCCTATCTCCAGCGTGGCGATGAGCGAGCCTCGATCCCCGATGACCTCGCTCCCGACGAGCTCACGGTCGAGCGCGCCGAGGAGCTGCTCGCTGCACCCGCAGATGAGCGAATTCTTGGGACAGATCCCAAGTCCGGGCTGCCCGTCATGGTCAAGGCTGGGCGCTTTGGACCCTATGTCCAGCTCGGCGAGCTGGTCGAAGGTGAGGAGAAGCCGCGAACCGCTTCTCTGTTCGCGGCGATGTCTCCCGCCACGATCACCCTGGAGCAGGCATTGGCCTTACTCGAGATCCCTCGTGTCGTGGGTGTCGACCCGGATACCAACGAGGAAATCGTCGCTCACAATGGTCGTTTTGGCCCCTACCTCAAGCGCGGATCCGAGACGCGGAGCCTTGCAAGCGAGGACCAGATCCTTGAGATCACCCTCGACGAGGCGCGGGTGCTTTTCGCCCAACCCAAGACACGGCGTGGCCGTCAAGCTTCTGCACCGATTCAAGAGCTTGGCCTGGATCCCGAGACCGGGCAACCAATAGTCGTTCGCAGCGGTCGCTATGGGCCATACGTAACTGACGGAACGATCAATGCTTCGCTTCGGCGTGGCGACGATCCCCAGACGATCACGCTGGAGCGTGCGGCGGAATTGCTCGCCGAGCGCCGAGCTGCGAGCCCAGCGCCGCGCCGACGCGCCGCGAAGGCGGCGACGAAGGGGACAGGAACGACCGCCAAGAAGACGGCCACGGCGAAGAAGGGAGCTCCCGACGGGAGCCCAAGGGCCGGCGCGAGACAGATCGCGGGTAGGCGAACCTCGGGAGCCAACGCTATGGCGGGTCCGGAGGAGAGCACGTCAGTCACGAGGAAGCCGGAGACCTCCGAGAGGAAGGCCGGCCAGGCCTTGTGATCGCGTGACAGAAGGCCTGTGATGCCCGGACCACCAAGGGGGCGCTTCATCGTTCTCGAAGGAATCGACGGTTCGGGCAAGACGACGCAAGCGGAGCGCCTTGCGTCTGACCTTGGGGCTCTGCTGACGCATGAACCCGGCGGCACAGTGCTGGGGCAGGCACTCCGACGACTTCTTCTTTACGATGAGCACTCGATTCCAAGTCCGCGTGCCGAAGCGCTGCTGATGGCCGCGGATCGTGCGCAACATGTCGAAGAAGTGCTCCTGCCGGCGCTTCGGTCAGGGCGCTGGGTCGTCAGCGAGCGCTATTCGCCTTCGACGCTGACGTATCAGGGCTGGGGACGGGGCTTGCAGACCGATGAGCTGCGAGTGGTCTGTGATTGGGCAGCTGCAGGCCTCGAGCCCGACCTGTGCATCCTCGTGGACGTGGAGGTCGACGTGGCAAAGAGCCGACTTGTAGCCGAGCGCGGAGATCGATTCGAGCGCCTCGGTCTCGGCTTTCACCGGCGGGTCCGCGAAGGCTATCTCGCGCTTGCTGCGGCCGATCCGGGACGCTGGTTGATTGTGGACGGCTCTCAACCCCCGGACTCGCTCGCTGCCCAGGTCGTCGCGGCCGTCCGGATGCGGCTGGGCTGGCCGGAGGGCCATCTGTGACCGCTCGGGCCGAAAGTCCGCATCTCGGCGCTATCGGTGAGCAGCGCCCCGATGTGGCGTTGTTCGACGAGGTCATTGGCCAGCCGGCCGCGGTCGCGCTGCTCATGGCGGCGGCTCGCCATCCGGTTCATGCCTACCTGTTTCGAGGTGCTGCCGGCTTTGGGACGAAAGCCGCTGCCCGAGCGTTTGCAGGCGCCCTGCTGTGCCCGCATGGTGGCTGTGCTCGGTGTGCGGATTGTCGTCGGGCGTTGGCAGGAACGCACCCGGACTTCGCCATGATCGAGCGCACCGGCGCATCGCTGGGAATCGACGAAGCACGCCGGTTGATCGCTCTCGCCCAGCGCAGACCAGTTGTGGCAGCTCGTCAGGTGCTCGTCGTCGAAGACCTGCACCTTGCCATCCGTTCTGCTCCGACATTGTTGAAGACGATCGAGGAGCCACCTCCGTCGACGGTATTCATCTTGATGGCGGACGACGTCCCCCCCGAGTTGGCAACGATCGCCAGCAGGTGCGTCGAAGTGTTGTTCCCGCCGATCCCAGTTCTCGTCCTGGAGGATTGGCTGAGGGGTCAGGGAGTCGAGTCGGACCGGGCGGCAGCCATTGCAGAAGGTGCGGACGGCGATCTCGAACGTGCGCGTCTGCTGGCGCATGACCCCAGCTATCTCAAGCGGCTCGCGCTCTGGCGGTCGGTGCCATCGAGGTTGAGTGGCCACGGTGCGGAGGTTGTCGAGCTGGTCAGCGAGCTTGTTGCAGCAGTCGATGCGGCGCTCGGGCCTCTACGGGACCAGCACGCCGAGGAACTGCGAAAAATGACGGAGACTGAGGTGAGAGCGTCCGGCGCTTCTCGGCGTGCATTGCAGGAGCGCCAGCACCGCGAGGAGCGACGCTGGCGAATCGCAGAACTTCGCGTCGGTCTCGGCGTGCTCGCTCGTTGCTATCGAGACAGCCTGTTCCGAGGGATCGGGGTGCCTGTCTCTCCCATGCCGGGGACGGCTTCGAGTGGCCAGGAGAGCGCTGAGACCCCTGGGACGCAGGTGACCCGGAGGGGTCTGGAGTCCGCGTTGGGGAGTGCCCAGCGAGCGATCAGCCTCATTACTGAGGCGGCCGCCGGGCTCATCCGGAATCCGAACGAAACGCTCTTCCTCGAATCCCTCCTCGTTGAGCTCGGGCGTTGTACGCGCTGAAGGTTGCCAGATCTTCAGGTGGCCGCGTAGGGTCGTCGACGCTGCAAGTGCCTGGGTAGCTCAGCCGGTAGAGCAGCGCACTCGTAATGCGCAGGTCCGGGGTTCGAGTCCCCGCCCAGGCTCCAGGTCTCCCTCCACCATGCCTGGCAACTGAGGGATTCCACAGGCCGACCTTCTCCCAGCGGTTCACGGATTCAAGCCTTCCACGAAGCGGTCCATGTCCATACCGTCTCGCATCGGGGTATCGGTGTAGACGCGTGCCCGACGGATCTGTCCGCCCTCGACCTCGAGGATGTTCATACTGGGGACCATGGTTCCGTCGCCGTGCTCCACCAATGCCTCGAGATAGATGCGGTCCCCGACAACGGCGCTTGATACCACTTCGAAGCGGCTTCGAGGGTTCTGCTCCCAGATACGCGACCAGGCGCGTCTGTAGGTGTCGACACCATGCCAGCTTCGGTCGGGGCGAAGTGGATGCACGGCCTCAATATCGGGATGCCAGCACGACACCAGGGCGTCGATGTCCTTGTCTTGCTGAGCCTGCAGGTAGCGCCTCAGTACTGCTGCGGCATCATTCATCCCTGTACCCTCCTTACTCGCAGGACGAAGTACCGCACGGGTTCGCTCCTCACGAAGTCCTGGGCTCCGGCGCCGGCGTCGCCGGATCACTAGCGAGCAAGGCCCTTAATCGAGGGAGCATCTTCCCTGTCTTGCCCACCATGCATACCATCCCTAACACGCCGTGCATACAGAGTGCGGCGCTTGGTTCGATTCATGGCAAGCTTGTGGTACGGGTGGCTGCTTTGTCTACCCCTTCCAATAGGTGGTGTCGGGGGTGTCGACGTTGACAGAGAGGCCGAGGGCACTGGTGCTGGCTCCACTTCGGGGTCCCGAGTTCCAAGCGCTTCAGGAGATTGCAGATGTGATCTATGACCCCTTCATAGATCACATTCCTATCAGATTGCACTCCGAGGAAGAGTTGGCGAACCGCATAGCTGAGCTGTCGGCAACCATTTTGGTCGTCGAGGCCGATCCGGTGCGAGGCCCTGTCCTCGAGCAGCCCCTTCGGCTGATTGCGTCCACGAGGGGAGACCCCGTGAACGTCGACATCGCCAGGGCAACGGCGAGGGGCATTCCGGTGATTCGGGCGCCTGGTCGGAATGCCAATGCGGTCGCAGAGCTGACGATCGCCCTGCTGTTTGCAGCTGCTCGGGGGGTGGTTGCCGCTGACCGCGACGTTCGATCTGGACGGATCTTCGTGAATGGGACGATCCCTTATCAACGTTACCGAGCCTGGGAGCTCACCGGGAGATCTGCTGGGATCGTCGGTTATGGTGCCGTCGGAAGAGCACTGAGCTGGCGCTTGTCGGGACTGGGGATGAAGGTGCTCACCTATGACCCCTATGTTCCCGATGCGACCCACGGCGATCTTAATGCGATGCTTTCGGAAGTCGACGTGGTCAGCGTTCACGCCGTCGTGACCCCCGAGACGGTTGGAATGATCGGCGTTGACCAGTTCTCGGCCATGAAGATGGGAGCCATCTACCTCAACACGGCCCGTGCTGCACTCCACGACGTAGACGCCTTGGTTGCATCCCTGTCCTCTGGGAAGTTGTCAGCGGCTGGATTGGACCACTTCGAAGGAGAACGCCTTGACCCCGATTCAGCGCTGGCGAAACTTGACAATGTGGTGCTCACTCCCCACATTGGCGGGGCCACCTACGACACAGAAGCAAATCAAACCAGGATGGTCGTCGGAGATCTCCTGGCAATTCTTCATGGGAAAATTCCTCAGCACTGCGTGAATCCGGAGGTACTGGGGCAGTGACCGTTCACGACGAAGTTCTCGCAGCTGCAAAGGACATGTTTCGACTGGGGTTGACTGCGGGCACGAGCGGGAACGTCTCAGGCCGGCTTGGGGACGGGCTGTTCGTGATCACACCCTCATCGCTTCCCTACGAAGACATGACTGTCGACGACCTTGTCGTGATTGACGCCGATGGCCAGGTTGTCGAGGGGACGACGCAGCCCTCGAGCGAGAAGGCGCTGCACCTCGCTTGCTACGAGAGGTATGAAGAGGTGGGAGCAGTGATTCACGCTCACCCCCTGTACGCGTCGATGTTCGCCTGCGTGCACCTGCCGATACCTGCCGTGATCGACGAGTTCGCGGTCTACGTGGGGGGTGCAGTCCCGTGTACCGAGTACGCGATAAGTGGATCGAAGGCTCTTGCGGAGCGGGCTGCTGCCGGTGTCAAAGATGTCGGCACTGCGCTGCTGGCAAACCATGGGACGGTGACTGTCAGCAGTTCCCCAGCAACGGCACTCCACCAGCTCGGCGTGGTTGAGCGAGCTGCCCAGGTCATCTGGGGGGCCCGGAGCCTCGGGCGGCTCCATGAGCTGCCCAAGGAAGCCAACGAGCTGCTGAGCTCCTACTATGCGAGCACGCGTCGTCGGCGAGGAAGTTGACTGTGACCTTCGGCGCTCGGGATCTGACCATCGGCGTCGATGTCGGAACGACTTCGGTCAAAGGTGTCCTCGTTGACAACGCTGGAAACGTTCGAGCGAGCGTGCGGATCCCTCACCGAGTGGCCTTTCCCGCCCCGGACCGGATCGAGCACGACGCCCGAAAAGCATGGCGGCAGGCCCCCCGCCGGGTCCTCGCAAGGTTGGGGACTTCGGAGGTACGAGGAATTGGGGTCACCGGCATGGGGCCGTCACTGACTGCGGTCAACCGAAACGGAGTTCCCCAGGGTCCGGGTTTGCTCTATGGCGACGCGCGTGGACGGGAGATGCAGGACGGATCCGGAGAGTCCTTTGGCTTCTTGCGAGCGCTCGCGACCGAGCGACCTTGGGCGGCCGGGTTCTGGCCTGCTCAGACGACTGCGATCGTCAGTCTCGGAGGTCCCCCGGTGATCGGGGAGACCATTGCGATGATGATGCAGCCGTTGTGGAACGGCACGGGTTGGGACGAGGATCGTCTCGCTGCGTGTGGCGTTCGAGTCGGTCAGATGCCGGCAGTGTGCCCCGACGGCTCCCCCGCGACGATCGGCACCAGTCCGGTGATCGAAGCAGGGTCCCTCGATGCTGCGTGTGAAGCTCTTGCTGCCGGGACGGTTGGCGCGGACGAGATGCTCGTGCTCCTTGGGAGCACCTTGGTCATGTTGATGCCGGTTCCCAATGGGACCGTCGTGCCAGGGATCTGGAGCTATCCCACAGACATGGGGTGGATGGCGACGGGCGCGAGTAATGCCGGTGGCCTCTTCCTTGACTGGGTGGATCAGGTCGTTGCTCGAAGCGACGGCCACGTCGACCCTGAGCGTGTGCCGATCTGGACTCCATACATTCGGGGCGAACGGACGCCCTGGCATGACCCGATGCGCCGAGCCAGCCTCATCGACCTGAACGTGACCCACGATGCCTCGTCCATACGGCGGGCCGCATTCGAAGCGTCCGGGTTCGTGGTCCGTCATCACATGGAATTGTGTGGCTGTAGGCCGCGCTCGATCGTTGCGGCTGGAGGAGGATCTGCCGTCGCACAATGGATCCAAGCGCTTGCCGATTGCACTGGGATTCCAGTCACGACGACGGGCACCGTCGCCGGCGCCGCGATCGGTGCGGCATTCATGGCTCGTGTCGCGGCCGGGCTCGAGGAAAGTCCTGCCGATGCCGTTCGTTGGGCTCGCCGGGGCGCGACGATCGTCCCGGACCCGACATGGCAGGAGGCGGTGTATGGTCGCTACCAACGCTTCCTCGAGCTCGTGTCGGACGTCACGTCTTCGAATTCGAAGCGATCCTCCCCCTGAAGACGTGATGTGGTCTTTCTCATCGCCGCTTGCGTTGGATGTTTCCTCCGTCGGTTGACCAACGGAGGATCGGTCAATCTTCGTTGAAGAACTCAAGCAGCGCCGGGGCTCCTTGCACCCAGTAGTCGAAAACGCTTCCTTTCCCCGCGTACATTGCATCGACGGCCCGTTCCCAGGCATCCTCGGGCCACGGTGGTTCGATCATCCGAGATCCTTTGATCAGGCAATGCACTTCATAAGAAGTACGTTTCGGGTGGTCGTAGTCCTTCTCACCACCTCGAATGATCAAGGTCGGACAAGTGATCTTCTCGAACTCCCAATCAGGAACTCCTGGGATGGGTTCGTTCGGCTTGGGGATGAACGCGTCCAACCAGCGATTCATCACCCGTTCGAACTCTTCGCTTCCGATGGCAAGGAGTCGATCCCTGTTGCGCGGGTTCGCGGCAATGAGGTCGGCCCAACCTGGCATTTCCATGACGCCTTCGATGCCTTTCCGGCGAACAGTCGCAAGTTCGTTCATGACGTAGACGTGCGCCAGCACCATCGTCGAGTAGGTCCCTCCAACGATTGACCACACCGCGAGCTTGCGCACAAGATCTGGCCACATCATCGTAAAAATGATCGAGTCCCGAGCGCCACCAGATCCACCTGCTGCGATGACTTGGCCGATTCCAAGCTTCTGGCACAACACTCCAAGGGTCTCGGCCCGCATGTGGGACTCCGATCGACCGTAGAGCTGAATGTCGGATTTGCCGCAGTTCGGTCGGTCCCATAGCAGGACCCGTTTCCCGCCTTCGGCCAGGGCATAGGCTAGCTCGTGCACGCCGCCGTAATCCTTGGAGAAGCGTCCCCCCGGCGTCAGTGTGACAACCTCACCGTCCTCGGGACCGATGAGCTCGTAGACCACGATGCCGCCGTTGACTTCGATCTCCTTGTCAGGCATGTCTCTCCTTTGTGGGTGTTGATCACGTGTTGGAAGTGCCGTTCGGTCGTCCGGTTGCTCGTTTCTTGGTACGGTCATTATTCCCTGTGATGAGCAGCTCGTCACAGGGAGTCAGCATTCATCGTGCTGGCCACGCGCGAAACTGTACCTCGTGTGTCTCTTCGCTCTCCGGAGAATCGGAGAGGTCAATGAGCCCGTGGGGGTGAAGAAGAACCTGGCAGCCCGGTCGGTTGGTTTCTGCTGTCCTTGGCAGGTGGCGGTGAGGAGCATCGTGGGGTAAGAATGAGCTGGGATCTTCGCTGCCAAGGTGGTCGTGCCCCCAGGTCTCAAACTTTCCCTTCCCCGACTCGTCCTGTCTCCCAAGAGGGATTGAATGGTCATCGTCTGGCCAAACGACGCGTGACGATCTTCGCGACCTGCCGACCTTTGATGGTCCTGGTGAAGGATGATCGAATGATGATGCCCAAGAATGGCGATCGGAGACGCATACGGGAAGGAGGAGAAACTGATGGATCCACAGGCCAAGAAGGTGGCGCTTCGAGCCATCACCTATGGGTTGTACGTTCTTACTGCGATGGATGGTGATCATGTCGGGGCTGCCGGAATCAATTGGCTGACGCAAGCATCCTTTGAGCCCCCGCTGATTGCTGTGGCGATCAAGAAAGATAACGACAGCCATGCCATTGTCGAGAAGACCGGAGCGTTCGCGGTCAACGTCTTGGCAGAGGGTCAGCTTGAGATCGGCAAGGCCTTTTTCCGCTCTGCGAAGGTCGAGGGGAACACCATTAACGGGTATCAATTCGAGCCTGGACCCGAGACCGGAGCACCACTTCTCGTCGATCTTCCGTACTGGTTTGAAGCCAGGACGACGGACTCTGTCATGCGTGGTGACCATACGGTCTTCGTGGCTGAGGTCGTGAATGCAGGGGTGCGGGACGAGTCCGCAGTCCCGCTGTTGCTGCGTTCGACGGGAATGAATTACGGCGGCTGACGGGAGGGCTTCAAGCGGTTGTCGAGCACGAAGCCGATCCGACGGTTACGGTGATGAGCTCGCCAGGCGAGGTGTAGTAGAGGACGATGTCGGCCGACCCGGAGCTGTCGGTGTACGCGCTCCAGGTGTCACTTGCATCCGAAGCGGTCGCAAGCTGGTTCGGCTGGTTGGATTCGATGTGCACGTCGTAGTCCCCTTGGTATCCGTCATTGGCGGGGGAAGCGGTGGCGGTACACCACGGCCCGCTTGTCGGTGGTGGCGGCGATGAGGCAGGGGGGGAGGTGCCCATGTAGGTCTGGTATGCCGTGACCCAGTTGGAGGCAATGGCCTCTTGTGCTGCTGCGAGAGTTAGTTGCCCAGAGCAGACCAGCGCGTTGAGCCGGTTCTCGAGATCGTCCTTTGAGTTGTGCGTCGACGTGGCGCCGGGGATGTCGTTGGGCTCGACCCAGAGGTTCGCCGGATCGTTGGGGTCTCCACCGAGCTCCAGGGGCACCAAATGGTCGTACTCGGCGGTCGAAAACGGCCCCGTGTAGCCGTACGCGAGTGCGGACGCCTGCTTCTCGGGTTCGGTAATGCTCACCGGAGGTCGGATCGACGCCGTGTAGCCCTCCCGGCAGATAGTGGAGCCGATCGTGCTCTGGGTCACCTGAGGATTGAGCGCTCCCGGAGTGCAGTTCGGATCGGGCAATGGGTCACTCCCGATGTAGGTGTAGCGGCAGGAGCCGGGGGGCGGTTGCGGCTGGACGGTGTACGTCGTCATCGGGCCAGGTCCGTAGCGAAGCCCCGAAGATGCGCCTTGACCCGAGGACGAGCCTTCGAGTTCGGCTTGCACGTCGTCACCTACGGCAAGCGGGCCACCGAAGAGGAATCCCTGACTCAGGCTGGGCGCGTCTTGTGCCAGATAGCTTGCGATCGCAGGTGGCAGGGGTCCTGAGGGCTGAACCAGGAGGAGGGGACCATCGACGGCAGGCCTTCCCATGAAGGCCCCTCCTGAGAGTGCGTCAGGAAAGCTTATCCCTGTGGCTGCACCAAAGCGCTGGGCATGTGGAAAGAAGTTCGTGGCCACGGCAGCCGAAGTTCCGTAGAGGTCCTGCCCATAGATCGCGGTCGCCGTAGGATCAGCGCCCGCCGCAGCGAGTGGTCCGCCGATTGCAAATCGGGTGTCTCCGGGGTGAGCCGCCAAGTATGCCGCAGTCTCCGGCGCCTGAACCGTGCCATCGGTCAGCAGGATTGCGCCGTGTGCTGCAGCGGCCGCGGGAACAGCCGAGAGGGCGTCGGAGAAGTTCAGCCCGGTGGCCTCGAAAATCGTCGAGGGGTTGCCGAGCTGCTCGGCGATAGCGACGGCGGTGGCGTATTCGTTCGCGCCAGCAAGCCGTTTCGTCATATAACCCAGGCTCTGGAGGGTGAGGTCGACGGTGGGGGCAATCGCCAAGGGCCCGCCCAGAACGTAGACGGTCCCCCCGACAGGAAGAACCCGCTGGATTTCGGCTTGCACGCGTGGGTCGATCGTCGGGGAGAGCGGTGCTCCAGGCGTGATGAGCAGCGGCCCATCGACCGCCGTCGCCAAGGGCCCCCCGGCGAGCGCGTCGGAGAAGAAGTCCGAACGCGCCAGGACCACCGCCTGCGCTGACCCAGGTGTTGGGAACTCCGCTTGCGAGACGGCGATCGAGGTTCCAATCGCGTCCGTGCCGTAGATGCGTTGTAGCGGGACCGGACTGGCGGCGACAACGTGCACGTTGTCTACACCGACTGTTGCCAGGGTTGTGACGAGCACGGCCAGGAGAAGCATCGCCCGGAACCGCCTCGTGGGTGCCACGAGCCAAAGTGTACGAAGCGGTACCACCGGTTGCCAGGGCCGCAAGGGTCATCCCACGGCCCCACATGCACGCTGTCCCTCGCTCGCCGTCTCGGGGAAGGACGGTCCTAGCGCCCCATTCCCTGGGAAATTCAGGCCAGTACTCGGCGGCGGAAGTTGCGCAGCCCGAGGAACAAGAAGCCTGCGGCGAAGCCGATCACGACCGGATAGATAACGTATAGGTGCATGTGCGGATACGCGGTGAAGGCAGCACGCATCCCTTCGTTCACATAGATGAGCGGATTTGCGAGTGCAAGCGTCTGCAGCCAATGGAACGCGCCGATCTTCACCGGTGCGAGGCGTGTCCACCCGTAGTAGGTGCCGCCGAGGAATGTGATCGGCAGGATGATGAAGCCGAACATGAGCCCGATGTTGCGCGGTTCGAAGCTCGTTCCGAGCACCAAGCCGAGTCCCGCCATGGCCACGCAAGACAGGGGGACCAAGGTAAGGATCACCCACCAATGAAGGTCCAAATGAGCATGGACACCGGCAGCGTGCACGACCGAGGCGATGGGCAGGACGATGGCGGCCGAGAGCGCTCCTTGCGCAGCGCCGGAAAGCACCTTGGCCAGTGCCACGAGCCAGATCGGGCAGGGTGCCTGGACTCGGTCCTCGATCTCCCGGGTAAAGCCGAATTCCTGGGCCATGTTGAGAGCGATCGCCTGCACGCCCTGGAACATGATCGAAATGCCCACTACCCCAGGCACGAGCACCGTAGCAAATGCTGATTCGGCAAGCGTCCCCTTGCCGCCGATACCCTGGCCGATTTTCGGGAAAACGTAGAGGAACACGAAGCACAACAAGAACGGCTGGATGATCGTGCGCAGAACGAACACCCAGAAGTCCTTGGCAAGTACAACCAGATCGCGTAGCAAGAGTGCGCCGAGAGCCGAATAACTGGCCGAGTAGACGGATCGTAGGCGCACCTCAATCGCACGCCGTTCAGGCGCCGGGGCGGCGGCGAGATCCGAGAGGGCCATCAGTCGCGCAGCTCCCGCCCGGTGAGCGTGATGAACACCGTCTCGAGGCTTGGTTCGGTAACCGACAGGTCCACGATGTCAAAGCCATGTCGCTCGGCGGAAGAAACGATCTGAGGGACGGGACGGTGACCACCACGAACATCCAATTGGAGCGCGCCGTCAGTCTCGCGAACGCCGGTGATCGCTTTGACCTCTCGGGCCAGGATTTCCCCCAAACCCTCTATGCCATGGGCAGCTCGCACGGTGACGATTGTGTCGGCGCTGATTCGTCGCTTGAGCGCGGCAGGGGAGTCGAGGGCCAGGATCCGGCCGTGATCCATGATCGCCACCCGGTCGCAGAGCTTGTCGGCCTCCTCCATGTAATGGGTGGTGAGGAGGATCGTCTGCCCCTGGGCATTGAGCTCCTTGAGGATTTCCCACAGCGCGAGGCGACTCTGCGGGTCGAGGCCGGCGGTGGGTTCGTCAAGGAACAGCACGGCTGGGCGATGGAAGATGGCCCTGGCCACCATGAGGCGCTGAGCCATGCCTCCCGATAGCGAGTAGACGGATGCCTTTGCCCATTTCTCGAGCTGGAACTGCTCGAGCAATTGATCGGCCAAGCGCCGGGAAGTGGCTGCCCCCATCCCGAACAGCCGGCCGTGGAAGTACAGGTTCTCCCAGACCGTCAGCTGCCGGTCGAGGGTGTTCTGTTGGGAGACGATCCCACTCAGCTGCTTGGCTAACGCAGGGTGCGCAGCAACGTCCACTCCGCCGATGAAGGCTCGCCCCGAAGTAGGAACCACTCGGGTGGTGAGGATCCCGGCCGTAGTGGTCTTTCCGGCGCCGTTGGGACCGAGCAGTCCGAAGATCTCCCCGGCCTCGACGTCGAGGTTAAGGTGGTCGACGGCAGCAAAATCGGTGCCCGGGTAGATCTTGGTCAGCTCCTCTGTGTGAATGATTGCTGAGGGTAGAGGGGCCCTCCCTGGTTGCAATACCTGTTCGGCGATCGCCATGGCTTCATGGTATTGGTCTGCTCTTCCTTTCCACCTACAGGGGAGCTGCTGCTCGCTCACCTCTCGGATCGAAACCGCATACCGCTGTACGCGGTGGCGCGATAGGGCACACTCGTGTGGTCTTCATTCGTCTCGGAGGCCAATGGAGGAGCAATGGCGCATGACGCAGGTCGAGGTGTTGTCCGCCTTGGGGTGCTCGGAGCCGGCAACATCGCCGATCTCAACGTCGCCGGGTATCTTGAGCACCCGCGTTGCCAGGTCATGGCGGTCTGTGACGTAAACGCCGACCGTGCACAGGCAGCCGCAATCCGCTGGGGTGTCCAAAGAGTCTACAGCGACGTCGCTGAGTTCCTTAGTGACGAGGACATCACTGCGGTCGAGGTACTGACACCGACGTATCTACACCACGGCCATGTCCTCGCGGCACTTGCGGCAGGAAAGCACGTCTCAGTGCAGAAGCCTATCGCCAACACCATCGACGAAGCACTTGAGATTGGTGCAGCGGCGGATCGGGCTGATCGAACGGTCCGCGTCAGTGACTGCTTCATTCACTATCCTCCCCTTGAACTAGCCAAGCGACTGGTTGCTGATGGCGCTATCGGCCGTCCCATCGGGTTGCGGATCCGGACAGTGGTCGGACGGACACAGTCGGTCTTTGAAAAGAACCTTTGCCCTGACGGGTACTCGTGGCGGCTTGACGCTCGAAGTCCCGGTGGTCACCTCTTTGACGATATGGTCCACAAGTACGCCATGGCCTACTGGCTCCTGGACAGGGATGTGATCGGCGTACAGGCCGTGGTTCGCAGGAGGGATCATTTCTTCGAACCGTGCGTCGCTTTGTTCGAATACGACGATCCCGATCTGCTCGGCACGATGGAGGTGCATTACGCGCCGGGGATGTGGATTCGTTCGAGCTATTACGGAGCTGATGAACTCTTCGAGATTCAGGGGGAGGAGGGCTTCGTATGGGTCACACGAGCGACAGGTGAACTGCTTCCGCACGCTCCAGTGGTGCTCTATCGCGGTAAGGCTGGCGAGCAAACCTTCACTGAGATCACCGATGTCGAGAGCGATTGGGGAAGCGGGTTTCGGCGCTCTTCGCAGCACTTCGTCGACTCCCTGCTCACCGGCGATCCTCCATCGATGTCAGTTGCCGAGGCAGTGAAGGTATTGCAGCTATGCTTCGCTGTCTACCAGGCTGGTAACACCCAGAGGCGGGTGGACCCAAGGACCATCGACGGTGCAGTCAGTCCGCGCGGTTGGATCGAGCGTTGAGATCGACGAACATCCGACTAGGACTAGGCAGGCGAACCGCCCTCAGGATCGCACCTCGTGGAGCCGACCGGTCTTCACGTCGTAAACGAAGCCTCGCACCGCATCCTTCTTGGGGATGAAAGGACTTGTCATGATCCGTGAAATGCACTGACGTACATCAGCATCGAGATCCGTGAATGCCTCAGGTGACCACGGTGGTCGAATCCCGGTTTCTTCCTCGATCTGATGGGCAAATGCATCGTTGGTGATGGAAAGCATGCCACATTCCGTGTGGTGCAGGAGAATTATCTCTTCCGTGCCGAGGAGTCGTTGTGAGATTGCCAGGGATCGGATGGCATCATCGGTTACGGCACCGCCAGCATTTCGGATGATGTGTGCCTCACCTTCGGATAGTCCAAAGATTCTGTAAGGATTAACTCGTGCATCCATGCAAGCCAAGATGGCCACGCGTTTTCCTGGGATAGCTGGAAGATTTCCTTTGGTGAACGCTGCAGCGTACTCCTCAGCCCTGTGCAGGAGTTCGTCAGTGACGCTCATGGTTGGTTCACTCCCTGTCCCGCTAACCTGCTGCAGGCCTTGGTGCGCTCACCGTCTCCGCTGCTTCGATTGCTGCTTGGAGATCGTTGAGAAGCGCCTTACTCGACGCCAGATCGAGTTCGATCGCGAGGCGGGCGTCAACGCCACGGTCATAGTTGGCAAAGTCCAATAACAGCGCGTGATCGGCATTGCCGTGCGTGCTGTGGTCGTAGGCTACCGTCGCTCGTGTAATGGGGAACCAGCCTTCTGCTCCCTTGCCGACCCCATTGACAACTGTACTCGTTGCGATCATCGTGCACATTTGCTTCTCCTTTCGAGAGCGGTTGTTCATTGACCCCTCATTGGTCCGCCGTGGGGCTCAGGCCTTCAAGTACTTGTCAAAGAATGCGAAGACCTTGGACCACCCATCCATTGCCTGCTCATGGCGGTACGCGGCAGCGTGATAGTAGAAGAAGCCATGTCCAGCGCCGTCGTAACGGTGGAACTCATAATTCTTTCCAAATTTTTTGAGCTCTGCCTCGTGGATGTCGACGTGTTCTGGTGAGGGCGCATGATCATCATTGCCGAACAGCCCGAGTAATGGGGCCTCGAGCTGGCTCGTGAAGTCGATAGGGGCAACTGGGCGCGCTGGGCTCAGCTGATCCGGCGACATGATGATTCCTCCGCCCCAGAGATCGGCGACGGCATCGAAGTCCCGGACTCGGGACGCCGCGAGCAGGGCATGACGCCCTCCTGAGCACGTGCCGATGATCCCGACCTTTCCGTTGCTCGTCGACAGCGACCTGAGCCATCGGCTCGCTGCCTGGCAGTCAGCGATCACGCGATCATCGTGAACGCCTCCTTGGCTTCGGACCTTGGCCGCGACGTCATCAGGTGTGCCGTGACCAAAACGGCAATAGAGATCGGGGCAGATGACGGTGAAGCCATGACGGCTCAAGCGCTCGGAGAACTCCTGGTAGAACTCGTCCCACCCAGGGGCGTGGTGGACCGCGACGATCCCCGGGACCTGGCCACCCGCAATTGGCTGGGCCACATAGGCGTGAATTGCATCATCGTTGCCTCCTGGGAAGGTGATGGTTTCGGCGGAGACCCCGAGGCGTTCGTCAGTCCGAAAGTTGTTCCACATTGCTCCTCCTCTCTCGGATCCTCGCCGAGCGCCGGAATCAGGGGGCACCCCCGTGTCCAGCGGACCCCGATGACCCTCCAAGTCGCACTGGGGCTGGCGTGCTAGGGGTCTCGCACGTAACGCCGTGCAGGAGTTCCTGGGGGGTAAAAGACTCCTGGAACGGCGTCTGGGTTTTCGACGCAGACCTCACATTCGAGCCCCTCAGGGTCTCGGAAAAACAGGCTCAGGAAAGGGCCGAAGTCGGTCACGAACCCATCGTTCGCTCCTCGGTCCATCAATCGACTTCGAATCATTTCGAACGCCTCTAGCGACTCCGCCTGGAAGGCGACATGGTCCAGTCGGCCACGACCGAACATCGGGGTTTGACGGGTCGCCTCAGTGTTGCCGGGGATCTCGAACACGTTGAGCTCGGACCACGGCCCGACCTGGACGATCGAGAACCGTATGCCCGGACCCTCGCTTGCCGGACCATCGCGGATCACCTTGGCGTCGAACACCTCCTGATAGAAGGAGTGCAGTCGGTTGCTGTCATTGGTCAAGAGCCCGACGTGGTTGAAGCCCTTGAGTAGCATCAAGCAGTCCCTCGTGGTTCGCCGTCTCGCCCCCCAAATGCTACGGCACGGACGATCACCCCACCGACTCGACCCTTCGGAGCGCCACGCAGACCAGAGGCGAAGCTTTTCCTCGTCTAAAAGCTGAGCTCATCCCTTTGCAAGGGTCGTCCAGTCGGGCCGGTCGTCGTTGGGTACTTCCCACGTTGTGAAGCCCATGATGACGCCGTAGGTGGTCGATGGGTTGGTGAGCAGGGTGGTGCCATCGTTGATCTGGGCTTGGATCCCCTTGGCGGCGAGATAGCGCTCCGCCGCGGCGAGGTCCTTCACCTTGAACGTGACGGCGAAGATTCCCCCATGGTGGCGCTCCAGATCAGCTGCGACGAGCGACGACGGATCAGCCGGCATTGCAAGCTCGACGACCAGGTCTTCCCCAACCGCGATGAAGGCACTGTTCGAACGGGTCGGTTGCACGACCCCCTCGTAGAGGAGGCGGCCGCCGAGGAGTTTCAAGTAGATGTCCCGGTAGCTGTTCAGGTCGCGGACCGCCAAGGTGACACGGGAGACCTTGAGGATCCCGAGGGGGTGTTGCGTGCTCCACCATGCGGGACTGAACCCGGGTTGGAAGCGAGGATCGGCCAGATGGCGGATGGTCACGTACTCCTCGGCAGACACGCGTTCTGTTGTGCGTCGCGGGGTTGGAAAAAACTCGAGCTGTGTGACGGTATCGAGCGGATGGGTGAACAGGGGACCGATCGGCTGGTCACCCGCCTGGCGGAGACCGCCGGTTCCGTAGAGCCGGACGCCGGCATCCTTCAAACCCTGGTACAGCTCGGTGATCCCCTCATCTACATACCAAGCGATCGAGTGCCAACGCGTGCCGAGGCGGTTGTAAAACCGTCCGAGAGGCTTGGTGTCCCAGCCCTCGACACGGAAGGCAGGCGCCAAGGGCTCGATGCAAAAGTCGCCAACAAGGACGAGCGAAGCGTCACGAATCTCTTCCTCCATGTAGCTGGGCTGCATGAACCGATGAACCGAGAACACCTCGTCGTAAAAGGCATCGAGGGCCTGAAGGTCGTTGGTCATGTGGATGACATGGAAATTTTTTCCGATTTTGAACACAGCGTTTCCCCTGGGGTCTCATCTCAAGGTTCCAACGGCGGACTTGGGGGAGGATACCGGGTTGAGCTTGAAGCTCCGGCCAATCAAGATGGGCGAGCCGCGTCTATGCCCCGGGAGTACGTTGCCCCGGGAGTACGTTCTCGGTCATGGAAGCGCTCGAAGCCATCCATACCGCCGGCTCCATGCGCTGGCTCAGACCCGATCCGGTGTCCGACGAACTCATCGACGAGGTCATACGCGCAGCCACCTGCGCTGCCAGTCCCGGCAACGTGCAGCCCTGGGAGTTCGTTGTCGTCAAGGACGAGGCGACCCGTCGAGAGGTCGCGAGGATCATTACCTCGTCGGTCGCAGGGCGTCGTCGGCGCACCGCAGACGACAGGCCGGACGACCCGACACAGCGCCGGATCCTCGAAGGGGTCGAGTACCTGTTGGAGCACTTTGCCGAAACCCCGGCCCTCGTCTTCATCTGCGGACGCAACGTCTATCCGGCCTCAGCACCCCGGATCGAGATGATGTACTCAGCGGTGTTCGGTGCAGCACAGAACCTATTGGTCGCGGCCCGTGCGGTCGGGCTGGGCGCTGCGTATACCACGTTCCACGGGACCTGCGAGCCAGAACTCAAGCACCGCCTCGGCATTCCCGAAGACGTACATATCTGCGTGACCGTCCCTCTTGGATGGCCGGCGCGACGGTATGGGCACCTCACCCGGAAACCGCTGGCTCTCGTGGTTCATCGAGAGCGTTGGTAGCAGGAAGCCCTGGCGGTTCGTGCTGTCCCGTAGCGGTTTCCGCCCGTGGCCGGGTCACTGTCGACTGGTGTCTACCGACCGGCTGCGGGCCGTGTGGTTGCTCTTCGCCGCGCCTCGAACCGGCTCGGCCTCGTCGCTTGTGAGGATCGATTCGCTTCTTGCGCCCGAAAAATGCGCCTGATGCTTCCTCTGATCGATTGATTCGTGCACAATAGGGGCCGTGAACAAACGTGATCTTGCCAAGGCTGTAGCCGTCCAATCCGACGTCGACCTCGCCACGGTGTCCAAGGTCCTCGACGGGTTCACCGATGTGGTCACGGCTGTGGTGTCGAAGGGGGAGCCGGTGCTCATGACCGGGTTCGCGAAATTCGCCAAAGTCGAACGGGCCGCCCGCATGGGGAGGAATCCCGCGACCGGGGAGCAGATCCGGATCAAGGCTTCCAAACGAGCGCGGATCACTCCAGCCAAGGGATTCAAAGATGCCGTGCTTTCTTCGAAGCTCGCGCCAAAGCTGGCCCGGGGAGTGTGGCCGCTGGATCCCGATGCGGTCAAGCGCGCTGGCAAGGCCCCGCGGCCTACCGCTGCGAGGGCACAATCAGCGACAAAGACTCGCGCGACGAAGGTGGCGACCCGGGGACGAGCGACCGCGGCCAAGAAGCGAACGGCTAAGCGGTAGCTGGTCATCGGCGGCCGACACTTGGCAGGGCACGGCTGTCCGCAGCTCCTCGAGCTCTTGCCTCATGGCACAGAAACCCGTCTGTCCGACCGGAACGAGGTGCCGCGCCCAATTTGCTAGCTGGGCATCGATTCTCGAAAATGTCGACTGGCTGGCGCGGTCAGGACTTCTCTGTGAAGCAACGGCTGCGGAAGACCGTACGGGTGTCGTGCAGCCCGAATGTGTGCATCAGAGCCTCCGCACCAGAGTGTCCGAAGTTCGGCACAGCGGAGCGGTGCGGTTGGGGCTGGGCGAGGAGGGAACGGATGGGCAAGGTCGCCAGAATCGGAGTGCTAACCACGGTCGCGTCGGTCATCGTCACGCTGATGGGGGTACCCTCATGGGCGGAGCCGTCGAGGGTGGCGAGAAGCCCGATCAGCGTAGGGCTGATTACCAGCTTGTCGGGCCCTGCCGAACCACAATTCGTCGGAAATCTCCAAGGTGCCCAAGCGCGCATCGACCTGCAGAACGCCGAAGGTGGTGTCAACGGCCACAAGATCAATCTCATCTCGGCCGACGATCAGACGAGTTTTCAGGGAGCGTCAACGGCGATGTCAGAGCTCGTCAACCTTAGGCGAGTGTTCGCGGTCATCGACCTCTCGGACTTCACAGCGTCCGCCTACAAAATTGCGCAACAGGCTGGCGTTCCGGTCGTGGGCTTTCCCTCGGACGGCCCGGAATGGGGTCAACGGCCGAACACAAACATGATCTCGACGTCGGGCAACGTCCCACCGACCGGCATCGGGGGCATCGTCAACACGTTGTACCCGAATGTGGCGAAGTTGCTGGGTGCGAAGAACATGGCCGTTCTGGCCCTGGCCGGCGAGGCAGCGTCGATCGAGGGTGCCCAGTCCTTCATCAAGGCAGCCAAGGTTGACGGTCTGAAGGTTGGCTACACGAACTTCACCATCCCCATCGGGACGGTCGACGTCACTTCGCTGGTGCTTTCGATGAAGCAGGCGGGGGTAGACGGATTCGATTCGGGCCTGCTCGTGAACACGAATTTCGCCATTCTCACCGCGGCACACCAGGCAGGACTCAAGCTCGTTGCACCCGTGATGCCGACCGGCTACGGCCAGCAGCTGCTCGACCAACCCTCTGCTATCCAGGCTGCACAAGGGGCCGTCTTCACTGTGCTCCAGCGACCGGTCAACGAGCCAAACGCAGCAACGAGGCAGGAGCAGGCTGCCTTCGCCAAGTACGAGCACTTCACAGGGGTACCCGAGATCGGCTGGACTGAGGGCTGGATCAGTGCGGATTTGCTTATCCAGGCCCTCAAGCATGCGGGACCCGACCCTACTCAGGCCTCGTTCCTTCGCGCCGCCCACAACCTGAAAGGTTATGACGCAGAGGGTTTGCTGCCTTATCCGATCGACCTCAGCCTGAAGGATTTTGGCAAACCACCCGCCAAGGAGTGCTCTTACTTCGAGCGGCTAGAAGGGGCCAAGTTCGTTCCACTGAATGGTGGAAGGCCTGTTTGTGGTCAAACTGTCAAGTAGGAGCCTGCAGAGGCGAGCAAAAGAAAATACAAGTGCGACCTGTGGCTCGATGACGAGCTCCCAGATCGGCAAAGCCACCGAAGTGCCCGACCATCCTATCTCTCACGAGGGGAATCATTTCGTCTTGTGCAGCGCGAAAGTTTTCGGTCGCGGTTGTGGCCACCTTGTAGGCCTTCATAAGGACCGTGTACGACCGTGGACCATGCTCAGGAACGTCAATCCATCCTCGCTGCCTCAGGCAAACCGTCGCTCGGTAGGCGGGTCATGACCGGTCCCATCAGCGCGGAATAGCACCCACGTGATCCACCGGCTCGTCGGCATCTGTGAAGATCACGGACGCCGACGAGCCTACGCTCCTTCGAACTCCCGGAGGATCCGAAGCAGAAACCTCACTCCTGCGCTGCTTGGCCGATCTCTGCGTGTTGGGCCCCTCGGATGGGGATGCGTCGGCGTGTAGCCAGAGCTGTCTTTGGGAGGCGGAGCTTGATGACTCCATGCTCGAGGTCTGCTTCGGCGCCCTCGGTGTTGACCTCGCTTGGCAGGCTGAGTCTGTAATCGAACTGCCCCGCCCGCCTGGCGCGCCTCCGCCTGGCCTCCTCTTCGATCCTGCCGGTGATGCGGAGTTCGTTGCCTTGGACCTCGATATTGACATCTTCTGGCCGGACCCCAGGCATGTCGGCTTCGATCAGGTAAGCGTCATCGGTCTCTTCAACGTCGACCGGGGGGGACCAGGCGTCGATGCTGATCCGACCGACATCGGGAAAGACATTGGTGAGCAGGCGGCTCATCTCGTCGTGGAGATCTTCTAACGCGGCGAACGGATCCCACCGGCTTGGGCTCATGCCGGCTCGGCGAACAGGCAATGCCATATTCACTCCTCCTTTTCCCCTGGCGCGCTTCGACGCGGTCTTCTTTTGTTTTCGCTTCTTCACCATGTCGTTCGGTGTCTTCCTCCAGTATGAGGTCAGCAGGTGACCGCCGCCAAGCGATTCGAGGCAAAATTTCCTATTGTTTCGCGATCGTCATTTTTGCTACCCGGGTAGGCCGAAGCCTGCCGTGACGGTAGTGAAGCTCTTGGATTGCTTCTCGGCAGCGACGTGGTGAGTCGCCACAGCCAGGACCTGCCCCGTATCTCTGGGTGCGGGGGGCCTTCCTGTTCCCGGTGCATGGTGACATTCGGGGTCCTCATGGAACGACCGATTAGGGGAGCCTTGACGCTCTAAGATGCCTTCGTCTCCGTGTGGGGGTCGCTCAGGTGCTTCGAGAGTGCTGAGGGGGTCATGATGCGCAAGTTCGGGGCAAGACCGGGGTTGGCTGTAGCCGTTGCGCTCGGAATGGGCCTTCTGGCGGCGCCGTTTGGCCCTCTCGCTGCCGGTGCTGCACCGGCAGCGTCTTCTCGCACCCCGCATGGGCCGACGCGCCTCATCGATACGAACATCGTGGTTGGGTTTCCGCAGCACCTCCCGCCCTCCTCAGTCCCCATCCGAGGGGTGAGCGCTGCCGGCTTCGGAGGGTTTGGGGCGCCCACGATCACCCAACAGCCGACGAACCAGACGGTGGCCGCCGGTGCGACCGCAACGTTCACTGCAGCCGCCTCTGGCCATCCCACCCCGACCGTCCAGTGGTACACGAACAGTGGCGGGAACACCTTTAGCGCCATCAGCGGCGCAACCTCACCAACCTATTCGTTCACCGCCTCTTCCTCCCAG
>JAJPJV010000023.1 GCA_021324045.1 Actinomycetota bacterium | reverse complement strand
CTCCGGGACACCTGGTCCACATCGGGATCATCCAGTGGCGACTGGGACCTTCGGCCCTAACACTTTAGGAGCGACAAGGCCAAGCTGGGCGCGTCGCACTGGACCATGTGCGCGAGACCAGAAAGGAGGGCACGTTGAGCAGCAGATATGTCACCAATGCGGTCCTTGCGCTCTTCGGCGGCTTCGTCGTGGTCGCCAGCCGAACCTGGCACCCAAAGGTCGTCGGCTGGATCGGCTTCGCGTTCGGGATCGGCGTCATCGTGATCACGCTCCTCGCCCAGCTCGACCGCGCTCGCGGAGTGATCCAACGCGTGATGGACGCGGGGATGCTGGTCCTCGGAGGCCTCACCATGGCCTTTGGCGTCGGCGCCTCGGGATCCGCACAACGCTGGACCGTGTTCGCTTTCGCCCTCGGATGGGTGGGGATGAGCTTCGCCGGGCTCACACTGCACGAGATCGCCCAATGGCGATCTCGTCACCAACTCGGCCAACTTCACTGGT
The DNA here is from genome assembly GCA_021324045.1 of Actinomycetota bacterium. GTDB lineage: Bacteria > Actinomycetota > Acidimicrobiia > Acidimicrobiales > RAAP-2 > JAJPJV01. The sequence continues at coordinate 150,067 of JAJPJV010000023.1, read as the reverse complement.
TTCCCACCCTGGGACGAGAGACCGCTTCGGAACGCCCTGATCGAGGCATGGAGCGCATCGTCGGCTAAGACGATCCACGCCTTCCGAGGTCTTCGCCGCGAAGCCCATCAACAGCTGCGCCCGGGCGAAGACCTCGCTGAATGACACGACGAGACGCTGGCCCGAGGCGGTCCCTCCGGATCGCTGGTCGGGCCAAGCGTTTTGTCGTCCCGTGGTCCGTTCGTACTCCTGCGCGTCCCTCACGTGGTGGGTTCGGGGAGCCCGGGATCCACCCGTCGGCGGTCGCCGGGGGATCCTCAGCGTGTTCCGAATGGGAGCGGAACGGCCTCCGGTGAGAGGCTGGTCTCCGAGCCACCTGGCGGCGAGCACTGTGCGTTCCCGAGCTTCGAGCTCTACGGCGAGAGCGTGCCCCGCCAGGCGGTGAGGAGTTGGACGGCTGGTGGGGTGTCGTGCCTCGAGCACTGATCCATTCAGGTGCCGAATCACTCCTTGAAGCTCCGGCGACGCTCACCATGACCTACGGCACGATCGCCCGCTCGGCCGTCGCCTCCATCGGGGCCTCCAACACCGAGATCTCCGCGTTGGAACAGGCGCCGGTCATCACCGAACTCGGTTCGCCAGCGCCAAGTCTCGCAAGAACGACGCCGCCACGTCGCCGACCACCAAGGCATCTGGTCGCAACTTCTCGTCCCCGCCGCGCCATGCAAGGAACCGACACCTCACCAACGCGTGCGACCAGTGAACGTCCTGCGCCCGCACCCACTCGCCCGGAGCCCGCGCCGACTACGACAAGCTCCGCAGCCGCGGCAAGAGCCATCGCCAGGCCGTCCGCCAGCTTGGCAATCGCCTCGTCGGCATCTTGCACCACTGTCTCGAGCACGGTGAGCTCTACGACGACACCGTGCGTGGCCACCCTCGATCGCGGCGGCCACTTGACGGCCCGCCTTCCCCCTCCCGTCACGGTCGCCGTCGTGGCACCGTCTCTGCATCGAGGCATGGAGGACTTGTGACGTTCGACCCTTCAACACCGTGTTGTGCGCGCTCCAACATGAGGAGAAAGAACGCCGAGGAGGGTCTTCGATGTGGTGGCATCATGCAAGCAACCGGCCATCCAAGCACGATGAGCTGAACACGGAATTGGTCAAGGAGTGCGAGGCGTTCCTGTCGGGTCACCTGCCAGAACGTTGGACGCGGGCCCATCGGCCGGTACCAGACTGGGCCTGGCTCAGCATCATCGCCCATGGTTCAGAGGCACAGCTGGCGTTCTTGGAGGAAGACGAGGTGGACGGGCTCGTCTCGATGGAGCAGGCGTGGCGCTACGCATTGAAGCTCGTTGCGGGAGCCGTCCTGGCTGCAGCCGAGATGAGCGGGAGGACGCTCGAGGACATCCAACGTGAGGTCCTCGTCCCCTTGGAGCTCCAATTGTCGACGCGCTCGTTCGTTCCTGACGAGCTCGTCAGCTTTGTCGTCGGCGCCTTGAACGATTACCGAACCAGCTGAACGCTTGTCCCCGACCGCCAGCTGAGCGTCGCGATCGAGTACACCAGCTCGGCGAGGCGGGTCACGGCGTCACGATGACCCAAGTGATGGCTGAGCTCACGAGCCGCCTACGCCATGGCCTCCAACTGCGACGGGTTGCCGAGGAGTTCGCGAGCACAGACTCGATGCGTGTTGGTTCGCACTCGGGGTCAGGGACCACCACCGCCGCGCCTGCGTCAGCGCAGCATGAGCGCGTTGTGGGTCTGCTGGTTGCGAAGCGAACCGCCAGAGGCACCAGGATCGAGGGCACGCCTGCGGCGGCCAGCTCCGCCACGGTCATCGCCCCGGGCGGCACACCATCACGTCAGCAGCTTCATAGAGCAGCTCCATGCGATCCTGGAAGGGCACCATCCGATGCCACAGCGAGCACGCCTCTATCGCGTCATCACCCTCGGCTCTATCGCGTCATCACCCTCGGCCGCCATGGTCTCTTCCGCCGCATGCTGCGCAGTCGTGCTTGAAGTCCATGATCCGGCTGCCGCGGCTGCGGCCATCTCCTCGTAATCACGGCGACCCGTCACGTGGTACATCGCGACGTCCTCGCGCAACGACCAACGCTGCAGCAGTGACAAGGCAACCTGATTGTTGCGGAGCGCTCCCAGAGATCCTCCGGCGAAGCGGTGTGCGGCGTACCGCCAGGACCTCCTGGCGCACCGGAGTGCCGGCCACCACTGCCCGGGGGAGCCGGGTCCTCGGATTCGCAACAGCGCACACCGTGGCCACCCGAGCGAGCATCCGATTGGCCAGACCCGGAACAACGTCGAGGTTGACCACGACCAGCGGGATCCTCAGGGCGATGCTCGCGACGCCCGCCGGCACGCTCGCGAACCCGCCAACGCCCACCACCACTCGAGGGCGGCACCAGAGGAACCCCACCAGCGCCACGAATGAAGCCCATACCAAGCCGGCCACAGCCCCGACGTTGTGCATCAGGTGCGCCAAGGAGCATGACCGGAGCAGACCTCGACCGCTCAGTCTCACCACCGAAAAGCCCTGCACGTCCAAAGCGCGCTCTTCACGACCTCGTTTGGATCCGATCAGAAGCGCTCACGATGGGTCCCGCCGAGAGGCTTCCCGATCGCAGCGGCTCCCTGCAGAGCTTGAGAATCTCTTCGACCTCGTCATCGAACAGCTGAACGGAACTGCCTCTGACCAAAGGCCATAACCGGGACCGACTTCATGCCGTGACCCCTTCCCCTGAGCCCCCCTGCATCAGCTCCACGCGAGTTATTCCTGAACGCAACTGCGCTGTCAAGCCCGGGAGCGCTCCTGCATTCGGAGCCTCGCGGTCTCCAGGAGCCAATGGAAGCCCCAGAAGGGCGTTCAAATGAGGACTGCGAATTCAGCTGGGAGTACCGAGACAAGGTGGTCCATCGTCCCCTGCCCCAGCTCGTCCCAGCACACCTCGATCACGGCGCGCGAGGCGGCTTCGGCGCTCACCCCCGTACCGGACAGGAGGGCATCACGCTCCACCCGGGCCAGGAACTCCTCCAAGGAGATCCGTTCCGGCGTCTTCGCGGGGTGCCAACCCTCGTAGTAGAGGCCGCGCACGAGCAACGGCAGCTGAGCGGCGACATGCGCAGCCACGTTCGGCTCGAGCCGGTCACGAAGGGCGTGCAGCACGGCTCGGAGCACGTGGTAGGCGCGATGGACGTCGTCGATGCCAGCCCGGCGCTGGACCGCGTGCAACCCTCATAGGTCTTGGCGACCGTCCGGTCGATGACGTCGAGGCGATGGTCCATTTCTCCAGTCAACGCTCGAGAGCGCTTCCCGACAAGGGGAGAAGGTCCCATCCCGGGCAGGACCGCCAAGACCCGACATCCCCCAGCGGGCTCCACGGCCGTCGCTCCGGCGCACTGCGCATGCCCGACGCCGCGGCGAGGACCTTCGCCCCTAGCACAGCTCTTGCTCCGGGGTCATGCTGTGCCTTGAGGGGAGAAACGGCACGCAATACGCAGGGAGATACGGAGGGATTCGTGCGGGCGAGCGTCGGCGACCACATCGTGATCAAGAGTCGTCGTGTCGGGCAAGCCGACCGGGACTGTGAGGTGCTGGAGGTCCATGGGGCTGACGGGCAACCTCCCTACCTGGTGCGCTGGGGAGACAGCGGGCACGAGACGCTTTTGTTCCCTGGGTCGGATGCGACCGTCAGACGCTCCGAGCACGCCGAGCGATAAGGAGGAACCATGCGGACCATCGATGCGGTCAGGCGCTCGGGCATTGGCATTCGCCCAGAGCAGACGATCCGAGAAGCAGCCGAGATCATGGAGGAAACCGGCCTAGGGTCGCTGGCGGTTCTCGACGACTCCAAACTGATCGGGATCGTCACCGACCGCGATCTGGTGCGGCGCGCTCTGGCACGCGCGATGCCCCTGGACGGTCGGGTGGACGCGGTCATGTCGTCGCCGGTCGTCACGATCCACGCCGACACGGACCTCCACGAGGCATTTGCCATGTTCCGAACCCATGATTTCCGGCGGCTGGCCGTCGTTCGCGACGACCAGTTCGTTGGGATGCTCACGGTCGATGACCTGCTCGTGGATCTCGCCAGTGATCTGGTCGACCTCAGCCGGCCGATCTCCACTGAGATCCACCACGCGCACCACGACAGCACGTACCCCGATATGCCATGAGCCGACAGGCCGGCCAGCACCACAAGAACCAGAGCGAAAGGAGTCCCCATGGCAGCGGCAGATCGATGGTTGGCGAACCTTCCCGATGTGCTTTCCGCGTTCGAACGCGACCTCCTGGGGCCCGTTTCCTCGCCCGAGGCGCCCGGGCGGTCGCTCACGGGTTGGCCGATGATCGGCTGGGGCCGCGCCGGCGAAGGCCTGCTGCTGGTGGACGAATTCGAGCAAGACGGCACACTCGTCATCCAGGCGGACGCGCCCGGAATCGATCCGGAGAGGGACCTCGAGGTGACCACTTCCGAAGGGATGCTCCGCATCCGCGTGCACGCCCACGCAGATGAGGGCGCCGAGCGTCGCAACTATCTCAGGCACGAACTCGCACACGATGAACAACTGCTCCGAGAGCTCGCACTCCCCGAAGGCGTCGACAGCTCGGAACTGCGCGCGACCTACCACAACGGGGTCCTCGAGATCCGCATCCCGCTGCACGCTCGGGACGAGGCGGTCATGAAGAAGGTCCCGATCATGCGGGCATAACGGACCATCGCGGCAATGGTGGTCAACCAACAGCGCGACTACTACGAGATCCTCGGCGTCGCTCACGACGCGGACGAAAAGACGATCAGAGACGCCTTCCGACGCCTTGCGTTCGCATACCACCCCGACCGCAACAAAGAGCCCGATGCCGAGGAGCGCTTCAAGGAGATCGCTGAGGCGTACGCGGTGTTATCCGATCCGGTCAAGCGAGCGGAATACGACCGGGGCAGCCTGGCAAGCGTCGAGGGATTCTCCGTCAGGGACCTCTTCGGAGGGCTCGAGTGGTCGGACCTGTTCGGTCCTTCCGGCGGGAGCGACCTCTTCGATCGCCTCTTCGGTCGAGGGACCACCCGCCGCCATCCCGCTCGCGGCGCCGACATCGAGGTGCCCTTGGTCGTTCCCCTCTCCATGGTCCTTTCCGGAGGCCACGAAGAGGTCACCATCCAACGACCCCGGCCGTGCCCAGCCTGTGGTGCCACCGGCGCAAAGGGGGGAACCGCGTGGCACACCTGTCCGGACTGCGGCGGGAGCGGACAGCAGCGGATGACGACAAGCCGAGGAAACGTGGTCGTGCGCCAAGTCGTCACCTGCTCGACCTGCGGCGGACGGGGCAGGATCATCGACGACCCCTGCCCACGATGCGAGGGCACCGGGAACGCAGTAGAAGAGAGCCGTTTGCACGTGGTCATCCCCCCGGGCATCGAGGAGGGGGCCGCCCTGCGCATCCCTGGACGCGGGATGCCCTCTCCGGATCCCACTGGGGCTCCCGGCGACGCGTACGTGGTCGTCACCTCTGCACCTGACCCGCGCTTCGATCGACGGGGCGCCGACTTGTGGCACCGCCAGGAAATCGACGTGACGGACGCCGTCCTGGGGACGACTCTGCGCGTTCCCACGCTCGGCAGACCGCGCAGCGTCACCGTCGAACCCGGGACGCAGCCCGGAACGACGCTGCGACTTGCCGGCGAGGGTCTTCCGCGTTCGGGGAGCCACGACCGCGGTGACCTCTACGTCACCTTCGCACTCACGGTCGCCCAAGCGCGTACCGACCGCGAGCGAGCGCTCTGGGAGGCCCTCCGTGCCGTGCGCCAGGAAACTGCAGCCGCTGCGGCCACACAGAGCAGCCATGGCAGACCACAGCGCCCGACCTCTCGTCAGCGGCGCCTTCGCCGGAAACGTCCCCGTAGCGACAGAGGCAGCGAGGAACCACCTGAGCCCTCCGTGTCCGACGGGGGCCAGAGGCCGAACCCGGGCTCGCCATGAACGCGAACCCCTGGCCCCGGGAGGTCCGACGACGTGATGGCAGGCTCGTTCCCTTCGATCCCATGCGCATCGAGCGCGCCGTCGCACGAGCAGCGCGAGAGATCGGCAATCACGATCCATCGCTCCCGAAGGCCATCGCGAAGGCCGTCGCCACGGAGCTCTCCCAGTGGTCCCAACCGCCGGGCGTCGAGGCGATCCAGGACCTCGTCGAGCATCATCTCGTCGTCGCAGGCTTCGACGACCTCGCCCGTCACTACAGTGCCTATCGGCGTACCCGGGCCGATCTGCGCAAGAGCAAGGCGCGCCTCGCCGTCGAGGACGACCTCAAGCTCTCCCTCCCGGCGGTCACCGTCCTCAGGGAGCGCTACCTACGCAAGGACGACGCTGGGCATCCCATCGAGTCGACCGGCGCCATGATGGATCGGGTCGCAACCTTCGTCGCCGCGGCCGAGGAGCACTACCAGTCGGGCGCCTCCGGTCGCTGGGCGGAGGAATTCTCCAGGCTGCTGCGGAGCTTGGACTTCCTTCCCAACTCGCCGACCCTGATGAACGCCGGAACGACGCTCGGGCTGCTCTCCGGTTGCGTCGTCTTGCCCATCGAGGACTCGTTGCAATCGATCTTCACCACCCTCGGGCAAGCAGCGCTGATCCACCAGGCGGGAGGCGGGACGGGCTTCTCCTTCTCCCACCTCCGCCCTCGCGGTGACCGGGTAGGCAGCACTGGCGGGAATGCGAGCGGACCGGTCTCGTTCCTACACGTCTTCGACGCCGCAGCAGGCGTCATCAGTCAGGGCGGGCGCCGGCGCGGTGCGAGCATGGCCGTGCTCGACGTCTCGCACCCTGACATCGTTGAATTCATCGAGGCCAAGGCCGGTGCTGGCGAGCTGTCCCACTTCAACCTGTCCGTCGGTGCCCCTGACGCGTTCTTTCGCGCGGTGGAACGACGAACGACCCATCGGCTCGTCAACCCACGAACGAAGAAGCTCGTCAAGCGGCTCCCGGCATCCGAGCTGTTCGAGCACCTCTGCGTACTCGCGCACCGTAGCGGAGACCCCGGCCTGCTCTTCCTCGATCCGATCAATCGCGCCAACCCCCTTCCCCAGGAAGGAAGGATCGAGGCCACCAACCCCTGCGGCGAGGTCCCCTTGCTCCCCTACGAGTCCTGCAACCTCGGCTCGATCAACCTCTCGCACTTCGTCCAGGACGGCGCGCTGGACTGGGAGCGCCTCGGTACCGTCGTCGGTATCGCGGTCCGCTTCCTCGACGACGTGATCGACGTCAGCACCTATCCCTTCTCCGAGCTCGAAGAGGCAGCGCTGCGGTCCCGCAAAGTGGGGTTGGGGATGATGGGTCTTGCCGAACTGCTGGCGGCGCTTCGGATTCCCTACGACAGCGATGCCGCCGTCTCGCTCGCTGGTCGCATCGCCAGGACGATCCGCACCGAGGCTCGGCGCGCGTCCGCCGAGCTGGCACGAGAGCGAGGACCGTTCCCGCGCTTCGACACCTCGAGGTTCGCCAAAGGCGGGGTCCCGCCGTTGCGCAATGCCCAGCTCACCTCCGTTGCTCCGACCGGCACCATCTCGATGATCGCCGGAACGACCGCGGGGATCGAGCCCATCTTCGCCATTTCCTATGTGCGCAACGTGCTCGATCGCCAGCTCGTCGAGACGAATCCCCTCTTTGAACGGACGGCTCGTGATCGAGGGTTCTACTCAGCTCAGCTCATGGAGGACATCGCCGCCACCGGGAGCGTCCGAGACAGTCGATCCGTGCCGAGTGACGTCCGTGCTGCGTTCCCGACGGCCCTCGATATCGAGCCGAAGTGGCACCTGCGCATGCAAGCCGCGGTCCAACGCTTCGTCGATGCCGCGGTCTCCAAGACCGTCAACCTCCCAGCACACGCAACGGTCGAGGACGTCAGGGACCTCTTCCTGTCGGCCTGGCGGGCGCGCGTCAAAGGCATCACCGTCTATCGCTACGGGAGCAAACCCGACCAGGCACTCTCCATCCTCGCTCCACACGAAGCACCCCTTTCGAGCCCCGTTCGGGTCCACACGGAGTTCAGTGGCGGCTGCGCAGCCCACACCTGCGAGTTCTGATCCTGTGAAGCGGTCACAAAGTCCGCAATCGTCCTTGGACGCGAGAACACGCCCGTCCTGAGCTTCCCTAGGAAGCGGGCGCATTCTCCCAACTGTCCCCGAAGCGCCGGGCTGTCGCCGGGAAAACTCTCGGAGCCTTGCGAGCCCCTTGCCGCTGCAACGTCTCACAGTGGTGAGAACCTTCCTTGCCGCCAAGGAAACGAGTTTTCCAGGGCCAACCCTGTACCCCTTGCAACCCGACCCCTCGGGCAGACCCTGCGCTCAGGTTCCTCTCGGTCAACCTAAAGGCCTATCGGAGCCCTTCGGTTCTTCCCTTAGAACCTGATCCTCGGGTCCATCTCTTTCAACCACGAAGGAGGCGACATTGTTCCGGTGACCACCCCTCGATCGCCACGCTCTTGACGACGGTCTCGTAACGTTCGCTCCCCGAGCGAACGTTATCCTGGTCGCGAGCGTGACGCCATGCTCCTTCCATGACCGGTGTCGACGGCAACAACAGGTGTCCGGGAGCACGACGGCGTCGCGGGTCTGCCAACCGTGGCCCTGTATCGAAGCGCGATGCCCAGTTCCACAAGGACCCGCTCGCATCGTAAGGGGGGCTCCTCGTCGACGATGCCCTGCGGCCCTCGATGGTCCTTCCAGGTGCCCGTCGCAGCGAGGACGACCCGGAGCCCTAAGGTCAACGGGGATGTGCCTGCTCGTCGTCATCTCGCGGCTTTCGCCCGAATTCCCCCTCGTCGTCGCGGCCAACCGTGACGAACGATTCGACCGTCCCGCGATCGCCATGACCCTGCTCTCGAAGGACAACCCACGGATCCTCGGCGGACGCGACGAGCAGGCCGGTGGAACCTGGTTGGCCGTCAACGAGCGCGGCGTCACCGCTGGGCTCACCAACCGTCGGGACCCTTCGGGCCGTGACCCGTCCAAGCGCTCCCGCGGCGAGCTGCCGTTGGCGCTGACCCGCTGCTCCTCGGCCAGACATGCGGTCGACGAGTTCGTCCCTCGATTCCGGCCGATCGATTACAACCCCGCGTGGTTGCTGGTCGGCGACAGGGATTCGCTGTTCGCCGTCGACATGAGCCAGGGTCGTACGCCCAGCGTCAAGGAGCTGGGCCCAGGGGCGTACGTGCTCGAGAACCGTCCATTCGGTGCACCGTCGGTGAAGGTCGACGCCGTGCACGCGCACCTGAAGGGGATCAAGACGCTCACCGGTACCGAACTCGTCGAAGGGCTGTTCGCGATCCTCGCCGACCACGAGATCCCTGGGAACGACGCTGACGTTCCCGCAGGCGCTCACTGCTCGCTGGAACCCGACGCGAGCGAGCCCAGAGGCAGCGAAGACCGTGGGGCCAACGCGAGCAATCTCGCCGCCCTCAACGCCGCATGCGTCCACACCGAGCACTACGGCACTCGGTGGTCGGCCGTCATCCTGACGCCTCGAGATCCCTCCTCGCCGCCGGCGTTCTGGTACACCGACGGTCCTTCCTGCTGCTCGGAGCGTCACCTCGCGCCCTGGGACTGAGCTGACCGCGCCGTCCCAGCGCTCGAAATGGGACTTTTGGCCCTAGGAGCGTAGTGGTCTTGCGCTCTAGGCTGAAAAAGCCTACGAGATGGGAGAGGGAGCCGAAAGGCTGAGAGGCTGGAGCACAGCGACCTCGAGTACCTGATCCGGACAATGCCGGCGGAGGGAGACCGTCCCGTAGGCGCTTCCGCGCTCGGGCACTGCCCACGGTCACTACCGAAGCGCGCCGATTAGGACGGAAGCCTCTAGCGAATCGCAGCGGCGTCCACCATCATCAAAGCGTGCTGGACGAAACGACCGTGCGCAAGGTTGCCCGATGGCAGGGTCGCCCCGTGGTGACCAGCTTCTATCTTGACGTCGACGGCCGTCGGTACCCGCGCCCCTCTGACTATGCGCCCCATGTCGACGAGCTCTTCCGTGTCGCCCGCAAGCGCGCGGAAATGTTGGGCAAAGCTGTTGCCGATGCCGTCGACGCGGATCTGTCCAAGATCGCCGACTGGCTCGGACGGGGTCTCGATCGCAGGAGGACACACGGCCTGGCCGTGCTGTCAACCCAGGGGGCCTTCGAAGCCTTCGAGCTCCCGGTGAGCGTTCCCGATCAGGTTGCCGTCGAGCCGTTCCCTGACGTCGCCCCGCTCTGCGCGATCCTCGCGGAGGACGCCCCGACGCTCGCCGTCGCCGTGGATGGCCAACAGGCTCGAATGCTTCGGCTCGATCTCCACGGGACCGAGGAGCTCGCAGGCCCCACCGATGCGCTGGAACGCCAGGCCGACACGACGGTCGAGCTCGGGAGCTTCGAGCACCGCCACGAAGAGCAGCAGCGTCAGCACTTCCGACGAGTCGCGCGAAGCATTGCCGACGCGCTCGCTCAACGACCGGTTCGCTATCTCGTTCTGCTCGGCTCAACAGAGGCGACGGCCAGCCTGGAGTCCGATCTCCCCGCGCACCTCCAGAGCCTTGTCGCGGGACGCGTACCGCACTCGGTGCACGATGACTCGACGGAGCTCGAGCAGGCTGCCAGGCGTGCCGTCGACCACGCCCAAAGCGCGCGCCGGCTGCAGCTCGCACACGAACTGCGCGAGCGCTCGTTCGAAGGCGCAGCCGCGGTCTGCGGTCTCGACGCCACGCTGGACGCGCTCGGCGCACAGCTCGTGGACACGCTGCTCGTCGAGCGTGGGTTCCGGGCTCCCGGAGGACGCTGCCTTGCGTGTGGTCTGCTCGTTCGCGGCCAGAACGTAGGGGCAGAGCGAATCTGCCGGCGCTGCGGAGGAAACGTTGTCGAGGTGGACAACGTCGTCGACGCAGCGGTCACCGAGGCTTTCGTCCACCACGTCGCGCTCGCGTTCTATGAGGAGGGCTCATTGATCGACGTCGGACGGATCGGTGCGCTCCTCCGACACTGACGACCCGACCGATCGGAGGACGACATGCCTGATGGAGTACTCAAGTGGTTTGACGCCAAGACCGGCACCGCTGAAGTCATCCGCGCAGGCCGAACCTTCCCGGCCCGCGCGAGCGACATCGAGACAGCCGCACGCCGGCCAGGGGCGCGTGTGCACTTCGACATACGCCGAGAGCACGGGGTTGAGTACGCAGTCGATGTCCGCCTGCGCGTCGGCACCCGGGTCTCACGTCACCAACACCGTTTCGGCACGCTCGCCGGTGCTCACCGCGGTGATGCCAAAGGGACCCCGCACTACGCGCGACTTCATCCCGAGCTGCACGCTGCGGCTCGACATCCCCTGGAAATCGCGCGCGCCTGGGCCACCAGCCTGGTCCAAGCAGACCTCGACGGCGCCCTCGCGCTGTACGCGCCCGATGCAACGGTCCACGTCGGCACTCGCACGCTCTCCGGTCGCGACGCACTGGCTGCATGGCTCGCCGACACTGCGGTCTTCGACTCCCAACGCCACCCTCGAATCCGCGGCGATGACGGCATGGCCACCGTCTCGTGGTCCGGGGCTGCTGGAAGCGAGCCTGGGATGCTCGTTCGTTGCCGGATCGAGCACGGCGAGATCACCGAGCAATGGGTGTCGGAGCACGAAGCGCCGACGCAACGCCTGGTCGCCGACCACGCCAGGCCGCTGGCATTCGAGCTTTCCACGAGCGGGGAGATCGACGATGCGACGAAGCGCAGCGCCGAGGAGAGCATCCTGCGTGAGCTCCGGAAGCGAAGCGAACCGGTTCTCTTCGTCCGCGTCAAGCTCGCATGGGAACCGGATCCCGCCCGGATTGCCCCGGCGACCGCGCAGGTCAGCGTCGACGTCAATGGAGACTTGGTGCGTGCGCAGGTGGCGGCCCCCACGATGCCAGAAGCGATCGATCGGCTCGGCCATCGGCTACGCGACCGACTCGAACACCGGGCGAGGCACCGCGAGCGACTTCACCGCTCCAGTGCCCTCGCAGCACCAGGTGAGTGGCGCCATGGCGATCTGCCCACGCACCGACGCCCTTTCTTCGATCGGCCGGTCGAGGAGCGCCAGTTGGTACGGCACAAGACCTTCGCGCTCGGCGAGCTCACCCCGGATGAGGCCGTCTTCGACATGGACCAGCTCGATTACGACTTCTACCTGTTCACCGATCTCGCCAGCGGATCTGACAGCCTCGTCGAACGCCTTGAAGATGGCACCTACCGTCTCACGCGTATCGAGTCATTGGAGGCCGATCTCGGCCCGACAGCCACCGAGATCGAGGTATCCAAAACCCCGGTGCCCGTTCTGGACCTCGCGGCGGCGATCGAGCGTCTCAACGCTGGCGAGGAGCCTCATGTCTTCTTCAAGAACGCGACAACCGGCCGCGCCAACGTGCTCTATCGGCGCTATGACGGTCATTACGGCCTGATCACCCCGGAGTGAACCCTCGGGGACGCCAGGGCGTCACGACGCGCGCGGCATGGCACGCTTGGCGCCCTGTTCCCCTCGTTCGGCACGCGTCCTGCGAGCATCGATCGGTTCTCGTCGCCACCCGCCGGGACGCACGTGCACATCGTGGTGCGACTGCCCGGCGCTGCAGTGGACTCGGAGGTCGACCTCGCTGGACTGCGCACGCTCGTCGCCAGAAGGGAACTTCGGTCGCAGGTGGTCGGCGGCATGTTCGAGTCGCCTCCCGAGGATCGCCCGCCGTGCGAGCTCGGTACCTCCCACTCCCAAGACGGCGACCACGCCAATCATCACGACGAACATTGGAGCCACCGGTTCCTCCTCCCCTTCCGGGCTCCCATGAGCCTTGCTGCGAGACCTCCCCATCCTTCCGGCCGAGGCGCGCGTCGCGACAGGGTCCAAGGTCCCAACGCGTCGTTCCGCCGCCGGCAGGGCCCTTGGAGCACGACCCGCAGGCGCGGCGCTCAGGCCCGGTGATGCGGGGGCCCGGTCTGGGCGAACGTGCTCGCCGACGACGGGAGATGCCGGAGGAACCAGTCAGCCGCCAGACGCGCAACCTCGCCAAGGGTCCCCGGCTCCTCGAACAGGTGGGTCGCACCGGCGACGATGGCGAGCTCGTTCTCGCATCGCAGCTGCGCCTGCGCCTGGCGGTTGAGCTCGAGGACAACCTCATCACGGTCACCGACGATGAGCAACGTCGGTGCTTGTACCGCCGGAAGTCTCGGGCCCGCCAGATCGGGACGGCCGCCCCGGGAGACCACCGCAGCGATCTCTGCCCCGGGCTCTGCCGCTGCCCAGAGCGCCGCGCCCGCCCCCGTACTCGCGCCGAAGTAGCCGACGCAGATCCCTTCGGCCTCCGGCCGTGCCATCAGCCAGCGGGTGACGATGCCCAGCCGGCGGGCGAGCAGCCCGATGTCGAACACGGCTGCCCGATCGAGCTCCTCGTCGGGGGTAAGCAGATCGAAGAGCAACGTGCCCAACCCACGCTCGTTCAGCACTCCAGCGACGAAGCGGTTCCGGGGACTGTGCCGGCTGCTGCCGCTGCCGTGCGCGAAGACGACGAGCCCGCGAGGAGCCACAGGCACCGTCAGCTGCCCCAGGAGACGGAGGGTGCCGGAGCGCACCTCGACCGGCTCGTTACGGACCGGTCGGGCTTCCATCGAGGGAACACCTGGGCGCTGTCCAGTCCCGGGCACGCGTTCGCTCTCATGGGCGTTGCCCGGCGGGTCACCGGCTCCAGCCGCCATCGCAGGGGCAACGGCCACTGCGGATTCCGCCGCCCGAAGCTCTGCAGCCTTCTCCAGGAGCTCGACGACTTCACCATCGGAGGTCTGGGAGAAGTCGCGGTAGAACTGCCCCACCGCGAAGAACTGCTCCGGCGTGGCCAGGCAGAGGACTTCGTCGGCTGCATCCGCGAGCGAGGTGACCGAAGAAGGAGGCGCCACCGGCACCGCAAGGACCACGCGGCTCGCACCATGTGCACGAGCGACACGACAAGCCGCCCGAGCGGTAGAGCCCGTGGCAATGCCGTCATCGACGACAATTGCCGTTCGCCCCTTCAAGTCGACCCTTGGCCGCCCTCGGCGGAACCGATTGGCACGAGCTTCGAGCTCGGTGCGCTCCCGACGCTCGACCGCACCGATCTCGGCATCGCTGACACCAGCGAGCGCCACGACTTCGTCGTTGAGGATCCGGACGCCATCTTCGCCGATGGCGCCCATCCCAAGCTCGGGTTGGAACGGCACACCGAGCTTGCGAACCAAGATGACGTCGAGCGGCGCTCCCAGCACGCGAGCCACTTCGAAGGCCACCGGCACCCCTCCCCTGGGCAACCCCAGGACCACAACGTCGCCGGTGCCCAGACGTTGCTTCAGGGCCTCTGCCAGTTGGCGGCCCGCCTCTGCTCGGTTTGCGAACACGACCCTCCGCTGCACTGTGCCCAGTCTCGTTCTGCGCTGATCGGATTGCTAGGGCCGATCGTCCCCTCCAGCGACCCGATCCCTGATGTCGAAGCGCGCGACGACCGAGGTCTCCGAAGGGCTCCTCAGCCTTTGACGACGCCGATAGGTCGCAACCGAGCGACCCGTCGGGCAAGCCCTGCACGTTCGCAGGTCGCCACCACCTCGTCGACATCCTTATAGGCGACCGGTGCCTCCTCGGCCAGCCCGCGAACGGAACGAGCGCGAACCATGATCCCTGAGGCTTCGAGTTGACGGCGCAGCCCAGCACCCTGTACCTGTCGAACGGCAGCGTGGCGACTCATGGTCCGCCCCGCGCCGTGGCAGGTCGAGGAGAACGCCCCTCCCGGGTCCACCCCGACGAGCACATGCGAAGCCGTACCCATCGAACCGGGCACCAGCACGGGCTGCCCCACCGAGCGGAGGTCTTCGGGAAGCTCGGGGTGGCCGGGCGGCAGCGCACGCGTGGCGCCCTTGCGATGCACGCAGAGCAGACGCCACTCGCCGTCGACGCGGTGGTGCTCCAATTTGGCGAGGTTGTGGGAGACGTCGTAGAGCAACGCAAGCGCCGCGGTCCCCACTGTCGTCTGGAACGCCCGTCGTACCGCGACGGAGAGCGCCTGGCGGTTCGCCCTTCCGTAATTCGCTGCTGCCGACATCGCCCCTAGGTATGCCTCGCCCTCGGTCGAGCGCACCGGTGCGCAAGCAAGCTGGGGATCGGGCACCGTGATCCGATAACGGGGCATGGCGGCACGCATGACCCGAACGTGGTCCGAGCAGATCTGGTGCCCGAGGCCACGGGAACCGCAGTGGATCATGACGCACACCTGGGAAGGGAACAGTCCGAACGCTTCAGCCGTTTCGGGGTCGTAGACCTCGTCGACGACCTGGACCTCCAAGAAGTGGTTCCCGGATCCCAGGCTTCCCACCTGGTGCAGCCCCCTCGTCACGGCGCGCTCGCTCACCTGGGACGGGTCAGCGCCGGGGAGCATTCCCGAGTCCTCGCAGCGCTCCAGGTCGCTCTCGGTGCCCAGGCCCGCCCGGACCGCCGCTCGGGCACCTTCCCGGAGCACCGCCTCGAGCCCATGGTCGCCTTCGAGGCGCCAGACGCCCCCGCCGCCGAGTCCTCGGGGGATCGTCGCCCCGAGCTCGTCCATCAGATCCGCGCGCTTGGGCTCAAGCTCTCGGGCCGAGAGCGGCGAGACGAGCAGGCGAACGCCGCAGGAGATGTCAAAACCCACGCCTCCGGGCGAGATCACTCCTCCTGCGTCGACATCGGTTGCCGCAACGCCACCGATGGGGAATCCATACCCCCAGTGAACGTCGGGCATGGCGTAGGAAGCCGTCACGATCCCTGGGAGCGTCGCCACGTTCGCCACCTGGCGCAACGCCTCGTCCTCTGCAACCTGAGGAAGCAAGGTCTCGGACGCGTAGACGATGCCGGGGACAGCCATCGCCCCGACTGGGTCGATGCGCCACTGGTCGGCCGCTCCGGGAACCTTTGCGAGCTCGATCACAGCTCCCTACCCCACAACGTCGGCGGCCTCGAGGCGGGCGCCGTAGTAGGTGTGCAGGTACTCCAGGGCGCGAGCCTGGCGAGCCGACACCGGCTCAGGCGACCCCGGCTCGAAGACCGTCGTGGCGTCGGGGCACACCACGAGCTCGTATCCCCGGGCGAAGGCGTCATAGCTCGTATGCCGAACACAGCAATCGGTGTGCTGGCCCACCAGCACCAGCCGACCAACATCGTAGGAGCGCAGTTTCGCCTCGAGATCGGTATGGGTGAATGCCGAGTAGAAGCGCTTAGGGACCACGAGATCTCCCAGCTGTGGCCGGAGGTCGTCGATCACCGCTGCCCCCTCGGTCCCGGCCATGGCGTGAGGGGGGAACACCCGCAGCTCCACGTCGGTCAGCTCGTGGGCGTCGTTGGCATAGATCACCACCCATTCGTCGTCCCCACGGGCTCGCTCGGCCAGCGAGAAGATCGGGGCCACAATCGCCTTCGCTGCAGGATTGGCGAGCACCCCGTCCATGAAATCCTTGAGCATGTCGACGACTACCAGGGCACTGCGCATCACTCTCCTCCTCGCCGTCCCACGCTGTCTCTACCCCTACCGACACACGACGTCGCGCGTGTGCTCGAGCTGTACGCCCTTCGAATCCCTCGGATGGCGTCGTTTCGACGGAGCCATACCCACCGCGCGTCGAGCCGACCTCGACGCGTGAACCCCCTCTTTCCCCGCGACCCGAGATCAGCCACGATCGGGCTCCCCGCTGAGCTCGGCAACCGCACGCCGGGCACGATCCCTGAGCTCGACCTGGGCACGGAAGTCGTTTCCCGCCGGGAAGATGGCTTCGCCGATACGGACACGGATCGCACCACGGCGAGGGAGTAGCGTCCCTGGTCTGAGCACGTCGCGTGTCCCGTGAATGCCGAAGGGGATCACGGGACATCCGGCGCCAGCTGCCGCAGCAAACGCGCCCAGGTGAAACGGGCGCAATCCCGGAGCGCGGGTGATCGAGCCCTCCGGGAAGACGACCAGGCGCTGGCCACCCCGAAGGACGGCCACGATTTGCGCAACCGCGCCTGCGGTCCGATCTGCCTGGTCGCGGGTCACGAAGGTGCACCCCAGGCGGCGAAGGAAGCTCCCGGCGATCGGCTGGCGCTCCAAGTCGGTGCTCGCCACAAAGACCGCCGGTGTAGCCAAGACGAGAAGGAGGACCAGACCGTCGATGAAACTCGGGTGGTTGGACACGATCACGGCCGGCCCATCGGAGGGGAGCTCCCCTTCGACCTCCAGTTCGATCCCAGTAGCCGCGCGAAGCATCCGAGCGGCGCCGCGGGTCAACCACCAACGCACACCGAGCGGCAGGGGAAGGGCCATCACGACCCAAAGCGGCGCTCCGATGAGGCCGACCGCCATCCACGCATAGAGGGCGAAGGACCACATGGCCAACGCGTCGAGGACCCGGCGTCCCGCCGGTCGAGCACCCAACCAGGCGAATCGAACGAGCTGGAGGGGCAACGACCTCGGAGCGCGGCCAAGGGTTCCAGCCTCGAACGCTTCAGCGGTCGCCCTCCGCCGGATCTTCCCGCTGGCGGTTCGCAGGAGAGCGCCGGGGCGCAGCAGCACGATCTCGTCGGGGGGAGCACCGAGGAGCTCGACGGCCTGCCGTCCGATCGTGGCACTGAGCTCCTCGCGCGCCGCAGGTGCCTCCAGCTCGGTCTCGACAGCGACGACGAGGCGCTCGGTGCCCAAACGCGGGTCGGAGCTTGCAAAGACCGCCGCCCCGCCGCGACGAACGCCATGGAGCTCCCCGAGCGCTGTCTCCAGCTCCTCTGGGTGGAGGTTCCGTCCGGCGCGAATGACGACATCCTTCGAGCGGCCCGTCAGGAACAGCTCGCCGTCGGCGATGTAGCCCCGATCGCCGGTATCGAGCCAACCGTGGTGCCACAAAGCGGCGGTGGCTGCTTCGTTGGCGAAGTAGCCCGCGGTCGCAGACGGGCTGCGACACTCGACTTCACCCTCACGGCGTTCGGGGAGCTCGCGCCCGTGCTCGTCGACGATGCGCAGTTCGAACCCGGGAAGCGGCACCCCGCAGCTCACGACGGTCATGGCGTCCGGTTCTGTGGCAGCCACGGGAACGGCCCGCCCGGAGCGGGCCAACACCCCACGCGACACCGTGTCGATCCGAGGCCCCCGGCCCAGCGGCGTGAATGTCGCACCGACCCCGACTTCGGCGAGCCCGTACGCGGGACACATTGCCTCACGCCGAAAACCGCAGCACCCGAAGCGCTCGATGAAACGCTCGATCACGGCTGCACTGACCGGCTCGGATCCATTGAAGGCGACGCGCCAGGACGACAGGTCCAGGGTCGCCAACTCTGCATCGGTGACGCGCTCAACGCAACTGGCGTACGCGAAGTTCGGTGCCGCCGACAGGGTTCCCCCAAAGCGCGAGATGGCTTCGAGCCAGCTCGCTGGCCGAGCCAGAAACGTGAGCGGGGAGCTGATCACGAGCGGTAATCCGAAGAACAACGGGGCGTGCCACGCCGCGATCAGACCCATGTCGTGGTAGAGGGGCAACCACGAGACGAAGACGTCCGACGTCGTCACGTCGACGGCTTCACCCATCGCGGCGATGTTGGCGAGCAACTGGGCGTGCGTCAGCACGACGCCCTTCGGGTCTCCCGTCGACCCTGAGGTGTACTGGATCAGCGCGAGGTCCTCGCCGGCGATCGCCGGCATGCGCTGGGGCTGGCCCTGGTTCCTTGCGAGGGCCTCAGGGGTGTGCACGCCTCGGAGCGTGGGGACCTGGGCACGCATCAGGCGCGCCGCCAGCGCAGCCTCCGGAACCGTGACCAGCGCGACGGCACCGGCATTTCGCAACAGGCGCGCCTGTTTGCCGAGGTGCTCTTCGAGCATGGCTGGCTGGGCAGGCGGGTACAGCGGGACCGGCACGCCGCCAGCCAGGAGCACCCCGAGGAAGACGGCAAAGTACGCTCGCCCCGTTGGCAACATGATCGCCACCCGTTCCGCGCGATCCAGACCACGAGCGAGCAGCCCCTGCGCGACGGCACGGGCTTCGGCAGCCAGCTTGGCGTAGGTGATCTCCTCGGCCGATCCCCGACCGTCGACGACGCGGATGGTCACCAGGTCCGGGTGGATCTCTTCGTGCCAGTCGAGCGCTTCGGTCAGCGTGGTCGCCGACGCGGGCCACGGCTCGCCAGCGGCGCGCGGGGTCGACGAGGCAGCTGGCGCCGGAGTCAGCGCCGGCGCGGGGGCACCACGGGCGCGCTGAATCGCCGCCAGCCAGTCGGCCGGTGTGCTGGCAGTGGCCAGGACCTCTTCGGGAAGGCGCACCCCGAAGGCCTGTTCCAGGCGCCCGTGGAGCTCGACCATCGCCAGGCTGTCGAGCCCGAGATCGGCGGTCAAGTTGCTGTGCAGCCCGACGCTCCGGCGCGCCCTGGCATGCAGGTCCGCGAGCAACGACTCCACTTCGGCGAGCACTCGGGCCCCTTGGGGATCGGGAGCACCGGGGTCGGCTGCCCGCGCTGGCGGACCCGGAGATGCCGGCGCACCGGAGGTGCCCTGGTTCGGCTCGTTGGCTGGATCCCTCATCGGTGTCGCCCCTTGGCCAAAAAGCGCCGCAGTCGGGCGAGCGGCCAGGTGTTGATCACGGACTCAGGACGGATCCAGCCCCGCTGAGCGGTGGCGACCCCGTAGCGAAGGTGGTCGAGATGGCGCGTAGCGTGCGCGTCGGTGGAGATGGCGAGCTTCACCCCGCGGTCCTGTGCCAAGCGCGCCAGCTCGTCGTCGAGATCGAGGCGGTCGGGGAACGAGTTGATCTCGAGGGCGGTTCCCGCTCGGGCCGCGGCATCGAACACCGCCTTGGCATCGAACACGATTGGTGGCCGATGCCCGATGCTGCGCGCCGTTGGATGGCCGATGATGTTCACGGCCGGATGCTCAATCGCCTTGATGAGCCGCGCGGTCATCTCGTCACGGCTCATCGAGAACGCCGAGTGGATCGACGCGACGAGGAGGTCGAAGCCGGCAAGGAAGTCATCGTCCCAGTCCAAGGAGCCATCCGCCTGGATATTGAGCTCTGAGCCGTGCAGGAGGCGCAACCCTCCGGCACCATCGAGCGCTCGAAGGGCTGCACGCTGAGCGAGTGCCTTCTCTGTCGTCATGCGTTGCATCGCCATCAACGGCGCGTGATCGGTGACCGCCAGATAGCGGTACCGGTGGCGACGAGCTGCAGCCACCATCTCTTCCAATGACGCCATGCCGTCGGTCAGGTTCGTGTGGGTGTGGAGGTCGCCGCGGATGTCCCCGAGGTCGACCAGCCTCGGAAGGCTCCCCTCGAGGGCAGCCTCGATCTCCCCCCGGTCCTCTCGGAGGGTCGGGGGCACGAACGCCAGCCCCAGCGCCCCGTAGACCTGTTCTTCGGTTGCCGAAGCGAGCATCTTGCCGTCGTCGATGCGCTCCAGCCCGTACTCGCTCAGCTTCAATCCCGCGCGCTGGGCCATGCGCCGCAAATGGATGTTGTGAGCCTTAGAACCGGTGAAGTACACCAGCGCGGCACCCCAGGACGATGGCGGAACCACCCGCACGTCGACGTGGATCCCCGTCACGGTGATCCCGGTCGCCTTGGTCGGACCACGAGCGGGAACCTCGGCGAGCTGTGGCAGACGGGAGAACGCCTCCATCACCGCCGCGGGGTTGCTCGACGCCGCCAGAAGGTCGATGTCGCCCACGGTCTCGCGCATGCGCCGCAACGACCCCGCGTAGGTCACCTCGTTCACCGCCGGAACCGAGGCCAGTCCGCCCACGAGCTCCTCGGCGAGCGCGAGCGCGACGCCAAGCTGCATCCTCCCACCGGCCTGCTGGTACTGCTCGATAGCCGCCGCGAGGCGGGCCTCGCTCGTCGGCCCCCAGCCGTGGAGCTCGCGCAGGCGCTGGTGCTCGAGGGCTTCGAGCAAGTCGGGGATCGACGCGACGCGCAGCTCCTCGTAGACCTGATGGGCACGCTTGGGCCCGAGGCCCGGAACCGATAGCAGCGACCGCAAGCCGGCGGGCACCTGGGCACGCAGCTCATCGAGCTCCTCGAGATGCCCGCCGTCTCGCAACTGGATGATCTTCTTCGAAATGCGCGGGCCCACTGCCGGGATGGCGTCGAGTGCCTTGGCATCGAGCTCGTCGATGTCGATCGGGTACAGCGCCACTGACCGGGCCGCCTTCTCGTAGGCTCGGACCCGATACGGGTCCCCACCAGTGATGGCGAGCAGGTCGGCCAGCTCGCTCAGACCTTCAGCCACGCGATCGTTCGACCGGGGCATCGGCGCGCCGGCTCAGTGCCGACTGATGGGAATCTTGGTCGAGGCCTTCTCCGGCTGCTTGGGCCAGGGGATGCGCACTTCCAAGATGCCGTCGCGATAACTGGCCTTTACCGCGTCGGTGTCCACGCCGGAGGGCAGTGCCAGATCCCGCGAGAACTCGCCATAGCGGAACTCCGAGCGGTATGTCGCCTTGTCCTTGCGTTCGGTGCGCTCCTCGCGCTTCGCCGAGATGTGGAGCATGCCGTCGCTGACCGACACGTCGATGTCCTTTTCCGGGTCGACCCCAGGCACCTCCGCACGGATGACGTAACTGTCGTCCTCGTGGATCTCTTCGACCCGTAGCCACCCTTGGCGCTCGAGGTCGAGATCCAACCACCGTCGCCACCGTTCGGGCCACCAGTCCAGTCCGAAGGGCTCCCATCGAGTCAACGCCATCGTCATGACCTCCCAGGCTCGTGTGTCCACATGGGACCGCTCCCCATGATTTGTGAGCGGACCTCCTGCACGGATCGCTCACCGAGATCCGCAACCTCCATGGTCAGGCACCCCTCCCAGGGTGACCAGAGGCCAAGGTCCTTATCGATCCCCATCCATCGATCCCGTCATCGATCCCCATCCATCGATCCCGTCCTGTTTCCACGCCAGCGGCCGACGCGCGAAATGGCATGCAGGGCAGCGGTCACCCGAGCGCCTCGGCAACTGGCTGCGAAGATGCACGCTGGAGGACCGAGGCCGACTCGTCCAGCAAGGCATCGATGGCCGCGATACGCACGTCGAGCTCGCGGAGCAGCCGGTCCTGGCGCTCTCGTGGTGTCTCCTGCGTGTCACGCGACGACTTCAGTCGTGGCCCCATCGACGCCGTTCCCCGATCACCCGAGGGGTACCGCTTCGTTGCTGGCATCCGCGGGCGGGTTGATCAACGCCGAATAACGCTCAGAACGCCGACGAAGGCGATCGGCGACCTGCTGCTCGTACTCGGCTGCGCGCCGGAGCGCCTCTGTCAACTCCTCGTGGTCTCGCAGCAAGCGAAAGACCGAGGAGTGCGAAGGCGCCTCGGGCGGTGCTGATGCCTGGCCCTGTCGATCACGAGACCTTGCGGAGCGCCACATGTTGGTTCCCTCCTGCATCCGACGTCCGTCGCCTGCGTCCCGAGGAGTGTCGTGCACCGTCCCGCAGGCAAAGGGCTTGGTGCGAGGGATGGCGAGCCCAGCTGCGAACGAACTCCTCCGCCCTGCGGCACGCCTCGCCGACGGAAGCACCCCGCACGTACGCGTCCCCGGCGACGTACGCCGCGAGCTCCGCGGCATCGGCATCCCCTGGCAACGCGGCCCCGACCCAGGAGCGGACCACCTCTGCCAACACCAGATCGTTGGTCACCGTCGATCACCTCCAATGGGACCATAGGCTTGATACCCCACGCTGGGATAGGGTCCAACGTCCCAAGCTCGGAGGCGAGCTCGTGATCACCGGCTCTGCGACGAAGGGACGCACCCTTGGGAGGTCGAGCGAGGAAACGGCGGAGCACGGAGGCACGAGCATGGCGCAACACCGAACCATGAGCGTGGGAGCGGCGCCTCCTTTGACCCTCGATGAGACCTTCGAGGCGCTGCTCGTCGACTGGGAAGCGGTGGCGCTCGGAGGAGGTGACCACCGCCAGCTCGCCGCTCGCCTCGAGGCTTTGTGCGCGGCGGGATGCCACGTGTTCCTCATCAGCGCCGACAACCTCGAGGCCCTCGACGGACAGCTCGGGGCACGCCCGTCAGGTCAGGGACGCCTGCACCTGTGCTGCGAGCATGGCTCGTCGGTCTTCATGGTCACCGAGCGCGGGCCTTCGCTCGTTGCGCGTCGATCAGTCGAAGGAAAGGCCGATGCTGCGCGCTTCGCAGCGCAGTGGCTCGCCGAGCGAGGCATCACCGGACGGCTGATCCTGGTCGTCGGGGAGGAACCGATGGCGATCGAAGCGCAGCGACATCACGATCTCGATCCCGCACGCTCGTTGATGATCGAAGCCCTCGCGCGTGCGGCCCC
Organism: Actinomycetota bacterium; assembly: GCA_021324045.1. Lineage (GTDB taxonomy): Bacteria > Actinomycetota > Acidimicrobiia > Acidimicrobiales > RAAP-2 > JAJPJV01. The sequence continues at coordinate 126,768 of JAJPJV010000023.1, read as the reverse complement.
GTTCTCGCTCGGACCAAGAGCACCTGGCTCTGAGGAGGGGGACGCCTCGGTTGGGGCCCGGCTCGATGCTCTGTTGGCGCTGCTCGACAACCAGCTCGCTCGCCGCGCAAACCGTCGCGTGCCCCAGATCGATCCGGATCCCGAGTGGGTTCTCCCCCTTCCCACGACCCAGACGACTGAACGGGTCGTGGAGACGTTGGGGACGTTGGCCAACGGCTGGGCGGGCACTCGGGGCTCGCGCGAGGAGAACGGCCACGCCGCGTTCCCCCTCTTCGCCGTATCCGGTGCCTACGACGACAGGAATCATCTCCTCGAGGGCCCCCTTTGGACGGAACTCGATTTCACCCCGAATCGGCGTCACCACGACCGGCGCGTGCTCGACCTGCGGACGGCGACGCTGGCCCGATTCCCGGCCACCGACTCAGGACTGCGATCGCTGCGCTTCGTCTCGGCCGCCTCCCCCCACGTCATGGGGCTGCGAGCCGAGGCCAGCGTGGCACAGCTCGAGCCGGGCGAGCCGTTGCGCGCACCGGCGCACGGCGCGCGCTTCGACCGCCGCGTCGAGGCCGGGGACTGGCTCGCCCAGACGAGCGACGGCGACGAGCAGATCGCGGTCGCCGCTGGCGACCGGCTGACCCGCCTGCGGGAGCTGGCGGTCGTGGAGCGACTGGCCACCTGGAGCCGGGGTCGCCGCGGCGAGCCGAACGGCGCCGTCGCGCAGCGGCGCCTGCTCGACGCGAGGACCGCCGGGTTCGACGCCCTCCTCGCGGCCCATCGGGCGACCTGGGCGAGTTGGTGGAGGGACGCAGAAGTCTCGATCGAAGGAGGCGACGACGCCAGGGCGGACCAGCTCGCTGCGCGCTTTTGCATCTTCCACCTCCTCTCGGCCGCTGCCGAGGAAGGAGAGGCTGCCGTGGGTGCCCGCGGGCTCACCGGTGATGCATATGCCGGTCACGTCTTCTGGGACGCCGATGTCTTCGTCCTTCCGGCCCTGGCGGCGATCCGCCCTCGAGCCGCGCGGGCGATGCTCGAGTACCGGGTCCGACGCCTGCCCGCTGCCCGCGCGATTGCCCGGGCACGCGGGCTGTCCGGTGCTCGATTTCCCTGGGAGTCCGCCCGCGATGGGACCGACGTGACGCCACGGGTGGTCCGAGGACCCCATGGCGAGCAAATCGCCATTGCCACCGGGGGCCACGAGGAGCATATCGTCGCCGATGTCGCCTGGGCCGCGCACTGCTACGCGACCTGGTCGGGTGACGATGCCTTCCTCCTCGAAGGTGGCGGGCGCGACCTCGTCGTCGAGACGGCTCGCTACTGGGCGAGCCGGATCCGTCTGGATCGAGCCGGATCCGGGCATCTCTACGGCGTGATGGGACCCGACGAGTACCACGAGGTCGTTGACGATAACGCGTACACGAACGTGATGGCCCGTTGGAACCTCCGCCAGGGCGCCGCGTTGCTCACTGGGAGCACCGATGCCGATGAGGTCGCCGAAGCCGAGCGGTGGCGCGAGCTGTCGGAGCGCCTCGTCGACGGATGGCACCCCGATCGGCAGCTCTACGAACAGTTCAGCGGCTACTTCGACCTCGAGCCGCTCATCGTCTCCCAGATCGCTCGTCCGCCAGTGGCCATCGACGTGCTGCTCGGGCACCGCCGCGTGGCCGCGTCTCAGCTCATCAAGCAGGCCGACGTGCTGATGCTGCACCATCTCGTTCCCCAAGAGGTGGTCGAAGGCTCGCTCCAGCCCTGCCTGGCGTTCTACGAGCCTCGGACCGCGCACGGCAGCTCACTGTCGCCGGCGATCTCTGCCTCCCTCCAGGCGCGCGCTGGCGACACGGAAGCGGCGCTCGAGCTCTTCCGGGTGGCTTCGCGTCTGGACCTCGACGACGTGACCGGCACCACTGCGGGGGGGATTCACCTCGCGGCGATGGGTGGCGTGTGGCAGGCCCTCGCCTACGGGTTCCTCGGACTGGCGGCGCAGCCCGACGCGCTCGCCGTCGATCCGCACCTTCCCCAGGCCTGGTCGGCAGTCACGCTTCGCTTCCGTTTCCGGGGGCGACGGATCGGCATTCGGGCGACCCATCACGAGGTCACCGTCTGCTGCGACGCTCCCCTCACCGTGGCGCTCGGCGGGCGGGCACCACAGCGCTGCGTGCCCCCGAGCACGACCTTGCCGTTGGGGCTCGATGCAGCCACCAGAGCGAGGAAGGAGGCAGGCCATGAGCGACGAGCTGGCTCACGCTGACCAGCGATCAGGGCCAGCACCCGGATCGGAGGCCTCCGAGCTGACGCAGCGAACCGGCTACGTCCTTGCCGCCCTCGACACCACGGCCGCGGCACGCCCGGTGCTCGAGACCGCCCTGCGGGTCGGGGAGATGACCAAGGCCGAGGTCAAGGCGGTTCACGTGGTCGACGGGGCGACCGAGCACCTCGAGACGCTCGTGGAACGGGCCGGCGTCCCGCTGCGCCTGCTCACCGGGCCGGTCGAGGGCACCCTGCTCGAGGCAATGGAAGCCCCCGAGGTGCTCGCAACCGTCGTCGGCGCGCGCGCCACGCCCGGTGGAAAGCGGCCCGTCGGGCGTATCGCCCGTCACCTGCTTGAGCGCACCAGCAAGCCCGTCGTCGTCGTACCCCCTGAGGCACTCGCTCCCGGCACGTTTCTGCGCCTGCTGGTCCCGCTCGAAGGAACCGAGTCCTCCTCGCGCCCGGTGCTCCAGGCCCTCTATCCCTTGCTCGCCGTCGACGTCGAGATCATCGTCCTGCACGTCTTCACCGACAAGACGCTCCCGCGCATGCTTGACCGTCCACAGCGCGACCTCGAGCTGCTCGGGCGCGAATTCCTTGCCACCCATTGCCCCTTGGCCACCGGGATCGAGCTGCGGAGCGGTCCGGTCGGCGCCCGAGTGTCGGAGGTCTCCCGGCAGCACCGCGCCGACCTGGTCGTCTTGAGCTGGTCCCAGGACAGCTCCGCCGGTCGCGCCAATGTCGTACGCGAAGTCCTCGGCACCTCTGTGCTCCCGGTGCTGCTCCTTCCGGTCGCCTCGGCCTCGGCTGCCTCGGATGTGCCACGTGGGCTCGCCGCAGGCGAGCACCCCGCGACACCAGAGCCACGCAAGGCCAGCGCGCCGTGAGGGACCTGGCATTCGACTCCCCGTACCGGCACGGCTTCGCACGGGTCGCGGTCGCCGTCCCGAGGGTCCGAGTCGCAGACCCCGAGGCAAACCTCGGGGCGATCCTCGACCTCGCCGCAGCTGCGAACGACGCCCGCGCCGCCGTGGTGGTCTTCCCTGAGCTCTGCCTGTCGAGCTACGCACTCGAGGACCTGTTCCACCAGGAGGTGCTCGTCGACCGCACCGCCGAGATGCTCGGCCGGCTCGTCGACGCCAGCAGCCGACTCGGCAGTGCGCTCGTCGTCGGCGTGCCGCTTGGCGTCGAAGGCCACCTCTTCAACTGCGCCGCGGTCGTCCATCAGGGCCGGATCGCCGGGATCGTCCCCAAGAGCTACCTCCCCAACTACCGGGAGTTCTACGAGAAGCGCCACTTCGTGGCCGCCCGTGACGCCATGGTCGACGAGGTCACGGTGCATGGCCAGAAGGTGCCCTTCGGCACCAGCCTCCTCTTCTCCGCCACAGGGATCAAGCACCTAGTGATGCACGTGGAGATCTGCGAGGACTTGTGGGTGCCCATCCCCCCGAGCAGTGGAGCGGCCCTCGCCGGGGCCACGGTGCTCGTGAACCTCTCGGCTTCGAATGCCCTTGTCGGCAAGGCCGAATACCGCCGACTCCTCTGCGCCTCCCAATCCGCGCGCTGCATCAGCGCCTACCTCTACGCCGCTGCTGGGCCCGGAGAGTCGACGACCGACCTTGCCTGGGACGGCCAAGCGCTCATCTACGAGAACGGCGAACGGCTAGCCGAAGCACGCCGGTTCCGCGACGGGCAGCTCATCGTCGCAGACGTGGACCTCGAGCGGCTGGTCGCCGACCGCATGCGCATGACCAGCTTTGCCGACGCCGCCAGCGACCTCCGATCTCGCCAACCGCCGTGGCGACGGATCACCCTCGAGCTCGAGCCCCCTGCCGAAGCACTCGCTCTCCGCCGAACCCTGGAGCGCTTCCCCTACGTCCCCGCAGACCCCGTCCGCCGGAACGAGCGCTGCGAGGAGGTGCACCAGATCCAGGTGCAAGGCCTGCGTAGCCGCCTGGTTGCCACCGGGATCGAGAAGGTGGTCCTCGGCGTGTCCGGGGGGCTCGACTCGACCGAGGCGCTGCTGGTCGCTGCGAAGACCATGGATGCCCTGGGCCTTCCTCGGACCAATGTGTTGGGCGTGACCATGCCCGGGTTCGCCACCTCTGCCCGCACGCTCAAGAACGCCACCCGCCTCGTCGACGCGCTCGGAGCGACGCTCCTCGAGATCGACATCCGTCCCTCTGCGATGCAGATGCTCGCCGACCTCGGCCACCCTGCGGCTGCGGGTGCCGCGCACTACGACGTCACGTACGAAAATGTCCAAGCAGGCGAGCGAACGTCACACCTGTTCCGCTTGGCCAACCATCACCACGCGCTGGTCGTGGGCACCGGCGACCTCAGTGAGCTTGCCCTTGGCTGGTGCACCTACGGGGTCGGCGACCAGATGGCCCACTACAGCGTCAATGCCTCGGTTCCTAAGACCCTGATCCGCTCTCTCATCGCGTGGATCGCTGCCACCGGCGAGCTCGGGCCCGCGACCGAAGCCGTCCTGGCCGACATCTTGGCCACCGAGATCTCTCCGGAGCTCGTCCCCGAGCAGCGCTCCGAGTCCACCGTGGGCCCCTTCGAGCTCGTCGACTTCTTCCTCTACCACCTCGTGCGATTCGGCTCCCGGCCGAGCCGCATCGCCTACCTCGCCCACCAAGCATGGCGCGACCCCTCGGCCCCGCCTTGGCCGGAGTTCCTCCCGGTCGAAGACCGGCACGCCTACAACCTGGCAGAGATCAAGCGATGGCTACGCGTCTTCCTCCAACGCTTCTTCGACAACCAGTTCAAGCGCTCCAGCTTGCCCAATGCCCCCAAGGTCGGCTCCGGTGGCTCGCTGTCTCCTCGTGGCGACTGGCGCGCCCCGAGCGATGCCCCCGCACGCATCTGGTTGGAGGAGCTCGAGCGCAACGTTCCCTGACCAGGGACCAACGGCCCTAGCGCGATGACGACCCGTCAGCCATCGTGGGCACATGGTCGCTGCCCCTCGACGCCATCGCGTCCGCTCGCTCCGGGTGGGCATCATCGCGCCGCCCTTCCTTCCGGTCCCCCCAGCCGGGTACGGGGGTATCGAGCGCGTCGTTGCGACGCTCGCCGAAGGGCTCCTCGAACGTGGTCACGAGGTCACGGTGTTCGCCGCCCCTCCCTCGACCACGCGGGCGCACGTGGTCACTCCTCTGGCCGTCCCCGCTCAGCTCGGTGACCCAGCAGCGGTCGACGACGAGCTGTTCCACGTCGCCTCCGCCTATCTTGAGGCACCGGCGTTCGACCTCATCCACGACCACACCGCAATGGGCCCGCCGCTCGGGGCACTCGTCGGCTCGCGGACGCCGGTCGTCCACACGCTGCACGGACCGTGGACGGCGAGCAACCGGCGACTCTTCGGATTGCTTCACCGCCAGATCCATCTCGTTGCCATCAGCCACGCGCAGCGTGCCGGCAACCCCAGGATCCGCTACGCCGGTGTCGTCCACAACGGGATCGACCTCTCGATCCATCCGTTCAATCCGACGAAGGAGGACTTCTTGGTGTTCGTGGGGCGGGTCAGCCCCGAGAAGCGCCCTGAGGTCGCCGTCGAGGTCGCCCGCCGAGCGAAGCGCCCGCTGGTCATGATCATCAAGCGCAAAGAACCGCCGGAACACGCGTACTGGGAGCAGGTCGTGGCCCCGCGGCTGACAGGAGACGTGGAAGTCCTCGACCAGCCACCGCACGAGGTAAAGATCGCCCTGATGGGCCGGGCACGCGCCTTGCTCTTCCCCATCGACTGGCCCGAACCCTTTGGCCTCGTCATGACCGAGGCGATGGCGTGCGGGACGCCGGTGATCGCCCGGCCACTGGGCAGCGCCCCGGAGATCGTCGCCCATGGCGTCACCGGCTTCCTGTGCTCGACGGTCGGGCAGATGGTCGACGCGGTCGGGGCGGTGGGCGCACTCTGCCCTGCGGCCTGTCGAGTCCGCGTCGAGCAGCACTTCTCGGCCGAGGCGATGGTCGCCGGCTACGAACGCCTCTACGAGGCGGCGACGACCTGGCCACTACGAGAGGACCGCGTCTTCGACCCGCACGCCGGGCCCCCCACGATTGCCTCGGAATCCGCGTGAGGCCGTGGCGTCGAGCTCGACGTTCGGCACGCCGAGGGAGTAAGACTCCACCGTGGGGCGCGCGCTGGTCACCGACCTCTACCAGCTCAACATGGCCGCCAGCTATCTGCACCGCGGCATGAACGAACCGGCAACGTTCAGCTTGTTCGTCCGGCGCCTGCCCAGAACCAGAGGATTCCTCGTCAGCGCCGGGCTCGAGGATTGTCTCTCCTACCTCGAGTCGTTTGCCTTCACCGAAGAGGATCTCGCGTGGCTCCGCGAAGCCGGCTTCCCCGATTCGACGGTCCGGAACCTCGCCGACCTGCGATTCACCGGCGACGTCGAGGCGGTGCCCGAGGGTCGGGTCGTCCTGGCCGGCGAGCCCCTGCTCGAGGTGACCGCACCGATCGCGCAGGCCCAACTGGTCGAGACCTTCCTGCTCAATCAGCTCACCTACCAGTGCGCGCTCGCCACCAAGGCCACGCGATGTCGCGTGGCGGCAGGCGACATCGAGCTCGTCGACTTCGCCCTGCGACGAACCCATGGCGCCGAGGCGGGAATGGCCGTCGCGCGCGCGTCGGCCATTGCCGGGTTCGTTGCGACGAGCAACGTCGAAGCGGCCCGACGCTACGGGCTTATGCCCGCTGGCACGATGGCGCACTCCTACATCGAGGCATTCCCGAGCGAGGAGGAAGCCTTCACTGCCTTCGCCGAGGATCTCCCCAACCGGACCACGTTCCTCGTGGACACCTATGACACCTTGGCCGGCGTGGACACCGCGATCAGCGTCATCCGTCGACTCGGCCTCACCGAAGGGCTCGGAGTCCGCCTCGACAGCGGCGATCTGCTCCAGCTCGCGCGCGAGACCCGGCGCCGGCTCGACGCGGCCGGCTTGCACCAGGTGCGCATCTTCGTGAGCGGGGGGCTCGACGAATACGACCTCGAGCGCCTCCGGTTGGCCGGCGCACCGATCGACGCGGCGGGCGTCGGCACGAAGATGGGCACCTCCGCGGACGCCCCCTTCCTCGACAGCGCTTACAAGCTGGTCGCCTATGCGGGCCGCCCGGTGCTCAAGCTCTCCACGGGCAAGGTCACGCTCCCAGGGGCCAAACAGGTATGGCGCCGCCGTCCCATCGAGGCCGACCTGCTCGCCTTGCGCGAGGAACCCGGCCCGCACGATCGCGAGCCGTTGCTCGTCCCGGTCATGCGGGCGGGCACACGCGTTGCACCCCCAGAGCCCCTGGAGGCCGCCCGGCAGCGGCTGGCGACAGACCTCGCAGCGCTCCCCCCGGCGGCCCTCGACCTCCACGAGCCAACGGCTCCCGAGGTCGTCCTCTCCGATCGCCTGCTCCGTCTCGCCGAAACGGTTCGTGCCGGGCTGGTCCACGGTGAAGGGATCCACGACGGTCTTGACGACCACCGCGCACGGAAGGATCGCCAGGCGTCGGCCTAGTCCTCACGCTCGGGACGTAGCCCCCAGGCGGGCATCACCCCGGTGCTGGCGGCATCGCCTCCACTCAGAGCTTGTAGCCCAGTTGCCGCAAGAGCGCCTTGCGGTCTGCCTCGTCGCTTGCGGTCTCGACCCCGATGGGCGACGAACCGTCGATGACACCGAGGATCCCGCGGCCAGTTTGGCCTTGCGCAACGATCACTTCGACCGCATTGGCGGTCGCGCAGAACAGCGAGCAGACCTCCGGCACCGCCTTGATGGCATTCAGCACGTTCACCGGGTAGCCATCGCGCAGCAAGATGACGAAGGAGTGCCCGGCACCGATCGCAGCCGCATTGCGCGCGGCGAGATCGACGAGCTCGTCGTCGTTCCCGGACCGACGGACCAGACGCGCGCCGGAGGCCTCGACGAAGCCCACGCCGAACCGCAGCCGCGGCCCGGAGGAGGCCAAGGCCTCGTGGAGGTCTTCGACAGCCTTGATGAAGTGCGCCTGCCCGATGATCACGTTCAGCTCGGCAGGCTTTTCGATGGCGATGACATGCAGTTCCATCTTTCTCCCCCTGCTCGGCACCGCTGTGCGCTCGACGATGCCGCTCGCTGCCGGCACCCCTCGGACCGGGGCGCTCCGGGACTCGGTCCGACCAGCCCCTACACCGCTGCTCGTGCCATTCGCGGCACTCGTCGGAGACGCACCCCTGGTGGCAATCCTCTGACGACGACCTCACGCCCGGAGGCCTCGATGCTGAGACGGTCGTCACCGAGGGGGATGTTCTCGATTCGCAACACGCCGAGCTCGCTCGGCAGGTTCGGTGCGATCGACAGTTCGCGGTGGGGCATCTCGGGCTCGAAGCCGAGCAGTGCTCGGAGGACCAAGAAGATGCCAGCCGCGGCCCAGGCCTGTGGCGAGCACGAGGTCGGGTAGGCAACCGGCACCTCGAACTCGGATCGATCGAAGCCACAGAACAGCTCGGGGAGCCGTCCCCCGAAGCGCTCCGCCGCGCTGATGAGACCCATCGTGACAGCTTGGGCCTCCTCGACGAATCCGTAACGGATGAGCCCGGCCACCGCGATGGCGGTGTCGTGGGGCCACACCGACCCGTTGTGATAGCCCAACGGGTTGAAGGCGCCCATCGAGGAGGCCAAGGTCCGGATCCCCCAGCCGCTGAACATGGCTGGCGACAGCAAGTGGCGAACGACCTGGGGTGCCTTGTCGGCGTCGATGATGCCGGTCCACAGGCAATGCCCCATGTTCGAGGCAAGGGCGTCGATCTGCTGCTTGTCCGCATCCAACCCCAGAGCGAACCAGCCGCGCTCGCCGACCCAGAAGGCTTCGTTGAACGCCCGCTTCAAGTGCTCCGCTTTCTGCGCGAAGCGCCGGGCCCCCTCTCCGTCGCCGAGCTCCTCGGCGAGCCGGGAACGCGCCCGGTATGCGGCGTAGACGTAGCCCTGTACCTCGCACAGCGCGATCGGCGGATCGGCGAGGCGGCCCGAGGCGAAGCTGATCGCGTCCGAGGAATCCTTCCATCCCTGGTGCAACAGGCCTCGATCCGTCATCCGCTTGTACTCCACGAAGCCGTCACCGTCCCGATCCCCGTAGTCCTCGATCCACTGCAGTGCGCGGTCGACATGAGGGATCAGCTCCTTGACGATGTCGCCGCCGAATCCCCAGCGCTGCACCTCGCCGACGAGCATGACGAACAGCGGCGTCGCGTCGACCGTCCCGTAGTAGACGTCGCCGAGACCCTGGAGCAACGGCGTGCCCCAGCGGACCTCGTGCAGGATCCGTCCGGGTTGCTCCTCGGTGATGGGGTCTTCTTTGTGACCCTGGAGCCGGGCGAGGGTCTGCAGCGTTCCGATCGCCAGCGATGGATCCACGAGCAAGGTCATCCACGACGTGAGGAGCGAATCGCGACCGAAGAGCGTCATGAACCACGGAGAGCCCGCGGCCACGACGGCACGATCGGGAACCTCGGGGTCGAAGATGCGAAGGGATCCCAGGTCTTCGAAGGCGGTCGCTGCAGCGGTTGCGAGGCCCTCGTGCTCGCTGACGATCGACGGAGCACGCCTGCGCCACGACTGGAGACGAACCGCCGGCTCCGACGCTGCCAGCGGTGGCAAGGAGGACGCGAACTGTGGGGCAGCACGGAAGCCATCGGTCGAGAGCTCGAGGTGGACGGACATGGTCCACTCCCCCCGCGCCGGAACCACCGCCTGGGCCACGAGGTGCCCTGGGCTGGCGAGCACGGGCTCTGAGGCCCAAAGGTGCAGGCCTCGCTCATGGTCCTGCCACACGCTGGAGTACTCGAGCCCGTTGTCCGCTCGCTCGACGACAGGGGGCAGCCGGAGCGTCGTCCTCCCCTCTTTCACGTCGAAGAGATGGGCGAAGTCCACGTCCAGATCGATGACGAGGCTGCAAGCGCTCGCCTCGCCTGCCAAATTGCGCAGCACGAGGTCCTCCCTCATGCCGTTGCCGACGAAGCGTCGACGAATGACAAGGATCGTGCTGTCTGGGTGACCGCGAGGTGGACGCACCGCGGTGACAAAGGTCGCGGCGAACGGCTCGGGTACCTCCAGCGCCAGCGGTTCGAGACCCGAACCGTTGACCTGAACCTGCCACCGAGACAAAAACCGCGTGTCGCGGAAGAACAACCCCTGCGGTGAACCCGCCGCGATGTCGCCGTTCGCCTCGGAGAGACAGAAGCATCCCCCCTCGACGAGCGTCACCGCGGCCCCTGGCCAACCCACGACCGGGGGCCTCCCTTCAAACGTCCAACCCGTCATCACGTTCACTTCTTCATCAAACCGTAATAGAGAATGTGCGACGGCGCGCGGACGGGGCGCTGGGGAGGTTGCGGCGCCCTTCCGGATCATCCGCGCGATCCGGGACCAGCACTCACCAGCGGGCGGGGATCGTCCACATGCGGCCGAATGCGACGTACGTCGCTGCACCACAGCGCTCGCAGCGAAAGTGCACGCCACCGCCATCGACAACTGCAGCGGGGAGCGGGCTCCCGCAATCCGGACAGCGCTTGGGACGGCCGGGAAAGATGCTGCCTTCCGCGAAGATCCCAACGGGGTCCTCCGCTTCGTGCTCGGGGGCGCCGCCGACGGCCGGGTCGCGACGCTTTGACGCCGGTGCACGCGGCCCAAGGGACGCCTCGACCACCTCCTTGCCCTCCACTGCGATCACCTCCTGGCGGAGGCTACGCCCGAGCCAGCGTCGCGACCAGAGCCGAAGGTCCCGTGCACCATGAGGTGCTCGGACGGCACGCCTCGACCACGGCTGGTCCGCTGGCAATCACCGGGAAATAAGCGACGGCGGCCGCGGCAGCGTCGGGACGTTTGGCCCTATCGCGCCTTGTTCGTGGTCGGCAGAATCATCAAGCGATCATCAAGCGGTTCGGGCACGGGAGGCTCGGTGCCGCCTTCGCAGGATCGGCGTTGCACCAGCGCCAGCAGTGGGAGGAGGGAGCCCATGGGCACGATCAGATGGCGTCGGGGAGTTCGAGGTCGAGTCGCACGTGAGCTCGCTTCCCTGGGGAACGATGCTGCCGAAGTTGCTCAGCGCCTCCAGAGCGCCGGGGTGGCGGGAACGCCTAGCGACGCAGAGGATTGTGCGATCGCGATGTACCTGTCAGCGATCGTCGCGGCGGACCCCGCCATCCGCACCCTGCGGGTGTCGACCACCCGCGTCGTCGTCTTCCCTGCCCGGAGGTGGCAGCCGGCCTTCACGGTGGCCCTTCCTGACGCGGTCCGGGCGTTCATCGCGGGGTTCGACGCCAGGAAGTACCCGAGGCTCATCAGGGAGCGCTCACCGATCACCGGCCAACCCAAGTACTCCACGTCCCACAGCGCCACCTGAGCACGGCGATCATCGTGAGGCTCCGCTCGTGGCGGCGTCCTCTGGAACAACCCAGCCACGACAGGCTGAGCACCACGCGCCTCTTGCCCCAGGCAATCCATCGGCCGGCTGCCACGCTGCCACCCGTTCGCCGCGACCGCTACACGTGGATCGCCCTGTCGAACACGACACTCGGGGTCCTCATGGCCACGATCGACTCGTCGATCATGCTGATCGCGTTGCCGGACATCTTCAGGGGTATCGGGATCGACCCACTCCGTCCGGAAACAGTTTTTACCTGCTCTGGATGATCCTGAGCTTCCTGGTCGTCACGAGCGTGCTGGTCGTCAGCCTCGGCCGCCTCGGGGACCTCTACGGCCGAGTCCGGATGTACAACCTCGGGTTCGCCATCTACACGGTCTTTTCGTTGCTCCTTCTTTTCGTTGCTCCCTTCGGTCACGTGGATGAGCGGTGCCGCCGCAGCCATGTGGCTCGTGGTGATGCGTATCTTCCAGGGTGTCGGAGCGGCGTTTCTTACCGCCAATTCGGCGGCGATCCTCACCGACGCCTTCCCGGAGCACCAACGCGGCCTGGCGCTCGGCCTCAACCAGGTCGCCGGGATCAGTGGATCGTTCGTCGGGTTGGTCCTCGGTGGTGTGCTCGCCCCTATCGAGTGGCGTCTCATCTTCCTCATTTCGGTACCGATCGGGATCTTCGGGACGGTGTGGGCATACCTGCGACTGGTGGAGGTCGGCCACCGATACCGAGCGCCGATCGACTGGCCCGGCAACATCACCTTTGCCACGGGCCTTGTCGCCGTGTTGATCGGGATCACCTACGGGATCCAGCCCTACGAGGGCATGACCATGGGATGGGAGAGCCCGCTCGTCATCACCACCCTCGCCACGGGTGTGGGCCTGCTCGGTGCCTTCGTCGCGATCGAGGCACACGTGCCGGACCCCATGTTCCGCCTCCCGCTGTTCAAGATCCGAGCCTTTACGGCGGGCAGTTTGTCGAGTCTGCTCGCCTCGATCGGGCGGGGAGGGCTCATGTTCATGCTGATCATCTGGCTCCAGGGAATCTGACTCCCGATCCACGGATACGACTTCGCTCGCACTCCGCTGTGGGCCGGCATCTACATGCTCCCGTTGACCGCCGGATTCCTGCTGGCAGGCCCGCTCTCGGGCATTCTGTCCGACCGCTTCGGCTCGCGTCCGTTCGCCACTGGCGGCATGCTCGTCGCGGCGCTCTCCTTCGGGCTGCTCGAGCTGCTCCCCATCAACTTCGGCTATCCCGCCTTCGCGTTGCTCTTGCTGTTGAACGGGCTGTCGATGGGCGCATTCGGTGCACCGAACCGCGCTGGCGTGATGAACAGCCTGCCCGAACAGCACCGCGGGGCCGGTGCAGGGATGAACTCGACCTTTCAGAACACCGCGCAGGTGCTCTCCATCGGCATCTTCTTCACGTTGATGATCCTGGGCCTCGCGTCGCGCCTCCCCGCGACCATGGCCCATGGCCTCGTGGCCAGCGGTGTGCCAGTCGCTGCGGCGGAGCGAGTGGCACACCTGCCCCCTGTGTCCACGCTGTTTGCCGCCTTCCTCGGCGAGAACCCGATCCGGCATCTCCTCGGGGCACGCCTGCTTGCCCACCTCCCCAGGGAGCGGCAGCTCGCCTCACGAGCCGAAGCTTCTTCCCTGCGCTCATCTCGGCACCGTTTTGCACCGGGTTGCACGAGGCCTTCGACTTCGCCATCGCGGCCTGTCTGGTGGCTGCGGCAACCTCATGGCTGCGCGGCAGTAAGTTCGTCTACACCGAACCCGGTGAGCCCCATCCCATCGCCTGAACCACCGGCCAAGCCCCTCCCAACACCACGGTCCGGCGACACACCACCTCGCCGTCGTCGACGCGCTTGGGGACTCGCCCGTGCTGCGGGCGAGTGACCCCGAGGCAACGGCCGTCCTGAGCGGTTCGGGACCTTGGACCCTTTCGTGCGCCGGTTCGGGGCGCAACGCTGGAGTGGTGGTGCCAGTCGGCAGCGAACTCCCTGCCCCACCTCCTGGGAAAGAACCGGGTCCGCAAGTGGAACCCCCGTCCCCGCAGCTGCACGTCCAGGAACCAGCGCGCGGACGGGGTCGCGCTCGGCGCAGGGGAACGAGGCTGCTCGTCGTGCTGGCGATGATCGTGATCGCAGCGGTCGGCGCAGCCCTCGGTAGCTTGGCTTCGACGCCGTCGTCCCCACCGGCTACCACTCTGCCGCCGGCATCGTCGGCGCCGGTGATCGCTCCAGGCCAAGGGTCTTCGGCCCCTGGAGCCCCCCCAAATGCGCTGGCGCTTGCGCGAAGCATCGATCCGGCCCTGGTCGACATCGACACGCTCCTTTCCTACGAAGGCGTCCAAGGGGCAGGAACGGGCATCGTCTTGCGGCAGAACGGTGAGGTGCTCACGAACAATCACGTGATCGAGGGAGCCACCTCCATCAGCGTCACCGACGTCGGGAACCACAAGACCTACGACGCGACCGTCGTTGGTTACGACCACACCGATGACGTCGCAGTCCTCCAGTTGAGCGGTGCCTCACACCTGCGAACCGCGAGCATCGGTGATTCCGCGACGGTCAAGCCCGGCGACGGCGTCGTGGCCGTGGGCAACGCGGAGGGCGTCGGCGGCACACCCAGCTTCGCGGCGGGCTCCGTCACCGCAACCAACCAGACGATCACCGCGCAGGACCCCTTCAACGGATCCTCTGAACAACTCTTCGGGCTCATCGAGGCCAATACCGCCATCGTGCCCGGGTACTCCGGCGGTGCGATGGTCAACCGCGCGGGGCGCGTCATCGGCATGGTCACCGCAGGATCGGAAGGCTCCTCGATCCAGGGCGCTGGCACCACGGGCTACGCGATCCCCATCGATGCGGCGCTGGCCATCGCAGCCAGGATCGAAGCTGACGCACCGTCGGCCACCGTCCACGTCGGTCCAACCCCGTTCTTAGGGGTGCTGGTCTCGACACCGAGCACCGGCGGACCCGGCGCACAGATCGTCGAGGTCTTCCCCGGTGGTCCCGCGGCGACCGCCGGCCTCGTCTCCGGGGAGATCATCACCGGCCTCGATGCCCACACGATCACCACCCCAGGCGCGCTCACCGATGCCCTGCTGGAGGAGTCCCCTGGCACCACCGTCACCGTGGATTTCCTCGACCCTTCGGGTACAACGCACGCCGTCAAGGTCCTGCTCGGGAGCGGACCTCCGCAATGATCCTTCGTGCGCGCGACCACCGCCGCCTGCTCGCCTGCCTGAGCCTCCTCGTCGCGCTGGCAGTCCTCGCCAGCTTCAAGGGACAGGCGACGGCTGGCGCGGTGACCGAGCGTACGCCGCAGCATGCGGCGGCCCTTCGCCGTGCCAAGGCCAGTCGCCACGCCAACCCCAAGCCGAGTCCCCATGGCAAACCCAAGGCTCGACCCAAGAAACGGGCGAAAGCGCTCGTCTGTCACCCAAGACCGGTCCAGGAGACCCAGGGCAGCATCCGGATCACCGTGTCCCCGGGGACCTGCCTGAGGGGTCGCGAGGTCGTCACGGTCACCGGATCGGGATTCCACCCCAACAGCCCGGGAGGGATCGCCGAGTGCAATAGCGCGAGCGCGCAGCCCACGGTCCCGGTCCAGGGCAGCGCGGTCCCGGTGAGCTGCACCAATCCCCTGGCGGCACCAGCCACGAGCGCTTCGAGCGGCACGCTGGAGACCACGTTCTCCGTCGTCACCGGGATCACAGGACCCCCGGCACGGGGAACCGACAGCGCCGGCGCCGCGGCGACGAAGGACGCGCCACGCTATCCTTGCCCCCCGACGGCGGCACAACGAGCGGCAGGAGCCACCTGCACCATCGCCTTCGGCGACGCCGCTGGTGACCAGGTGAGCGTGGCGATCAGCTTCGTGCCCGGCGTCAAGCGGAGCTCGACCAAGCCCGGGAGCACGCTCAGCCCTTCGATCCCCTTCGGATGACGAGCGAGGAGCGGTCGAGACGATGAACGCGCCACGACCGAACCAGCGGGCGCTCCAGGCAATGGCTGCAGCGGCCCGCAGAGCGCGCCAGGGCGCGCCTAGCGCGCCTGACGACCCGAGGCCGGTGGATCCCAAGCCCGTGGAGCAGACCCCCGAAGCCACGGTGCAGCTGGAGCCGAACGCGATCGCCGGACCGGGCGACGACAGTGCGCATGGCAAGACCCCATCGCGCCCGCGGGGCACCCAACGGCGGTTGCGCTCCGAGACGGTGCTGCGTCGTAGCGTCATCGTCGCCGCCGCGCTCGTCGCCGCCGCCAGCATCGCGGTCATCGTCGGCCGCCTCACCGGCACCACCTCGGCGACGCCTCCACCTGCCTCGGTTCCCGCTTCTCGGACCCCGACGCAGCCCACCACGACCCCGACCGCAGCCCCACCGACGACGACCTCCCCGATCGGGGTCTCGCCGATCGGAGCATCGC
Source organism: Actinomycetota bacterium (assembly GCA_021324045.1). Taxonomy (GTDB): domain Bacteria; phylum Actinomycetota; class Acidimicrobiia; order Acidimicrobiales; family RAAP-2; genus JAJPJV01. The sequence continues at coordinate 110,695 of JAJPJV010000023.1, read as the reverse complement.
CCATCACGACCGCTCCCGCCGTGACCCCTCCGGGCAGTGCCTCCACGAAACCGACGACCTCCCCGACGACGCCAACGTCACCTCCGTCGACCAGCGCCCCGGTTCCCGCGCTCCCGAGCACGACGGTGCCCCCGGGCGTCGTCGCCTCCGGCGCGCCCGTCCTTCGCACCCTCGATCCTTCCTCGGGAACGGCCGGCCAGGTCGTGACGATCTCCGGTACCAACCTGTTCAGTGCGAACGGACAGGTCCAGGCCACCTTCGACGGCCAGCAAGCCCCGACGAGCTGCCCCACCGAAACCTCATGCTCGGTGATCGTTCCGGCGCTCCCGGGGGGACCGCATACGGTCGTCGTGACGGTATCCACCGAGTCTGGGACCTCTAATGCCCTCACCTTCTCCTACGGCGGCTCCTTGCCGTCGGGGCTCAACGGAGCCGATCTCGCCACCGGCGGGTGAGGACGATGAAGACGACGCTCCCCACTGCCGCCACTGCCCAGAAGGCGACGAACCGATAGACAAGGGTCGCTGCGAGTGCTGGAACGGCCCGAACACCCGTGAAGACCAATCCCCCCACCAGACCGCCCTCGACGGCACCCAGTCCCCCGGGCAGCAGGCTGAGACCCCGTGCGACCTGGGCAATGGCGTACGCGAACAACACGCCGTGCCAGGGAACGGCGAACCCCAGGATCACAAAGGCAAGGACGAGGACGCCCGCGTCGCAGAGCCAGTTGAGCACGGAGGCCACGAAGACCACGCTCCCACCCCGCACCGACACCCGGTAGCGCGTCGCATGCTCGATCGCCGCCGCGACCGCTTGCGTCAGGCGGCCGCGAAATCGCGCGGCCAGCCACCGGTCCCAGCGCACCAGCCGATGGGCGACGACCACGACCCCGACGGCGCCCACGGCGAGGACAGCGCCTGCCGCAACCAGGCCAACCGGCGTCCAGATCCCCGCAAGTCCTGCCCCGAGGAGCACGAGGCCGAGCACGGTGGTCGTCGCGGCGAAGCCGGCTGCGAGAACGGTCCAGGTCGCCAGCGCCACCGGGACGCCGCGGGCGTGGTACTGGCCGAGCAACCAGCCACTCGCCGGAGCGACGCCGAGCGGTACGAGGTCCGCGATGGCCGTCGAGGCCACCGTGAACCCCAACAGGCTCACCAGGGCGACCCGGTGGCCTCCTGCGGATAGCAACTGGCGCTGGGCAACCGCCATTGCCAGCAGTGAGGTCGTCTCGAGGACGGCTGCCGGCACGAGCCACGGGAGCCGATCGGCCCGGAAGTGCCGGAAGGCGGCGGTGAAATCGCTCACCGCCGACGGCGCCCGGAGCACGAGCGCGATGACGACCCCCAGGACCGCCAGCCCGATCACCACGCGCACCACCCGATGGGATCTACGCCCCGGCGATCGACCAGTGACTGGGGACTGCTCCGGCCGCAACGACGCCCCGAGGTGAACCCAGTCGAGGTCACCCGGGTCGCCTCCGGGCTCGCGCTCGCTCACCGCCAGCCTCGAGCCGCTCGTGCGTCGCCAGTGCGCTCGCCGCCAGCCTCCGACGCTCGATGACGGCGCTGCCGGTTCCGGGTCGCCGATAACAGTGCAGCGGGCGTCATGAAGCAGATCGACGCGAGGAACGCCGCGTGCAAACCGGCCGTGAACGCGACCCCAACCCGATGCGAGCGGGTCGCGGTCCCGAGGAAGATGGCGAATGGCAGTCGCCGCGAGATCGAGCGAGCGGCCACGAGAACCGCCACGGCGAACGAGAAGACCATCCCGATGTTGGCAAAGGTGCGCAGCATTTCCGAAGCGATGCCGAAGTCCTCCCCTGGCGCGACCTTCATGACCGCCGAGTTGTTCGCGGGCATGAACGCTCCGGCTCCCATGCCGTTGAGGATCGAGCCGACGATGACGAAGACCAAGGACGCGGTCACCTGGAACTGCACAGAGACGGCGAGCGCTGCGATCTGGATGCCGAGGCCCAGCGTTGCAGGCCACACTGCCCCGAGCCGGTCGGCCAGGCGACCGCAGGAGGGACCGGCGATCCCCGCGACGAGATCGCCGGGCACGAGCAGGAGCGAGGCGTGGGGCGGACTGAGGCCGTAAACCCCCTGGAGATGCGTGAGCACGCGGAACACGGCAGCGAAGTTGGCGACCGCCTGGAACAACGAAGCCAGCAGCGTAGGGGTGAGCGTCGGGAAGCGGAACAACGACGGCTCGACCAACGGTGCTCGCCGACTTCGCTCCACCGTCACGAAGGCGACCAGCGCCACCATGCCTCCGATAAGGAGCCGAGGACGGCGGCCGAGAGGCTCTCGGTCGCCAGCTTGGTCATCGCCCACAGGACACCGAACCGTCCCGCGCCGAGCGCCACCATGCCGACAAGGTCGAGGCGCTGGCGCTGCACCGGGTGGACGTCGCGCAGGACCACGACAGCCACAGCGAGCGCAACAAGGCCGGTGGGGACGTTGATCCAGAAGCTCCAGCGCCACGACGCGAAGGTGATGCGCACGCCGCCGAGCAGGATGCCCAGGATGACGCCGACGTTCCGCCCCATGGAGTTGTAGCCGAACGCCAGGCCTCGCTCCGCCGGAGCGAGTGCGGCGGCGAGCACCGCACCGCTTTCGCGGTGAGGAACGCAACCCCGAAGCCCTGGACCACGCGGAAGGCGATGATCGTTGCCGCACTCGTCGCCGCCGCACACAAGGCCGACCCCACCACGAACACGAAAGAAGCCGAGCTCATACCTGCGTGATCGGCCGAAGAGACCGCCCCAGCCTCCCGACCTGGGTCGCCAGGACCGTGACGACGAGGATGTACGCGATGATCACCCAGATCACCGCCGACAGTGGGATGCGCAGTGATCGCTCCATGGCCGGAAGCCCCAGGACGACGATCGTCGTGTCGACGACCGTCATGAGCACACCCATCATCACGACGAAGACGACCAAGCGCCGCCGATGGTCACGCACTGCAGGCGTACCGAGCGGGTGGAGACGGCTCGAAGCGTCCATCGCCACGCCATGCTGCCCGGCGAACGAGCCTCGGTGTAGAGCCGTTGGTCCCGCTCCCCGACAGAGCTCGACGCAACGACGAAGCTGCCGGTGCAGCTGTGGCGAGGAACCGGTTCGGCACCGCGCTGGGGTCTCGCCTCAGGATTCGGACCACTCGAAGCTGACGATGATCCGTGCTCTCCCTCGATCGCACTGGCGTGTCCGTTTCGTCCCCGCCCGAGCGGGTACTGATCCGCGATGTGAAGGGGAACGGTTGGCATCTGCTCAGAGCCCTCGGGGCTCGGCCCTGGCACCTCGAGGGCCGGCTCCTGGTGGCACAATGCAGGCCTGTGCACGGAACGGCTGAGGGATGCTCGGTATCGTCCACCGCCTGGGGCTGATCGCCACAGGTTCAGGAGGCCCCTTCGACGGCAATCACTGGCACCCCTATTGGTTCATGGGTCCTTCCGTCCTTGGCCTGTTCCTGTCGCTTCTCGTCGTCGTGGCCGCTGCCCAGCACTGGCGGCGCCGCTATGGCGATGTCGCCTCCGAGCCCGACGAGCCCACCGACCCGAGCGATGGCGACGTGCGACCGCACGGACTCCAACGGCCGGGCCTTCCCGGCGTTGCCGAACAACCGAGCGCTGCGCCAGTATTGGCCTCCGACGTCGAGCGCGAGGAGGCGGCCCGTCGCCTCTCCGTCGCCGTGGGCGAGGGCCGACTCGGCGTCGAAGAAGGCACCCATCGCATCGATCGCGCACTGCGTGCTCGTTATCGCCACGAGCTCGTCGTGCTGGTCGCCGACCTGCCGGCGGACTCCCCGCCTCCAGACCGACGCGCCGCCTCGGGGCTCTTCCTGCGGACCGCTGTGGCGGCGCCGGTCGTCCTCGCAGCGCTCGTCGTCCAGTTGCTCGCCGGTCTGTGGGAGTTGTGGCCCGTCGCCGTCGCCCTTCTTGCATGCTTCCCCGTGCGCTCAAGATGAACGCCGCCGAGATCCGGCGCCCGTTCGATGTACCGCTCCTCGAAGATCTGCCCGACCCGGCTGGAAGACGCGTCCTGGTACGCGCCGACCTCGACATCCCGCCCACCGAGGACGACGACCTCTGCCATGTTCGCCACGTCGAGCAACTGGGCCCGACGCTGGAGTGGCTCTTTCAAAGAGGAGCCGAGGTGACCGTCTCCGGGCATCAGGGACCGCTGGGTTCGACCGGGGATCCTGATCGCTTTGCCCGCACAGCCAAGGCGCTGACCTCGCACTACCCGAAGCTCCGCGTCCTGCCCAACCTCGCCGAAGGAGAACGACCATTCTCCGCCGCACACGAAACGACCGATGGGCACCGAGCCGATGGCGCGGACCTGCTCGATTGGCTCCTCGAAGGGCAGGAGCTCTTCGTCAATGACGATTTCCAATGGTGCGCGACCCCGCTGGTATCGGTGGTCGGCCCGCCCACCGTGCTCCCCAGCGCGGCCGGGCGCAGGCTCCAAGCCGACCTGGAACTCTTGGCGCCGATGCTGGCGCCCGAGCGCCCCTTCGTCGTGGTCATCGGCAGCCGATCCGTGCTCGATCGTCTCCGTGACCTGCAAGCCCTGGTGCTGCGCGCTGACGCGGTCCTCGTCGGCGCGCAGATGTCACACCCGTTCTTCGTCGCCCTCGGTAAGCAACCGCCAGGTGACGAACCGCCGGACTTCATCGAGGAATGCCGCCGAGCCTACGGGGTCGCCCACGAGATCCTCCACGACGTCGTGCTCCCCTTGGACCTCGTGTGGGAGCGCGACGACGGCACAATGGTCGTCGCCAAGCCCGAGAGCGTCATCGCCGGCTCCATCGCCGACATCGGGCCACGGACCGCCGTCCGCTATGCTGAGGTGCTTCGCGGCGCACGTCGCATCCTGTGGATGGGGGCCCTCGGCAAGCTCGAGGATGCCCGCTTCGCCGAGGGCACCCTCGCCGTGGCACGGTCCCTCTCGAAGCTCTCGGCAGGCGTCGTGGTCGGCGGCGACGCGTTGGTGCGAGCACTCCGAGAGCACCGGCTCCTGCCGGAATCAGCCGGCGTCGTGAGCGCGACCGGGAGCACGATCGCATTGCTCAAAGACGGGGATCTCCCGGGACTCGCCGCCCTGCGAAGAGCTCCGCGAGCCGGCTGGTGACCGCCAGCCCACCCCGGCACACGTCCTCGGCCTCCCTCAGGCGCCCGCTGCCTGGCCCAAGGACTCGGCACCACAGACGCGAACGCGTGCTTGTGACGTTCGCCTCTGCATCATCGCCCGCAGTAGTGCAACGATGGGTTCGGCCTGCGATGTCGTGGTAATGATCAGGCGATGATCCTTCGAACGCGAAAGGGGACGAACGGGACATGGTCCTGGTTGCGACGGGCCTCACGACCTGGGCACGCCGGCGGCTCGGCGGCGTGCTGAACGACGAGGCGACGAGCTGAGCTCGTGCCCTACCCACTGTTCGCCCTCACGAACCTCCTGGCGAAGAAGGGACGCTCGCTGGGACTCGCCGCGGCGGTGGCGTTCGCCGTCATGATCGTCGTCACCCTCGCGGTCACCAGCAGCGGTTTGGAGCAATCTGCCACCGCGATCATCTCCATCGCGAAGGCGAACTTCGCCGTCGCGCAAAAAGGGGTCTCCGACCTGCTCTCCAGTACCATCGACGCGTCTGAACGCGCCCGCATCGCCAAGGTCCCCGGCGTGGCGCGAGCGGTGGGGGTCCTGGTGGCAACGGAGAAGATCAACGCAGAGAACCCGGTCTTCATCGAGATCGGGATCAACCCCAGCGATCTCGGCCCCTTCGGCGTCACCATCCTCGCGGGGCACGCTTTCGCTGCCGACGCGACCAATCAGTGCATGCTGGGGTGGCGTGCCGCCGCCAACCTCGGGCTGCACGTCGGCTCGAAGTTCGCAGCAGACGGAACCGTCAACACCGTGACGGGCATCTATTCGACGGGGAACAGCTTCGGGGACTCCGCAGCCATGTTCCCCCTGACCGCAGAGCAGGCCTACAACCGCCTGCCCGGGATCGTCACCTTGGTCTTCGTAAAGGTCGCTCACGGGTACTCGGTCAGCGCCGTCGAACGAGCGATCGACTACCGGCTTCCCGAGCTCACGACCATTCGCACTGCCTCGCAGTTCGGGCGGGCGGACCGAACCCTCGTCTACCTCAAGGCTGCAGTCACGGGATCGACCATCTTGGCTGTCCTCATCGGAGCCATCATCGTGGGGAACACGATGCTGCTCTCGGTGTTCGAGCGAACCCGGGAGCTCGGCTTGCTGCGGGCGGTCGGCTGGACCCGGCGACGCATCGTCGGCCTGATCCTGACCGAGAGCCTGGTCCTGGCCGTCGTCGGTGCCGGTATCGGCGTCGGGCTGTCGTTCGCGGTGAGCGCGATCCTCGAAAACGTGCCTGCTCTCGTGGGGATCCTGCACGCCCACTTCACCCAGGGCGCCTTCTGGCGGGCCCTGCTCACCGCCCTCGGGATGACCATCATCGGTGGCCTCTACCCGGCGACTCGCGCGGCGCTGCTCGCCCCACTGAAGGCACTCAGCTATGAGTGATCCCTCGTCGTCTCCCGTCACCGCACCGCCGTCTCGGCAGGCCCAATCTGGTGCCCGATTCGCGGTGGAACTCTGCGACGTCGTCAAGCGCTATCCCGGTGGCGTCGTGGCGCTCGACCACATCGACCTCGCCATTGCCGAGCACGAGTTCGTGGCCGTTACCGGGCCGTCGGGCTGTGGGAAGTCGACCCTGCTCCACCTGGTGGCTGCGCTCGACCACCCGACGTCGGGCACGGTCCGGGTGAACGGCCAGGACCTCACGACGATGCGAGACCTCAGCAGCTTCCGCCGCCACGAGGTCGGTCTCGTCTTTCAACTGCACAACCTGTTGCCCCGGCTCTCCGTGCTCGCGAACATCGAGGTCGTCATGTACGGCACCCACCGAAGCAGTCGTGCACGGCGGGAGCGGGCCCTCGAGCTGCTTTCCGAGGTCGAGCTGTCGGGCCTCGAGTACCGCCTGCCCACGCAGCTCTCCGGCGGGGAGCGCCAGCGCGTTGCCATCGCGCGCGCCCTGGCGAACGAGCCTCGCCTGCTCCTCGCCGACGAACCGACCGGGAACCTCGATCCCGATGCCGCGCAACGCATCATGGACCTCTTCGAGAAGGTGAACGCGGACGGCATGACCGTCCTGCTCGTGACCCACGACGAGAAGCTCGCAACCCGAGCAGACCGCATCGTCAAGATGAAGGCCGGCCGTCTCGCTGGCTGATCGTCGGGCTGCTCGGCAGCGATGACCTTGGGCCCTGGTCAACGCCGACAGGATCGCTCAGGCTGGGGAGGTCCGGACTTGAAGGAGCCTGCGGTGGCAGATGGGACGGTGCACGGCCAACCAGCGCACAGGCACAGGGGCTCGCTGCGGATCGCGCGCATCGCGGGAATCGACATCTTGGTGCACTGGAGCTTCCTGATCCTTCCGGCATTGATCGCGCTCGGAGGAACGAGCGCCTCCGCCGTCGGATGGGGGATGGTGTGGATCGGGGCCATCTTCGGATCGGTCGTCGCCCACGAACTCGCCCACTCACTCGTCGCACGCCGCCACGGCGTCGTCGTGCTCGACATCCTGCTCTTGCCGATCGGCGGGCTCTCCCAGATGAGCGAGATCCCAGAGGACCCCGGCACCGAGCTCGCGATCGCTGCGGCAGGACCCCTCGCCAGCCTCGGGATCGCCACCGCCTTCGTCGTCGCCGGCTTGGCTTTCCATGTGCAACTGTGGCCACCGACCCTGTTCGCACGGGCGTGGGTCGCGCGCCTTGCGTGGTTGAACGTCCTCCTCGGGTCCTTCAACCTCCTTCCCGCCCTCCCGATGGACGGTGGTCGTGTCCTGCGCGCGGGGCTCGCCAGGCACCGGAGTCGCCAGGAGGCGACTCGCATCGCGGCCTCGATCGCGCGGGCAGTCGCCGTCATCATGATCCTCGGGGGGATCTTCTACGACCTCTGGCTGGTGCTCATCGGTCTCTTCGTCCTCCTCGGGGCCAACGCCGAGGAGTCCATCGCAAAGCGCCCTCCAAGGCGTCCACCCGGACCCCCACCACCCCTCGGACCACCGCCGTTGCCGCCATGGCCCGACACATGGTCCACAACGCCCTGGGAGAGCGATCGACGCTGAACGCGCGATCACCAGCCGCTTGCACCAGGCTGCAGCGGACAGACACCCCCGGGCACCTCTCGCGTGCCCGCAGGCCACGAACAGGCCAGCTCAGGCGAGCGCCCGCTCCTCAGGCACCCTTTCGGTGCCACGGGGGATTCCGAAGCGGCCTCGGTGGGACCTCGCGGCGACGGGCCTCGGACTCCGAGGGCTGCAGCCTCTGGCGTTCGTCGAGCACGAGGCGGCGGCAGCGCCGGCACAGCCCACGATGCACATGCGCAGTAGCCCCGCAGCGCTCGCACACCCCAGCACGAGCCAGCTGGCGCAGGCGAGGACGCCAACCGCCGCGCGCGGCGCGCTCAGCCCGCCCTTGCCCGGGATCCGGCGCGTGGGCGCCACGCCCGCTCGCGGACCGCTCCTCGTTCCCTCGATCGCTGCTGTCCATCATCACCACCCTCGGATGCTCCAACGCCGAGATCGCTCGCCAGCTCCCTGATCTCGGGGAGCGCGCGCCGCAGGCCGGCAGGAAAACCGTCCGCTGAATGGAGCCTGGTCCTCAGCGCTGCACATTGGTCAATGATCTGCGCGTCGGTCAGCCCGTCAGCAACGAGGACCGCCGCGAGATGGACGAGCCAGGGAACGGTTCCTGAGGCTCGCGCGATCTCAGCCAGCTGCTTCTCGTTGGTTTCGAGCCAGGTTCGGGTCTGGTTCATCTCTCGACCCCTTTCCGCGTCTTTCGTCCCATGGTGTGCCCTGTTCGCCTCCTTCGCTAGGGCCGAACGCCCCGAATTCCGCTCGGGTGGGGCGGGCGCGATTGGGAAGCAACCCGATCACCACGAATGCCGCTCCTGCCACCACCCCGGCTCCCACGCTGACCGCCACGTCCATGCCGCTCACGAAGGCCTGGCGCGCGACGGTCGCGAGGGCGTCGCCCAGCGCACCACCCAGATGGCCGGCGACCGCGAGCGCCCCGCCCAACGAGCCCGTGACGAGGTGGGCAACCGAAGGCCCAACGCCCCGGCGGGCGAGGAGCGGGGCCAGCCGATCCTGGTAGCGGGTATTGAGGATGCTCCCCAGTACCGCGACGCCCAGAGCACCGCCGATCTGGATGGCGGTGCTGTTCGTGGCCGATCCCACGCCGGCATCCTCGAGCGGCAACGAACCCATCACGGATTCCGTCGAAGGGGCGAACGCCAGGCCCGTCCCGACGCCGAGGAAGAAGAGCGCAGGGAGCACGTCGTTGTAGGTGCCCGACACGCTGACGCGCGACAGCAGGACCGAGCCCACCACGACAAGCCCCATCCCAGCGAACACGACGACCTTGGTTCCCAGGACGCGCGCCGCGGCAGCCGACAGCGGGGCGACGATCAAGAAGACGACGGCGACCGGGGCCACGCGCAGCCCGGTTTGGAACGCGCTATAGCCCAGCGAGAACTGCAGGTACTGGGTCAGGAGGAACAGGAACCCCATCAACGCGAACATCACCATGGCCATCGCGGCGATGGCTGCCGAAAACCGCGCGGAGCGGAAGAACGCCAGCTCGAGCATGGGGTGCACCGAGCGACGCTCCCAGATCACGAACGCACCCAGCACGACGAGCGCCCCCGTCAGGGCGCCGAGGATCAGCGGGGAGCTCCACGTGCGCGTCGGGGCTTCGATGATGCCCCACAACAGCAGCCCCATCCCGACCATGGAGAGCCCGGCGCCTGTCGGATCGGAAGGCTTGGCAGCCGTGTTCTTGGAGTTGGGCACCAGCCATGGCGTCGCGACCAGCCCCACCAATGCGACCGGCACGTTCACCAAGAACACCGATCCCCACCAGTAATGGGCCAACAGGAAGCCACCGGCCATCGGACCGAGGGCGACGCCGAGCCCCGTCGTCCCCGACCAGATCCCGATGGCCCGAGCTCGCTCCTGGGCCTCGGTGTAGACGTTGGTGAGGATGGACAAGGTCGTGGGCATGATGGCTGCGCCACCGATCCCCATGAAGGCCCGCGCCGCGATGAGCCGGTCCGGCGTCCCGGAGAACGCGGACGCCGCGGATCCCGCTGCGAACGCCGCCAACCCCACCATGAACACCCACTTGCGCCCCAGGCGATCGCCCAGGCTGCCGGCGACCAGGAGCAACCCGGCGAAGACGACCACGTAGGCATCGACGAACCACGCCAGTTCGCTCGAGGACGCATGCATCGACCGAGCGATGACGGGGAGCGCGACGTTGAGGATCATCATGTCGAGGCTGACCAACAGCAGGCTCACCGAGAGCACGGCGAGCGTGAGCCCTCGGTGCCCGAACACTCGCCGCGACGTCGACCGACCAGCGGGCACGGCTGCCCCGTTACGACCCGTCGGGCTCGCCACGGACCACGACGACGGGACACGGCGCATGCGACACGCAGTGGAAGCTCACCGACCCCAGCAGAACGCCGACGAAGCCGCCCCTCCCGCGGTTGCCGACCACGAGGAGGTCTGCACCCTTCGCTGCACCCACGAGCATCCGGGCCGGAGCGCCCTCGGCAACCAGCGGTTCGATCGGGACATCGGGGTGGGGGCCGAGGACCTCTTCGACCAGGAGATCGAGCCGTTGCCGGACGAGGGCGAGCGGGTCGCCTCGGGGCTCGACGTGGGGGAGCCACATCTCGCGGTAGGGGTTCTCCCAGACCATCATGGGCTCCACCACAGCCCCGGTGTGCGCGGCCTCCGAAACCGCCCACAACAGCGCCTCCCTCGACGGCATCGAGCCGTCGACTCCGACCACGATCCGTCCCATCTGGCCAGGATCGCGCTGCGTGGGGGCAGCGAATAGGGCTGAAGGTCCTCTGGCCGGGCCTCCGCAGAGACGGTGACCCGGGAAGCGGCTGCCTACCCTGGCCGGCAACCGGCCGCAAATGGGTACTTTCGCCCCTAGCGCGCGCCCCGGCAACCCTCGATGCTGTGAAGATGAGCTCGCCGCGCTACATCCGCTTCTTCGACGAGATCGGCATGGAGGATCTCGCCCTCGTTGGCGGGAAGAATGCCTCCCTGGGGGAAATGCTTCGCCACCTCGCCAGCGCAGGGGTACGAGTGCCCGAGGGGTTCGCGGTCACCACCGCCGCCTACCGCGCCATGCTCGATGAGGCCGGGGCATGGGAGCCGCTGCGCGCGGCCCTGGATGGTCTGGACACCGCCGACGTCGACGACCTGGCGCGACGAGGACAGCGGGCCCGCGAAATTGTCTACGGCGCTGGCCTCCCAGAGGCACTGCGCTCCGAGATCCTTGCAGGCTATCGGGAGCTCCAAGCCCGCTATGGGCCCGAGGTCAGCCTCGCCGTCCGCAGCTCGGCCACCTCCGAGGACCTCCCTAGTGCCAGTTTCGCCGGGCAGCACGAGAGCTACCTCAACGTCCGCGGAGACGCCAACCTCCTCGAGGCCTGCCGGCGGTGCTTCGCGAGCTTGTTCTTGGACCGCGCGATCCACTACCGCGTCGACCAAGGCTTCGACCACTTCAAGACGCTGCTGTCGATCGGGATCATGAAGATGGTGCGCTCGGACCTGGCATCCGCGGGGGTGATGTTCTCCCTCGACACCGAGTCAGGCTTCCGTGACGTGGTCTTCATCACCGGCTCCTATGGCCTCGGCGAGAACGTGGTGCAGGGGGCGGTCGACCCCGACGAGTTCACCGTCTTCAAACCGACCTTCCTCGCCGGCCATCGAACGGTGCTGCGCCGAGTGCTCGGGGACAAGGCAGTGAAGATGGTCTTCTCCCAGGGGGGAGGCCGCCAGACGACGCGCAACGTCCCCACCCCCAGAGCCGATCGATCGCGCTTCTGCCTGAGCGACGACGAGGTGCTCGAGCTCGCCGACAATGCCTGCGCGATCGAGGCCCACTACGGGCGCCCCATGGACATGGAGTGGGCCAAGGACGGTCTGGACGGCCAGATCTACCTGGTCCAGGCCCGGCCGGAGACCAGTGTCTCCCAGCGTGCCCCTGCCGCCATCGAGCGCTACGTCGTCGAGGCCGGAGGAGAAGTCATCGCCCAAGGGCGCGCCGTCGGGGAGAAGGTCGCCGCCGGAACCGCTCGGCGCATCGACGACGTCACCCAGCTGAAAGCGTTCCAGGCCGGCGAGGTGCTCATCGCCGATACCACCACCCCCGACTGGGAGCCGGTGATGAAGACGGCCGCGGCCATCGTCACCAATCGAGGTGGCCGGACGTGCCACGCGGCGATCGTCGCCCGGGAGCTCGGGATCCCTGCCGTGGTCGGCACGAAGGACGCCACGAACCGAGTGCGAAGCGGCGAGGTGGTGACGGTCTCATGCGCCGAAGGCGAGACCGGCCGCGTCTACCGCGGGCTGGTGGGCTTTCGGATCGAGCGCACCAGTACCGAAGCGCTCGCGCGGCCGGCAACGAAGATCATGGTCAACCTCGGGAATCCCGACCTCGCCTTCGCCACCTCATTCCTCCCCAACGACGGGGTCGGCCTCGCCCGCATGGAGTTCATCGTGAGCGAGTCCATCAAGGCGCACCCCCTCGCTCTCGTGCACCCCGATCAGGTGACCGACCCTGGCGCGCGCGCCGAGATCGAGCGGCTCCTGCACGGGTACCGAGACGGGGCGCACTACTTCGTCGAGCGGTTGTCCGAGGGCATCGGTACCATCGCTGCCGCCTTCTGGCCAAAACCCGTCGTCGTCCGGATGTCGGACTTCAAGACGAACGAGTACGCAAGCTTGCTCGGTGGCGAGGACTTCGAGCCCAAGGAAGCCAACCCGATGCTTGGCTTCCGGGGTGCTTCGCGCTATGCGCACCCCGCCTACAGCGAGGGTTTCGCGCTGGAGTGCGAAGCGATGCGACGAGTTCGCCAGGACATGGGCCTCACCAACGTCGTGCTCATGATCCCCTTCGTCCGCCGGGTCGAGGAGGCGCGCCAGGTCCTGGCGCGCATGGCCGAACTGGGGCTCGTCCGTGGACACGACGGTCTGCAGATCTACGCGATGTGCGAGGTCCCCAATAACGTGATCCTGATCGATCGCTTCGCCGAACTCTTCGACGGGTTCTCCATCGGATCCAACGACCTCACCCAACTCACGCTCGGGGTCGATCGCGATAGCGAGGTCGTGGCCTTCGACTACGACGAACGCGACGAGGGTGTCAAGACCATGATCCGCTTGGCGGTGGAGGGCTGCAGACGCAACGGCATCCACTCCGGGCTCTGTGGCCAGGCACCGTCGGACTACCCCGACATCGCGCAGTTCCTGGTGGAGATCGGTATCGACTCGATGAGCCTGAACCCCGACACCGTGGTGCCCACGACGCGCGCGGTACTCGAGGTCGAACGTCGGCTCGGCCGACAGACCCGTGAGGGATCCGGCCGCCAACCGATCGGTAGCACCGCGTCCGGTGCACGACCATCGGCCGCTTCGAGGGGCGTGGCACCACAACCTGAAGCGATCGTTCGGGAGCTCGCACACCCCGGCGGCTGAAGCCCTGGTCCGCCGCGCCCGGTAGGAGGCTCACCCAGAGGAGGCCGGGAGCGGGACCCGCCATTCCACGCGGGTCCCCCGCTCGCCGTTGGCGGACACCTCGAAACGTCCGCCGAGCATCTTCGCTCGACGCTCTAGGTTCGCCAGCCCGCTCCGGTGGGTGACCGAGCCCATCCCCCGACCGTCGTCGGTGACCTCGAGCACGATCTCGCTCCCAGCCTGGACAGTGACCTCGACCGTCGAAGCGCCAGCGTGGCGCGCGACGTTCGAGAGCGCCTCGCGAGCGGTGGCGAGCAGATGGTCCGCAACGTCGTCGGGAATCGCGGTGTCGACCGGGCCGCTGAACTCCAGTCGCGGCTGGAAGCCGAGCAGCTCGGCGGCCTTGGAGGCGACCGCGAGCATCTCAGCGCGAAGCCCGCCGCCTTTCGCGGGCTTGGGGCCGTGCCCCAGGGCGAAGATCGTCGAGCGGATCTCGGCGATGGTGGCATCGAGATCGTCGATGACGTTCTCCATGCGGCTCCGCACCTGAGGGTGCTCGGCGAGGCTGAGCACGCCCTGCAACGCCATGCCGCTCGCGAAGAGTCGTTGCACCACCAGGTCGTGGAGATCACGGGCGATACGGTCCCGATCCGCAAGCACTTCGTGCGCGGCCCAGGCTTCCGCCAACGCCTGTTCGGCTTGCCGGCGACTCGTGAGGTCTCGGACCACCGCGGAGTAGCCGACAAGGCGGTCTGTCGCGTCGCGGATCGCCGACAGCGTGACCGACACCTCGACCAAGGAGCCATCCTTGCGCCGACGCCACGTGTCGTAACGCACCGCGTGCTCGCCGCCCGAGAGCTGCTCGAGGGCCGCGGTGAAGGCGCTGCGCTCCTCCTCGGGGACCAGGATCGATGCGGGACGGCCGAGGATCTCCTCTTGCCGGTAGCCGAGGAGCTGCTCAGCGCCAGCGTTCCAGGTGCCAATCGTCAGCTCGGGGGTCAACGACCACATGGCGTCGTCAGACGAGCGGACGATCGCCGCAAGGTGCGCCTCCGCCTCCCGGGCATCCTCGAGCTCGACGTGGAGCGCCACGAGTCCGCGATTGGTCTCTTCGAGCTCTTCCACCAGCTCAGCGATCTCCGATTGGCTTCGTTGGAGCTCCGAGTCCTTGCTGCCAAGGAGGGTGACGACCTGCTCCAACACCAGGTCCTCCCGGCGGAGGAGGTCAGCGAGCGCTCCCATCCCGCCGTCGGGAGGGCCCCCGAGGGTGGGATGGCGCTGCGCCTCCGGGGGGAGGGTCCACGACAGCCTGACCGTCGTGCCTCCCCCGGCTGGGTGCTCGATCGCCAGCTGCTCTGCGTTGCGGCGCGCACATGCCAGCCCGGCCTCGGGGCTCGCCGCCTCCAGGGCACCGAGCTCGCCGGTGCCGGATCCCGAGTCGGCAACGACTTCGAGGCGAGCATCGTCGTCACCGACGACCCTGAAGGTGACGGTTCCCCCACCGCCGCGGCGCAGGGCGTGGAGCGCGACCTCGGTGGCCGCGATGACCAGCTGCACCTGGGTCTGCAGCGCCAGTCCCGAACCGGCCGCGATCTGCTGGGCCAGCCTGCGCAGCTCGATCAAGTCGCGTTCGGTCTCGATCCCCACCGTGGAGACGACATTCGCACGGGCGCTCATCGGCGTGGCGATGCGAGCCGGCCCTCCTCGGCTCCCGAGGACCCGGAGCGGAGGTCCTCGATGACCAGGACCGTCGCGTCGTCACTGGTTCGCCCGAAGTCACGGTGCAAGACCGCAGCCACGACCGAGGGGTCACGACCGAGAAGGCCGGGGTACGCCAACGGGTCCCAGCGAGTCCGCAGGCCATCGGAGGCCAGGATGACGGTCGCACCCGGCGGCCATTGGTACGTCGCAACCGGCGCGCGACGCACGCCCAGTGGGGTCCCCAGCGTGCCCTCGCGGCCGACGAGGCCCTGACTCTTCCCCTGAGAGAAGAGCCGGCCGACGACATTGCCGACGCCGACGTAGCGCAATCCGGCCCCGAAGGACGCGCCGGGAGATCCGGGATCGATGGAGCAGGCGCCCAACGCACCGCCACGCGTCGAGCGCATCGCCTGGTCGGCGCGATCCATGAGGTCTGCCAGCTCCGCGCCTGGTTGGGCCGCAAAGACCGAAATGGCCGCTCGTGCCGCACGGGCAGCCGCTTCCCCGTGGCCGAGCCCGTCGACGACGAGCGCGGTGAGCGTTCCGTTCACGCTCACCATCCACCCATCCCCCGAATCCCCGACGTGGTCGCGCGGGACGTTGACCGCGCCCCAGCGACACCACGTCCTTTGCCGCGGATGCGACAGCAGGCGTGCCAGCACCACCGTCCCGCCGGGCCGGGAGGAATAAAGGTCGAACTCGGTGGCGGTCCGAGCGACGACGCCGAGCCCGATTCCCAGCCCCCGCCGGCGAGCCGGCGGATCGGGCGACGCGTGCGCAGCTCCTCGGAGCGCGAGCTGCCCCTGATGCGCCAAACCGGGTCCACGGTCCACCGCCAGCAACTCGATCCCCTCGCGATCTGCTCGGTACAGCACATAGCCACCTGGGGTGGCATGCCGGACCAGGTTCGTGCCGAGCTCGGTGGCGACGAGCGCTGCATCGGCGGCCCGGAGCCCGAGGCAGCGCGACGCGAGCTCGACCACCGCACGCCGCAGCGCACCGACGTCTTCCTCGGCACGCACGAAGTGGCAGCGATGCGCGGACTCGATGATCGCAGTGCTCGCCTTCAGCGTCGCCACTTTACGATGACCACCGTGGTGCCGGCTCCCTTCGCGGAACGAATGGAGAGGTCGTCGACGAGGCGTCTGGATCCGGGCAAGCCGAGCCCGAGGCTCCCGTTCGTGGAGAACCCGTCGGTGAGGGCGGCCTCGACGTCCTCGATCCCGGGTCCGTTGTCGGAGAACGTGGCCCGTACCCCTTGACGATCGCCGGAACGGACCTGCTCGACCCGGAGCTCCCCCCCAGCGTCGCCGGCATAGATCAAGATGTTGCGGGCGAGCTCGCTCCCGGCGGTGACGAGCTTGGTCTGATCGACGAGGCTCAGCCCCGCGCGGACGGCCTCGGTGCGCAGGACCCGGCGAACTTGGATGAGGTCGGCCTCCGAATCGATCGGGACAACGACCTCGGTCGGTTCAACGAGCTCGGTTGCCATCGACACGCAGTCGGCGCAACAGCGCCATGCCTTGCTCGGCGTCGAGCGCAGTGTCGAGATGCCCCATCGGCACGCCGAGCTCGACCAAGGTGATCGCGATCGCCGGCTGGATGCCGACCACCACGGCTTCGGAGCCGAGCAAGCGCACCATCCCAACCACCCTGGCGATGACGCGAGCGATGAAGGAGTCGACGACGCTGAGGCCGCTCACGTCGATCAGGGTGCCAGTGGCATGGGTGCGCGCGACCTCCTTGGTGAGCCGGTCCTCGATGCGGACCACGGTGGCGTCGTCGAGCTCGCCTTGGAGGGCCACGAGCAACGTGTCGCCGATCCGCATGATCGGGCAGACGTCGTCGCGCGCGGGCACACCCTCGCTCATCTGAGCTCCTCGACCTCGATGCTCCGGGTCGCTCGGTCAGCCAGTTCGCTGCGTTCCCGAACCACGCGCAGCGCGAGCTGCAAGGCATCGCGCAACGTGTTGCGGCTCCGGAGCTGGCCCATGTCGATCCCCAGGTGCACCATTGCCTGAGCCGTCTCAGGCCGCACGCCGCTCATGATGCTCGTCGCGCCCATGAGGGTCGCGGCCTGGACCGTCTTGAGCAAGTGCTGGGCAACCAAAGTGTCGATCGTCGGCACGCCGGAGATGTCCAAGATGACGACCTCTGCCTGCTGCTCGCTGATCTTCTCCAGCAGGCTCTCGGTGAGCCGTGAGGCGCGATCGGAGTCCAGGGTGCCGATGATCGGAAGCGCCAGGACCTTGTCCCACACCTGGATCACTGGGGTGGAGAGCTCCAGGATCTCGTCGCGCTGGCGGCGCAACTGCTCGAGCTGTCGGTGCCGCTCGGTCACGTCCCGGATCGCGGCCGAGACCAGCACCCCTTCGTTGGTCTCGAGCGGGCTCAGACTGATCTCGACGGGGACCTCGCTGCCGTCCCGTCGCATGGCGTACAGCTCGAGCCCGATGCCCATCGGGCGCGCCCTGGGAGCGGCGAGGAACCCGCCGCGCAGCGCTGGGTGGCTCTGCCGGAAGCGCTGAGGTACGAGGATCTCGACCTCTTGGCCCACGAGCTCGTCACGACGGTACCCGAAGAGCTCCTCGGCTTGGCGGTTGACCCGGGCGATGCGCCCGTCGGGCCCGACGATGACGGTGGCGTCGGGCGCCGTCTCGAAGAGGTCCTGGAAGAGCCGCTCCACCTTCTTGCGTTCCGTGACGTCTTGGGCCACCGCGACGAAGCCGGTGAGCGCATTGTGGTCGTCTCGGATGGGACTCAGGGTCATGTTCGCCCAATAGCGCTCGCCACCCTTTTTGACCTGCCACCCCTCGAGCTGGAAGCGTCCGAAGTCACGTGCGCCCCGGAGCCCCTGCTCGACGAGGCCGTTCTTGCGGTCTTCGTCGGCGTAGAGGATCGAAACCGGCTGCCCCAGCACCTCGGTCGCAAGGAAACCGGTCATGGCCTCGGCTCCACGACTCCACCGGGTCACCGTGCCGCTGGGGTCGAGCGTGATGATCGCGTAGTCGGTGATCGCCCCGAGCATCGCGTCGAGTTCGCCCGGCCAGCCGCCGGGACCGCGATCTTCGACGCCTCGCGTCGCCATCGGCCACCTCCTCGCTTCAGTGCCCTCGAACCGTCGCCGTCGCCGATCGTACCCGAGGCCTCTTCGGCCACCGCTTGCCCAGGAACCACGAGCGGCGCTTTTCCTCAGTGGGGGCTCGGCATTGAAGCATTGAAATCGGCTCGCAATGTGACCTTGGCCCCTAGGGCACGGGGCAGCGATCCGTCATGGTGGAGCCGATGGAGCTCGCCGACACGGTCGTCATCCTCACCGGCGCTTCGTCGGGAATCGGCGAGGCGGCTGCCCGGTGGCTCGCTGCCCAGGGCGCGCACACCGTCCTGGCCGCCCGTCGCAGCGAGCGACTGAGCGCGCTCGCAGGCGAACTCGACGGCGCCATGGCCGTCCCCACCGATGTCACGGTGCCCTGGCAGGTGCAGCGGCTGGTGGCAAAGACCCTGGAGGCATTCGGCCGCGTCGACGTACTGGTGAACGCCGCGGCCCGCCAACTGCGGGTTCCGATCGCCGAGGTCGCGCCGAGCGACGTCCGGGCGGTGCTCGAGCTCGAGGTCGTCGCCTCGCTCGTGGCGATGCAGGCGGTGCTCCCGCCGATGCGGCGCCAGCGAACCGGCTCGATCGTCAACGTCAGTTCCGCGGCCTCGTTGCAGGGCGCGTTCGACCTCGGAAGCTGGGCCGCCGCGAAAGCTGCGCTCAACGCCGTCTCCGAAGTCGCTCGTCAGGAGCTCTCCCCGTATGGGATCAATGTCTCGGTCGTCTACCCGCCGCTGGACCCATCGGCCGACCCCGCTGCGGCGACGATTGGCCTTGCCATCCGCACCGGTGCGCCTCACCTCCTCGTCGCCGATCCGCCCCGCCCGATCACGATCCCCTCCGATGGGCGCTCCCCTCCGACGGACGTACCCCTCGAGGCGACCACCGGATAGGCCCTTCGAACGCGCGACCGCCTCGACCGGTGACCGGGTCCGCTGTTCTCACTTCCTCCGCCGTGACGAGGACCCCCGACCGGTCGGCGAGGGTAGGCGATCGGGAGGCGAGGACCCGAGGATCATCACAGCGAGCGATCGAACCAAGGCCCCATGCGCCCGTCGGGTCGCCCCTCCCAGCCACCGCGCGCCATGGCGACCGTGTGCCCGGCCGACCCAGACCACGTTTGCCCATCGAGCCCGCCGTTGGACCAAGGGGGTTCCCCCGTCCCCGCGGCCCTCCGGCGCCCCGAATCACGGCGACGCGCCGGTCGTCCGGGCGGGATCAGAGCTCGTCGATCACCTTGGTCATCGTCCGCAGCACCGAGAGCGCAGCCATGAGCTCATGGTCGGAGAACTGTCCCAGGCGCTGCTCCCACATCGCGTGCCATGCCGCACGTCGCTCCTTGACCACCTCGCGCCCGGCCGGGGTGAGCGAGACCATGCAGACCCGGCGGTCGTCGTGTGCCCGCTGACGCTCGATGATGCCTCTCGATTCGAGCTGATCGAGCATGGCCGTCACGCTCGCCGGGTTGAGGTCGGCGCTTTTGGCCAGCTCCCCGGCCGTCACCTCGTCGTGTTGATCGAGGATCAAAAGGGCCCGCAGCTGCGCGTTGGTGAGGCCGCCGTGCGCTTGGTCCCGGGCGCGCAGGCGCCGCTCGGCGCCGAAGAGCTCGACCATCGCCGAGCGAACGGCCTCGAGCGCCTGTGCGCGGTCGGTCTGGTCCTTCACGACCGTCATGCCGCAACCTCGATCAGCGCCTCATGAGGGATGGCCGATGGTCCGCCGTCGGCTCGAACCTTGCGCTCGACCCGCCACATGATCACGGCCGGCACCAACGCGACCACGCTCATGGCCATCACCCACCAGTACGTCCCGTCGAAGGCCGCCGCCGCGCGCGACGCGCCATCCACGGCGCCCGCGACGCCAGCATGGGTGAGCTTGGACTGCAAGACCACGGCCACTACTGCCGTGCCGAAGGACGCGCCGATGCGCTGGATGACGTTCAGCTGGGGACTGGCGTCGGTGACCTGGTCGTCGTCGAGGGTCGCGAATGCCGCGGTGAACGCAGGCATGATCGCCAGGCCGATGCCCACCCCTCGAACGACCATCGGCACGGCGAGGTCGAGATAAGGGGTCGTGGCACCCATGAAAGCGAAGGGAACGGTCGCCGCCGTCATGACCAATCCCCCGTAGAGGGAAGTGAGGCCAGCCCCCAGACGCCGTGTCGCCATGGCCGATCGGTTCATCCCGACTGCCGCCCCAACCCCCTGGGGAATGAGCAACAGTCCGGTGCGAATGGCATCCTGACCCTGTGCCACCTGGAAGTACAGGGGCAACAGGATCATCGCTCCGAACATGGCAGCACCCAGGCAGAACATGACCGCCGAGGCCGATCCGTATGCCTTGATCCGGTAGAGCTTCATGTCCAGGAGCGGGTGCTCGGCTCGCAGGGCACGAACGACGAACACCACGAGCAGCGCAAGGCCCACCACCACCGGCACCACCACCGAGCTGGCGGTGAGGCTCCCCGCGGTGGCGCTCTTGGAGAGCCCGTAAATGATGCCGACCGTTCCTGCGCCCGACAGCACCAAACCCTGCCAGTCGAGTCGGCGAACCCCGACACCGTCGGGGGGTTGACGCGGGAGCAGGCGCGTGGCGACGACGGCGGTCACGACCCCGACAGGGATGTTGATCATGAAGATGGCATGCCAGCTCACGCTCTGGAGGAGGAACCCCCCCAAGGTCGGGCCCACGACGGGGGCGAGCACCATCGGAACGCCGATCGCGGCCATGACCTTGGGCAAATGGACCGGACCTGCGGCCTGGACGAGGAGGACCATGCCTGTGGGCACGAGCATCCCACCCCCGACCCCTTGGAACGCTCGGAACGCGATGAGCTCGCTCGTCGACGTCGACAGCGCACAGAGCGCCGAGCCCAGGGTGAACATCACGAGCGCCTGCATGTAGACCGCGAACGCGCCGAAACGGCGCACCGCCCATCCGGTGAGCGGGATCACCGCGCCGAGCGCCAATAGGTACGCCGAGACCACCCACTGGATCGTGCTCAACGAGCTGTGCAGATCTTTCGACAGCGTGTCCAGGGCAATGTTGACGATGGTCGTGTCGAGCACGGACATGATCGACCCCAGCACGATCACGGTGGCGACCCGCTTGACGTGAGGGTCCATGCGGTTGGCGTCAGAGCCCCGCCAGAACGTGACCATGTCAGCGCGCCGGTGCGATCCGGGCAGGGATCGAGCGGTTCAGCAGCGACAGGATTGCGATCGCCTCAACCTAGGTGCCAAACCTTTTGACGTCAAATTACCTGGTCGCCCGACGTTACCTCATGCCCTCGTCGAGGGAGCCTGCCGGCGCCTGCGGTCTGCATGCTCCCGTAACGATCAGCCTCGGTTCGAGTCGCTCACGCGTTCGAGCGTGCTGCGGATGCGCTCCGCTGCTTCGGTGCTGCGGGCCCAGTCGAAGGCTCCACCCACGCGTTGAGCCTCCTGGGCAACGGTGGCGACGACCGCCCTGCGGACCCGCACCAGCTCGCGTACGGCCTCCTGGGGATGCTCGAGGATGGCCCTGGCCAGTTCCTCGGCCCCCGTCAGGTGCGCGCCCTCCTCGACGAGCCGGGTCACCAGTCCCGCGCGAGCGGCTTCTTCCCCACTGAAGTACCTGGCCGTCATCGTGACGTCATTGGCGAACGTGTTGGCGCCGAGTCGGAACCACAGGCCAGGCAAGGGAATCCCCAGCGCCGTTTCAGGCACCCGGAACTTCGCGCTGCGCTCGGCCACGAGGTGATCGCACAACAGCGCGGTTCCCAACGCGTGGCCCAGGCAATACCCGTGGACCGCGGCGATCAGGGGCTTGTTGCTCGCGCTCTTCAAGATGGCATCGGCCTCGCTCGTTCGGTTGGCGGCGTCCTGCTCGTCGATCGAACGCTGGAGGCGAGCCCCGACGTCGGCACCGCTCGAGAACGAACGCCCCTGTCCATGGATGATCCCGATGTCCGCTGCCTCGTCGTGGTCGAGGCGGCTCAGCGCACCGATCAGGTCCGCGATGTCCTCGTCCCGCAGCGCATTGTGCTTCTCGGGCCTGCAGAACGCGATGTAGGCGATCCGATCCTTGACGTCGTAGTCGATGGCCATGTCGATCAGCGCTTCTCCTCTTGTGTTCCTTGTGCGTGCTCCCGTCGATCCAGTCTGGTCCCCGGCCACCCTCCAGCCCTGCTGCCGGTCTCCACGGGGGCGGGCGAGTCGAACGCTCGCAGCAGCGCGCCGAGGCTGTGCGACGTATCGCCCACTGGGCATTCATGTCTCGGTGACCCCCGGCAGCTCCACGGAACGGGGATTAGCCGGATCGAGATACGGAACCGGCAGCACGCCATAGAGCACCCGCAACGCGTCGTCGAGCTCGTCTGCCTCGAGCACCTCGCCCCGTCCCTGGTACGCCCTTGGACCCACTTTCCATCCCTCGTAACGGCGAACGACGTTGCCGTCGACGCGAAGGACTTGTCCAGTCAGCCACGAAGCGGCATCCGAGAGCAGGTAGGCGACGAGCGCTGAGGCGTGGTCGGGCGCGAGTGGGTCGACCCCAGGGGCGTGCGCGTCGGATGCCGGAGCAAAGGCGCCCGGGTTCATCCGGGTCCGGGCAACCGGGGAGATGGCGTTGACGGTGACGCCATAGGGACGCAACTGCATCGCTGCAGAAATGGTCAACGCGGCGATGCCGGCCTTGGCCGTCGAGTACGACAGGGCCGGCGAGCCGCGCAAACCGGCTCCCGAGGTCGTGTTAACGACACGCCCGCCACTGCGGTCGCCCTCGTTCCATCGTCTTTGAAAGTACAGAGCTGCATGCGCCAGCACGTTGAACGTTCCTTTGACGTGCACAGCGAGCACGGCGTCGAAGTCCCTCTCGGTCATCGCGGTCAGCAACTCATTGGGCCGCACGATCCCGGCATTGTTGACCACGCCGTCGATTCGCCCGAACTGCTCGATCGTGCGTCGGAACAGTCGACCAACGCCCTGGTGATCGGTAACCGAAGTGGAATCACTCGTGGCGCTGCCCCCGCCAACCCTGATCTGCTCAGCGACCGCTTCGGCAACCGTTGCGTCGGTGCCCTCGCCATGAACGGAGCAGCCGACGTCGTTCACCACGACGACCGCTCCCTGGCGAGCCAGGGTCAGCGCATGACTTCTCCCCAGGCCCCGCCCTCCACCGGTGACGATCACGACCTTGTTGTCCAGCAGCCCCATCGGTCGCTCCCGTTGTCAGTGGAGGTCGCGATCATTCGCTCGTTCCGAAGCGTGGGGATGTGATCATCGACCCGACGGAATCCACGTGACACCTGCGTCACGCTTCTCCAGTTGCAACGAAGTCTCCTGCGGCGCTCCGAAGCCTCGTGAGCAACGTCGTGATGGCGCGAACGTCTGCACCGCTCATTCCTTCCAAGCCATAGCGAATCGCCGCGAGCGCACGGGTGGCTTGCTCGACCAGCGCCCGACCGGCGTCGGTGATCTCGGCCAGGATCGTCCGACGATCAGTGGGATGGGGGTAGCGAACGACGAGCCCATCTGCTTCGAGGCGGTCGATCGCGTTGGTCACGCTGGCGGGATGCACCATCAACCGATCGCCCATCTTTCCCAACGGCAGCGAGCCCTTTCGAGAGAACGAGAGCAGGACCAGTGCTTCATAGCGGGCGAACGTCAGGCCCAAGGGACGCAGGGCCGTGTCGATCCGGCGAAGGATGATCTGCTGCGCCCGCGTGATCGAGGTCGTCGCGGCCATCCAATCCGGAACCGCCCAGCCATGTGCGATCCACTGCCGGCGTGCCTCCATGATCGGATCGAAGCGAAGCGGTCGCGCCATTCGCTCACGATATCCATCCATCGCCGACACGCCTGGGACTGCTTCGTCGGCCGGCGGATCACCGACGGGCACCTCGGTCCGCCTGCCAGGGCCCCTTCGAGCCCGGCGCACGGTCTCCGCTGGCGCACGCATACTTGGACCTCCAATAGTTGGACGTACAACCGGATGGCTATACTGAGCCGGTGACCGGGCGAGCGGACTGGCGCCGAGCGTATGAGGCGGCTCCCCTGCGTGACCACGACGCGGTCACCATTTCGGGGATTCCGCTCGAGCCCGCCTACGGCGCCGAGGACGACCTGTACCCAGGGCAGTGGCCCTACACCCGTGGGCCGTACGCCTCCATGTACCGATCGAAGCTCTGGACGATGCGCATGTTCGCAGGCTTCGGTACCCCCGAGGACACCAACGCCAGGTTCAAAGAGCTCCTGTGCTCGGGGGGGACGGGGCTGTCCACGGCATTCGACCTCCCCACCCTCATGGGCCGGGACTCCGATGACCCCTTGGCCTTGGGCGAGGTCGGAAAGGGCGGGGTGGCCGTGGACACCCTTGCCGACATGGAGGACCTCTTTTCTGGGATCGACCTTTCGAAGGTCACGACCTCGATGACCATCAACTCTCCCGCCATCGCCTTGTTGGCGATGTACGTGGCGGTGGCCGAGAAGGCGGGCATCGAACGCCGTGTCCTCGGAGGGACCATCCAGAACGACATCTTGAAGGAATACCAGGCCCAGAAGGAGTACGTCTTCCCACCGCGCCCATCGATGCGACTGGTCACCGACGTCGTCTCGTTCTGCGCGGCCGAGATGCCCAAATGGCATCCCATCTCCATCTCGGGCTACCACATCCGTGAGGCGGGTTCCACGGCGGTCCAGGAGCTGGCCTTCACCTTGGCCAACGGCTTTGCCTATGTCGAAGCAGCCAGGGCGGCGGGCATGGAGGTGGACGCCTTCGCGCCGCGCCTTTCCTTCTTCTTCAACGCGCACATCGATTTCTTCGAAGAGATTGCCAAGTACCGCGCGGCGCGCCGCATCTGGGCCCGATGGATGAAGCAACGCTATGGCGCCACCAACGAGCGCTCGATGCAGCTTCGCTTCCACACCCAGACTGCCGGGGTTTCCCTCACCGCTCAGCAGCCCGAGGTCAACATTGCCAGGGTGGCGATCGAGGCACTCGCCGCCGTGCTCGGGGGTACCCAGAGCCTGCACACCGACGCATTCGACGAGGCGCTCGCGCTCCCGACCGACAAGGCCGCGCGCATCGCGCTACGCACCCAGCAGGTGATCGCCCACGAGACCGGGGTCGCCCACGTCGCCGATCCGCTGGGGGGAGCACCGTTCGTCGAGTGGCTGACCGACGAGGTCGAGCGTCAAGCTGAAGCCCTCTTCGCAGAGCTCGAGCAGCTCGGCAACGGGTCGATGCTCGAGGGCGTCTACCGCGGGATCGAAGAGAACTGGTTCCAAACCCGCATCGCCGAGGCATCCGCCGACTTCGAACGGCGCCTGAACGACGGTCGGCGGATCCTGGTGGGGGTCAACGCCTTCACCGAAGGGGACGAGCACGAACCAGAACTGTTGGCGATCGAGGCCCAGACCGAGGAGCTCCAGCTCAAACGCCTGGCCACGGTCAAGGCGACCCGCAACAGCGACGCGGTCAGCGAGAGCCTGGCTGCGCTCCGCAGCGATGCCGCCGACCCGACCGTCAATCTCTTCCCCGCCGTCCTCGAGGCCGTGCGTGCGTATGCGACCGTCGGAGAGATCATGGCCACCTTGGCCGAGGTCTTCGGGACCTGGGACGAACGCTCCGTCGTCTGAGCATGGTGCACCGAGTGCTCGTGACCAAAGTCGGCCTCGACGGCCATGACCGCGGCCTCAAGGTCGTGGCGCGTTGCCTACGCGACGCCGGCTTCGAGGTCATCTACGGCGGGCTCCGCCAGACCCCGGAGATGATCGCTGCCACCGCCGCGCAGGAAGACGTCGACGCGGTGGGCCTCTCGATGCATTCCGGTGGCCACCTCGCCTTGGTCCCTGCCGTTCTCCAAGCGCTTCGAGCAAGGGGCCTCAACCTCCCGGTCGTGGTGGGCGGCATCATCCCCACGAGGGATTTCGACACGCTGCGGAGGATGGGGGTCTCCCGCATCCTGCTCCCAGGTGCCTCCGCCAAAGAGGTTGTCGAGGCTGTCTCGGAAGCGATCGCCCAGGCGCGCGAGCACGATGGATCCCAGGACCCAGGGCATCCTCGCCCCACGATCTCCTACGAACGGGCCGGCTCGCCATGATCACCGAAGAACACCGCCAACTCCGTGCTGCGATCCGACGTTGGGCCGAGGAAGAGCTTGCGCCCCATGCTGCCGGTGTCGACCGTGAGCAGCGCTTTCCCGTCGAATCGTTCAAGTCCTACGTCGCCCATGGCTGGGTGCGCATGCAGTTCCCCGAGGAATACGGTGGCGATGGGGCAGATGCCATCTCCTGCGGGATCCTCATCGAGGAGATGGCCCGGGTCTGTGCCTCTTCCTCGCTCACTGCGCTCATCTCGCGGCTGGGTACGACTCCGCTCATCAACTGGGGTTCCCCCGAGCAGAAACAGCGCTACCTCCCCCGCGTCGCCTCGGGTGAATGGCAGGCGAGCTATTGCCTTTCTGAGCCTGATGCCGGGTCCGATGTCGCTGCGATGAGGACTACCGCCCGGCGTGAGGGCGACCACTACGTCCTGAACGGCACCAAATACTGGATCACCAATGCCGGGATGAGCGACCTCTATACCGTCTTCGCCAAGACCGACCCCGACGCTGGCCGTCGGGGGATCAGCTGTTTTCTGGTCGAACGCGACTGGGGGGTCCAGATCGGCAAGTTGGAGTCCAAGCTCGGGGTCCGCGGCAGCCCGACCGGCGAGGTGATCCTCCAAGACGTCCGAGTCCCTGCGGAGAACCGCATCGGCGCCGAAGGGCAAGGCTTCAACATCGCCATGGCCACCTTGGACTCCTCACGACCGGTGATCGGTGCCCAAGCCGTCGGCATCGCGCAGGGGGCCCTTGACTACGCGGCACGCTACATGGGCCAACGCCACCAGTTCGGAAAGCCCATTGCCGAGTTCCAGGGGCTTCGGTTCCTGCTTGCCGACATGGCCATGAAAACCGAGGCTGCCCGTGCGCTGGTCTATGAAGCCCTCGCCCACATCGATGCCCACAACCCCTACGGGGAGTCGACGGCGCTCAGCGCCATGGCGAAGTGCTTCGCGTCCGACGTGGCCATGGAGGTCACGACCAACGCTGTCCAGCTGCTCGGCGGCTACGGCTACACCACGGCGCATCCGGTCGAACGGTTCCTCCGCGATGCCAAGATCACACAGATCTACGAGGGAACGAACCAGATCCAGCGCGTCGTGATCGCCCGTGAGGTACTGAGCCGGCTGGCCTCGTAGCGGTATCGCCCCGCGCGCACCGTGGCGGCATCCCGGTGCCGAACCCTCAGGACGTCGGGGCCTCCCGCAGGCCGAGCTTTGTGAAGTCCCAGCTCACGATCTTTTGCGGAACAACCCTGAGCCAGGCGTGGCGGCCGTCATGGCGCACGATGCCGTCGGCGTACTTGAGGGCATTCAGGCGTTCGGGCTCGTCGAGCACGGGGTTCTCCAATCCGGTCCGCGGCACTTCTCCGACGACCTCAGCGCGGCCGATGATCTCCACTCCTCGGAGCTCCCCGTAATCGTGACCGCCGTCGATCACCACGGCGACGCGCGGATCGCGCATGATGTTCGTCCAGCGCTGACTCTTGACGAGCGAGTTGAGCCAAACCGCGTCCTGATACCAGACGAACCACAGCGGCGAGATGTGCGGAGAGCCGTCGCCATTGATGGTGGCGACCCGGCACGTACGCTCTGCAGCCAAGAAGGCGTCCCGCTCCTCGGACGACATGGCGATGCGGCGACCCCGCCGCTGCTCCCGAGCAGACAATGTGCTCACCTCCAGTATCGGTCCTGTCGCCCTGCATCCTGCCAGAGGTCAGAAACCACTTCGTCGGTTCCTGCCGGCGAGCTGGTATCCAGACCGCTGTACCGACACCTCGGGGGAATGGATGCAGCGGCACCGGTATCGGCAAGCTGCCTGCTCGTTCCCGTGCGCTCAGCTGCCGTAGGGCCGGGTCAGCACCTCCATGTTGTGACCCGAGGGGTCCTCGAAGTAGAAGCCTCGCCCGTGGTCGTTGATGACGTTCTCTCGCTGATGGCCCGGATCCGCCCAGTACCGGAGACCTCGGGCCTGCACCCTGGCGAAGATGGCGTCGAACTCCTCCTCGGTGACCAAGAACGCGTAGTGATGACGCGTCACCGCTCGGCGATCGTCGTAGTCCAAGCTCACCCCGTTGGCCGTCTCGACGCACAGAAACGGCCCGAAGCGCTTCGGGGGATCCAGACCGAGGATCTCGGCCAAGAACGTCGCCGAGGCGTTCTTGTCGTGGGCCGGAACGATCGTGTGGTTCAACTGGACCGCCATGGAGCCTCCTTCGGTCGAAGGCACCGCGCTGGCGCGCTCAGTGCCTGGTAACCCAATACCAGCCAGCGGTCGATCGCCGTGCACCCATGCCCCCGCCGGGCTGAGGCGACGGTGGCTTCGACCGCCCGGCAGGGTGCCCTCCGGCGGTCCGGAATCCGGCGCCGCCGCCAGGCCAAGCTCATCGTCGGAGACCGCGGCGCTCAACCAGCGCCCAACAGCCGCAGGAGGTCACCCCGAGCCACGATGCCCACGAGGATGCCGTCCCGAACGACGGGTAGCCGGGACGCGTCGTGATCGAGCATGCGGGTGGCAACGTCCTCTGCGGTCTCCTCCTCGGTGCAGGTCGGGGGGTTCGGGTCCATGACCTCGCCGACGGTGGTTCCCAGGGCCTTGTGCAGTGCGGTGACGAAGGCCTCGAGCGACGGCGGCGGGAAGCCACGACCGTGCTCGGAGAAAATGGTGAAGATCGTCGGCACGTGGATGCGACCCTGGCGCACAAGAAGGTCGCGATCCGAGAGCAGGCCAACGAGACGACCTTGGGCGTCAACGACCGGCGCTCCGCCCACCTGGTGCTCGAGCAAGGTGGCCACCGCCCTTTCGATCCGGTCCTCAGGAAAGAGCGTCACCACTGCGGTCACCATGAAGTCCTTGACGAGCCGTTGTCCCATCGATCCCGCCCTGCTCGAGCCGATTCCACTGCATCGATCCAACCCCTGGTCCGGTCCTGGACCAAGGATTGGATCGATGCGAGGTTGGAGCACTCAGGCTGCACTCAAGCTGCGCTCCCGCGCCGCCGCCAGCAGCTCCGCATCGGCAGGGGTGCGCCGTGCGTGCCAGAAGCCCAACGACACCAACACCGCCATGACGAACGCAAGGGAGAACGCCGCGATCCCGGCCCAGAAGGCAATCTCGCCGAAGGTCGAGAAGCCGTACGCCTCGAGCAACAGCCCTCGCAGCGTGGTCCCTTGGAAGGACGTCTGCTCGAGTGCCGTCAGCTTCGCCGCCTGGGGCGTCCCGGGCTTTGCCGCTCGTGCCGCTGCGCTGATCTTTGCGTAGACGCCGTGGTAGGGCATCTCGTAGAGGTGCACCGCGATGAAGTCGTCCGCGTACACCTCCGCTTGGCGGCCGGTGAGGACCTGTTGGCCCGCGTACTGGGAGACGGTGGGGATCATCGACGGGGTGATCTCCGTGCCGGGCTTGGCGTGCGCGAAGGCTGCCTTGGGCGGGAAGAAGATCTCCTGCTGGGCAAGCTGGTTGTGCACGTTCGAGTTGGCGTAGCTGGAGCCCCACATCAAAAGGCCACCGGCGACCAGGAGCACGACCACCATCACCAGACCTCCCATGCTGGCGATGAGGTCGAAGACCCGACGTCGCATGTCGCACCTCCTTCCCCTTGGGTTTCGTTCGCGTTGCAGCGCTTCGATCCTCTTCGACCTGCCCTCGCTCCGGTAGGGGCCAAGGTCACACTCCGCGATGGCCGGAAGTCACGAACGCGTTCGAAGAAGCCCCCGTGCAGCGACCGTCTGAGGTGTACCGGAGCGATCCGGGAGCTGGGAATTCACCATCGCGAGCGCCTTCGGGGCAGGCCCTCCGCGCCGCCTTTGGCACCCTGCGACGACACGCGCCCAAAGAGCGGGAACCAGGGTGCTCTCGACCAGCGAATCAGGTGCCACTCCAGCGGATCCCATTGGCCCCTCGAGCCAGGCTTCCGTCACCGGACGAGGAACACCCGATCACTCACGGCGACGCCTGCGGTCGAGCGCGAGGATGGAGCGTGCTCAGTGATCGAGGACCGCGTGGCTGGTCGACTGCTCGCCGATGACCAGCCCCCCGCAGAGGTGTCTGGGACAACACCCGATCGCGATGAGCCCTCCGACCTCCACCGTTGGCGCAGTCATCGTCGGGCGACCACAAGGCCGAGAGGGCCGGCCAGTTGCGCCACTGAGATGGGCCATGGAGGCGACCTTTGGGAGGATCGGGGCGAGACCGTGTCGCATCCGGCCCTCTCGATCGGCGTCCTCGAAGTCGGCCCGCGCTCCGATGAGCACGTGGCGCTCTTCGATCACCAACGAGTTGCTACAGGCGGTGGACGGCTCGCCGTGACGGAGCACCGACCGCGACACCGTGCGCCCTGCAGGCCCGGCTGGGGAATCCCCTGGGCACCGCACCGACACTGCTCGTTAAAGTGGCGTGGAGAGCGACTGCACATGGCACGGGAGGGGCAGCCGTGGCACAGACCCGAGAGGGATCGATCCGACGGCAAGTGGTCGCTCGGGTCAGCATTCGCCCGCCTGCAACGAATTGGCACCCCGCTCGGCAAGGACAACGCGGTGGAAACCTGACCGAAAGGGAGCGGCTGACCACGTCTCCGAGCAGGACGCGATGAGCTTTCCGACCGACATCGGGATCATTGACACGATGATCGGGTTCCCCCACCCGGGGAAGATGAAGGAGACCTATGCCTTCATCACGAGGCAGACCAAGGACCGCGAATCGAAGGAAGCGTTCTCCTTCCCCGTGGAGTACATGTACAAGCAGGTTCCCGAAAAGGACCTCGTCACCGACGACCCGGTGGGACTGACCCTTTCAGAAATGGATCGTTGGGGTATCGAGCGAGGCCTCGTCAACGTGGGCGGCGGCGGTGCCGGGGAGGAGGCGCTCAAGCGCTATCCCGATCGCTTCATTGCATCTGCCGAGTGTGATCCCAACGAGGGCATGGAAGGTGTCCGCAAGCTCACAAGGCTCTACGAGACCCACGGAATCAGGGCGGTGACCGCGTTCCCTGCTGGCACCTTCCCCCAAGTCGCCATCAATGACAAGAAGATGTACCCCATCTATGCAAAGTGCGTCGAGCTGGGCATCCCGATCTTCTGTACTGCGGGCATCCCCGGCCCCCGTCTGAAATTCGCCGTACAGCACGTCGAGCTGATCGACGAGGTCATGTACGACTTCCCCGAGCTCGTCTTCGTCACGAGGCACGGCTGCGAACCCTGGGCCGACCTCGCCGTCAAGCTCATGCTCAAATGGCCCGGCCTGCACTTCTCGACCAGTGCGTTCGCTCCCCGCTACTACCCCAAGGCGGTCATCGACTATGCCAATACACGCGGAGCGGACAAGTTGATCTACGGTGGCTATTTCCCCATGGGTCTCTCCCTCGAGCGGATCATGACCGAGATGCATGATCTCGCCTTGAAGGACGAGGTGTGGCCGAAGTTCCTGCGCGAAAACGCGTTGCGAGTCCTGGGCCTCGACCGGTGAGCAGGTGTCAACGACCCAGATGACCACCCTCACGTGGCCTGACGCGAGCCTCAGTGAGACCCTCAGGCGAAGCCTCGTCGGACCAGGGGCACCGTTCGAGACGACGGTGGAGGACGTCCTCGGTGCCCCGATGGAGGTCTTCGCCAACCGGCCCAGAACGATTCTCGAGATCCTCCGCTCCGGTGCGGAGCGCTTCCCGGGACGCCCCTACACGATCTTTCCCGACCGTACGCTTACCTTCGATTCGATCATCGAACCCGTGACCGCGATCGCCCAAGCAATGTCGGAGGTCTACGGGATCGAAAAGGGCGACCGCGTCGCCATCGCCTCGGCGAACAGGGTCGAGTACGTGTTGGCGTTCTGGGCGGTCACCGCACTGGGGGCCCTGACGGTTGCCCTCAACGGTTGGTGGACCGGGCCTGAGATGGCCTACGCGCTCGAGCTCACCGAGCCCAAGCTGCTGTTGGGGGACTCCGCTCGCCTCGCGCGCCTGAGGAGCTCCGATCTCGCAGGGTTGCCGGTCCTGTGCTTCGATTCGGACTTTGCCGCCCTCGAAGCCCATTCAGGCGCAGGCTGCCTCCCGTCGACGACAATCGACGAGGACGACGCGTTTGTCATCCTGTTCACCAGCGGCACGACCGGCCGACCCAAAGGGGCAGCGATCTCGCATCGAAGCACGATCCATTTCGGGCTCGCCATGCAGCTGCGAGCAGCCGAGGAGCTTGCCAAGCAGAAAAATGCGGGCGTCGAGGTCGTCCCCATCGAGCACCCCGTCACGATTGGGGCGTCGCCGATGTTCCATATCTCGGGTCTGACCTGCTCGCTGGTCATTGCGCCCATGAACGGTCAGACCATTGTGTATCCCGTGCCGGGACGTTGGCAGGAAGCGACGCACCTCGAGCTCACGCAACGTCATCGGGCGACGGCATGGACGCTGGTGCCCGCCCAGCTCTGGCGCATCCTCGAATGGCCCGAGCTCAAGCGCTACGACCTCTCCTCCCTGCGCTTCATCGGTGGCGGAAGCGCAGTGTGGCCGCCCGAGCTGCTCAAGCAATTGGCGGCAAAGCTTCCCAACGTCCGCCCGCGCTTGGCACTCGGCTACGGGTTGACCGAGACGAACGGGCTGGGAACTTCCCTACGTGGGGAGGCAACGTACCAGCACCCTGACTCGATTGGTTCGGCTTCCCCCACGGTCGAAGTCCAGATCCGCGATCCACTCACCAAGGAACCCTTACCCGAAGGGGAGGTGGGAGAGATCACCTTGCGGACAGCGACCACCTTTGTCGGCTATTGGGCCGATCCCGATGCGACGAGGAAGGCTATCGACGACGATCGCTGGTTCCACACCGGGGATTTCGGTCGGATCCGTGACGGCCTCGTCTACCTCGAGGGCCGTCGATCGGACTTGATCATCCGGGGTGGGGAGAACGTCTACCCCGTCGAGATCGAGAACCGGCTCGTTGAACACCCCGGGGTCGCCGAGGCCGCGGTGGTCGGAATCCCTCACCCGACCCTCGGCCAGGAGGTCAAGGCGTACGTCGTTGCGCACGGGCCGGGCACCCTGACGGCTCCCGAGATCCAGCGATGGTGTGCCGAAGCGCTCGCGTCCTTCAAAGTTCCTGCAAGCGTCGAGTTCGTCAGCGAGCTTCCCCGCAACGCCAGTGGCAAGGTCCTCAAGCACCTCATCGGCAACCCTGCTGCCGACAGTGGCTTCATCGAGGACTAGCGCGCACCGAGAGACGGTCCAGCGACAAGACCTTATGCCCCCCCATGTCCTCAAGCCGCGCGCGAACGCGAGCTCGGCGCAACGGCGCTGGCTCAGAGCGGTCGCCGCTGGGACAGCGACAGGCCGTTGTCGCGCATGACCAGGCGGCAATCCGCATCCGAGTAGTCGCTGTTACGGAGATCTTTGATGTAACTCGCCGGATCCGCCAAACCCTCAGCATGAGGGAAGTCCGACCCCATGAGGATGTGGCCTACCCCCAGCAGGTCCTTCAACTTGGCGAGCGGATCCTCATAGAACGGGGAGACCCACACATGGCGCTTGAAGGTCTCCCTCGGGTCTTCGGGATACGCGTGCGGTGTCTGCCCGAAGGACTTCTTGAGCCTTGCCATCAAGTGGAACACCCACTCGGAGCCGGTCTCGATGGCGGCCACCCGAAGGTTGGGGAACCGCTGGAACAGACCGTGAGCCAGCAGGTTCGCAATGGTGTCCTGGATCGGGCTCGGTGACGTCAGTGCCCGAAACGGGTTCTGACGGAAGGCCTCCATCTCGGTATCCTCGCCCCAGTCCTTCAGGTATGAGGAGTAGGCGCTATCACCTCCGTGGTAACAGATCGTGATGCCTGCCTCGTTGGCCAGACCCCAGAACGGATCGAAACGCTCGTCAGCAGGCGAGACACCGATGCCATGATGGATGATCGGGCCTCCCACCATCACCACGAATCGCGCGTCGTGTTCGAGGGCCCACTGCAGCTCCTCCACTGCGCTCGTCGCGTCGGCAAGAGTGATGTAGGGCGCCGCGAAGATTCGCTCCTGGTATGCGAACCCCCAATCTTCTTCAAGCCAGCGATTGAACGCGCGGAACGAAGCGACGAGCGCGGGTACATCTGATCGCAGCGCCTGCTCCATGCCCACCGCCAAGGTGGGCAACAGGATCGCTCCCGCCATCTTCTGGCGATCCATCACGGCCAAGCGGGCGTCACGATCCTGGTACTCGGGATGGTCGGCAAGGCGGTCGAGATCGCCGAAGAGCTCAGGGGTGTCCTTTCCCTTCGGGTTGCGACCCCGGAAATACTCATCGAGCGCCCCCGGCTTGGAGATCGGATCCCAGGTGGGGTTCGGAATGAACCGGTTGATCCGTCCGCCCACGAGCAGGCGTTTGCGGCCGTCGATGGTCGCCCACTGCACGCCGCGTTTACGAAATGTCGGATCCAGGTACCTCGTAAAGGCGTCCTCGGCCTCGTAGTAATGGTTATCGCAGTCGAAGAGCTGGAACCCGAGATCCTCCATGACCACCACACCTCCTGCCCTGGTTCCCATCCGGATACTACGGCTGTCTCCTGCGAGGAGACGATCGCACGATCATCGCGTCGCCATCACCGGATCATCGGGGTCGAGATCATCGCTTTTGATCATCGACACCCTGCCGGACGAGCTCTCCAGATCACGCCCAGCTGATCATGAGGTCCTTCACGTGGCGCAGGCCCGGAGGGAACTCGAGCCGTTCGTGCCCAGGGGTCAACCAGTAATCCGGAATCCGTCGGTGCCACTCACGAAGCGTCACTCGCAGTTCTCGGCGCGCGAGATGACTCCCAAGGCAGCGGTGCACGCCGGCGCCGAACGCAACATGGCGGTTCACCTTCCGATCGAAGCGGACCTCGAAACCGTCGGGATGGGCCGACGGGTCAACGTTGGCAGCTCCGTAGCTGACGATCACCGCCGTCCCAGCCGCCACCTCGGTGCCGTCAGGCATGGTGACACCTCTCGTCGCCACCCGAGGGGCACCGCTTGGCACAGGGCTTTCCCAGCGCAGCAGCTCTTCGACCGCCGCCGGGATGATGGTGGGGTCCTCGACAATCTGGTTCCGGTGGTCAGGGTGCGTTGCGAGGAAAGCAAAGAAACAGGTGAGCGAATCGCTCACCGTATCGAGCCCTGCGATCACGAACAGGAACATGATGTCGAGAATCTCGTCGGTTCCGAGCTGCCCGCCGTCAATCTCGGCGCGAACCAACCGAGAGACGATGTCATTTCCGGGCTGTCTCTTGCGGTCCTTGATCAGCGCAGTGAAATACGAATAGATCTCCTCCCCCGCCCGATTCATCACGGCTGTGCGTCTTTGCACGTCGACGAGGGCCTCGGGATCGATCTTCTCCGGATGCAAGATTCCGTCTCGCATGTGCAGGAACGTCCGAAGGTCTGCCTCCGGAAGGCCGATCAGCCCGAGGAAGACCGATGACGGGAACACCTCGGCGAACTCCTCGGTGAAGTTGCAGGTGCCTCGATCGATGAACAGATCGATGAATTGGTTCGCACGGCGGCTGATGTCCGCCTCCTGGCGATCCATCTGCCTCGGGGAAAAGATCGGATCAAGGAGCCTGCGATACTGAGCGTGTTGCGGCGGGTCAACGTTGAGCGGTATCAGCGGGCGGACATTGCCGAGGTGCATCTGAACTCTCGAGGAGAACAGCTCGTGGTGCTTGAGCACGAACTCAGACAACGGTGCCGCGAAGGCGAACGCACACCCCGGCATAACCTCGACCAACCCGCCTCGCTCGACGAGCTCCCGGTACCTGGGTTGCGGAGCGCTCATATCGAACAGCGCATCGACGTCTTCGTTGCCGAAGGGCATCGTCACGCTGTGAGCACCTCTGTCCTGGGATTCCTCGGCCTTCGACGGTTCTGTCGTTGCGTTCTTCATGGCGCCACCGATGCTTCCCCACCCTCTGCGTCACTCCTCGCCCGGGTGCATGTCGACGTTGAGCCACCGCCCCAGGCGCTGAGTAGCAATCGAACGTTTGTCCGGTACCCTATCAAACGTTCGTACGGGATGAGTGTCCAGGGGCTTTGAGCCGGCCGCCACGCACGGCACTCCATCGCCGCCGGTCGGCTGGTCCCGAACAAGCCCTCACGTCCGACTGCGCGCTGGACGTTCAGGCACCTCGACACCCATGCCTCAGGGACCGGGTTCGAAGCCGGTTGTCCCGGCGACCGACGTCGAACGCTCAGCATGCGACAGCGCCCGCACGCCTTCAGGACAGCCCCTCTGCTTCGATCATCGGCCTTCCCACGCCGCGTATCCCTCGGCGCCAACGCTGGTCAGCGTTGTGATGGCGTAACCTGACCGCAGCGCGTTGGGAGCCGACAGAGCATGGGTGAAAGTCGCGATGAGCATCGATGGCCCGCATCGCAGACCAGGCGAGGACCTCGACTATCCTGGCCGCGCAACGACGTCGCTGATCGCCCGACCGTGCGGGACTGAGGCTCTCGTCGACGGCGAGTCAGCGAATTCGATTCTCGGCGCCACGACGCTCTGAGTGGCTCGAGTTCTCGTCACGCGACAGCTTCCCGCGGGCGGTCTCGACCCGCTGGTGAGTGCCGGCCACGAGATCGTCCAGCACGTCCCAGACCTCGCGATGACCACCGACGAGCTCGCCGACGCCGCAGGATTGTTCGATGCCATCGTCTGCGTTCTGACGGACCGCATCAGCGAGCCGGTCCTGGCGGCTGGTGCCGCCGGACGGTTGAAAGTGGTCGGCAACATTGCGGTGGGTTACGACAACATCGACACCGCTGCTGCCCGCCGCTACGGGATCGCGATCTGCAACACGCCGGGTGTCCTGGACCAATCGACTGCAGACCTCGCCTTCCTGCTCATCCTGGCGGCCTGTCGGCGCACCTCGGACGCAGAGGCCGACCTCCGTGCCGGACGCTGGACGGGCTGGAGCATCACCGATCACCTCGGGCGAGACGTCCACGGCGCGGTGCTCGGTCTCGTGGGCTACGGGCGCATCGCTCGCGAAGTCGCACGGCGCGCCGCCGCGTTCGAGATGGAAGTCCTCCATCACGCTCGCCACGACACTGGCCTTCCTGGCTACGTCGCCCGGCTCGAAGACCTCCTTCCCGCCGTCGACGTGCTCAGCCTGCACGTCCCGCTCAACGAGACCACCTACCACCTCATCGGCCGCGCCGAGCTCGAGCGCATGCGTCGCGGCAGCGTCCTCGTCAACACCTCGAGGGGGGCGGTCGTCGACGAGACTGCCCTCATCGAGGCCATCGAGCACGGCACCATCTTCGGGGCGGGCCTTGACGTCTACGAGGACGAGCCCGCCATCAACCCGGCCCTGCTCGCCACACCGCACACGGTGCTGCTTCCCCACGTCGGGAGCGCAACCATCGAGACGCGCACCCAGATGGCGCGACTGTGCTGCGAAGGGGTCAACGCCGTGTTGTCCGGGCGAGTACCGGAGAACCTCGTCACATGACGAGCGACATTGTCGGTACGCGGCGCCCCGCCCTCATGCCTCGCCAGGCGATGCATCGACGACGGCGGCGCATCGCATCCAGCCGCGCGCGTACCGTTTCGAGGTGCCAGGAGAGGAAAGAGCATCCGCTTGCCATGCCGAGATTCTTTGACGATCAGCAGTACGCGATTATCCAGGCCGCCTGTGCCCGGCTGATCCCCACAGACGATGACCCCGGAGCGACCGAGGCCGGAGTGGTCGACTACATCGACGGGCTTCTCGGCGCGTTCGCGAGCGACCCGCCGCTCATTTGGGCAGGCGGACCGTTCTCAGGTCGCTTCGGCGGCGAACCCCGTTTCTCGAACTTCCACCGGCTGAGCCGCCACGACGAACTCGCCTGGCGAACCCGGATTGAAGGCTCCAGGGGCATCGAGGAGCGAGAGCGGCTCGGACCGGTCATCGGATGGCAGGAGCACTACCGTGCGGGGATCCTGGCATTAGGAGCCGACTTCTGCGACGTCTCCCCAGAGGAGCAGGATCGACGGCTGCGCGCCAACGAATCATTCGTCGACCTCCTCTACGAGCACGCGTGCGAAGGGATGTACGGCGCGCCCGAGTACCTCGGCAATCGAGACCACCTCGGCTGGCGTTACATCGGCTTTCCGGGGGACGTGCAACCGCGCGGCTACCCCGATGACGAGGTCAGCGAGCCGTGAGTCGCGACTTCGATGCCATCATCATCGGTTCGGGCCCCGGTGGATCGACTGCAGCTGACGTCTTGACCGCAGCTGGATGGTCGGTGCTCGTCTTCGAGCGAGGGAAGAACTACTTGATCAACCTCGAGCGGCCATCGGAGCTGCTCGCCGAGTTCTCCAACGACGAGATCAAGTACCTGAGCCGGCACTTCCTCGGTCCGGATCCATGGCTCGAACCGCGGACGTTTCGGGTAAGCCCGGCTGAGGGTGAACACCGCTTCATCGGCGACGTCAACAACCTCCCGGCGACCGTTGGTGGCGGAGGAGTCCACGCGGACGGCAAGGTGCCGCGCTTTCGTGAGGAGGACTTCTCCCTCCTGAGTCATCTCGGGCCCTTGGAGGGTGCCAGCGTGGCGGACTGGCCGATCAGCTACGACGATCTGGAGCCCTTCTACACCGAGGCCGAGCGCCTGATCGGGGTCGCCGGCGAAGCAGGTGCAAACCCCTTCGCACCGTGGCGCTCGGACCCCTACCCCATGCCACCAGGCCCTCCCATGTACAGC
Organism: Actinomycetota bacterium; assembly: GCA_021324045.1. Lineage (GTDB taxonomy): Bacteria > Actinomycetota > Acidimicrobiia > Acidimicrobiales > RAAP-2 > JAJPJV01. Next base: position 71,564 of record JAJPJV010000023.1, on the reverse strand, counting down.
GCCCTGGTCACCGCGAGCGCGGCAAGCCGACTCGGCTATCATCCCTACCCCGCGCCGACCGCAGTGAACTCGGTCCCCTATGACGACCGCCCCGCGTGCAACAACTGTGGCTTCTGCGCGTCATTCGGCTGCCCCATCCACGCCAAGGGTGACCCAGTGGCATCCTTGCGCCGGGCACTGCTCACCGGAAGGGCTGAGCTGCGACCCGAGGCGACGGTGTCGAAGATCCTCGTGAGGAATGGACAGGCGACCGGCGTCGAGTGGATCGACGGCGAAGGCAATCACCGCGTCGAGAATGCCGACCACGTCGTCTTGGCGGCCGGAGCGACAGAGACCCCGCGTCTGCTGCTGTTGTCGGGGATCGAGCACCCCGAGATCGGTCGCAACCTCATGTTCCACTTCCAGACGTTGACCTTCGGTCAGCTTCCTCAACGGGTTCATGGCTACAAGGGCCGTGCGGTGACCCATCTCCACGACGACTTCATCCCGGTGGATGCCGAGGCACGGGAAGCCGCCCGCGCCGCAGGCCTTCCCTGGCTCAGGGGAGGAATGGTCGAGCACGGCGCGGCCGCCTACCCGGTGACCGAGGCGAAGTACTACCCGTGGGGTCCCCGCCACAAGGACCTGATGCGCGCATCACCCATGCGCGAGCACCTCGTCGTGCTCACCATGCAGGGCGAGGACGTGCCGCAACGGACCAACCAGATCGACCTCGACCCCAAGATCCGGGACATTCACGGGCTGCCGGTGGCTCGGATCACCTATCAGCCGCACCGCCACGAAGTCGTCGCTTCCGCCCATTACGCCCCCAAGCTGGAGGCAATCCTGAAGGAGGCCGGTGCGCTGCGCACGGGCACGATCACCTCACCGGGCTTCGGGGCCCCATTCGCCCGGCACCGAGGGATCCCCGCAGCAGTACCGACTTCGCGTCACGTCATGGGCACGGCGCGTATGGGATGCGATCCCAAGACCTCGGTCTGCGATGCATGGGGACGGCTCCACGCCATCCCCAACCTGATCATCTGTGACTCGTCGTTGTTCCCTACCGCGTCGGGGTACGGTCCAACCTTGACGCTGGTCGCGCTTGCGATCCGCGCCACGCGTGCCTTGGCGAGCTGAACTGCCGCCCACTGCACGTTCGGTCACCGCTGCGATGCAGCTCCGTGAGCCGATTGGTCAGCGCAAATCGAAGGCAACCTTGATCGCTCCGCTGTCGGCCTGCGTGGCCAGTGCCAGAAAGGCGTCGCGCCAGTCCTGCAACCTGAAGGTGTGAGTGAGCAACCCCGCCACGTCGACGCGACCCTGCTCGACGAGCCGAAGAAAGTGCGCGATGCCGTGCATCCGGATCCCATCCACCTCCTCGACGCCGAACGCGTTCGACCCGACCCAGGAGATCTCCTTGAAGTACAGCGGCGACCACTCCCAACGCTCGGTCGCATGCACCCCGCTTTTGACCATCGTGCCTCGAGCGCGCAGGACCCTGACGCCGACCTCAGCGGTTTGCGCGGTGCCGATGGTGTCGTAGACGACGTCGATCGTCCCGGGATGTGCCATTGGCAGACCCCCGCCCGGGCTCTTCAAAAGCACGCCACCCGACCACCTCACCGCCTCTTCGATCACCTGCTCGCGTGGTTCCGGGCTCACGACCACAGCACCGAGCCGCTCCGCGACCGCCGCCTGGGCGGGAAACCGGGCAACGACCATCACCTCGACATCTGGGTACAACGCCGCCAAGATGGCCGTCGCGGTCGCACCGAGCGCCCCGGCGCCGTAGATGAGGGCCCGCCCACCGGGAGGTGGCGGGTGGCGAGTCACCGAGTGCAACGAAACCGCGAACGGGTCGGCCAACACGGCCAGCTCGTCGGGAACCGAGTCCGGCACTGGGATCAGCATCGAATCATGGGCCGGCAAGTACTCGGCCCACCCCCCTGGCGCGTCGGCCGAGGTGCCAGTGTGGATGCCCGGAGCCAGCGCGCCGTCGGCGAAGTGCCAGCACAGGCTGAAGTCGCCCGCCTGGCACGCAGCACAGGGAGGATCGATGCCCCTCGGAGCGCACGACAGCCACGGGTTGAGCACGACCCGCTGCCCTGTCTCGGGGCCCCGGGCACCAACGCCCAGTTCGACCACCTCGCCCACGACCTCGTGGCCCAAGACAGTCGGGAAGCTGAAGAAATTGTTGAGCGGGGAGTCCTCCATGTCCCCGAAGTCCATGAAGACTTGCTTGGCGTCCGAGCCACAGATGCCAGCCAGACGCGTCTTGACCACTACCCATCGAGGGCGAAGCGGCCGTGGGATCTCGCGATCGTTCACAAGGCGCATCGGTGCCCGGGAGAGACCGACCTCCAGTCGGTTGGAGGGATCAGGGGGCTCCCAGGGGTCAGGGGCAACCCCGTACAGCAATGCCTTCATCTCCCCTCCCGTCGGGCCTTTGCATGCCCAAAAGCCCTGTCCTTCAAACGTTCACCGGGTCTCCCAGGGTGCCGTCGAACAGTTGCGTGCCAAAACCTCGCGCTCAACGACGGGGATCCTCCAGCGCATTGGCACCGAGACGCCTACGCTTGCGCGGTGCGCGCCATCCAGTTCGACCTGCGCGATCCAGATTTTCCCGCGTCACTCGTGGATCTGGCGCCCCCGCGCTTGCCCGGAACGGCCTGGGCTCGAATTGCGGTCACCGCGGGCGGCATCTGCGGCAGCGACCTCCACCTGTTCGGTCACAACTCGACACCGTCCCCCACGCTGCTCTCGATGGGCTCCATCCCTTTCGTCCTGGGCCACGAGATCATCGGTCGCGTGACCGAGGCAGGAATGGACTGCCCGTACCCCGTGGGGACGCGAGTCGCGATCGATCCGTGCATCCCGTGCCTTCCGCGAGGAATCGCTCCGTTGTGCACGAACTGCGCGCGGGGATGGACATCGTTGTGCCTCAATCTCGACAGCGGGGTCGTCAGCACTGGGCGAACACTTGGATTCACGGCAAACCTCGGTGGAGGATGGTGCGAGCAGGTGCTCGCACACGCTTCGATGCTGCATCTCATCCCGGACGCGTTACCCGATCGCCACGCATGTCTTCACGAACCAGTATCGATCGCATGCCACGGCCTCGTCCGCACCCCACCCAATGATGGTGACTCCGTGCTCGTGGTCGGTGCAGGGATCATCGGCCTCGCTGCAGTCGCGGCACTCAAGGGTCTGTTCCCAAGCTGTCCGGTCACGGTGCTCGCTCGGCACCCCCATCAAGCCGCGGCCGCGGAGGCCTGCGGTGCAGACCATGTCGTGAGGACCGACGACGCCAGTGCCCACTTCGAGGAGCTCGCTCGCATCGCCGGCGCGAGGCCCATCGGAGCCGGAACCGACGTCATGCTGTTAGGTGGGTTCTCCCTCGTCGTCGAAGCCGTCGGCACTGCCCGCGCCGTCACCGAGGCGCTACGCGCCGTCGCCCACAGGGGGACCGTCCTCCTCCTCGGGGTTGCCGGGATCAGCGAGGTCGACCTGACCCCCCTGTGGTACAAGGAGGCCGCCTTGACCGGGTCGATCGATCATGCGGTCGATCCGCTTTCGGCGCCTGGTCTCGCCAGTAGCCCCGACCGCCACTCCGTCGATCGGGCGCTCGACATCCTCAAGGCAGGTCTGCTTCCTCCTGAGGTGGTCGTCACGCACGAGTTCCCACTCGAGGCCTACCGTGAGGCGCTCGACACCGCGATCGACAAAGGCACATCACATGCCATCAAAGTGGTCTTCCGCCCTCAGCAATAGCCGCAGCAGCCGATCGACACGCAGGGCGAACGTCGACGCTTGCATTATCGAGTGGTAGCTCCGGGCATGGGAGGAAGCTGCGCACGCCAGCTCGCATCGAGCAGCTCGATGACCTGACCGTCGGGATCTTTGACCATGACCGCACTCGCACTCACCGTGTCCTCGATCACTGCCCCCCCGAACTCCTTCGTGCGATCCATCGCAAGGGCGAGGTCCGCGACGGAGAACGACATATGGGTCAAGCCAGGCTCGGCCATGCTTCGCGCACGCCATGGGCGAAGCTCGAGCGCCGAATAATCGAGAAGCTCGAGCACGAACCCGTCTCGGACAAGGTAGGTGGCATGCAGGCCAACCGGACGTGGGAGCTGCAGCAACGGGCTCACGCTGTCGTCAGGAGGGTCCAACTCCCACCAGAACTCGAACTGCAGGACGTTTTCGTAGAACGCCCGGGAACGATCACGGTCGCTGACACAAAGCCCTACGTGGTTGAAGCTCGTACCTTGGTTCTCCATTGCCCGGCCCCCTCCCGATCACCTCTTCGATCATGCCTGCCGAACCCGATGGACAGTGGCGCCAGCTCCGTTGCTCGCACACCGCGGGCCCACAACGATACGGTCGTGGTCGTCAACCCGCGCCGCCAAGCTGACCGGGGTGCCACGGTCGGCCGGAAAAAGCCTCCTCGTGGTACCGGCCGTGCGGATAGGTCACCAACTCGAAGTACAGGCCGAAATCTGCGAGGCAATGAACCGTGTACGCCGCCTCTCCCGCCTCGTAGAGGTACGCCGGCTTCTTCCCCCCGAGCACACGCACATCCCGTCGCTCGAGGTCGTCGAGTGCGGCATCGAGGTCTTCGACGTAAAAGGCCAGGTGCCAACCGCCGACGTCCAGCATGCCTGGCCACTCCCGGTTCTGTCCGGGGTAGCGAGGGCACTCGACCAGCTCGATGTTCAAGTACGGCGAACGGAGCAGACGCGCGCTGGAGGGTTCGGCGCGTGCGTCCACGTTCATGCCGGCACCGAACTCGCTGCTGTGGCGGTCAGACCCCATCACGAGGTCGTAGAAGGGTTCGCACCCGAGCACGTCGGTGAAGAGCGCAGCGGCTTCCTCGAGCGCAGCAACGGTGATGCTGATGCGCTCGAATCCCCGAAAACCCGGGAGCGATCCTGCAACGGGCAGGAAGCTCGGAACTGCGCCGCGGTCCGGTTGCGACGGGTTCCACAGACACTGGTCGGAGGACGCCTCATCGGCCCCGCCGTTGGGGTAGGTCACCAGCTCAAAGCACAAGCCAAACGAGGCCATGCAGTGGCACGCGTACGAGCCCTCGCCTGCCTCCGGTCCACCCGTCGGCTCCTTCCCGTTCCCGAGGATGAACACGTCCTTTCGCTCCAGGTACTCGATCGCGGCATCGATGTCGTCCACGTACCCGGTGAGACGCCAACCCCCGATGTCAAACGCATCCGGCCAGCGTGATCGCTGACCGGGGTAGGAGGCATCGAACAGCTCGATATTGAGGAACGGGCTTCGGAGCACCCGAACATGGTGCACCACCGCCCGCACGTCGGCATTGGCGTACCTCCGCATGAAGGACCCCTTCGATCCCGTGAATGGTCCCATGGTGTACAGGCACTGACATCCGAAAACCCCCGTAAAGAACTCGGTGACTTCGTCAAGGTCCGCAACAGTCATCGAGAGGTGCTCGATCCCTCGCAGCGTGGGTATCGGCTGACTCCCAGGGGTGAAGGTTCGGCGTCTTTGGCTCACGGTCTTGGTCACCGTTCACTCGAGGTGGCCAAAGGCTCTGATCTCCTCGGCCTCTTCAGCGGTGAGCGAACGCGGCAACTCGCCCCTTGCCATCTTCGCGGCCTGCACCTGCTGACGGATGTCGTCGACGATCTCGGGGTTGGCCAGAGTCGACACATCACCGACATCGGAAAAGTTCGAGATCGCCGCAATCACCCGCCGCATGATCTTGCCCGATCGCGTCTTTGGCATGTCGGGCACGATCCAGACGTTCTTCGGCCGGGCGATCTTCCCGATCTCGGTCTCGATCACCTTGGCCACTTTGTCCTCGATCTCGGGACTCGTCCGCACTCCGGGTTTGAGCGAGACGTACATCTCTACTGCCCGGCCTCGAAGCTCGTCGATCACCGGCACCGCAGCCGCTTCGGCGATCTCGTCAACCGTAAGGCTCGCCGATTCGAGCTCTTTCGTACCGAGCCGGTGCCCTGCGACGTTGATCACGTCGTCGACTCGGCCCAGGATACGAAAGTACCCGTCGGCCGCCTGTACCGCACCGTCGCCAGCGAAATAGGGCCAATCCCGCCAATCCGTACTCGACCGGTCGCGGCAGTACTTGGCGTAGTAGGTGTCGACATAGCGCTCGGGCTGACCCCAGATGGTCTGGAAGATTCCCGGCCACGGGTTCCGTATGCAGATGTTGCCCGCCCGTCCAGCGCCGGCCTCGACGATTCCTCCGTCCTCGTCGTAAATCACCGGGTAGATGCCCAAAGCCCCGGGTCCGCAGCTACCGGGCTTCATCGGGTGCAGGGCGGGGAGCGTGGCACCCAAGAACCCACCGTTCTCTGTCTGCCACCACGTATCGACGACGACCGCCTCCCCTTTGCCCACGACGTCGTGGTACCAACGCCACACGTCAGGCTCGATGGGCTCGCCGACCGTGGTCATGTGCTTGAAGTGATAGTCGTACTTTTTGGGCTCTTCGGGTCCCAACTTGCGCAACATCCTGATCGTGGTTGGCGCAGTGTGGAAGATGTTCACGCCCAACCGTTCGGCGATCCGCCACGGGCGGCCCGCATCGGGGTAGGTGGGAACCCCTTCGTAGATCACGCTCGTGGTCCCCAGGGCGAGCGGGCCATACACGATGTAGGAGTGGCCAGTGATCCAACCGATGTCCGCCGCGCACCAGTACGTGTCTTCTGGGTGGATGTCCTGGTAGTACTTGGAGGTACCGGCCACGTAGGCAAGGTAACCCCCCGTGGAGTGCTGGGCGCCTTTCGGGCGGCCAGTGGTACCGCTCGTGTACATGAGGAACAGCGGTGCCTCTGCAGGCATGGAGACCGGCTCGACCAACTGATCGCGAAAGTCGCGCAGCACGTCGTCGACGAAGAAGTCGCGTCCTTCGACCATCGGCGTCTTTGAGCAGTACTCGCCACGGTGCCGTCGCCAGACCAGGACCTTGTCCACCTCTACGCCCAGCTCTCGCGCTCGCGCCAGCGCCTGGTCGGCCTTGAGCTTGTGATCGATCAACTCGCCGTTGCGGTAATAAGCGTCCGTGGTGACCAGGATGCGACTGCCCGAGTCGGCGATCCGCTCGCCGCACGCAGCTCCGCTGAACCCGCCGAACACCTCGGAATGGATGGCGCCAATCCGCGCGCAGGCAAGCATGGAGACCGGAAGATCGGGAACCATCGGGAGGTGGAACGTCACCCGGTCACCGACCTCGACACCACCGAAGTGACGAAGCAGCGCGGCGAATTCGTTCCCCCGCCGGTAGAGCTCCTGGTAGGTGATCACCTGCATCGGCTCGTCCTCGGGTTCGGGAACCCAGATCAGCGCTGCCCGGTTGCGACCGGCTGCGAGGTGCCGGTCGACGCAGTTGACCGACGCGTTCAGCCGACCGCCAACGAACCACTTCCAAAACGGCGCGTTCGTCGTGTCCAGCGTCGTGTGCCAGTACTGGTCCCAAGCGAGCAGATCTGCATACTCCTTGAAGCACTCTGGAAAGTGCTCCTCGCTGAAACGCTCAAATATGGCAGGGTCTGCCGCATTGGCTTGACCGATGAATTTCGCCGGTGGGTAGTAGTACCCCTCTTCCCGCCAATGCACGGCGATATGCGCCTCGGACAACGCTGCTCGCTCCTCGGTGCTCATGCCTGATCTCCTCTCGAGCTCGTCTTCCACGGCGACCTTCCTGAAACGATAGGAGACAAGCCGTTCAGACCACAGGCTCGTCCTGTTCGACACACCCGCCCGACCCCTCGAGCGCCATTGAGCGCTGGCTGATCCCTCCCAGCCACCAGGCCGACTACCCGAACGACCACGCAGCCGTGCCGTGGCCACCGAAGCGGGACGGGATCCAAAGCACGCCGGTCCATCGGAAAGAAAGGTCCATCCGCGATGACGGTGCCAGTGTCGACGGAACATGCCCGGGAAGCAACGACCGAGCACCTGCAGACCCATTGGCGGGCTTCGCCTTCGCCAGTTCCCTCGTCGGACGCGACATGCATGAACTGGCGGCTCGCGGCGACGCAGACCCTGGGTCTTCGTAATGCCCGTCGCGACCGGCCAGGTGGCCATCGACCTGGTGCGGGAGCGGCCTCACTGATAGGCCTCTCGTATAGGCCTCTCGGCCGAGCTGGGTGGATGCTGGGGCCACCGTCGCCGATCTCGTCGTGGTCCCTCGGCGCTCGAAGAAGCCTGATGGCGTCGCGTGGTCAACGTCGTCGACCTCATGGTCCTCCAGCTCATGGTCCTCCAGCTCCTCGGCGAGCACCCCCACGCGCTCAGCGACCAGGATGTCGACGACCTCTTCACGAAGGGCAAGCCCGTCATCTTCGCCTACCACGGCTATCCGTGGCTGATCCATCGTCCCACCTACCGTCGCACCAACCACGGCAACATCCACGTCCGCGGCGACAACGAGGAGGGCGGCGTTATGACCCCGTTCGACACGGCGGTCGCCAACAACCTCGGCTTCCACCTCGTCGCCGACATCGTCGAGTGGGTACCGAAACCGGCGCCGCACGCGGCGTCAACCAGGCAATAGCGCCGCGACAAGCTCGCCGAGCACGAGCGCTACATCGTCGCCACCGGAGAAAACCTGCCTGAGGTGCGCAACTGGCGCTGGGGGCGTCGGAGTAATGCCGCCGATGGACTGGACCTCGTGGTGAGGCGCTGAGTCCCGCCCGAGCACCCCTGAGCCGCGTCATGGCATGCTCGCGACGCGAGAACCTCGACGGCGAGCCGACCGCGACCGTCGACTGCGCTCGGAGGCCTGATGATCCTGTCCGCAATTGGCGTGGCCGGCGCCCTGGCCCTGGCCGCGCTTCTCGGCGTCAGCGACGCCCCGAACGCCACGGCTACGCTGCTTGCCGCACGCGCCGGCTCCTATCCCGCCATGGCAGCCTGGTCGCTTGCCTGGCACGTCGCCGGGGGGCTCCTCGCCGGGGTCCGGTGGCGCGCACGATCGTGGGGATCCTCCACGTCGGAGCGGCGTCCACCGTCGCGGTCCTGGCGGCAGCCAGCCCTGCGGCCGTCGGCTTCACGTGGGCGACCACCCGCAGAGGACTACCGACGAGCGCGAGCGTGGGGCTCGTGGGAGGGCTCGCGGGTGCCGGGGTGGCCGCTGGCGGCGCTAGGGACGTCCACTGGGGTGGGCTGGCGGGCGTACGGCCCGTTGGCGTGCTTGGAGTCCTGATCGGCATCCTGCTCGCGCCCTTCCTCGCCGCCACCTCGGCCGGGATCGTCGACCAGCTCGCCCGGCGGGCTGCCTACCACCTGCCCGAGCGGCCAGGCCGGAGCTGCACGCAGGCCTGTGACTCGCCTCGGCCGCCGTCGCGCTCGCCGACGGAACCAACGACGGGCAAAAGGCGATGGGCCTGCTCGCGGTCATGGGCTCCGCGGCCGGATCGCTCGACGGTCCCGGTGGCATCACGTCGTGGGAACGCGTGGCCTGCGCGCTCATCCCTGGCGCTTTCACGGTGATCGGCGGCCGCAGGGTGGTGGCACGGGTCTCGCACGGGCTCGCCCGAGGAGGAGCGGTCGACGACCTCGCGGCGCAGTGCGCCTCGGCGGGCGTGATCCTGGCCTGCGCGACCGTAGGACTGCCGCTCTCCACCTCCACGTGGTCACCTCGTCGATGGTGGGAGCCGGGGTAGCCGCCCGTCGGCGACACGTGCGCTGGACAGGCGTGCTCCCCATCTTCGTCGTCTGGGTACCGACGTGCCGGCCTGCGGCGTGGCCGCAGCCGGCGTGTTTGAGCTCCTGCGGAGGATCCCGTGAGCGCGCAGCGGCGCTGGCAGCACCATGGGTTCCGGCGGTTCTTCCAAGGCGCGGCGCCGGACGTCGTCGGCCTGCTCGTGGCGCGGGGCGACATCAGCGTCTTGGCCACCGCCGCCTTCCTCGAGTGGTCCAGAGGCAGCGGCAGCGCCGAAGCGCTCACGGCACTCGAGAGTCAGACGGACCAGGCGCGGCCGAAGCTCTTGGCCGCCCTGCGATCGGCGCTGGTGACCCCGATCGACCAGGAGGACGTCTACGTCCTCTCGGAGCGCTGCGACCGGGTCGTGAACGTCGTCAGGGACATCACCGTCGAGGCCGAAGCACTGGCATGGAGGCCTGACCGACATGCGGCCCTCATGGCCGGGCATCTCCACGATGGTATGCCCGCGCTCGTGGATGGGTTCGCGAAGCTCCGCCACGACTTCGACCAGGCAGGGGTGGCTGCCGACCAGGCCAGGGCGCAGGCCCGGTCGGTAGTGGGGCGGTACTGGGACGCCATCGCAGCGATCTACCGCTCAGACGACCTCCAGGCCGCCGTGATCGGTCGCGAGCTCTACCGTCCCTGCACCTCCGCACGGGCGGCGGACCGGCTCGAGGCCGTCGCAGACCGCCTGTGGTACGTGGTGCTCGCCGACGTCTGAGGCCCCCTTCGCTGGCTCCTCTGTTCGCTCCCTCGTCGGGCTTTCGGGCCGTTCGCGGACTTTCGGGTCTGGCCGGACGACCATTTTGCGGTCCGCACCGCGGTGTGAGGATCGCGGCCGACATCCAACCCGGCACCGTTGCCGGCCGGGGGCCGGGCAATCGAGCTCGGATCGAGGTCGACGCGTTCGAAATGCACCAGCCGACGAGAAGCGACGAGTGGTCGCGCGCCTCGCACCACAGCCCCGGCGCCGACGCGCCGGACCATCGGCGACCTCGCCGCGGCATCGGCCCCAGGACAACGCAGTAGTCGGGGCCTTTCCTCGGAAGCCCCTGGCCCAGATGCCTGGGAGTATTGGCTCATCCGGACCATCCGGACCTGAGCGCCTGGAGGGACAACGCGCAACAGCGACGTCATAGCCCTGTGCGACGATGACGCCAGCCCGAAACATGAAGTGGGACCCCCAGGCACTTGGTGGTCTTACCTTGTCACAGTACACGACCACCTTCTACGGCCCGGAGCAGCACGTTTGCGCAGGTAGACGGGCCGGTGCTCCAGCTGCCGCCGCTGGGGACCGCGCTACGGCCGAGCCCAGGCGAACCGCCTGTCCACCCGACCGCCCCTCTCGTTGCCACTCTCCCGATCCAGCGACGCCTCGGACCCGACGAAGTGACCGAGCTGGTCGCGGCCTACGGCCAGGGTATCCCCGTGGAGGAGTTGGCCGCATCGTTCCAAATCAACCGGACGACCGTCCTCGGGCACGTCAGGCGCCATGGGGTCCCCAAGCGGGACCGCCGGGCGCTCCGACAGGACGACGTCGAAAGGGCCGTGAAGCTCTACGCCGAAGGGCGATCTGCGGACTGGGTAGCTGCCGAGCTGTGGGTGGCGCCGAGCACGGTGCGGCGTGCCTTGAAGGACGCCGGCGTCACCCTGCGACCAAGGGGACGGCAACCTATCGCCGGCCGATAGGACCTGCTACGAAGTCCTCAGGGCAAGCGGTGGCTATGGCTTCTCGGACGGCGAAGCCGGCCGAACGGGCGGCTTCTGGCCCTTCTCGATATAGCCGATGAGATCCTTGTTCGGCCGAAGGGGAGGCGGCTCAGGCCGGCTCTTCGCCGGTTGCGGGACTGATGCGCTTTGAGGCGCCTTGTCGTCAGGCATGCAAGCGACCTCCCATTGAAGTGGGTATACCGGCGACGACCAAGGCGGCAGCGGTGGCCAACGAGACGACGGCGGCACGAACCCGCAATCCCTTCTGCCTGACCAACGTAGCAGCCTCCTTGACCATCACAATCTGGGTGTCCAGCAACTCCAGGCGCGTCTCCGCCTGCGACGCGGTGAGGTTGGCCTGCCGGAGTCGCTCCACCTCCAGCACTGGGAAGCGACGAGGGAGGAACGCCCACGCCGCGAGAAGGGCGGCAACGACGGCAACCGCGAGTCCTATCTGGAAGACGATCCGATCCGAGCCAGCGGCCTGTGCGGTGGCGCCGAGTCCCACCAGCACACCAGCAAAACCCAAGACGACGCCAGCCTTGCCGTCGAGACTCTCTGCATGCGCGCTCATCGTCTCTCGCTCTGCCGCGACCTGCGCGAGCACGATCGCCAGCGACGGAAGCTCCTGATCCTCCTCCACTCCGCCGAGGGTACGAGGTAGGTGTGTCAGCGAGCCGGACTCCACCCCAGCCTTCCCCGGCGGTAGGACACGCCGTCAGACATGATCTCGCGCCGTGACAAGAAAGTGGGCGCTAGAGGACTTGAACCTCCGACCTCAGCCGTGTGAAGGCTGCGCTCTAACCAACTGAGCTAAGCGCCCGGGGATCGTGGTTGCCCCACCGCGACCGCGCGATACGAGGAACCGACGATAGCGCAGCAGCGATGAACCGGTAACCTGGCGGGTCTGTGGCGAGCGATCTCGAGCCTGTTCCTGCTGGCGGCAGCTGGGGCCGCCTCCGGATGCAGGCTGCCTCGCTGCTCAAGCCACCGCCACGTGCTTCGGGCCAGGCCGACGAGGCGCCCCTGTCCGACGAAGAACGCGCCCGGCGAATCAAGACCCTCGACCCCACCGAACGCAAGGTCGGCACGATCGGGGCGATCGTCGCTGCCGTCGCGGCGGTGGCGACCACGCTCCCTTATGTCGCGAATCCCAACACCCCGATCCGGCATGCAGCGGGGAAGAACCACTCCTGTACGGCGCCATTCAAGTACGTGGCGTCGATCCACGAGTGCTCAGTCGTCTACCCCCGCAGCCATTGGGTCGAAGTCCTGCTTCTCATGCTCGTCTTCGCCCTGGCGATCTTCGTCAGCGTCCGCATTGGCCGGCGCTCGGCTCTCGGTTTCACTGCCCTCCTCACCGGACTTGCATACGAAACCCAGGTCGGCATCCTCGGACTGCCCTTCCTGGCCGGAGGTGGTTGGCTCCTCATCCGCTCCTGGCGCGTGCAGCGATACGGGACTCCGACCGCAAAGGGGGCTGCTCGAGCCTCCCGCACTGCCGGATCGAGCACGGCAGCCAGCACCCAGAAGGCGGGATCCGCGACACGCGCCAGTGGCCAAGCCGCAACGACCGGACCGCGCCGAGCACCGGGCCCCAACAAGCGCTACACGCCAAAGGCCGCACCGAAAAAGCGCGCTCAGCCCACGCGTTCCTCACGCTGAGCACGAGCTTCCTCGTCCGGCACCAAGAGCGCCGAGCGAAGCAAGGCGAGGACATCGGCGCGGCGCCGGACGAGGGATCGAGGCGTCGGTTCTTCCCCCAACGCCCGAAGCACTTCGACTTCTGTGACCATTCCGATGACGGTCGAATAGATCGCGAGCAGCAGCAAGCGCGGGTCGTGACGTCGCATCCGACCAGCGTCCATCTCGGCGCGGAGGAACTCCGAAGCTCGTTCCACCAACGGGCCCATGGCGCTGATCAGCTGGCTAGTGGCCTGCGGCCCACGACGGGTGACCTCGCGGACGAGGCCGAGCAGCTCAGGGCGCCTGGAGGCCAGGCGAAACACCGACTTCACCACGGCTTCCACCCGGGCCCAACCCACTCCGGCACCGTCGAGGGCAGCTTGCATTGTCGTCGACAGCTCCAGCGCCGCTCGGGCGATGACCGCTTCGAGCAGGACCTCTTTGCTCGGGAACCAGTAGAGGATCGTCTGCTTGCGGATCTGGAGAGACGCCGCCAGGGCATCGAGCGAGGTGGCGTCGTACCCCCGACTACCAAATGACGTCGTTGCCGCCTCGAGGATCCGCTCCCGGGTGTCGGTCGCCACCTACCAAATGGTAGACAGCGTCTCTACCGAATGGTAGACATTGTCGGCGTGGCTGAACGCCGGCTGTCGATCCGCGAGAGGCTGCGCGCGAAGCGATTCTTCGTCACCGGGGGAACAGGCTTCTTGGGGACCGCGCTCATCGAACGGCTCCTCCGCTCGATCCCCGACGCAGAGGTCGTCGCGCTGGTGCGCCCCGGCCGTCGGGCGAGTGCACACGAGCGAGCGCTGCGCGAGATCGTCCGCAACGACTGCTTCGACCCGTTGCGGCGCCTCCTTGGGGACTCCTTCGAGGAGACCATCGCCAGCCGTCTGACCACGGTCGCCGGTGACGTCAGCGAGGACGCGCTCGGCCTGAACGAGGCTGGGCTGCAGACCCTACGGAGCTGCGACGTGGTCGTCCATTCGGCCGCCACCGTGAGCTTCGATGCGCCTCTCGACCAAGCAGTCGAGGTCAACCTGCTGGGGCCGTCTCGTGTTGCCGACGCCATTCAGCGGGCATGGACCACCGATGGGCCAGGGTCTCGACGGCCGCACCTCATCGCCGTCTCGACCGCCTACGTCGCCGGCACGCACCAAGGGGAAGCGAACGAGCAGCTCCTCACCGAGAACCCGCTGGTCCCCCCGGTCGACTGGCAAGGAGAGGTGGACTTCGCCCGAAAGCTGCGCGCCGAACTCGAGCTCGAGTCACGCCAGCCGCAGCGGCTCAGGGAGCTCATCGAACGCGCTCGGGCCGAGCAGGGCGCGGCTGGCAGCCATCTCCTCGCGACGAGGGCAGAACGCCTCCGAGAAGACTGGGTCAGCCAGTCGCTCGTCGAAGCCGGGCTCACCCGCGCCAAGGCCCTCGGGTGGCCCGACACCTACGCCTACACCAAGGCACTGGGCGAGATTGCCCTGGTCGCCCAGTTCGGGCACTCAGCCCCCTCTGCTGGAGCTTCGGCCCACGGCCGAAACCGCTTGCATGGAGGGCGATCTGCCAACGCGGCCAACACAACGGAGGGCGATGCAGGGAACCAGATCCCTATCACCATCGTCCGTCCCTCCATCATCGAATCGGCCCTCGCAGAACCGTTCCCGGGTTGGATCCGCGGGTTCCGCATGGCTGAGCCCATCATCATCTCCTACGCACGGGGCTTGCTCCGGGAGTTCCCCGGCGTCCCCGAGGGGGTGATCGACGTCATCCCTGTGGACCTCGTGGTCTCTGCGATCCTTGCGATCGCCGCAGCCGGAGCGACCAGCCCGCCCGCCGTCTACCACGTCGCGTCGAGTGTCCGCAGGCCGCTGCGGTACGGGCAGATGCACGAGCTGGTCTACGACTGGTTCTCACGCCATCCCCTCTACGACGACCGGGGGCAACCGATCAGCGTGCCGAAGTGGTCGCTGCCCGGACGCGGGCGCGTCCAACAGCAGCTCCAACGGGCCACTCAGCTCATGCGTGCCGGAGAGCGGCTGCTTGCGGCCTTCCCCGGCCGCGCCAAGCGCGTCGCGAACTGGGCCGCCACGCTCGAGGACCGCCAAGGGCTCGCTCAGCGTGCCTTGAGCTACGTCGAGCTCTACGGTGCGTACACCGAGACCGAGGCGCGATATCGGGTCGACCGCTTGCTCGAGCTCTGGCAGCGGATGTCGTCGGAAGAACAGGAACGGTTCTGCTTCGATCCAGCGGCCATCGATTGGGAGCGCTACGTGTCGGAGATCCATCTGCCCTCGGTCGTCGCGCGCGCCCGAGTGAAGACGACGCCGGGTCGCCCAGCCGGGATCAGCCGAGCCGAGCGAGCGCGCCGGGCAATTCTCTCGCCCGATCGCCACCTGGCGGTCTTCGACCTCGAGCACACCCTTTTGTCCTCGAACGTCGTCGACTCCTACTCATGGCTCGCCAGCCGCCATCTCCCCTTCGACCGGCGCATCCGATTCGTCGGGCAGCTGCTGGCGGGGGCGCCGCGATGGCTGGCACTGGACCGCCGAGATCGCGGCGACTTCCTCCGGAGCTTCTACCGGCGTTACGAGGGGGCGCCAGTCGCAACGGTCGAAGCCGATGCCTGGGAGCTGTTCCACCGCTTCCTGATCACTCGGATGTTCCCCGAAGGGCTTGCCCGCGTCCGCCGTCATCGCAGCCTTGGCCACCGAACCCTGCTCATCACCGGTGCACTCGACGTGATCGTCGCCCCCCTGGTGCCGCTGTTCGACGACGTGGTGAGTGCTCGCCTCGGGCGCCACAACGGGTACTTCACCGGACAGCTCGAGGAGCTCCCCCCGACCGGCGAAGCCCGCGCCGCGATGCTACAACGCTACGCGCGCGATCACGGGCTGTCCTTGGCCGAATCCGTCGCCTACGGCGACTCCACGAGCGATCTCGCCATGCTCGAAGCCGTGGGCTACCCGGTCGCCGTGAACCCCGATTCCCGTCTGGCGGCACTCGCCCGTCGGCGCGGCTGGCACGTCGAGTACTGGTCGAAGGCGCCTGGTGGCGCTGACCGGCCGCTCCCCCTCGGTCCCTTCGACCCACGCCCGGTTCGCAGCGAGGTCCGGCAATGAAGGCCCTCGTCTTCGAGCGCAACGTTGCGCGCTTCTTGGCGGCGCGAGCGGTCTCGAGGCTGGGATCCGGCCGCGCTGCGGGAATCGGCCCACTCAGACTGGCCGACGTCGAACCGCCGGAGCTGCCCGGAGAAGGATGGGTGCACGTCCGACCACTCTTGTCGGGGATCTGCGGCTCCGACCTGGCGACGATCGACGGGCAGAGCTCCCGCTACTTCGAGGAGCTGGTGAGCTTTCCCTTCGTACCTGGTCACGAGGTGGTCGGCACGCTCGAGGGTCCCGCACGCTCCGCTATGGGCTCCTCGCTGGAGGCCGGCACGCGTGTCGTGCTCGAGCCAGTGCTCGCCTGTGCCGCGCGAGGGATCGATCCCCCCTGCAGCGCCTGCGCGCAGGGCAATACCGGAGCCTGCGAGCGCGTCGCCTTCGGTCATCTCCGTCCCGGACTGCAAACGGGGTACTGCGCAGATGTCGGCGGCGGTTGGTCGACAGCGGGGATCGCGGCACACAGCAGCCAACTCCATGCGGTCCCCGATCACCTGAGCGACAACGACGCGGTCACCGTGGAGCCGCTCGCCTGTGCCATTCACGCCGTCATGTCGGCGGGTCTCCGCGAGGACGATCTGGTGGGCATCGTCGGTGCAGGCACCCTTGGTCTTGCCACCGTCGCTGCGATCAGCACCCTGAGCGCCGATGGCTACATCCCCGCTCCGCGCGCCACGCTCGTTGGTGGACGCTACGCCCACCAACGCCACTTCGCCGAGGAGCTCGGTGCCACCGCGGTCTTTCCCGAGGATCAACTCGCCCGTGCGATTCGGCGTCACTGTGGCTCGAAGGTGATCGGGGGCCCATCGCTTCGAGGATCCGTTGGTTCGCGCTTGAGTAGCGGCGCCGACATCGTGTTCGACTGCGTCGGCTCCGCCGGATCGATCGAAGCCTCCCTGGCGATGACCCGTCCGCGCGGGCGGCTCGTCCTCGTGGGGATGCCGGGGCGGGTGCACTTGGACCTAGCCCCTCTGTGGCACCGCGAGATCGCTCTGGTCGGGTCCTATGCCTATGGCATCGAACCCGGCGGGCGTCACGCGTTCGACCTGGCCTTCGAGGTGGCGGCACGGTGCCGGGCAGGGCGCCTGGTCTCCGCCACATACCCGATCGACCGCTTCGAGGAGGCGATCGCCCACGCCGGG
The DNA here is from genome assembly GCA_021324045.1 of Actinomycetota bacterium. GTDB lineage: Bacteria > Actinomycetota > Acidimicrobiia > Acidimicrobiales > RAAP-2 > JAJPJV01. The sequence goes on along the minus strand of JAJPJV010000023.1, from coordinate 54,180 downwards.
GCTGCAGGACGCCGCGGGGCGATCAAGATCACCTTCGACCTCCGAGGAGCCCCGAACCGGCAAGGAGGAAGGCAATGACCCCGCGACCCGGCCTCGTCATGGAGGTCGACGGCTCGACACCACCCCTGTTGTTCTGGAACGGAGAGGGATTCCGACTCGAGCGCCTCCCCGAGGGGACGCGCGTGGTCTACGCGCCGGAACCGCTGGCCCCGCTCGCTGATCCGATCGCTGCGATCCGGCACGCCCTCGAGCACCCCGTCGGCGACATGGAGCCGCTCTCGGCGCTGCTGCGGCCTGGCATGCGCCTCACCATTTGCTTCGACGATGTCTCGCTGCCGCTGCCCCCGATGCGATCGCCCGATGTCCGCCAGCTCGTGATCGAGCAGGTGCTTGAGTTGGCTGCCGAGGCCGGGGTTGACGACGTCGTGCTCATTGCAGCGCTCGCGCTCCATCGGCGGATGACCGAGCCGGAGCTCCGACACGCGCTTGGTGACCGCATCTACGATGCCTTCGCCCCGCACGGATTGCTGACCCAGCACGATGCCGAGGATCCCGAAGGCCTCGTCCACCTCGGTCGGACCGAACAAGGGGAGGACGTCGAGATCAATCGGCGCGCGGCCGAGAGCGACCTGGTGGTCTACGTCAACATCACGCTCGTGACCATGGATGGCGGTCACAAGAGCATCGCCACTGGTCTCGCCAGCTACCGGAGCCTTCGCCACCACCACAATCCGCACACGATGCGCCACAGCCGATCGTTCATGGATGCGCCCGCGTCGGAACTGCACTCCTCGAACTGGCGAATGGGTCGGTTGATCGCTGAGAGCGGGATTCGCGTCTTTCAGATCGAGACCACGCTCAATACCGACACCTTCCCCGCGCAGTTCGGTTTCCTGCAGCGACGAGAGTGGGAATGGACCCTTCGCGACCGCGCGACCTATGCCGCAACTGCTGCCGCGCTCGACCGGATGCCAGCGCGTCTAGCGCGCCAGATCTTCCACGCAATCCGTGCACCTCAAGCGATGCTGTCCGTCCAGGCGGGCGAGGTCGAGGCCGTCCACGAGCGAGCGATCGCCAGCGTCTGGCGCCAGCAGGGCGTCGCCGTCGAGGGACAAACCGATGTCCTCACCATGGGCTTGCCCTACATCTGCCCCTACAACGTCAACTCGATCATGAACCCGATCCTGGTCGCCTGCCTCGGTCTGGGGTACTTCTTCAACCTCTACCGAGGGAAACCACTGGTGCGCGAGGGTGGCGTCCTCATCCTTCGCCATCCCACGCGACCCGAGTTCCACCCAGGACATCACCCGAGCTACATCGACTTCTACGAGCAGGTGCTCACGCAGACCACGGACCCGATCGAGATGCACAAGGTCTACGAGGAGTCATTTGCCACCGACCCCTGGTACGTCCATCTCTATCGCACTGGGCACGCCTACCACGGCGTGCACCCCTTCTACATGTGGTACTGGTGCGCGCATGCACTCGAGCACCTCGGGCGCGTGATCGTGCTCGGTGGTAACCCGAGCGCCGTCCGTCGCATGGGCTTCTCCCCGGCGTCCACGCTCCAGGACGCGCTCGAGATGGCGACCGATGTCGTCGGCCCGTCTCCCACCATCACCCACCTGCACGCACCGCCGCTCCTCATGGCCGATGTCAGCTGAGCTGCTCCGAACGATGGGCCGACGTGAGGGAAGGCGCACGTGATGAAGCGCGGCCTCGACTTTCCCTTGGCGCGGCCGACATGGCCGGCGAACGTCGAGCGCCCGGCTCCAAAGCGCCGGGTCGGGCTCGCGTTCGATCACGGCTGGTCCCGTCGCTACCCGGCGCGCCTGGCCCGTGCGCTGCTCCTCGACAACGTGACGCGCCCGGCGATCAGGCTCGTCACTGCGACGACGACAAGGGGAGTCGAGTATCTCGAGCACCTCGAGGCACCGGTGATCTTCGCTGCCAATCACGCCAGTCACCTCGACACGCCCCTGCTGCTCCATGCCCTTCCCGCTCGATTTCGCCACAAAAGCGTCGTGGGCGCGGCGTCGGACTATTTCTTCGATCGCACCTGGAAGGCACTGTGGTGGTCGCTCACCCTCGCGGCGATCCCCATCGACCGGAACCGAGTGAACCGCCGATCCGGCGACGACGCGGCGCGCATCATCGAGGAGGGCTGGAACCTCATCATCTTCCCCGAGGGCGGGCGCACTGCCGATGGTTGGGCGCAGCCGTTCCGCGGCGGGGCCGCATACCTCGCCCACCGAACCAAGCGCCCCGTTGTCCCTGTCTACATCCACGGCATGTTCCGCGTGCTCCCCAAGAGCCTCCGTGACGACCGCCCCGCCGGTGGTTCGGGCAGCGAAATGCGCCATCGCGGCCTTCGGCGCTCCCCGACGAGCGTGCTCTTCGGGCCTCCACTGCGCCTCGAGGAGGGCGAGGACGCGCGACACTTCGCGGCACGGATCGAACGTGCAGTCGCACAGCTCGCCGAAGAAGTCCGATCCGACTGGTGGGGGGCCCGACGAGCGGGTGCTGATGCGGCCATGACCGCCCTGCGTGGACCTGACGTCTCCCCGTGGCGAAGAGCCTGGGCACGGGATGCGACACCACGGCGCTCGCCATCCCGGGGGGGCAACTGGCCCGTGTCGTGACTCTTTACGGCGTGCCGGCTGCTTGGCGCCGAAGAACGGTGGTGTCCTGACCCGAGTCGACCGCCAGCAGTCTTCCTTACGGTACTCAGTGCGAGCGGAATCGCCAGGAACGGAACCGGGATGCCGCTCGGAGGCGCTCGGCGCGCAGGAGCTCCTCGCGATGATCCCCGAGTGGCGCCAGGGGCGTGTCGACCCCCAACGCCCATCCGAGCAAAAGATCCGCAAGCGCCGGATTGCGCGCCAGCACAGGACCGTGGCAGTACGTGCCGACGACTCGCCCCGACCACGCGCCTTCGGTTCCATCCCCGTTGCCGACGCCGACTCGCACGCGCCCCAGCGGTTGCGCGCCGTGACCCACGACGCTCAGGCCAGCATGGTTCTCGAATCCGCTGAGCGTGGGGATGTCGAGGCCCGCCCCGATCGGCTCGGCGACCAACTCGCCAACAGCCCTGCGCCCTGCGCCCCTTTTGGTCTCGACGTCGAGCAGCCCAAGGCCGGGGTGGGCAACGCCGTGAGCATCGGTGAAGGTCCTGCCGATGATCTGGTACCCCGCGCAGACCGCCAGCACGACCGCACCATTGGCAACCGATCGTCCGAGCATGCCGTCGCTCGCCAGGATCTCAGCCGCCTCGGTCTGAGGGGCATCCTCACCTCCGCCCAAGCAGTAGAGGTCGCCTTCAGGAAGACGCTGGTCGGCCGTCGCTTCGATCAAGGTCGTGTCGATCCCGCGCCATGACGCGCGCTTCGCCAGCACCACGCCGTTCCCGCCGTCGCCGTAGGTTCCGAGCAACTCGGGATAGACCACGATCACCCTGAGCGGCGCCACGTCAACGTCCCAGAAGATCGTGAAAGGCCGTGTAGTTCCCGATGAACTCGACCTTTGCGTTCACCTCGACGGCGCCAACATCCGTCGCGCCATCTGCGCCCCGGTTCAACGCCACCGACGGATCGGCTACCCCGGTGAAGCCGGCAGCCCGTGCGATCGCGTGCCGGGGATCCCGAACGATGTCATGATCCACCTCGGCATAACGCAGCCGAACCGACAGATCGAGGCAGCGCTCGCCGGTGGCGACGACTCGGCGCCCTCGCAGTGCTTCGAAGGGGACGTCCCAGAGCCAAGACGGATCCCTTCCGTCGGCGACGCGGGCGTTGATCCCCACGACCACCGGTTGTCGGCTGGGACCCACGATGTCGAGGAGCTCCGCCCACCCGGCAGGGTTCTTCGCAAGCAAAAGCCTCGCCTGCGCCCCAGCAATCGAGTGGACGGCGAACCTGCCGGCGATCGCATCGACCGATTGCATCGCTCGAAGGCCCACTGCCGCTCTGACGCCCAACGCCTCGGCCGCGACCGCCGCCAGCACGGCGTTGGCTTGATTGAAGCGGCCGGGGATCCGGAGCTCCACTGGAAGGCGACGCCCGTCTGCAAAGGCAGCGACGACGCCCCCACCGCTGTCCTCAACGGCGACGGCGGGCTCCGGGCGCCGGTACCCGCAGTCGCATCCCCAACCATCGCAGAAGCGAATTCGGCCCTCGCAGGCGGGGCATCCGACGGCATCGAAGCGCCAACGAAGCCCTGCTGCGACCCAGACGCACCGCTGAGCACCCCCGGCGGCCCAGACCACGAGGGGATCGTCGGCATTGGCCACTACCGTCGCCGGCGATCCCGCGAGCGCTGCCCTCCATCGGTTCGCGGTCATCCGCACCTCGTTCGTGCGGTCGAGCTGGTCCCGTGACAAATTGAGCAGCACGACGACCGCCGGCCGCGCCGTTGCCACCAGCTCGGGCAGATACCCCTCATCCACCTCGAGCACGGCCATGGCCCCGGGCGCGGCGTCGGCAAGCGCGGCAACGTGACCAGCGGGCATGTTCGATCCGGTCGCGTTCGTCACCACCGCGGTCGCTCCGGGTCCAGCGACCTCCGTCGAGCCAGCTCCCGACCCCGCCCCCAGCGCGACGGCGAGCAAGCGAGTCGTCGTGGTCTTCCCGTTCGTCCCGCTGACCAGGGCAGTCGTCCGTCCGGCCAACAAGCTCCTAAGCAGGCCTGGGGCGATGGCCAGCCCGACTCGTCCTCCAGCGACCGTTCCGCTCCCCAACCGCAGGAGGCGAACTCCGCGGTTGATCACGCGCACGGCCCGTACGGCGAGCCCCAGGCGCCACGACGCAGCAGGTGAAGGCGCTCCGAGACCCTCCGGTGAGGACATCGGCCTCCGGGCGAATCGAAATCCCCAGCCCGCGCCGGCGCGCAGGCCCCGCGGACCCTGTTGCGTTCGCTTCGAACCGGCCATCTCAGGGCCGAGGATACGAGCCCGGAACAGGACGGGTGCCGGACTAGGTCTCGGCCACCAAGTGGCAGACTTCCACGGGCCCGAACGCGAGTGAAGGGATCGCCGGGGGGGCTAGCGATCCCTTCACTAATGCCGCTTCGGAATGGGAGGGGGGGTTCCTCATCCCTGCGGTCTGCATCCATTCTGGAGGACGCCGCATCTATCTGTCAAACAGCTTTGAGAGATAGCTAATATCGTTTATTGCGATGGAGCTCCGCCACCTGCAAGCACTCGTCGGCATCGCGGACCACGGCGGGTTCTCTGCCGCGGCCGACGCGCTGGGGACCGTCCAGTCGAATGTCTCTGCTCATGTGGCCAGGCTCGAGCGCGAGCTCGGCGCAGTGCTCGTCGACCGCTCGTCGGGACGGCTCACCGAAGAAGGGATCGTCGTCGTGGAGCGCTCGCGTCGAATGATGGCCGAACTCGACGCGATGGTCGCCGACGTTGCGGCCATGCGCCGGGAGATCACAGGGCTGGTCCGCATGGGTGTCATCGGCACCACCGGCCGATGGCTCGTGCCCCGCCTCTTCGAGCAGCTGCGGGCCCGTCATCCCGGTGTGCAGGTCTGTGCCATCGACGGCATCAACTCGACGCTGGAACCGCGGCTGCTCTCCGGCGAGCTCGATGTCGCGGTCGTCGCTCTGCCGGTCCTGCTCGACGAGCTCGCGGTGACACCGCTCTTCGAAGAGGACCTCATGCTCGTCGTGCCCGTCGACCATCCCCTCGCCAGCAAGCAGACCCCGTTGCCGATCTCGCTCCTTACCGACCTGGAGCTCATCTTGCCGATGCCCCACACGGCGCTGCGCGCCAATATCGACGCCGCGTGCCGCCGTGCCGGGGTGAAGCTCCGCTCGGCAATGGAGGTCGACGGCGTTCGGCTCATTGCCTCGCTCACCTTCGACGGGTACGGCCCTGCGATCCTGCCGGCAACGGCGGTGCCGAACCACCTGCGTGACCAGTTCTGCCTTCTCTCCGTGGAGGACCTCCCGGCCCGGCGCGTCGGTGTCACCCTGCGCCAGCGCGGACTGCCCTCGGCTCCGACCCGCGCGGTCATCGACCTGCTGTACGAGGTCGTCGACGACGCCTGCGCGCGACCTGAAGGCCTCCGAGCGCTCCGTCGCGAGTGATGTCGCGACCTGGATGACGGCGCGGGGCGACGCGTCATGCGCGGCGCCTGGTCACTGCCGGTAGCGTGCTCGAGGTGGACAACCTCGATCCTTTGGACTCGAGCACGGTCGAGGCGATCCGGGTTCGGGCGCTCGAAGGCGCAGCCGCTCGGGGCTGCACGAACGCCGAGGTCCGCATCGAACGGATCCGATCCCAGTTCGTCCGGCTGCGTGATGGTGCACTCGAGACCGCCGTCGACGACATCGAGTTTGGCATTGGGCTCCGCGTGGTCCATAGCGGTGCCATCGGATTCGCCGCAACGGTCGCGGCCACGCCTCGGGTCACAGACGAGCTCGTGACCCAAGCCATCGAGAGCGCACAGGTGAGCAGGATCGGGCTCGCTCACCCACTGGAGCTGGCCCCTGAGCCCTCCCACGGCACGATCGAGTGGATCTCCCCCTACCGCACGGACCCGACGCAGGTCGCGCTCGCGAGCAAAGACGCCGTGCTGCGCGACTGGAGCAAACGCTTGCTGGCATCCCCCTCGATCGAACACGTCACCGCAGAGGTCATGGCCGTCGCCGAGGACAAGTACTACGCCGACCTCGCCGGCACCGTTGCTCGCCAACAACGGGTACGGATCGCGCCCACCGTCGAGGTGCTCTCGGTCGCCGAAGATGGCGACTTCGAAACCCAACGCAGCCTGGCACCACCGGTCGGCCGGGGCTGGGAGTACCTGGAAGGTGAGGGCTGGGATTGGGAGGCCGAGCTCGATCTCCTCCCGACCCTCGTCGCCGACAAGCTCGGCGCACCATCGGTCGAACCCGGGCGTTACGACCTCGTGATCGACCCAACCAATCTGTGGCTGACCATTCACGAGTCCATCGGCCATGCCACCGAGCTCGACCGCGCCCTGGGGTTCGAGGCTGCCTACGCCGGTACGTCGTTCGCCACTCCCGACCAGCTCGGCACGCTTCGGTACGGCTCTCCGCTGCTCCAGGTCACCGGCGATCGGACCGCGCCCCATGGCCTGGCCACGGTCGCCGTCGACGACGAAGGAGTGCTGACCCAGCAGTTCGACCTCATCAAAGACGGCGTCCTCGTCGGCTACCAGCTCGACCGCTCGATCGCGGCGATCAGCGGGTTCGGGCGCTCCAACGGGTGCGCCTTCGCCGACTCACCGTTGCACATCCCAATGCAGCGGATGGCAAACGTCTCCCTCGCTCCTGCGCCAGACGAAGGACCCCCCACCGAGGAGCTCATTGCCCGCGTCTCGGACGGGATCTTCATCGTGGGCGACAAGAGCTGGTCGATCGACATGCAGCGCCACAACTTCCAGTTCACCGGCCAGCGCTTCTTCCGGATCCGGGACGGCCAGCTCGCCGGACAGCTTCGCGACGTCGCGTACCAGGCGAACACCACCGAGTTCTGGGGCTCCCTCGAGGCCTTGGGGGGCCGATCGACCTACCTTCTCGGTGGGGCGTTCAACTGCGGGAAGGGCCAGCCCGGTCAGGTCGCGCCCGTCAGCCACGGCTGTCCGTCAGTGCTCGTCCGAGACGTCCGGGTGCTCAACACCAAGCAGGAGGCCGGTCGGTGAGCACCGCCTCCGAAGACCGAGGGCTACCTGCCGCCCACCTCGTCGTCGAGCAGCTCTTGGCGGCGGTCCCCGAGGGGATTGCCATCGTCGAAGAATCCAGCGAGGTCGAAGTCCGTTTCGCCAACAACACCACGACCACCAACGGAAGACGTCGCAGCCGACGGGTGACCCTGATCTGCCTGCTCCCCAGCTCCGACGGAACCGGCACGAGCGTGGGGAGTGCCAGCCGCAGTGGTGCAGCCGACCTCGACGACCTGGTTGCCGCCGCCCAGGCTGATGCACAGAGCACCCCGGCTGCCAACGATGCCAGCCCGCTAGCGACCGGAGCCGCGGACCCGTTCTTCGAGGAGCCCGCACCCCAGACCGAACCCTCAGTACTGCGCCCGGTCGTCGAAGGCCTGGCGGCGGCGTTTCACCGGGCGTCGAGCGCAGGCAACGTGCTGGCCGGATTCGCCGAGCACCATCTCGACACGGTCTACCTGGGCACCTCAGCGGGCGTCCGCAGGCGCCATGTCCAGGCAACCGGCGCGATCAATCTCGTCGGTCGAAGTAGTGATGGTCGGCGGTCGGCATGGGTCGGGCATGCCGGGCCCGAGCTCGACGCGGTCTCGATCGAGTCGCTCGAGGCTCACCTCGCGCAACGGCTGGAATGGGCGCGTCGCACCGTCACCCTCGAACCGGGCCGCTACGAGGTCGTGCTCCCACCGGCGGCCGTGGCCGACCTCATGGTGGCCCTGGTCGACGCGGCGAGCGGGCCGGAGGCCGAGGAAGGTCGCACGGTGTTCTCCGCGGGTCACGGCGCCACGAGGGTCGGTGAACAGCTCGCGACCTCCCCGTTCGAGCTGCGCAGCGACCCCTTCGAGCCTGGCCTCGAATGCTTGCCGTTCCTCGTCGCCGAGGCCTCGGGCCCCGACGTTTCCGTCTTTGACAACGGACTCCCCCTCGCTCGGACCACCTGGATCACGGGCGGAAGACTGGAGCGCCTCCGCTACCACCGCGCCGGGGCACGCCGCTCCGGCGTCGCGTTCACCCCGCCCATCGACAACCTTGTGCTCGAGCTCGACGGCGCTCGAGGCACCTCGGAGGATCTCGTTGCCTCGACCGACCGAGGCCTCCTGCTCACCTGCCTCTGGTACATCCGGGAGGCAGACCCGGCCACGCTCCTGCTCACTGGGCTCACCCGTGACGGCGTCTACCTGATCGAGCGCGGCGAGGTTGTCGCTGCGGTCAACAACTTTCGCTTCAACGAGAGCCCGGTGGACCTCCTCGCGCGAGCCACCGAGGCGGGGTCACCCGTGCGGACCCTTGGGCGGGAGTTCGGGGAATGGATGAACCGAACGGCAATGCCCGCGTTGCGGATTCCCGACTTCAACATGAGCTCCACGAGCGCCGCCTCCTGAGCGAGTACCCCTCGGGCCGGAAGCTGTTCGGGCTGGCGAGTTGCAGTTGCCAGACGAGCGGGCGACACTGGAGCCGTGCCCACGAGCGCGGAGATCGTCATCGACACCGATGACGGGCCCATGCCGGTGTTCGAGGCACTCCCTGATGGCGAGCCCAAGGGTGCCGTCGTGGTCATCCAGGAGGCGTTCGGTCTCACCGCGCACATCCAGGACATCGCCAGACGCCTTGCAGACGACGGCTGGCGCGCGGTTGCGCCTGCGCTGTTCCATCGCCAGGGCTCACCAGTCCTCGCCTACGACGACATGGAGAAGGTCATGGAGCTGATGAGCCAGATCGATGCCGCAGGGATCACCGCGGACCTCGAGGCCTCCTTCGACTTCCTCGAAGCCGCAGGTTTTTCGCTCGCACGGATGGGGATCGTCGGCTTCTGCATGGGCGGAACCGTCGCGTTCGTCGGAGCGACGCTGCGTCCACTGGGCGCGGCCGTCACCTTCTACGGCGGGGGCGTGGGTGAAGGGCGTTTCGGGTTCCCCCCGCTGATCGACCTGGCCCCGGCGCTGCAGTCGCCCTGGCTCGGCCTCTACGGGGATCTCGACCAATCGATCCCGGTCGACCAGGTCGAGGCGCTACGAGCTGCGACCGCGAAGCTCGCCGTGCCGACCGAGATCGTGCGGTATCCCGATGCCCAGCACGGCTTCAACTGCAATGATCGTCCGGCGGTCTACCACCCGACGGCTGCGCATGATGCGTGGCAGCGCACACTCGAGTGGTTCGATCAGCACCTCGGCCCCTAACCGCGGTGGCCAGAGGGGTCGCAGCGGCCCCGCCGGTGGTCGGGGCGACTCCGCGGCCGGGCCAGGGAAGCCGTCACGCGTCTGGAGTCGAGTGCTGGGGATCACCGCCGCCTGCGGGGCCGGGGCCCTCGTGTGGTGGGAAGGGGACCAGCGCTACCCCACGACGGGCGCACACGCCAGCATCGCAGCCGTCATCGTCGTCACCGCGATCGCCATGGTGGCGCTGGGCAGGGCCCGCCAAAAGGAGCGCACGAGCACATGGATCGGATGTTCCGTGCAAACGCTCCTCCGATGGCGCGAGCGACCGGCCGCGATCGCCGCGGCCGCGGTCTGGGCCGTGCTCTTTGCTGCAGTGGTCGGATGGGACCTCAACAGCTTCGTCCATCAAGCCCATGACCTGCCCACGCTCAGCCGGATCATCGGTGCCGTCACCCATGCCTCGTGGGGACGAAGCCTCGTCTTTGCGCTCTGGTGCGCACTCGGCGGCACCATCGCCGGAGCGAATCGACGACCGGCACGATGACGATCGGTGGTGTCGTCTGGATGGTGATCGCCACCGCGGTCGCAATTTGGACCGCCATCACGTTTGCCAGCCCGCGCCTGACCAGCATCGTCGACGTCCTCGCGTGGTTCTTGCGCAGTTGGCTGGGCCGGACCCTGTTGCTATGTGGATGGCTGGCAGCGGGCTGGCACCTGTTCTGTCAGCGGCCGTGACCCACAGGTGCCCTGGTTGGCCGAGATCGGTTGCTCCTGGCGCCGACGTTGCCGCCAACGCGAACCTTCCGGCCGCTCGTGTCTCCTGCGGCCGGCGCCTCCAAGGTCAGCATGCGCCGGTGCCCCCTACACTCCCAAGGACGATCACCGGGCGCTCCGGAGAAAGGCGGTGCGGTGTCCGACGGACTGCACACCAGTGACCTCGGTCGACGACTAGCGTTTCGTCGCCAGGAGCTCGGCCTGACCGGCGAGGAGCTCGCGCGCCGTGCCGGCATGGACCCGCGCTACCTCGAGTACATCGAGCAAAACCCGACCGCGGTGGTCACCCATAGCGCGCTGGTGCGCCTCGCCGTTGGTCTCGAGACCACACCGTCCGCTCTGATCGGGGGAGAGATCGAGCGGCCACCGGGAATCGGCCGCCCTGGTCCACGCCCTGTGCTCGAGGAACTCGAGGAGCGCCAGTGCCGCGAACATCTCCACCCCGGCGGAGTCGGACGGCTGGTCTTCGTCCTCGACGGCGATCCGGCTGCCCTCCCGGTGAACTTTCGGCTCGTCGGAAACGAGGTCGTGTTTCGAACCAAACCCGACAGCACCTTGGGAGCGACGATCGGGCAGCGCGTTGGCTTCGAGGTCGACCATATCGACGAAGCCACGAGCGAGGGGTGGTCGGTCTTGCTCCATGGCACGGCGAGAAGCATTGACGATCCCGCCGAACTCGCTCGAGTCAGCGCGGCAGGCGTCGAACCATGGGCCGGAAGTGAGGGGCGAACGCTGTTCGTCGCCATCCCGATCGAAGAGATCACCGGTCGCCGGATCCGCCAGCAGTAATCAATCCGAGGCGACAGGCTGATCATCGGGACGACGTGGCGCCCATGCATCGGGATTCGCAGTCATCCGGGCAACCGGCGCGGGAAACCGCCCCCCGAGCACATGAGCGAGACTGACCTCTTCGAGCACTGACCGCAACGCCGCTCGCAACGCGACCCACAGTTCCTGGAGGTGCTCGGCTGCCCCTTCGTAGTGCGCCAACTCCGGACGCAGCCCACGGACCTCGGCGAGCGGACCCTCGAGCGCACGCATGACGTCAGCCACGCTGATCCGAGAAGCGGGACGAGCGAGCTGGAAGCCACCGTCGGTTCCTCGCCGGCTCAGGACGAGGCCGGCACGCCGGAGATCACCGAGGATCGCGCCTAGGAACTTCGCCGGCAAGCCCTGCGCACGAGCCAGTGCCTCGCCGGTCATCGGTTCGCCACGCTCGGCAAGGGCGAGGAGCGCGCGCATCGCGTAATCCACCCTGGCGGAGATCTGCACGCAGGTATCTTTCCAGCAAGCGCGGTCGCTGACGTGCATCCGAGGTCCTTGGCGACGACGCGTTTTGAGCTCTGCGGGCGCGGTCACAAGGACCGTCAGCCGAGACCCTCCTCGGACCCGGTCCCAAGCTTTGAGGCTTCCAGCAATGCGACGCACTCAGGGGAACGCGGACGCCAGCGTGGATGGTCGACGTGACCCCCGTTGGCGAGATCCCGAATCACCTCGTACACGGTCTCGAGCTCGTCGTCGTTGTCGCGTGAGTGGAAGAACTCTTGGATGTGAAAGCCACCGAAGTACGAGACGATCTCGGGGTAGTCGTCGACGACGAACTCGGGCACAGGGGAGACCCGAAATCGACGGAGGCCGTTGGCGAAGTCCCCCAGCGGCTTTGCGAAGACACCGCTCACGTAGGGCTCGAGACCGAACCCGCGCACGACCCCCCACCGCACGCCTTCTCCGGACCACACATAGACCTGATGGCCCTCATCGACCAAGCGCGCGAAGACCTCGACCGTCCCACGTCGGAGAATTTGGTCGAACGAAAGGATGGTGTAATCGACGTCGAAGAAGATGTGCACGGTGTCTCGAAGGTTAGGCGAGGCCTGCAGCACGCGGCCAAGTCGGACCGGCGCTGTTCCCGCATCGCCCACGATCAGCGCCCGGCAGGCGCCGACTGCGTCTGCCGCGAACCCCTACGATGGTGCGCTCATGGTCGAAGCAGATGGCGATGGCGGCGCGGCCGACAGGGAGGGGTGACCCAGTGATGGGCGGCGAAGATGACCAGCTCGACGTGCTGGACGTTCTCTCGCCCATCACTGGCCTCCACCACGTCCGTGTTCCGGTCCAGGACGCCTGGGTGAGCCGCGACTGGTACATGACCGCGCTGCGGTTCTCCCCTGTCCTGGACTTGGAGGAGGAGAACGGATTGGTAGGGGTGGTGCTTCGCCACGCCTGCGGGCTCGTGGTCGGCCTGCACCAAGACCCCGAGCGCGCACGAGCGCTCCGCGGTTTCGCGCTGATGGGTTTGGCCGTCGCCAATGTTGAAGGCCTGGAACGGTGGGCCAACGCCCTCGACCGACTGGGCATTGCCCATGGACCGTTGACGCAAGGTCATATCGGTCCCTTCATCGACGTAGAAGACCCCGACGGCATCCTCATCCGGATCCACAGTGGAGCGACCCCGTTTGCCGAGGAGGCATGAGGACACCGCTCGCCGAAGGCGGTGCACGATCTACCACGAGCCGGGTTCGACCATGGCGCGCCGCCACCGAGGCGTCGAGCAAGCGCGGCGCTCGACGGGCATTCCCTAGACATCGATGACCACATGGGATCGCCAAAGGCCACTCTCGAGCCTGACAAAGAGCTCGTGGTACGAGACGCCTTTGGGCGCTGGTCCCACGATGGTGACCCGATCGAGCGGTACGACCTCCATGTCGCCGGCAACCTCGCCGGTGTCGGTTTCGGCGAGGTGGAAGCGGAGGGGGACGACGGAGGCGACGTCGAGGTTGTAGATCACCTCCTCAAGCAAGGAGACCAGCGCCTCCTCGCTGCCGGCCGAGCTCGCCGCGAGGGGAAGGACCTCGGTGGCCGGTGCGTCACCAACCTCGGCGAATTCCTCGACCAGCGCGTAGAGCGCCTCCGTGAAGCACGTGGGCCGGTCCGGTCCCCAGGACTCGATGATGCAATCCGCCGTGTGGGGAACCAGACGATGGCCCGCGCCCTGCCGGGAAAGCTCGCCGGGCACCGGGATCATCTCGGAAGCAGGTGGGATCGATCCGAGCTTCGCACGTTGGCTCGGCCAATCTTCGGTGGTCACGGTTTTTGGGCCACGACACAGAGGATGTAGCAGTCTTCGATCTCGTCGAAGAGCCCACAGTGCCCTGCGACCTCATCGGGATCGAAGACTCCGGTGGCGACGGAACGCTGGGCAAGGTTGAGCCCATGGGCTCTGACCACTGCGAAGCCCGCCTCCTCCAGCGCATCGCGAAGCTCTGGATAGGTGTACTCGACCTTGTGGTCGGGGTCGATAAACGCTTCCTGCTGGATCCGCGTCACCCGGCGGTTCGGCGTGTCGATGGCCAAATGGCCTCCCCTGCGCAGGATGCGAAACGCTTCCTTCAGTACGACGTGAGCATCTTCCCGGGTGACGTGCTCGATCGACTCCCCAGCGAAGACAAGGTCCACGCTTGCGTCCTCGAACGACGAAAGGTCGGTCATCGAGTGATAGCGGTATCGAACGGGCCCAAGGTCCGTCTGGACCTGGCCGGGATTGAGCCCAGCGCGATACAACGCGTGACGCTCGTCGGGATGCAGATCGATGATCGTGAGCTCATCGAAGGCATAGGGGTAACCGAGGCGGTACAGGGCACCTTCGGCGCAGTGCAGATGCGTGCCCCCGAGGTCGACGATTCGTGAAGCCCGCGGAAGGCTCTTGACGAACTGCGATCGGCCGGCATGGATCGAGAACCCCAGCATCGACCCCCGGAACCGCACGAAGTTCTGGAACTCTTCGGAGCCGCGAATCGCTTGTGGAATGTCGGCGATCGTGAAGGCACCCGATGCCAGGTGGTCGAGCAGGGAACGCATTCCCTCCGGATCGGGGTCCCGATTCAAAAGAACCTGGTAGGCGAGCTGAATGGCAACCTCTGCGGGGAGCGATCGATACGAGATCCGTGACGCCAGCCGGCTGAGGACCGTGCGTCCGGCGCTGCGCACGCTCCGTCGCGCCCGGCAGGCGAAGGCCCCGAGGACAGCGTCCCAAGGCACCACGGCGCGCTTCGAGCGCCGCCGCTCGGGAGGCTCTCCGCTGCTGGTCGCTCGAAGGAGCCCTGGCACTCCGCCCCACCCTATCGCTCCTTCGCCCTCCGCTCCTCGGGACAGGAGGCTGGCTCCCGAGCGCGAATCGTGGGAAGACGCCGGGTGCAGATGTACCGACGATGCCGGGCGCTGCAGTCAAGTTCCCACTTCCGCCACGACCCCTGCGAGATCACAACACAAGCGCCGCCATGGCTTCTGCAGGACCTCGGCGACGACCTGAAGCAGGACACCTCTCGTCGCGACGTTCAGTGTCCCCTCGCAGCGAACGACGACGTCGTCGTTCCCCTCGTCGACCCAGATCTGAAGCACCGGGTCCATCGCGTCGCCAACGTTCACCATGGGTCTCCTCTCGCCGATGTGCGCGACGTCACCCAACGCCGCAACGATTCCTCGCGAACAGCGCAAAGTGTGATGGGTGCCGGGAAGGCTGCCTAGGGTCCAAGGTCCCGATGGACCCGGCAGGCGGACGACCGGTCTGGAATACTGCCGCCATGCAGGGAGGCAGCGAATGAACGGAGCCGACATCCCTCAGCCCGAACGGGAGCACTATGACGACGTGACGCCTTCGACGGTGACGTTGCTCGTCGAGGGTGAACGAACGCCCGCCATGGTCTTCCATCCCTCATCCCCAGGACCCGTTCCGGGGATCGCCATCGGCCAGGAAGCAACCGGACCCAACACGTTCATCCGATCGGTCGCTGCCACGCTCGCGCACCTCGGTTACGCCACGGTGGTCCCGGACTACTACCACGGCGGCGGACCGTCCGATCCCGAGAACTACGAGGACCTCGACGGGATCGTAGAGCACATGGCAGACCTCGACTTTCGACGCGGCGCTGACGACATGATCGCGGGGATCGACTACCTCAAGAGCCTTGCGAGCGTCGATCCCCAACGTCTCGGTGTATGGGGATACTGCACAGGCGCCACGATGGCGCTCCTGGCGGCCGCTCTCGACCGCACCGTCCGCGCCTCCATCCTTTTCTACCCAAGTCAACCCCGCTTCACGGCGCTGGGCGTGAAGACCCCGATTCATCCGATCGACCTGATCTGGAACATTCGCTCCCCAGTGCTGTGGATCACCGGGGAAGCTGACCCGGTCTGGCCGAGCGATCTCCTCGCCGAGGTCCGACAACGCTTGACGCGGTGGCACATTGCTCACCGAATTCGGACGTATCCGAACGCGGGCCACGCATTCTGCTCGCCAGCTCCGACATTGCACCATGCCGACGCTGCACGCGCCGCCTGGGTTGACGCGGTGGCGTTCGTCGCTACTCACCTCGGCGCGACAGCGCCGTCAGCTGGTGCGTGAACGAGCAAACCCCTTCAAGCGCTGCACAAGGTTCTCGCCCTTTCGGGCACCCCACAAGGCAGTCAACAGGGGTCATTCCCACCGAAACGTACCTGCCGCGATCACCGAGGCGCCCAACGCCCAGCACGCGAGTACCGCCCACGACTCGGCCGGCACGCTGCCGACGGTCAGGGACCCATGGAGCGCGTCGGACAGTGCTGCAGCGGGGAGTACGCGGGCTACGGACGCAAGAGCGCGCGGGAGCTTGGCAAGCGGCACGATCATCCCACCGAGGAGGAGCAGCACGAGGTACAGCCCGTTGGTGGCCGCGAGGTTGACCTCGGCGCGCAGAACCCCCGCGAGCAGGAGCCCCAGGCTGCCAAAGGCCACGGTCGCCAGCAGCACCGCGCCGAGCGCCGCTCCTGCACCGCTGCCCGGTGGCGACCAACCGAGCCCGTATCCGACCGGAACGAGTACCGCCGCTTGAACCGCCTCGACGAGAAACACGGTCGCGACCTTTGCCGCGAGGAGTCGCGACCGCCCGAGCGGCGTCGACCCCAAGCGTTTCAAGACCCCATAGCCTCGCTCGAAGCCTGTGGCGATCCCCAGGGACACCATTGCGGTCGACATGACGGCGAGGGAGAGGATCCCAGGAGCGAAGAAGGACACCGAAGGTCCTGGCCCTGTCGAGACGACGTGCGACGTCGAGAAGAAGACGAGGAAAGCAACCGGGATCCCCACCGTGAGCAGCAGCGTCTCCCCCCGTCGCAGGGTCATGTAGGTCTCCGCCTCCACTTGGGCCACAAGCGGCCGCAGTGCAGCGATGGCGCGCATCACGACCGTCCCGCACGGGTGCCGCGCCGACGCGGACCCCAGCGGCTCCGAAGACCCGGCGCTCTCCACCCCCTCGAGCGTCTCCCTCGATGCTGCGCGAACGTCGAGGACTCCGCCTCGCTCGTACCGACGATCGTGAGGTAGGCCTCCTCCAGCGACTGCCCGATCCGCAGGTCGCGCAGTGCAAGGCCCTTCTCCGCAAGCCAGGCGCCGACAGCAGCGGACACTGCGGTGGCGCTGACTTCTGATGGGGGCGTGACGCGGTACCGGCCTGGGGACTCCTCTACGACGACGGCGCCGACTGCAGACCCGAGCGCTGCGACGTCGAGGTCAGGGGCGGCGCCGAAGACGATCTCTTCACCGGTGCCCGCACTCCCCGCCGGCTCGACTGCGTGGGACGCGAGGCTCGCCGGTGGGCCCTCTGCGACCACGCTCCCGCGATGAAGGATCACAATTTGATCGGCGAGCCGTTCTGCCTCGGCAAGCTCGTGGGTCGTGAGGACCACGGACACGGCCCGCTCGCGCAGCCCTGCGACGACGTCGCGCACCGCGAGACGCCCCTCCGGATCCACGCCGGCTGTCGGCTCGTCGAGGAACACGACTTCGGGCCGACCGACGAGCGCCAGCGCCAGCGATAGACGGGCTTGCTCTCCCCCAGAGAGATGCCGCCACGGCGTCGTAGCGACCTCTCGGAGACGGAGGAGATCCAAGAGCGCGTCAGGGTCCTCCGGGTGCTCGTAATAGGAAGCGAAGAGCGAAAGCGCCCGGCGCGGTCCGAGCATCGGGTAGACACCACCGCGTTGGAGCATGACGCCAATCCGGTGCACGAGGACCCGGTGCTCCTTCCAGGGATCGAGTCCAAGGACGAGCGCCGAGCCAGAAACCGGACGCCGGTACCCCTCGAGGCATTCGACCGTCGACGTCTTGCCCGCGCCGTTGGGTCCAAGGATGCACAGCACCTCGCCGCGCTCGGCCGTCAAGGAGACACGGTCAACCGCGGTGCGATCCCCGTAGCGCACCACGAGGTCGTGACAGACGACGGCCGCGAAGCGGTCCGTGCCTCGGTTCATATCACCGGCCGGCATTCTCCGAGCCAACCTACTGTCGCCGGAACGTCGTCAGCACCCCATCTCGGTGACCGACGAACGGTTGCCTTCGCAGAGGAGCGCCCCGTCCGCGTGTTTGTCGGACCCCCACTCACGGACCCAGGTCGGTCACGGCATGGCCTGGGCAGAAGCCCCGAGCCGGCCCTCGTGCCCAGGGCAGCCATCACCACGTCCTCGGCGAGCGGGGTCGTTCACTTCACCCCGAAGGCAGGCCCTTGTGCACGTCCGGGACGCTTCGCACGAGCCGGTCGGCCACCAGGCAGCCTGTGTCCATCGGAGCACGCCGCCACTAAGACGCCATCGAAGGGATCCCTTGCGTCAGGGGCCCTCCCAGGCCTCTCATCGCCGAGACGCCTGAACGTGACCGAGGCCCTCTCTGACCGATCTAGCGACGCTGATGGACCTGACGAGTTCCCGAGTCGTCGGATGGGGACTGGCCGACATGCACACCGAACCGAACCAGGACGCCCTGACCACAACCTTTCTCGCCCGCGGGCGACGAAGGGGGTGATCTTCCTTCCGTTCGCGACAGACCTGGCCTGCGACGCGCTGCCCCCAAGTGACCCCCCAAGTGAACGAGGTCGTCCTTTCGGTCGGAATGACCAGTGGATGCTGGGCAACGCCAAGTCGTTTTCCCCACCACCAAACCGAACCTGGTCAGCCCGGTCCGAGCCGGTGCCAAGGGGCGGTCCCCGACCTTGACAAACCCCCGCACTATCGTCCCAGCCGGAACGGGCCGAGAGGGTGATGACCGTGCTTGACCTCACCGGAAGCAGTGGTGATTACGTGGTGCTCGGGGACAACGCCGCCGTGCTCCCGAAGTTGCCGGACCAGTCGTTCCAGCTCATCTACATCGACCCGCCGTTCAACACCGGGAAGGTTCAGCAACGCCTGATGCTCCAGACCCGCCGATCTCAGCGTGGGGACCGCACGGGTTTCGGTGGGCGACGTTACGTGACCGTCGAGACCGGACGTCAGTCTTACGGGGACGAATTCGACGACTACCTCGGCTTCATCGGACCACGGCTCGAAGAAGCTCGCCGCCTGCTCACCGACGATGGAACCCTGTACTTCCACATCGACTACCGGGAGGCTCACTACTGCAAGATCCTCCTGGACCAGATCTTCGGTCGTGAGTGCTTTCTTAACGAGGTGATCTGGGCCTACGACTACGGGGGTCGATCGAGGAACCGATGGCCGGCCAAGCACGACACGATCCTGGTTTACGTCCGCGACCCGGGCCGCTACTACTTCGACCAAGATGCCGTCGAACGGATCCCCTACATGGCGCCCGGTCTGGTCACCGACGAGAAGGCACAGCGTGGCAAGGTGCCCACGGACGTGTGGTGGCACACCATCGTGCCGACCAACGGCCAGGAGAAGACAGGGTACCCGAACCAGAAACCTGAAGGGATCCTTCGCCGCGTCGTGCAGGCGTCCTCTTCGCCAGGAGCCTGGGTTCTGGACTTCTTTGCGGGGAGCGGAACGACTGGTGCGGTCGCTCGCCAACTCGGTCGGAGAACGGTCCTGATCGACAACAATCCCGAAGCGCTCGCAGTCATCCGGCGACGCCTCGGCACGAGCGGAGTCACCTACCTCGATACCCAAGGCGAACATCTCCCCGGCCCCGGCAAGGCACCGGCTGGGCCCTTGTGAGGCGAACGTATCCCCGACACCAGTCCCGCGTCAGCTCGCACGCTTGCCGTAGAGGCGCCTGTGTCACGTTTGCCCACGGACATGACACAGCACGAGCGCTATGCGAAGCCTTCGGCTCGATCTGGACTTGACGAGAAGGTCCGCCGTGCGGCAGCCATGAAGGGCGAGTCCGTGCCTGAATTCCTCCGCCGAGCCGCGGCAGCACGAGCCGAGGAGACCCTCGCCAGTGACCTGAGCGAGTGCTTTGCGGACGTGGCTGGGGTGATCCCACGGCGGTGGCTGCCGAGCTCGCCGGACCGGTGCCGCCTTCAGCGCGAGGCTGGCGGAGGACCGAGCGCGCCGGTGACGCTCACCGACGCCGGTCCCTCATCGCGATCATCGAGGTCGACGAACCTGATCGTGCTGCGTGCATGGATGCGATCGATCGGCTGACCCTCCCACTGTCACGACGGGCCAGGATGTACCGAAGCGATGTACCTGCTCGCTCACGCCCGAGGGATCCGAGCTCAACAGGCACGCTGGCGCCTCGTGCCGACTGACCGCCTCGTCGTCGCAGACCTCTCGTTTTCGGCCGTCGACCGGAGCGTTCGGTTGATGGAACGGTACGCGGATCGACCGATGGAGCTGGCGAACGCCAGCCTCGTGGCACTGGCGAAAGCGCGCGGCGATGGTTCATCTCCAACCTCGAAGCCGATCTCCAGATCTAGCAGTTCCGAGGGCGCCAGCATTTCAAGACGATCCTGGCGCCGTAACCGCACAAGGCAGTTCGTAGAGCGACACAGGGTCTCTCGGCGGATGAAGCGAAGAAGAATAAAAACAAAAAAGGAACGGAGCCCGAGGCGGTGGAAACGCACCTTCGTGTCTCAAGTGAACCGGGTCAGGAGTAGCAGAGTCCGATGAGCCGCTCTTCTTGCTGCGGTCTCCCGGCAGGTGGCTTTCGTTGGCACAGTACGAGACAACCTCCGACGGCGTGTTCCTCCAGGTAGATGGCCCTTTACTCTGGTTGTCACCGCGCAAGCCCCACCAAGGCGCCAGCGAAACCGAGAACGACGCCAGCCTTGCCGTCAAGACCCTCGGCGTGCGCAGGCATCGTCTCTCGTTCTGCGGCAACCTGTGTGAGAGCACGATGGCCAGCGAAGGGAGCTGCGGAGCCTCGTCCACCCGACGAGGGTACGAGACGGGTGTGTCAGTGCGTCGAGCTTGAGCCACGCCCCACGCGGAACCATCGACACGCCGCGCAAACACGTTCTCGTGCCGTGACAAAGAAGTGGGCCGTAGAGGACTCGAACCTCTGACCCCTTGCGCGTCATGCAAGTGCGCTACCAACTGCGCCAACGGCCCTCAGCGATGCACCCTACCATCACCGCCCGGAAGCCCCCGAACCTGGAGCCCTCAACGAAATTGTCCATCAGCCGCACCTGCAACGAATCGGCTCAGCGTCCAGCGACGATCTTCTGGTCGAACAGCCACCCAATTTCTGCCTCGGTTTTCCCCAGTTCACGGAGGACGGCGGTCGTGTGCTCGCCGAGCAACGGCGGTGGTGCGACTGGCCCGAGCTTGCCGTCGAAGCGCAGCGGGCCCCGCAGGAGGCGCATCCGTTGAGCGACCGTTGCATCGTCCCCCGAGCCTTCGGCGGGAAGCGTGCATTCTCTTGTGACCTCGAGAGCCTCGACCTGCGGATCCGTGAGCATCTCCTCGATGGTGTAGATCGGCCCACTCGGAACCCCCGCAGCGCGCAAGCGCGCGACCCACTCCGCCGCGGTGCAGCGTGCGAGACAAGCCTCGATGCGTTCTCGGAGCGCCTCGCGGTTTGCCGCCCGAGCCGTCCAATCGGCGAACATCGGCTCGTCGAGGAGACCCCGATCCCCCAGGACTTCGGAGAAGATCCTCCACTGTTCGTCGGTGGCGACCGCAATGTTGATCGGCCGATCGGACGCCTGGAACACGCCGTAAGGGGTGATGATCGGATGGTCGTTGCCATTCCTCCCGGGGACCTCACCAAGGCTCAGGTAACGCTGCGCTTGGAACGCCAGGGCAGCGATCCCGCTCTCAAGGAGCGAGGTCTCCACGAGCGAACCAGGGCGGTCAGTCCCTCGCCGAGCGAGCGCCGCTACGGTCCCCAGCGCGGCGAAGAGCCCAGCGAACAGGTCCGCCACAGGGACGCCCATCCGCAAGGGTTGACCTCCGGACAAGCCGTTGACCGACATAAGGCCGGACATGCCCTGTGCAACCTGATCGACGGCCCCCTCGTTCGCATATGGGCCCACAGGTCCGAACCCAGAAATGCTGGTGATGATCAGCTCCGGACGCCGCTTCCGGAGCTCCTGGGGGTCCAGGCCAAGCTGCGCCATGATCCCTGGCCGGAAGTTCTCGACGATCACGTCGCAAGCGTCCGCGAGCTCGGCGAGCAACCGCTTCCCGGCCGGAGCTCTGAAATCGATGGCGATAGAACGCTTGTTGCGGTTCGTGCTGAGGAAGTACACGCTGTGCTCACCGGCAAATGGCCCCCACGATCGCGTGTGGTCCCCGTTGGGAAGGGACTCCACCTTCACGACCTCGGCACCGAGGTCACCGAGGAGCGACGTACAAAAGGGACCCGCAAGAACGCGCGACAGATCGAGAATTCTGATACCGCGCAATGGTTGCTCCATGCGCACGGTCTACTGCATGGGGGCGCCCGGAGTCGAAGGCCTGCTCACTCAGCCAGGAGGACCGCCGCCCCCACCAGTCGGTCATGGGCCAACTCAGAGAGCGCCTTGTCCGCGTTGCGGAGCGAGAACGGGGTCGTCGTCGCCCTCACCCCGAGCCTCGGAGCCAGCCGTAACAGCTCCTCACCGTCGGCTCTCGTATTCGCGGTCACGCTACGCAGTACCCGTTCCTCAAAGAGATGACGGGCATAGTCGAGCGCCGGGATGTCACTCAGGTGGATCCCGGCGACGGCAAGGACACCCCCGCGATCGAGGGCAGCGAGTGCGGGCAACACGAGATCACCGGCGGGAGCGAACAGGATGGCAGCATCAAGTGGCTCGGGTGGTGGTTCCGCCGCGTCACCGACCCATACCGCACCGAGGTCGCTTGCGAGGCGGCGGGCTTCTGGCGACCTGGTGGCGACGAAGACCTCTGCACCCTCGGCGATTGCCACCTGCGCAGTCAGATGGGCAGAACCCCCGAAGCCATACAGGCCAAGGCGACCACCAGGACGAAGACTGCTGAGGCGCAGCGCCCGGTAGCCAATGATGCCGGCACAGAGCAACGGGGCCGCTTGCTCGTCGGAGAGCTCATCGGGAAGCCGGTATGCAAAGCGTTCATCAACCAAAGTGGCCTCGGCATAACCACCGTCGTGGTCCCAGCCGGTGAACGTCGCGTTCAGACAGAGGTTCTCGCGGCCGCTCCGGCAGAAGCGGCAGGTTCCGCACGTGGAGGCAAGCCAGGCAGCCCCGACGCGATCGCCGACGGCGAACCTCGTGGCGAGAGGACCCAACGCGTCGACCCGACCAACGATCTCGTGGCCGGGCACGACCCGCGGACGATGGACCGCAAGGTCCCCCTCGGCGACATGGAGGTCCGTTCGGCATACCCCACAGGCAGCAATCCGTAGGCGTACTTGGTGACCCTGAGGAACTGGGAGCGGAAGCTCCACCAAGCGGAGCGGCCCATCGTCAATAGGACGAGGCTCCACCACCTGCCATGCGAGCATGGTTCATCCTCGCACGGCCGGCATAGCACCCATCACCGCGGCCCCACCGCTGTGCAGCAGCTCCAGTGACGGTCAGCTTCGATCGGCAAGGCCCGGGATCTGCGGTGCTGGCGACGGGTCGCCGGGTCGCCGGACCAACCTCGGGTACTTCCCCGCGTCGAACTCGGCCACGAATCGTCGCACCGATTCAGGGAGCGCAACCGTGACGGGAGGCCGCCAGCGCTTCATCGGCGAGATCAGGACGCGTTCAGCGAGGACGGCGACCGAACGCACCTGCGGATCGCTTCCGACAACGGCATTCAGGTAGGTGGCTACCGCGCATCCACGGCTGTCGGCAACGAAGCCACGTACGCCGAACTCCTCCAATCTCGACGCCACCTCGTCGCTCGTCGCTCCCAACGCCTCCAACAACGTGGCCGTGGACCGCCGCAGTTCACGCCTTCCTCGGGTAACCTGTGCCAGGTCTTTCATCGCACCCTCCAGCCGCTGTTCTCACGCCTCCCCTTCTGCTGTACCCCTTTGCAACGCTTTTCGCAAGGGGTTTGACCGCCAACACGAAAATGGGTCTCTGATCTGGGGGTTTCTAGGTCAGGCCGGGCTCTTGCCCACCCCATGGAGCCCGATGTGATCCCAGCGGGGTCACGACGATCCTCGTCGAAGTGTCGATTGCGTCGCCGATCCCGATCGGCCACGAGCCCCGACGCTCCTCGCCCTATCGCATCCCAGCCGCAGAAGCGGCGGGCACGAACAGAACCGAGGAGCCCACGTTGGCCGGCCGCCGAGGCGGGTCAGCCGACCCAGCTCCCCGGAAAAGACGCGCTCGAAACCCCTGGGTATAGTGGCCTCGCTTCGTCAAAAGTAGGAAAGTCAAAGAATGATTTATACGAAACGATGACGCGCTTGGAGTTGTCAGGAGGTGAGCCACGATTCCCCGTCATCACCGATGCGGGGCTTGACGCCTTGCGGCGGACGATCGGCACGAAGATCGAGGAGGTCGTCGAACCCTGGTGCTACGAGGTGAGTCGGGACAACATCCGCCATTACGCACACGGGATCGGCGACGACAACCCCCTGTGGTGCGACCCCGAGTACGCCACGCGGAGCCGATATGGACGTCTCGTCGCCCCTCCGTCATTCGTGTTCGCGCTCAACCGGATCCTCTCCGGTTCTGTCAGTGGCCTTCCTGGAGTCCACGCCATGTGGTCCGGCTCCGACATCACGTGGCATCGACCGCTCGTGGTTGGCGATGTCATCCACAGCGAGGCCTACTTGAAGGACCTCGTGGAGCACCAAACCCGTTTTGCGGGCCGGGCAATCCAACAGATCTACCACGTCGACTTCTACGACCAGACCGGTGCTCTCGTAGTCAGCGCCGACTCTTGGTGCTTCCGTACCGAACGTGATCGGGCCCGCGAGGTCGGAACGAAGTACGACGCGGTCAACGAACAGCCGGCGCCGTATACGAACGAGGAGCTCGAACGCGTGTGGGCCCACTACGAGAGCGAGAAGCCCCGTGGAGCGAAGACGCTCTACATCGAGGACGTCGCGGTCGGCCAAGCGCTACCGACGATGCTCAAGGGACCGATGACCGTCACGGGCTTCATCAGCTTCGCCCAGGGCTGGGGCGGCCTCTATCTCCGCGCCAACCGGCTCGCATGGAAGCAGCTCCGCAAGCATCCGGGCCTGGGCATCCCTGATCGCTTCGGAATTCCCGATGTGCCCGAACGCGTCCACTGGGATGATCGCCTGGCCCGCCTGGTGGGGATCCCGCGCGCGTACGACTACGGTCCGGAGCGCTGCTCCTGGCTGATCCATCATTTGACTGACTGGATGGGCGACGACGGTTTCATTGTCAACCATCGCTGCGAGATTCGCCGTCACAACCTGGTCGGGGACCTCATCACGATCGAGGGACGGGTCCGAGCCATCACCGGCGACGATGCAGGCCAGCGCTGTGTCGAGATCGAACAGCGGGCCCTCAACCAAGACGGCGAGCTGTCGGCAACAGGCATGGGCATGGTCCGGCTGCCCTCCCGCACCGAGGAGGCCACGGTCCTCGGATGAACTCGAAGGAACCTCGATGGGGCGACAGCGTCGTTCGCTCGACAGTCCGGGGTCACCCATGCCTGGTCTACGACCACCGGGTTCACTCACTCGGCGCCGTGCTGCGCGAGTCGCGACGTTGGCGTGACCGGACGTTCGTCGTCCACGGATCTCGCCATCTGAACTTCGGAACGCATGAGGCAGCAGTTCGAAGAGCCGCTGATCTCATGGCTTCCCGCGGAGTCGGCCGGCGAACCAGAGTCGCCCTGCTGAGCGCGAATTGCCCTGAGTGGTCCGTGGCGTTCTTCGCCACGTTGGAACTCAACGGGATCGTCGTACCTTTGAACACTTGGTGGTCAAAGCGTGAAGTCGAGCACGCCTGCCAGCTGGTCGAGCCAGCACTGGTCGTCGCTGATGCGCACCATGGCGCTCGGCTCCCATCGGGGCTCGAAGTCGTCTCGATCGACGAGCTACGCGAACTAGTGGACCGTATCCCCCAGGACCGTCACGAACTCGCCGAAGCCCCTGACGACGCCCATGAAGACGATCCCGCGATCATCCTGTTCACGTCCGGTACCACGGGATTCCCCAAGGGCGCAACGCTTTCGCACCGCTCGCTGATCGCCAATCTCCAGAGCCTGCTCGTCATCTCCCACCGTCTTCCCCACCAACTCACCGACGACCATCGGCCAAGCGTGACGCTGACCAACCTCCCCCTCTTCCACATCGGAGCGATCCAGCTCTTGCTGCTCCCCTTCGTCGTGGGGGCGCAGCTCGTGTTCCCCGAGGGAAAGTTCGACCCGGGCGAGGTGCTGCGGCTCATCGAGGCCGAGCGAGTCACGACCTGGTCGGCCGTTCCCACCATGGTCGAGCGAGTCCTGGCTCATCCCGACCTCCACACGCGGGACCTGAGCTCCCTGCGCACGGTGGTCATGGGCGGAGCCTCTGTGCCCCACGGGCTCCTTGAACGAGTGGCACGGGCCTTTCCGAGCGCCTCGGCCCGCGTGGGACAGTCGTACGGCCTCTCAGAAGCCGGGGGCGTGCTGTCCACTGGGGTCGGGGACGACCTCTACCGCCGGCCTGGCTGCGTCGGCCGGGTCGTCCCTGTTGCAGAGATCCGCATCGACCAGCCCGACGAGACCGGCATCGGCGAGATCTGGGCGCGCTCGCCTGCCGTCATGGAAGGTTACTGGGGCTCACCCGACGATCCCATCCTTGATGCGGACGGATGGCTGCGCACCGGAGATCTCGGATGGATCGATGACCACGGGTTTCTGTACGTGACGGGCCGCGCCAAGGACCTGATCATCCGCGGAGGAGAGAACATCGCCCCTGCCCATGTGGAGGCAAACCTGTTGGAGCACCCAGACGTCGACGAGGTCGCGGTCGTCGGCCTGCCGCATGCCGACCTCGGAGAGGAAGTGGGGGCCATCGTCTGCCTGCACCCGGCTGCCAAGGCGACCGCCGAAGACCTCGAGGCTTTCCTGCGTCCTCGTTTGGCCCACTTCGAATTGCCGACGCAGTGGTGGATACGCTTCGAGGAGTTGCCGAAAACCCCCACTGGAAAGGTCGTCAAGCACCAGTTGCGCACCGAGTGGATAGCGCACCGGACGCCGGAGGGGGCGACAGCACTCTGATGAGCCAGAGACCTGCGCGCACAACCCGGGAGGCGGCCTCGAAGCCGGTAGGCGACGGCCGGCCGGTGACGGGGCGATGGTTCGAAGAGCTCAGCCCCGGGCTCGTCATCGACCATGCCATCCGAAAAACAGTGACCGAAGCCGACAACACCTTGTTCTCGCTTCTCACCATGAATCCGCAGCCGCTCCATCTCGACGAGTCCTTCGCGGCAGCGAGTGAGTTCGGCACTCGCCTCGTCAACAGCATGCTCACGCTGTCGCTCCTCGTCGGTCTCACCGTGCTCGAGACCACGTTGGGAACCACCGTGGCGAACCTAGGATTCTCCGACATCGAGTTTCCGGTTCCGGTCTTTCACGGAGACACCATTCGAGCGCAGACTGAGGTCGTGTCGACCCGTCCCTCGAGTTCCCGGCCACGACAGGGAATCGTGGTCTTCGAACACCGCGCGTACAACCAGCGCGACGAGCTCGTGGCCCGCTGTCGCCGCACCGCCTTGATGCACTGTCGGCCCCAATGATCTCCCCCAGATGACGATCAGACATTGGCGGAGTCTGCTGTTCGTCCCCGGAAACCGCGCTGACCTGGCAACCAAGACGCCCAGGTACGGCGCTGACCTAGTCGTGTTGGACCTTGAAGATGCCGTTCCCCCGGCGGCAAAGGAATCAGCACGCCACATCGCCGCCGAGGCGGCTCACCTGTTGACGACCCAGGTCCCCACGTGCATCAGGGTGAACCCCCCGGGGACTCCCTGGTTCGACGACGACGTCGCTGGACTCCCTGGCGACCTCGCTGCCGTCGTGGTCCCGAAGCTCGAGTCCCGGGGACAGCTTGCCCAGGTTGCCCAGGCCCTCGAGGATCGCCCGGTCGTCGCTGGAATCGAGACCGTCCGCGGGGTGCTCGAGGCTCGTGAGCTGCTCCGAGCACCGGTCGTCGCCTGTTACTTCGGTGCAGAGGACTACGTCGCCGACCTCGGCGGCAGACGAACCGAGAGCAACCTCGAGCTTCTGACCGCGAGGGCGCTCGTGGGGATGGCGGCGCGACTCGCTCGCATCCCGGCACTCGACATGGTCACGCTCGACCTCCACGACGAGGAGCGATTCCTCCGTGAGGCAAAGGAGGCGTGCGCAATGGGGTATGCAGGAAAGGTCTGCATCCACCCGCGACAGGTCTCGCTCGCCCGCCAGGCGTTCGCCCCCTCGCCCGGGGAAATCGATCGGGCACGCCGTCTGCTGGCCGCGTTCGAGGAGGCAGGCGGCGCCGTCGTCGCCTTCGAAGGCCAGATGGTCGACGAGGTCGTCGCTGCCCAGGCTCGTTCGGTGCTCGCCGCTGCCCAGAACAGTGATGCCTGACCCCAAGCCCCTGTGGGACCCCCCCAAGGATGCCCGCGCCACGACCGTGATCGGCCGGTACCTGTCATGGCTCGAAACCGAGCGCGGACTGCGATTCGCTGATTACGACCAGCTGTGGCAGTGGTCCGTTGCCGACCTCGAATCCTTCTGGTCCTCGATCTGGGCCTTTTTCAACGTGGCAGCGTCGGCACCCTATGAGACTGTCCTCCGACGTCGAGAGATGCCCGGTGCCGAGTGGTTCCCCGGGGCTCGCCTCAACTATGCGCAGCACGCACTGTCGACAAGCGGGAGCAGCACCGCCGTGGTCGCGTATTCCCAATCACGACCGCCAGTCGAGCTCTCGTGGGACGCGCTTGCCGACCTGGTCCGGCGTTGCCGTCAAGGGCTCCGGGCACTCGGAGTTCGTCGGGGCGACCGCGTGGTCGCCTACCTCCCCAACGGCGTCGAAGCGTTGGTGGCGTTCCTGGCGACCGCCAGCCTCGGAGCCATCTGGGCTTCCTGCCCACCGGAATTCGGGGTTCGCAGCGTGCTCGATCGGCTCGGGCAACTCGAGCCGGCCGTCCTCCTCACGGTGCGCCGATACCGATACGGGAGCAAGGAGATCGACCGCGCCACAGAAGTCGACGCCGTCGTCAGGGAGCTCCCATCGCTCCACGCAGTGATCGACGTCGACGCCGACTGGGCGGCCCTTCTCGCGGAGCCCGGTCCCCTCGTCTTCGAGCAACTTCCCTTCGATCACCCGTTGTACGTGCTGTTCTCGTCGGGGACCACCGGTCTGCCGAAACCGATCGTCCATGGCCATGGCGGCATCCTTCTCGAGCACCTCAAGGCCCTGGCCTTGCACCAGGACCTCGGGCCTGGCGACCGGTTCTTTTGGTTCTCCACCACCGGATGGATGATGTGGAACCTGCTCGTTTCCGGACTCTGTGTCGGTGCGACCATCGTGCTGTTCGATGGCGACCCGACCTGGCCCGATCTCAGTGCCCTCTGGCGGATGGCTTCTTCGGCTCGAGTCACCACGTTTGGCGTCAGTGCCCCGTTCCTCACCTCGTGTCGGACCGCATCGCTTCACCCTCGCGCTTGTGGCGATCTCACGCGCCTTCGCTCCGTCGGATCGACGGGAGCGCCGCTTTCTCCCGCCGGCTTCGAGTGGGTCTACGAAGAGCTTCCTCACGTCTGGCTCACTTCCGTCAGTGGCGGCACCGACGTCTGCACTGCCTTCGTCGGTGGGTGCCCGCTCGTCCCTGTCGTTGCCGGCGAGATCAGCTGCCGTTATCTCGGCGCCGCGGTCGAGGCCTTCGACGAAGATGGTCGGTCGATCGTCGGCCGACAAGGTGAGCTCGTGATCACGGCACCACTCCCGTCGATGCCGGTTGGCTTCTGGGGTGACAAGGACGGCACCCGCTACAAGGACGCCTATTTCTCCCGCTTCCCCGGTGTCTGGTGCCATGGGGACTGGATCACGATCACCGAACGCGGGTCGTGTGTCATCACGGGTCGCTCCGACGCCACGCTCAACCGCGGCGGCGTGAGACTGGGGACTGCCGAGTTCTATGCAGTGCTCGAGGACCTACCCGAGATCGACGACAGCCTTGTCGTGCACCTCGAGGATCCCGCCGGAGGTCCCGGGCAACTCCTCCTGTTCGTCAAGCTGCAATCGACGACGGTCCTGAGCGAACCGCTCAAGGAGAAGATCGTCCGCGCGCTGCGATCCGGGCTCTCTCCTCGCCACGCACCTGACGAAATCTACGCCGTTCCGGCGATCCCGCGAACGCATTCGGGCAAGAAGCTCGAGGTCCCGATCAAACAGATCCTTGGTGGTGCATCTCCGAGCAGCGTGGTGAGCGCCGGCTCTCTCGCCGACCCGCGTGCCCTCGAAGCCTTCATCGCGCTCGCTCACGAACGCGGTCGGAAGCGATAGAGCGTGAGCTCCGGTGTCACGTCGTCGAACACGATTTCGACCGGCATTCCGATAAAGACATCCGACGGGTCGCAACCGACCACGTTGCTGATCATGCGCGGCCCCTCGTCCATCGTCACGTGCGCGATGACATAAGGCGCGTCTTGTTGGTATGCAGGCGTCGGTGCCCGGTGCACGATCGTGTAGGTATACACCTCGCCGGTTCCGGCGATCGGCGCCCACGAATACTCCGGGGAGCCGCACGGGCAGAGTTCACTGGGAACGAAGCGGAACTGCCCACATCGGCGACACTGCTGGAGCTCGACGCGGTGCTGGCGAAGGGCTGCCCAGAATGGTTCGTGCAGGGGCGGGATCTCCGGGACGAACTTTTCGTACGCTGCCATGACCTTCAGGCCCTCCCCAAGACCGCGCCGTACTGCACTTGAGAGACCCCACCGACGCCATGGGCGTATGCGAGCGAGGCCTGCTCGACCTGGCGTGGGCCAGCTTCGTGGCGCAGCTGACGGACCAACTCGATAACGGTGAACACGCCGCAGCTTCCCGCGTGGCTGTTGGACAGGAACCCGCCGTCGGTATTCACGGGGAGGCGGCCGCCGATCCGCGTCGCCTGCCCCTCCACGAACGAGCCACCCTCGCCTGTGGCGCAGAACCCGGCGGCCTCCAACTCGACAATGACCCCGATCGTGAAATGATCCGAGATCCCTGCCACATCGATCTCGTCCCGGCCGACGCCGGCGAGACCGAATGCGGTGTCAGCTGCCAGGCGCCCACCTTCGAAGCTCGCCAAGCTCGGTGCCTTACAAGGGTCGAGATAGCTCTGGCCCTCGCCCCAACCGAGGAGCAGGACCGGATGATGCCGGCCCTGGGCCGCTGCATCGGTGGCCGAGGTCATCACGATGCATCCCGCGCCCTGGTTGACGAGGCAGCAATCGAGCAACTTCAACGGTTCGGCGATGGGCCGGGAAGCCATGACGTCGTCGATGGTGATCTCGCCGCGCTTGCCGTTGACCGAGAGCGGGTTCAGCGTCGCACCGTAACGCTGTGCCACAGCGATCTCGGCGAGCTGCTCTTCTGTGGTGCCGTACTCGTACATGTGGCGACGTGCGATCACGGCATAGTCGGCGACGCGAGTGGTCCCCCAGACGTACTCATAGGGGCTACCGAGCCGCGCCATGTGCGCCACGGCGGCGTTGCGGTCTGCGCCGAGGTATCCGCTCCCCCCTCCAGCAGCGACGGTCGGGATCACGACAACGGACGCCAGGCCGTGCGCGATGGCCAGCGCAGCGAGGCCGATCCCCGCGGACTGGCCTGCGGCGCCGATGCTCGTCGAGGCCTGGAAACGCAACGGATGACCAACCAGGTCGGCCATGGCGCCTCCGGGGAGGGCGGAACGAATGCCGACGCCGGGCGGAGCGTCACCGATGAGCCCGTCGACATCAGCCAGGGTGAGGCCTGCATCGGCAAGGGCTTCCTGGACGACTTCCCAGTACACATCGGCCGGGTCCCGATCGCTCAGGTCGCCTTGCGGCGTCATGGCGATCCCGGCAAAGGCCGCGTCAGCAAACTGGGGCATGCCCGGAACGCTATGGTGCGACGCCACCTCGTGCAAAGGACACCGCGGTCACCCCTGGAATGCAACGCCTCCTTCAATGAGCGCGTCGATCTCGTCGGGGTCCATGCCCAGCCACTCCCGGAGCACCTTCTTTGTATGCCCACCGAGCCGTGCGCCTGCTGATGAGGGTCCCGGTGCCGTGACGCTGAACCGATAGGGGTTGGCCCAGTAGTCGTAGGGACCGAGATCAGGCTGGTCCAGTTCGACAACGGATCCGCGGCTGCGCAGCTGCGGATCGCGCCAAACGTCCTCTGCGGTCTGCACCACGCCGGCCGCGATGCCGGCCCGTTGCAGATGGTGGACGGCGGTGTGGCTCGTCCATCGCGCGCACCACGTTTCGATCGCGGCGTCGAGCGCGACCCGCCGTCGGTGTGCGTCGGCCTCGGCCCGAGCCAACAGATCTTCGCGTCCGGTCACCGAGCAGATGCGATTCCAGTCGTCGAGGTCCTCGAGCTCGATCGCCAACCATGCGTCATGACCCACCGCCCGGTAAACACCCGACAGCAGTGATCCAGCCACGGCATTGCCCCGTGCAGGCGGGTCACGGCCGTTCACGAGCGCCTCGAGGAGGATCTCTGGCATCACGGCTGCGAGCGCCTCCGTCTGTGCGACGTCGACGTGAACCCCTTGGCCCGTTGCCTGTGCCCAGCGAAGCGCGGCGAGGGTGGCGAGCGCCGCGTGCTCGCCACCCAAGTAGTCGCTGTGGGTGGCATGCGAATGGCCCCAGCAATGGGTCAGCGCTGTGAAGCTGGCGATGTTCGTGCCGTAGGCGAGGTAGCGGGCGCGCGGACCCGTCCGCCCGTACCCGGACACCGAAGTGAGCACGAGAGACGGATTGACCTGCATCAGCGCGTCGAACCCGCACCCCCAGCGCGCCAACACACCTGCCCTGAAGTTCTCGATCACGATGTCGGCGTGCGCGACCAGTCGCCGGAACAGGTCACGACCCGCTTCGGAGCCCATTTCGATGGAGATGTTCCGCACACTGCGGTTCAGCGAGGCATACATGAGGTTGTTCGGCACACCGCTGGGCTCGGTACAAGGGGGGCCGAGCGCATAGACTGGCATGCGGACCACCTCCGGGTGGCTCCGCGCTTCGATCTTGACGACATCGGCACCGAGCTCCGCCAGAAGGCAACCTACGAACGTCCCAGCGACGAAGGCGCCGAAGGTGAGGACCCGGACGCCCGCCAGCGGCCCACCAGCAACGGCGCCCGATCGCTGTGAGGAAGCGCTGACACGAGGAATCCAGCCTGGATCGGCAGCCTCGCCGGCCGCCGGGGCCCCCTGACGTCTCCATCGGTCAACCGTGAGTGGTGGCTGCGCACGGAATCCCGGGCCCGGGGCTCTCATGGCGCCGCCTCCAGGAAGCGGGGTCAAGACGAAGGCGTTTCGAGCCGCGGGTTGGGGATCGGAAACGAACGCGGTGGGGGTGTGCTGCAAGGAGCACGGAAGGCCGGCTCTTTGCCCACGCTCGACGAGCTCTTGGCGGGACCGAGTAACGACGAGGCGGTCGATCACCTCGAGCAGTCCATCGAAGACGTGGCGCCGGATCATCGGGTCCGCGAGCGAAGGCTCGCTCAGTTCGTCGGGATTGCCCAGCATCTCTAAGAACGCGTCCCAGTGCCGGAGTTGGTGCGCGGCCACATCGAAGGGCCCGTCCGCACACTGATAGGTCCCCGAGGGAGGAATGCCGATGGAGACCGCGCGTCCCGCCGGATCCATTCCGGTGGCGGAATAGCGCTCGATGACGAAGTCGCGCATCACGGCGAGTTCGTGGACGGCAAGGTCGATCAGCTGCCCGCCCGCCCGCGGACGAGCATGCAGCGCCGCCAGGATCGCAAGCGCAGCGTGGACGCCTGCCTCGTCCCACTGCTGACGGCCCGGGATGGTGACCGGTGGGCCATCGGGCGGCCCGGCCCGGATCATGCTCCCGCCCATGGCGAAAGAGGTGAATGCGGTCGCCCGCCAATCACGGAAGGGCCCCGTCAGGCCGAACGGCGTCAACGCACACACCACGGCCTCCTCCGCCGCCCACAAGAGCCTCTTCGATGCTCGATCCCAACCAGGGAGGGGCTGGCGCGCCGATGGCGAGATGAGGACGACGTCAGCAGCGGCACCAAGGATCTCGAGCCGACGACGCCCGTCGTCGGAGTCCATGTCGATCGTCACGGCCTGCTGGCCGGCGTGGTAGTAGCAGAACAGGAGGCTGTCACCACCGACCTCGGCGCCATCGGCAAACGGGGGGACCCTGCGCAACCGGTCGCCGCCTGGGGGCTCGATCAATACGACGTCAGCACCGAGGTCGGCGAGGATCCTGGTGCAGTACGCCGCGATCGGGCCAGCGACGTCGAGGACTCGCACCCCCTCCAGGGCCCCCTGGGTCACGCTCGACCTCCTTGCTCCGAAGCTGAAAGCATTACCGGCGATGTCCGACGAAGAACCGATCCAGCTCGAAGTGCGCGACCGGGTCCTTTTGATCACCTTGGACCGGCCTCACGCCCTCAATGCCCACAATCAGGCGATGCGGGATCGCCTGGTCGACGCGCTCGAGCGCCTCGATCGCGACGATGCGTTGCGGGTTGGGATCATTCGAGGTGCCGGCAGGGCCTTCTCGGCCGGCGCCGATCTCAAGGAGGGCGTCGCCCAGCCCACCAGCGATCACCGCGATCTTCACCGGGCAGCAGTCCTCCGCCACTTCGTGCGGCTCGATGCCACCCGCAAGCCTCTCATCGCGGTGGTCCATGGGTGGACGGTCGGCGGTGGACTCGAGCTGGCGCTGTGCTGCGACCTGCGCGTCGCGGCAGCCGATGCGCGCTTCGCTCTCCCCGAGCCACGTACGATCGGAGCCATGGCCGGCATCGCTGTGCACCGCCTGGCCCGCATGATCCCCATGGGTGAGGCGCTGCGGCTCCTTTTGACCTCCCAACCGATCGATGCCGCACGCGCACATGCTGTGGGCCTCGTCCAAGAGGTTGCTCCCGACGCCGACGGCGCGCTGGAGGTCGCCCTGCAGCTCGCGGCACAGATCGCCGAATGCGATCCAAGCGCCGTCGCCAACGCCAAGCAGGTGGCACGCTGGCAACTGACCGCCGACACCGCGGTGTCGAACCGCTTCGCCGAGGCGTTGGGTGCGGCCGGCGCCAGGCGGTTCGGCACTGCACCGGCCTGAGGTGCCAACCCCATGGACGATCGCTTCGATGCCGAAAGGGGCATGCCGCACGGGCGTGATCTTTGCAACCACAGCTTGGGAGATCCAATGATTTCGGTGGTGCAGCCCGAGAACCCGATGAGAGAGGTTGGGCCCGACGAGTGACGAACGACCCGGTGGAACACGTGCGCGCTGACCCGGTGCAGGAGGTGACGGCGTGGCTGCAGGAACACTGGGACCCCGATCTCACGGTTGGTGAGTGGTGGGAGCGGCTCGGGAAGGCCGGATGGTCTGCGCCGACCCTCCCCACCGAGTGGTATGGCCGAGGCCTCTCCACCGCCGACAGCGCCCGGGTTCACAGGGCGATCCGTGACTTCGGTGCTCTCGGGCCTCCCGGTGGTCTTGGGCTCCTCCTCGCCGCGCCAACGATCGTCGCCCATGGAACCGACGAGCAGAAACGGCGCTACATCGAAGACATCGTGTGCGGCCGGGAAGGCTGGTGCCAGCTGTTCAGCGAACCGGCTGCAGGCTCCGACTTGGCCGGCCTGCAGACCCGCGCCGTGCGCGACGGCGCGGAGTGGGTGATCAACGGCCAGAAGGTGTGGACATCGAACGCGCAGATCGCCGATCGGGGGATGCTGCTCGCTCGGACGAATCCCGATGTCCCCAAGCACCGCGGCCTGACCTACTTCCTTCTCGACATGCACCAACCCGGTGTCGACGTCCGCCCGCTGCGAGAGCTCACCGGCCGTTCGCTGTTCAACGAGGTGTTCCTCACCGACGTTCGCGTCCGTGACGACGACATCCTCGGCGGTCTCGATGCCGGCTGGGCGGTCGCGAACACAACCCTCGCCTTCGAGCGAACCGGTACGGGCGCCGGTGCCGACGGCACTGCCAACTCATCGGCGGCGCCGGGCACGATCGCAGGTCACCTCACGCAGCGAGCGGGGGACTTCGTGCGCGGTCGTCAGGAGCGCATGAGCCTCACGGTGAGGCCGGAGCTCTACATCGAAGCAGCCCGCCGCCATGCCAAGGTCGACGACCCGCTCACCCGGCAACATCTCGTTGCGCTGTACATCGAGAACGAGGTCGGTCGCTACCTCACGCTGCGCTTACGGGCCCTTCGCGCCAGCGGTAGCGACATCCCCGGCGCTCCCAATATCGCCAAGTTGCGGATGAGCGAGCTCTTCCGGCTCGGCAGGGAGGTGGGACTCGGCATCCTCGGTGCCAGGGGCATGCTCCACGACTACCGCGGGCACGACCGCTCGAATGTCAACCCCGATCGTGCAGTGCTCGAAATTGCGCTCTGGTCACCGGCCCCATCAATCTACGGGGGGTCTGACCAGATCCAGCGCAACATCCTCGCGGAACGAGTCCTGGGGCTCCCCCGGGAGCCCGGCGACGAACGATCGACACCATTCAGGGACCTTCGGAAGAACGTCTGATCCGACGAGCCTCAGTAGGCCGCATCATTGCGTGTGGTTCGCATGCTGACCAGGTGAGTGGCGGTCCAAGAACGCGTAGACATCGGTGAGGTCAACCCCTGGATACGCGCTGAACACCACGGTGTCGGTGGGCAAGCCCGAGACAAAATGACTGTGATCCCGCGCGGAGGGCCAAGCCCAACCCTCCCAGCGATCGACGACCTCGGCGGGCGGCTGCCGGCAGCATTCCGGATCGGGGCAGCGAGACACCATTCGGCGACCGGTCTCACTCCCCCGGAACCAATGGGCCTCCTTTTCCACCGTCCCGATGGTGATCGCCTCACCCCGCTCTCGCTCCACACCGATGTGCGTAGCACACCAGAAGGTACCGGTGACCGTCTCTGTGTACTGGTAGTGCAAGGCATAGGAGTCCTCGGACTCGAATGCCTGCCGGCCGGACCACCAACGACACAGACGTTGACCTTCGATCGTGCCATCCGCGTCCGCAGGCAACAGGACGCCATCGTTCTCGTAGGCCTTCCAGAGCAGTCCCTCGGGGTCGGAACGCTGGAAGTGCACCGGGATCCCGAAGTGACGTGTGATGAGATTGGTCAACCGGTGTGCTGCCATCTCGTAAGAGATGTAGAACATCTCCTTGAGGTCCTCGACCGAGATGTCCTCCCGAGCCTTGGCTTCCCGGAGCGCCTTCACGACCGCTCGTTCTGGGGCGAGCAGCGCACCGGCGAAGTAATTCGCCTCGACGCGCTGGCGCACGTAACTCTCGAAGTCGGTCGGATCGCGATGTCCGAGGGCAAATCTCCCCAGCGTCTGTGCGATCACTGAGCGCGCCGAGCGCATGCCCCCCGTGAAATTGCGTTGGGGGACGAACACGATCCGGTGGCGCAAGTCGCTGATCGAGCGAGTGGAGGGCGGCAAGTCCTGCACCCTGGCAATCGAAAAGCCGAAATAGGCGGCGAGGTCGGTGAGGTTGCGTTCAGACACCACCCCCTGACTCCCGTACCCGACGGCGGCGAGCGCGGCTCCGGCAACCTTCTCGATTTCTGGGAAATAGTTGTCTCGTTTGCGCATCTCTTTGCGCATCGCCGCATTGGCCGCCCGAGCACCGACCGAGCTGACAGCATCGGATCGCTCACCGGAGACACCGTTCGTTGCGGCCTGGACCGACAGCTCTCGAACCCGCTCGAACAACGCGACCACGTGCTCGAGGGCCGTGTCGTCCAGGCGACTACTCGGTCGCAGGTATGGGAGCCGCAGGGCTTGGTACCGGGGGTCCTCTTGAATCCGCTCCAGGGCCACCTCGAGTTCGGCACGCCGACTGGGTGGCCTCGGAGCGAGCAAGTCGCTCGGGCGGCAACCGAGGGCAGCCGCCAACTGATTGACCGTCGACAGCCGTGGTTCGCGATGACCGTTCTCAAGCTGGGAGAGGTACGACGGCGCCCGTCCGACCGCAGTACTCAAGGCCTCGAGCGTCATGCCAGCCTTCCGCCTGAAGTGTCTCAACCGTTGCCCGAAAATCAGGAGGTCGAGGACGTCTTCCCCAACCCCTGCACCTCCTTCGACCGATTCGCCCAGCTGCTTGCCCTGAGCTGGCCGCTCGCGCTCCGCCACGGATCGACCGAGACCGTCCTCGGTCGCTCTCCCGCGCTCCGGCACCATGAAAGTAAAGTTTTTCACTTCTTTCTATAAAACGCAACTCCATCGGAGTTTCTGCTCGACAAGTATTCGATTCTTTTTCATAATCCCTGATGTGACCCCGCAATTCAGCCACACACCGCACCCCCTTACCGAGCGGGTCCTCACCCCGGAGGCCATCGAGTTCCTCGTCGAGCTCCACGACCGCTTCGACGACCGTCGTCGCCAGCTCCTCGCCCTTCGCGCCGACCGTCAAGCGCGCTTTGACCGCGGCGAACGACCGGACTTCTTGGAAGAGACCAGGGCCATCCGGCTCGGCAGCTGGAGCGTCCCGGAGGCACCAAAACCCCTCGCAGACCGCCGTGTCGAGATCACTGGGCCGGTCGATCGCAAGATGATGATCAACGCCCTCAACTCCGGGGCCAAGGTCTTCATGGCGGACTTCGAGGATGCCAACTCCCCTACCTGGGACAACATCATGGCTGGCCAGGTCAACTTGCAAGACGCGGTTCGAGAGACGATCTCGCTCTCCACAAGCGAGAAGACCTACCGCTTGCAGGAGGACATCGCCACGCTGATGGTGCGACCCCGCGGCTGGCACCTCGCGGAAAAGCACGTCCGCATCGATGGGCGGCCAATGTCGGCCAGCCTCTTTGACTTCGGGCTCTATGTCTTGCACAACGCGAGCGAAAGTCTTGCTCGCGGTTTCGGCCCCTACTTCTACCTCCCCAAGCTCGAGAGCCACCTCGAGGCCCGTCTGTGGAACGAGGTGTTCTGCACTGCAGAAGACCTCCTGGGGATCGGGCGAGGCTCCATCAAAGCAACCGTACTGATCGAGACGATCACTGCCGCATTCGAGATGGAGGAAATCCTCTACGAGCTTGCAGAGCACGTCTGCGGGCTGAATGCCGGGCGCTGGGACTACATCTTCTCCATCGCGAAGCGCTTCCATAGGGACCCCAACTTCGTGCTCCCCGACCGCTCCTTGGTCACCATGACCACGCCGTTCATGCGCGCTTACACCGAGCTTCTGGTCGCGACGTGCCACCGGCGGGGTGCCCATGCCATTGGCGGCATGGCGGCGTTCATCCCCAACCGCAAGAAACCCGAGGTGACCGAGGCAGCACTGACAAAGGTGGCCGAGGACAAGCGACGTGAAGCCGCGGACGGCTTCGATGGCACCTGGGTTGCCCATCCAGACCTCGTGCCCACCGCTATGGCCTGCTTCGACGCCATCCTGGGAGACCGACCCAACCAGCTCGATCGCCTCCGGCCTGACGTGGAAGTGACCAAGGACCAGCTCCTGGCCGTCGAGCGGCCTGCCGATGGCATCACGATGGCCGGCCTGCTCACCAACATCTCGGTCGGCATGCGCTATGTGGCCTCGTGGCTCTCGGGCACCGGGGCTGCCGCCATCGACGACCTGATGGAGGATGCCGCCACCGCCGAGATCAGCAGGGCCCAGGTCTGGCAATGGGTGCACCACGGGGTGCGCCTCGGGGGTCCGGAGGGGACTGTGGTCACCGCCGACCTGGTCCGCCAGCTTCTTGACCAAACCGAGCCTGATCTAGCCGATGCCGGATATCCACCGGAGATCATCCGTGGGGCGCGGCAAGTCTTCGAGCAGGTTGCCCTGGCAGAGGACTTCATGAGCTTCCTGACGCTCCCTGCCTACGAGCTCCTGGCTTGACGTCAAAGGATCGCAAGAGGATCACCGAAAGGAAATCACCGCGATGACCACTTCGTTCGACACCGCCGTGAGCGAGCTGGAGCACCAATGGGCAACCGATCCGCGTTGGCGAGGCATCGAGCGGCCCTACCGCGCCGCCGACGTCGTACGCCTACGCGGTTCCGTCACCGTCGAGTACAGCTTGGCTCGTCAGGGAGCTGAGCGACTTTGGTCCTTGCTGCAGAACAAGGACTACGTCAATGCCTTGGGAGCGATGACCGGCGGGCAGGCAGTGCAGATGGTCAAGGCCGGCCTTGAGGCAATCTACCTCTCCGGTTGGCAGGTGGCCGCCGACGCCAACCTGTCCGAACAGGTCTACCCCGACCAGAGCTTGTACGCCGCCAACAGTGTCCCTGCGGTGGTCCGCCGCATCAACAATGCCCTCCGCCGTGCCGACCAGATCGAGTGGGCGGAAGCAAGCGGGCGAACCGCCGAAGGGCACCGCCGCTGGATGGTCCCCATCGTCGCCGATGCCGAGGCGGGGTTTGGCGGGGCGCTCAACGCTTTTGAGCTCATGAAGGCCATGATCGAAGCCGGCGCCGCCGGCGTCCACTGGGAAGACCAGCTCTCATCGGAGAAGAAGTGCGGGCACATGGGTGGAAAGGTGCTCATCCCGACCGCTCAGCACATTCGAACCCTCAACGCTGCCCGTCTTGCCGCGGATTGCTGCGGAGTCCCAACGATCGTGATCGCACGCACCGACTCCCTAGGCGCAACCCTGCTCACCAGCGATATCGACGAACGGGACCGCCCGTTCCTCACGGGCGAACGTTCTGCCGAGGGCTTCTACTTCGTGCGTCCAGGAATGGACATTGCGATCGCTCGCGGGCGTGCGTATGCACCGTACGCGGACCTCATCTGGTGCGAGACGTCGACGCCAAACCTCGATGAGGCCCGCCGCTTCGCCGAGGGCATCAAGGCGCAGTTTCCGGACAAGCTTCTTGCCTACAACTGTTCTCCGTCGTTCAACTGGAAGAAGCATCTCGACGACGAGACCATTGCCCGATTCCAAAAGGAGCTCGGAGCGATGGGTTACGTGTTCCAGTTCGTGACGCTGGCGGGCTGGCACGCTCTCTGCGAGTCGACCTTCACGCTGGCCCGCGGCTATGCGAGACGGGGGATGTCTGCCTACGTCGAGCTCCAAGAGCGGGAGTTCGCCGCCGAAGCCGAGGGCTACACGGCGACCCGCCACCAGCGTGAGGTCGGTGCCGGTTACTTCGACGAGGTGGTGACGGCCCTCACCGCCGGAAATGCCTCTACCCTCGCACTCCAGGGATCGACCGAGGTTGCCCAGTTCGCGAACCCCTGAGGCCCGCCGCTCGGTCCGGCTCTGCCGAAGGAAAGTCCACCTGAGAGGTCGGGAACGAATGGTCAAGCTGGCGTTCACTACAACGCGCTGAACGCTTCGATGGTCGCGTCAATGCCCTGGGCGGACAGCGATACGGCCCGCACGGGATCAGCGCTGATGGACAACCACGATGAGGCCGCAACAGTGAGAAGCCCTCACGCGCTAGCTCGACACCCCCTCGACCACCGTCGGCAGCCAGTCGTCAACGACGCTGGGGACCCCTCGCTCGAGCACCTCCAGGCACTCGGAGATCTTCGTGGACAGGTCACCGCCGTGAAGGAACCATTGCGTATGGGCCGCTTGGAGGACACCGCCGGTCGCTGCGGCGAGCACGGTGGGGATGAGGTCATCGCTTGACGTTCCGAGCCTCGCCCCGAAGAACTCGGCGATCACGCGAAGAGTCTTGAGGTGGATCCCACCGATTACCGCTCGCAGGAGGCTCGGCGTGGTGGCCACGACGCTGATCCAGCGGCGAAGGAGCACGGCGTCTTCGGCTGAGACGACCTCGGCCAAGGCGGCACGAAGCGCATGCAGCGGGGTTTCTTCGACTGGCCGGTGCGCGAGTGCCGCACGGAGCGCATCACTGCGTTGGTCGAGCCTTCGTTGCAAAACGTCCTCTTTTGTTGGAAAGTAGCGATAGAAGGTTCGCACCGAGATTCTCGCCTCATCGGCAATTTCCTGGACCGTAACCTCACCGAAGCCGCGCTCTTCGAAGAGTCGGAGCGCGGTGGACTCCAGCTCCGAGATCACCGTCTCTGAACGCTTCTGCCGCAACTGCTCGGCGAGCGACGGGCGCTCCAACACCGTCCTCCTGCAACCCTCGTCCAGACGAGATTCACGACCAGGTCGCTCGTAGCTCTGGTCACGCTCCACTCAGTCCAGCCCCGAAAGCGGGCACCGTGATCTCCGCACGAACGCGCTGTGGGCAGATGGTAACCCCGTCGGAGGACTCGATGCGTGCGGCAGCGGTCGCCTTGGTCGGCACACAGCTTCCGAACGCAACGTGGCGAATCGGGGCGGGTTGAGCAGACAACTGGCGGCCGTCTGGCGTTGGTCGATGGCATGCTCGTCTCCTGATGCCCGTCGGCACCGAAGAACCCCGGACGCACAGC
This sequence comes from Actinomycetota bacterium, assembly GCA_021324045.1. Lineage (GTDB taxonomy): Bacteria > Actinomycetota > Acidimicrobiia > Acidimicrobiales > RAAP-2 > JAJPJV01. Next base: position 11,909 of record JAJPJV010000023.1, on the reverse strand, counting down.
CCGATTCATGCGTCGAACGTGAGGGGCCACGGCGAGGTAGGTAGGACCCCTCGAAGAGACCTCATCCTGCCACCCGTCGAGCGCTCTAGAGCCAGTTGTCGGCGCACATTGTGACGAATTCCTCGACGCCTTGGGTGAGCCACTCGACATCGTCGCTGCGGATGGCAAGCCGGCAGCCGGCTCGTCCGGATCAACTCGGCCTCGGCGTCAAGCGGTGAGCCGAGATTGCCGCACTGCGTGCACAACACCGAACCGGCTCGTCACCGAAGCCGCGACCGGACCCAGACTGCGAGCGTTGCGTGCGGAGCGGCGGGCAGCCCCTCTGGACTTCTGGCCCCGAGCACATCGCCACGCTGATCCAACCAATGCTGCGTCCGAGCAGCCCGATCCGTAGATCCCAACAACGCCGCCAGACCGGCACCGCCCAGGGCTGCGAGCGATCTCCACCACGATGCCGGGGGCCCGTTGATCCCACTGGTGACGCCTCGTCATGTCACGACTCGCCACGAGCTACCAGGGGAACCTCCATGTGCGCCATCGGGCTCGAGCATCGAAGTTCGCTCTCGTCGCCCTTCGGGCACCGGCCCTTGGCGAGCTGGAAACATGCCCGCTCTGAGCTCCTGCCTCGGTGGGGAGCCTTGATCCGATCCAACGTTTGATAGATGACCCCGTTTTCCAGTGAATCTCATGAGCCAGATCCCCAATAACGTGTCCAATGGTCCCATCGCGCAGAGAAGCCTTGAGGATCCATAGAATCGGTTCAAGACCGAAAGGAAAGGAGGCGTCAATGCACTTTTTCGCAGTCTTCTTCTTCCTGGCCCTGTGTGTCATGGGTCTTACGATGCTCGCTGAGAGAGTCGCATGGCGGTTACCCGACGTACGGGCGTTTCTGGCCGGTGGTTGGGGAGTTGCCCTCGCATGGCTCGCGAATTTCAACATGTGGATCGGTTGGCACATCGGTCACCTGCGCTACGCATGGGTCGGAGTAACCCTCACTGGTGCCGCGCTCGGTGGCTCGGCGCTTCTCATGCACGCATTGGTGCGCTTCTTCAGCGGCCTCTACCGCAAGTTCGAAGACCAAGCCGTTCAGCTGGAACGCCAAGAGCTCACCAAGGTCGAGCCACTTTCGAGGGCTTCCTAACCGCAGCTCGCCGGCTCTCCGATCGCCGAATGAGGACCTCCTCTCGGCGTTGACCGCAGTCGTTTCTGCAGGCTCCGGTGGTGGTGCAGCATCGGCACCTGCCGGCGCTCCACCACCGGTCCTTGCTGTCCGCCACTATCCTGGCAAAGTCGCGTGGTGATGCGGAAGGGAGAACCGGAATGGAGGAGAATCCGGCAGCCGACGGACGGCTACATGCAGGCCAAGCCGAAGAACGCCAAACGTCGACAGTGCTTGAGTTTGGCGGACTGCGATTCGACGTATCCTTCCGAAATATCGGTGCCACCTTGCGAGTCCACGGACGCGTAAACGGCGAGTGGACGGAGATGCTTCGCTTCGACGACTTCGTCGACTCTCCCCACTTTCATGTCCCTGCAAGCGGCGATCAAATCCCCTTCGACCGTGCATCGTTCGGCGAGCCGCTGGCATGGTACGTCGATCAGGTGCGCAACCATCTCGCCGAATTGCTCAAGCGGGCCGGCTTTTCCCATGTAGTGCCTACCGTCGATTTCGATGAGATTGCGCGTCATGCGGACAAGCTGGGCAAGGCAATGGAAGCATGCGTGCCGGACGGATTTGTGCGGGTTCCCGGGGTTGGCCTCCAACGGGTACCCACGACCGTCTAGTTCCACGATGGAACCTCCCCGCGTAACGTCGGCCGATGGGCAATGACCGCGGCAGATCCGCGACCCGCCCAGGTCGCTCCAGAACTGGCGATCCCGGCCGACTGGCACGACGTCACGCCGGCATGGATGACGGCTGCCCTCTCTGGTCATTACCCGGGCATCAGCGTGAAGCACGTCACGCTCGTCAGTGAGGACAACGGGACCAACCGGCGAGCGCGCTTCCGCCTCGTCTACGACGAGCATCACGGTCCGGAGATCGTCTTCGTCAAGGCCGAAGGCAATTTCCGCGACACCCACGCCCGCAACGGGAACTTGTTCAACGAGCCAGACCTGATGGCCTCCGGAGCGCAACTGCCCGTCGACCATCCCCTGGTCTACAGGGTCCTCATCGACCGGCCCAGCCTCGATTACGTGATCGTCATGGAAGACGTCACCGAGCGGGGCGCGGATCCCAGAGATGCCACCCGACCGATGACGGTCGACCAGGTGACGAACGGATTGACCGGCCTGGCCCGCCTGCACAGCCAGTACTGGGGACTGTCCGAAGTGACGCATCCGGAACTCGCGTGGGTGCAGACGTGGAGACCGACCGAGGGATTCGCGGTCGGCCTGAGAACCCGAGTTCCGACCGGACTCGAACGCGCGGCGGACTGCCTTCCCCGCCAGATCGCTCGGATGCATCCAGACGCAATTGTGGACACCTGGGCCCGTTACGTGAGCTCAGTGGGTCAAGATCCCCTCACACTCCTTCATGCGGATGCTCATATCGGGAACACCTACGTCTTGCCAGACGACAACGTCGGGTTTCTCGACTGGCAGGTCACCCGTCGAGGCAACTGGTCTCAAGACGTCGGCTACTTCCTCATCAGCGCGCTCACGACGGAGGACCGGCGACATTACGAAGACGATCTCATCAAGGGATATTGCGAGGCGCTGGGCATTGCGCGTGAGCAACGACCCAGCGCCGAAGAAGCATGGCTTCGGTACCGCGCGTCACCAGCCTATGGATTGGCCGTCTGGCTCGCGACCCTCGCCTCCGAGACCGCCCAACGAAGAGAAGTCTGCCTGGCCCTGTGCGAACGATATGCAGTCGCGTTCGCCGAGCTCGGAACCCTCGAGGCTTTGGCCAGTCTCGGCGCTTGAACCAGCCTTATCGGGCACAGCGCCGGCGGTGGTCCGCTGGTCAAGCCGACAGCTCGGCTCGTCCGTGCTCGAGAACGGTTCTCGCATCCTGGGTCGCCTCAAACGCGAGGATTCGGCGCCCCTGTTCACCTTCGCTTGCATCGTAGGCGTGCACGACGATTGGACGACCCGGAAACACCGGAGCTGAGAACCGCCCGGCGAGCCGACGCAATCGGTTCGGATCTCCCCCAGCGCCGACCTTGACGATCGCTCCACCGCACATGGCGAACGTGCACATCCCTTGGAGGATCTTTCCCGGAAACCCTTCTCGGCGAGCGGCTTCATCGTCCATCGAATGCGGATTGTGGTCACCGGAAACTCCAGCGAAGCGGAAACCTTGGTCACGGGCCACTTCGATGGTGTGCGTCGCGACGATTCGTTCGCGGACCCCGGCTGGGAACCGGTGGTCGGCTAGATCAGGGCCTACGTCCTCGTCGATCTCACCACCGATCAGAAACGACCACCAGAAATGTTCGACCAGCGGTGCCCCCTCCCGATCGCTGACGACGATGCGCTGCGTCACCACCGCGCCTTTCGCCGTCTGCCTCGCGTTGTACGTCGTGGCCTGCCAGGACACCTCCATTCCTGCTCGGAGGGGATTGATGATGTGAACGTCATGACCGCCTGCCATCCCGCCGCGAACATTTCGAATGGCACCCGGATCCGCGGCCTTCTGTTGAGCCTCCATGTATGCAGGAAGGATCAGCGAGACTGTGTACAAAGGGGGCACAGCACGACCCTGTCTGCAAATCTCGTTCGGATCGTTGGTCGCAAGGGCGAACGCCACCGTGGCATCCTCATCGATACGACCCTCGTAGCGTTGGTAGGACCGCCCCACATGGATCGTCGGCTCTGCCATGCGAGGAATGTTGCCAGATCGCATCGATCGGACCCGGGTCATCGTGCATCGCTCGAAGGGGATCAGGCGCTTCGAGCAGGACATCGGTAATACTGTGCTCCTCGATGGGCGGGGCTCCGAACGCGAGCCGTCACTGGAATGCGATACGTGGCGTTGCGGAAGGAGGCAGGTGCATCTCAGGAAGGGAGATCGATGCCATTTGCACAGCAGGGTGATCTAGAGATCGCCTACGAGGTCATCGGTGAAGGTCAGCCATGGGTGCTGACCCCAGGGGGCCGCTTCAGCAAGGACTACGGCGGCGTCCGCCAGATGGCAGAGGCGCTTGCTGCTCACGGGAAGAAGGTCTTGATCTACGACCGCCTCAACTGCGGTGCATCGGCGATCAGCTTCTCGGGCCCATCGGAGTCGGTGATCCAGGCCGACTCCCTCGCGCAGCTTCTGCAACAGCTCGACTTTGGCCCTACTGTCATCATCGGCGGTTCGGGCGGCGCTCGAGTCTCCCTCCTGACTGCAGCTCGGCACCCCGAGCTCGCCCGCGGACTCGCGATCTGGTGGATCAGTGGAGGGGTCTACGGGTTGATGAGCCTCGGGAACTATTACTGCGCCCCGTCGATCGCCGCGATCTGGAACGGGACCATGGAAGACGTCGCCAATCTCCCGCAGTGGGAAGAGGTCGTCCGGCGCAATCCTCGCAACCGAGAGCGCTTCTTGGCACTCGACCCAGCTGAATTCAAGGCGACCATGGAACGCTGGATGCACGCCTACTGTGCCTGTGGCGATCCACTCGTGCCAGGTCTCACCGACGAAGAGGCCGCCGCGGTGACGATACCGGTCCTGGTATTCCGCAGCGGTGCCGCTGACATGGCCCACCCCCGAGAAACCTCCGAACGCCTCGCGGCCAACCTTCCCACTGCCCGCCTGGTCGAACCACCCTGGGGCGACCGTGAATGGATCGAACGCCAAGATTCGGCCCAACGCGGTGGGACCTTGTTCGAGCGCTGGCCTCTCCTGGTGCCACAGCTGATCGAGTGGGCAGATGAGATGTTCCGTTGACCGTGGAGCGCCCCACTGACGAAATCCCCCACCGCTCGCCGAGCTCTTGAAGTACCCACGGAACAAGCGCCGATTTGCAAGATCTTCCTGCGAGACCAGGGACGCCTCGGCCCCCCGGGCCCTGATCCTCGATCACTCCACGCTGAACGGGCATCCCTGCCCAACCCTCGAGGCGGCGGGCGGAATCGAACCGCCGTACGGGGCTTTGCAGGCCCCTGCCTCAACCACTCGGCCACGCCGCCTAGCAGGGCGTTCTCAGCCCTGGAGGGCCCTAGCCTATCCGGTCCCCTCGAGGGAAAATCAGGTTCCGCGAACCAAAGCGGCGCACAATGGCTTGGTCGATGTCGGGAAGAACCGATGACCGATCAGCTGCTCGGTGTAGCCGCACTGCTCCGGGGGAGGCGACGTCCAACGCGCGAAGTTGGTCGGTGCCGCGAGCAACCCGTCATCGTTCCAGCTCGTCACCTTGCGCAGGTTGTCGATGAACGACGCCCTGGTGGGGTTCTTCCCCGCGACCTGGAGACCCTTGATCAGCAGTCCCGCAGACTCCCACCCCTCGGTCCAACCGAAGTCGGGAAGACCCGTGAAACCCGTGTACTTCTTGAAGGCTGCCTGCTCGGCAATGGTTGCCGGCGTGTGCAGCTCAACGGGCGTCTGGAGGACCCCGAAGTAAAGCCTCTGACTGCTGGCCACAGCCTGGGGGTTGTCGAGCCATGCCTGCCCGTAGCCGGTCGCGAGGACGACGTACCGCCATTTGATCCCGGTCTGCTCGCCGGCGGTGACCAGTGCGAGCTCGGTGTTCCCGTCGATCTCTGCCTCCATGCTGTCGACATTGGCAGCCTTCATCTGGAGTGCGACAGCAGTAACGTTGACGGTCCCGAACGGCAGCGACGTGTTGAGGTACGGGACTTGGAACCCTGCCTGCTTCAGCGAGATCGCAGCATTCGCCGCCGCCTGCGACGAGCTGGGAGAGATGCCATAGCCGATGACAGCGAAGCGCCGAGCGCCGGCCTTCTTCAGCAGCGTCGTGTTGGTCTTGTAGCGCGGCGGATTGGCAAAAACGGCAGGGACGGTTGAGAACATGTTCCGGTAGTTCGTCGATGTCCACTCGGGTCCGTCGTAGCCGCCACCGACGACAGGGACGCCCTGCTGCTGGAGGTACTGGGCCGCCCCGAATGCGAACGGGCTGTTGTAGTCGATGGCGAAGACGCCCTTTGTGACCTCCGCGGCAGCGGCCGTCTGGGCTTGACCAGGGCTCGACTGGTCGTCTTCAACGATGTATTCGATCTTGCGCCCGTAGACGCCGCCTTGGGCATTCTGGAGGTCGATGCGCGCTTTGAAGCCGTTGGGGATGCCAGGGTTCGAGTTCGACGCATCGGAGCCGGTGAGCGAGGTGATGAGACCAACCTTGATGGAATGAGGGGTCACCCCCGGAGCACTGGAATTATTCGCGGTCGATGCCCCCGAGGGGATCTGTGACACGAAAGTGATGATCGCGACGAGGAGGACCAAGGAACTTCCCCAGGCGATCGAACGAAGCGGACACAGGACACGCATCGCCTCCACCCCCTGACTCCGTGCCCCGTAGGGAACAGGACCGGAATGTTATGTGATAAGAACCCCCGCGACAACAGGTGCGCTGTCCGATGACCGAGGCGGCGCCATTCACCTCGAGCCGGCCATAGAAGGTGCGCCATGGAGTTGGTAGGCCCACACCGCGAACAACGGGTCGCCGTCATGGTCCGAAGGCGTCCGCCTTTCGCTGCAGACGTCACTCCAACCTTCGGCAAGCCAAAAATACTGTTCCACGATCGTCGGAAAGCAGCGGTTGGAGAAAGAACAAACGAAGGGACCGCCTGAAAGCACGATACGGGCCACCTCGGCGAGGATTTCGACCGGTCGTATCAGGTAGTCGACTGACGCGTAGCACACACGGCGTCAAAGGATTGATCGGCGAAGGGCAGGAACGGATTCGCATTGAGATCATAGACGACGGCTGCCGCCGCCATCGCGTTGGCGCGCAGCTCCACAGCGTTCATGCCGAGCAAGACGAGCCGAGTTGGCGGAGTACGGAAGTGTGAGGTCCACGAGCTCATCAGATCGAGCACATCACCACCCAGGAGGGGGCATCCGAAATAGCGTGCTCTTGAAGGAGATTTGGGCGCATCGCCGGAAACGGCCCTCGAGCTCCCATCTGACAGAACCAGACCGGTCGGCATGTAGGAAATCGGCGAATGGGCGCTTACAAGACCATCGGTCTCCGCAGACGCCACGTGCATCTCTTCCCGAGCGATCCCAACCCTCGTCCTGCCGGGGCGAACGGCAACGTTGCCTTCGTCCCGGACAGTCGCCATTGGCCCCGGCCGCGCAGGTCTGTCTCGGGTCACTCTTCGAAGCGCGCTGCCAACTCTCCGAGAAGCTCGATCGACTTGAAGTCGTGACGATCCGGGTGCTGCGAGTAGATCCTCTTGACCCCCGCGTCTTCGAGGTCACGCAGCGACGATTCGACCTCATCGAGCGATCCGCTCTGGCAACGTGCCCTTGGCACCCGAAAGACCGAAAGCATTCGGTCCAGCCGCGCCTCAGCGTCCGCCGTGTCCGTTCCAGGCGCCACCAACGTCATGAGGGAAAGAGCCACGGCACCGGGATCGCGTCCCTCGACACGGCAGGCCTCGTCCAGTCGCCGGCGCAGGTCAGCTGCCTCTTCTGGAGTCAAGAACGCTGCGTTGTACTCGTTCGCGAACCGCGCCGCGAGCCGCAACGACCTCGGGCCACCACTACCGCCAAAGATCAACGGAGGATGAGGACGTTGTACCGGAGCGGGTAGGGCACGTTGGCCCTCGATGGTGAAGTGCTTGCCACGAAAATCGAACTGGCTCGCGCGCCAGCTCCGAAGGAGAACCTCAACGTACTCTGCGAGCATCGAGAGTCGCTCGGCCGTGGGTGGGAAGGGAAACCCGTTCTGGCGATGCTCCTTCTCGAACCAGCCGGCACCGAGCCCGAGCGATACCCTGCCGCCCGAGATGTGGTCGGCGGTCACCACAACTCGAGCCAATTCGCTGGGCGGCCGAAACGTGGCGGGGGTCACCAGCGTCCCGAGCCTGATCCGACTGGTTGCTGCTGCGAGGCCGGCGATGGTTGCCCATGCGTCCATGGCTGGCCCGGGCGCAGCATGGAAGGAGGTGTAGTGATCCGAACGAAAGAGGCCTTCGAGTCCTACCGACTCGACGGCGCGAGCGAGCGCGAGCCATTCGTCCCAGAGGACGCCCTCTTGGCCCTCGATCATCAAGCAAAGGCGCAAGCTCCACCTCCTCTGCGCTGTCAAGACGACGCCAATCCAAGCAGCGTAATCCGCCCGATCGCTCCTGGTTCTGGGCGCGGCGCCGCTCACTCAGTTGGAGAGCGAAACGTAGGATCCTCATCGTCATGACACGACGTTGCATCCTGACCGTCCACGCCCACCCTGACGACGAGTCGTCGAAGGGCGCCGCGACGATCGCCCGCTACGCTGCAGAGGGAGTCCGGACCGTCCTCGTGTCCTGCACCGGCGGTGAAGCAGGGGAGATCCTCAACGAAGCAGCGGCGAGCGAAGAGGCTCGACGCGACCTCGCCGCGGTGCGGGCTCGTGAGCTCGACGCAGCCGCACGCATTATCGGCTACCACCGCGTCTACCGGCTCGGCTACCGAGACTCGGGCATGCCGGACACGGAGCCGAACAATCATCCCGACTGCTTTGCCCAGGCCGATCTCGACGAAGCCACGGGTCTTCTCGTGCGTATCATTCGAGCAGAACGCCCTCAGGTTCTGGTGTCCTATGATTGGGACTGGGGACGCGGTCATCCCGATCACATCCGTGTGCACCAGATCAGCCACCTCGCGTTCGACCGCGCCGCTGACCCCAGTTGGTACGTGGAGGCAGGTGCGCCATGGGCGCCTGCCAAGCTCTACTACACCATCGTGTTCACCCGGCCCCGGGTCAGAAGGCTGCATGCGTGGTTCGAAGCGAACCATCTGGAAAGCCCCTACCAGCAATGGATCCAGCGATGGGCCGAGGAGGACCGGAAGGCGGATCGACAACCTCCCAGGCCGGTTACCACGCAAATCGATGTCGGCGACTGGCTCCAGGTGGCCCGTGATGCCCTCGCTGCCCACGCCACGCAAATATCGCCGGATGCCCACTGGTTCCGCGTACCGGTCGAAGTCCAACGGGAGCTGTACCCCTGGGACGACTACACCTTGGCCGCCAGCAGGGTCGGTGGCCCGGTTCTCGCAGCAGTCGAGAACGTCGAACGCGATCTCTTCGAGGGCATCGCTGAATGAGCAAATGATCGGGCTTCGCGTGGCAACATGAGCCCTGCGAAGACGCTCACGGGCAACCGGTTCTCGCACCCCGCCACCTTCTCGGCATTGCCATCGAGGAACACCACTGCTTCGGGCTTCTTGCAGGAACAGCAGGCTCACGACCCCACGCGACGAGCCCATCTTGAGATGGCTGACTTCTCCGACCCTCAACACCGAGAATGCCATCGGCACCTCGGTGTTGAGGGCGCGCTACCCAGAACCGCAACATTGAGCGACACGGACATTGGAGCGAATCACTGCAGCTCGTCGGTACTCGGCGTTCCCTCCGCCAGCGACCCCTCACCGAGGAGCGAGCTCGAACAGCCCCAGGTGAAGGCCTCCTTTTGACCACCACTTGACTCCGGCGTTCCAGGGGGTCGCGCCAGCGGCTGGCACCTCTGGGGTCACAAGTCGACCGGACTCACAACAGCCGGGTCTGGTGACCTGTCCAATACCGATCGCGGAGGTGGCGCTTGTAGAGCTTCCCGTTCGGATCGCGTGGCAGCGTCTGTTCGAAGTCGATGCTGCGAGGGCACTTGTAGCCAGCGAGGTGGGACCTGCAGTAGTCGATCAGCTCAGCCTCCAGCGCTTCTCCGGCCTCTTCCCAGTCCTTCGGCTGGACCACCGCTTTGACCTCCTCGCCGAACTCCGCGTTCGGGACTCCGAAGACCGCTGCGTCCATCACCTTGGGATGGAGGATGAGCACGTTCTCGATTTCCTGCGGATAGATGTTGACCCCCCCAGACACGATCATGAACGTTGCCCTATCGGTCAAATAGAGGTAGCCATCGGCGTCGAGATAACCAACGTCGCCGAGGGTTCTCCATCCCATTTCATTGCTCACCGAGGCCGTCTTGATCGGGTCATTGTGGTACTCGAAGGCTGGACCACCCTCGAAATAGATCAACCCAGGCTTTCCGGGCGGAAGCTCGCCGTCTTCGCCCATGATGTGTACCGGATTCTGCGACCTTCCTACTGATCCGGGGTGTGCCAGCCACTCCTCTGGCCCGATGAACGTAGCCGCAAAACCTTCGGTTCCGGCGTAGTACTCGTAGATAATCGGACCCCACCACTCCATCATCTCCTTCTTCACGGCGACCGGGCAGGGGGCTGCTGCATGAATCACCGCTCGCAAACTCGAGACGTCGTAACGGTGACGAACCTCACTGGGGAGCTTCAGTAGGCGAACGAACATGGTAGGAACGAACTGGGCATGGGTGACGCGGTGGTGTTCAATCAGTGCCAGGCACTGCTCGGGGTCGAAACGTTCCATGACGACGACCGTGGCGCCCAGGCGCATCGTTGCCATGCAATAGGTGATTGGCGCGCTGTGGTAGAGCGGTGCTGGCGACAGATAGACGTCAGAGGGCGTCATGCCATAGAGCGCGCGGAGCCCCTCCTCTACCGTCCGCTGCGCCCACGACCCCTCCGGTCCCGGGAGCGGGCGGCGCACGGCCTTTGGTCTGCCCGTGGTCCCGGACGAGTACATCATCTCGCTTCCCTGCGAAGGTTCTGGTAGGGGCCCATCGGCTGACCGGGACAAAGCCTCCTCATATTCGACGTATCCTGCAATGAGGCCTCCGACCATCACACGCAGGTCGACGTTGCTAGCGGCTTGCTCGATCTGGCTCACAATCCCCGAGAATGCGGCATCGACGAAGAGCGCTTTTACCCCTGAGTCGGCAACGATGTAAGCGAGCTCGTCGGCGACAAGGTGGGTATTCACGGGTGTGTAATAGAGGCCGGAGCGCTGCGCAGCCCAGGCAATCTCGAAGAACTCAGGGCGGTTCGGGAGCATGATTGCCAGCCCGTCGCCGCGTCGTAGACCAGCCGCGTGCAGAAGGTTCGCAACGCGATTCGAGCGTCTGAGGAGCTCACCGTACGTACGCTGCGCACCAGATCCCATCACCAACGCGAGCTTGTTTGGGACGTGCTGTCCGTGAACTTCGATGTCCACCGCCATCACCTGATTCCTCCATGCGTGAAGACCCCTCTCAGGGGTGCGAACGAGCTTCTGTCGACTTCCTCCGTCCCTGTACTCGAAGCGAGTTGCTCGTTCACGATCCGCTCGCCGAGCGCGTCGGTTTCGGGAAATGGCCGCTGTATGACGATTGTCCAACGAACTGCATGCCTTTCGATTCCCGAAAGGCATGCCTTGCGCCAATCAGTGAGGGCATCAAGCTCAGGAGGACATTGCGACATTGCAGACTTGGATCGCCGACACGTTGGCCACCGACGTGCCTCGACCAGATCATGCCACCTCCGAAGTCCCGACAACCGCCAGCGCAGAGACACGATCTGAACGAAGTGGGCTTTCGCGCCGATGACCTCAGCTGCTCGGTCGGCATCGTTGCCGACGTTCATGGCGACGTCCTCCCAGGTGCTCATCTTTGAATAGGTACCTGTTTCCCTGAGTGGGTCCTCTGACCGAGATCCGAACTCGCTCCCTCATCTCCCTCAGCCGGACTGATGGATCGGATCGATTGCATTGGATCTGGATCGGATCGATTGCATTGGATCGATCTTCCTTGCGCACGCTCAAGGCTTGCGCAAGGAAGATCGATCGATTTAGGATCCTGAATCGAAAGGATCGGGGTACCCCACCGCAGCGAATGGGGAGGGCGAGGGAGAACCCAGGAGGACCGCCATGGCCACCTACCGTCTGATCTCGTCGGACTCGCACGTGACG